>JAJEEM010000074.1 GCA_022820995.1 Gemmatimonadota bacterium | reverse complement strand
CATGCCGCGCCCGCCGCCGCATCGGCCGCCACCTGCCGCTCGACGAGGAGGTGGCCCCCGGCCGCGACCCGCGCCTCCCAGCCGTCCGGGACCACGGTGGTCGTCTGGTCCTCGGCGATCAGCGCCGGACCCGCGATCCGGGCCCCTCCGGCCAGCCCCGCGCGGGCGTGGACGGCGGCCGCCGCCGACCCGCCGCCGGGGCCGTCCCACAGTTCGGTCCAGCGCTCGGGCTCCGGTGTCTCCGCGCCGGCCTGCCCTTCCTGCCCGCCGCGAGACGTTCCCGCGGGAACGTCCGCGGCCGGCGTCGCGGCCTCCGTCACCGGCGCCGCTGCGGGCGCCGACACGACGAGCGTCCAGCTCAGAACCTCGATGTCCAGTCCCGGGATCGTGCGTCCGTACACCGTCTCGTAGCCGCGGTCGAACGCTTCGCGCAGCGCCGCCGCGTTCTCGAGGTCCGCGGGGACGTCGACGCCGATCTCATGGCCCTGTCCCACATAGCGCATGTAGGCGCGCGCCTTCTCGCTCGTCGGCGCACCCGGCGCTCCGCTGGACACCACCGCCACGGCCTCGTCTCTCATCTCATCGAACACCGCGCGGACGACGCCGGGGTCGAACCCGGACAGGCGCATGTAGCGGCTGCGCACGACCTCGTAGGAGATCGGCGCGAGGAGGAAGCCCACCGCCGACCCCACTCCCGCGTCGGCGGGCACCAGAAAGCGGTCCACGTCCAGCTTGTCGGCGAGGCGCGCCGCGTGGATCGGGGCGGAGCCGCCGAAGGCGATGAGCGTGCGTCCGGCCACGCCCTTCCCCCACTCGACGGCATGCGTGCGCGCCGCGTTGGACATGTTCTCGTCCACCATCTCGCTGATGCCGAGCGCGGCGAGCTTCGCGTCGAGCCTCAGTTCGTCGCCTACGCGAGTCGCGATCGCGGCTTCGGATCCCTCTCTGTCGAGGGAAATCGAGCCTCCCGCGAAGAACTCCGGGTCGATCCGTCCCAGGACGACGTCCGCGTCGGTCACCGTGGGTTCGTCTCCGCCGCGTCCGTACGCCGCCGGCCCGGGCTCCGACCCGGCGCTCGCGGGCCCCACCTGGATCCGCTCCAGGTCGTCGACCCCCGCGATCGACCCGCCCCCGGCCCCGATCTCCACCATCTCGATGACGGGAATCCGCACCGGCAGTCCGCTCCCCTGCTTGAAGCGGTAGCTGCGCGCGACCTCGAAGGTGCGCGAATGGAGCGGCCGGCCGCCGTCGATCATGCACAGCTTGGCCGTCGTCCCGCCCATGTCGAAGGAGAGGACATCCCCCAGTTCCAGGTCGCGCGCCAGGTGGCTGGCGAGGATGGCGCCGCCGGCGGGTCCGGACTCGACGAGGCGGACAGGGGCCGCGACGGCTGTGTCGAGCGTCGTGAGCCCGCCCCCGGAGGTCATGAGAAGGAAAGGGCAGGCGAGGCCCGACTCGCGCAGCGACTCCGCGAGCCCCGTGAGGTAGCGCGCCATGAGCGGCTGGACGTACGCGTTCGCGCAGGCCGTGGACTGTCTCTCGTACTCCCGGACTTCGGGGCACACGTCCGAGGCCAGCGTCACCGGCAGCCCCGGTCGCCACGCGTCGAGGATCTCCCCGATCCGCCGTTCGTGCGCGGGGTTGGCGTAGCCGTGGATGAGCCCGACCGCGACGGACTGCACCCCCTCCGCCTCGAGCGCCGGGAGGAGCGCCCGCACCGAATCCTCCTCCAGCGGGACGAGGATGCGTCCGCGGTGGTCGACCCGCTCCTCCACCGGAAGCCGGAGACGCCGCGGCACCAGGGGCTCCGGACGATCGACCCCGATGTCGTACTGCTCGAAGCGGTTCTCGTGCGCCATCTCGAGCGCGTCGCGGTGCCCGGATGTCACGATCAGCGCGGTGCGCGCGCCCCGGCGCTCGATGATCGCGTTCGTGGCCAGCGTCGTGCCGTGGATGACGAGACGGACGGCGGGGGGCGGGACGTCCGCCAGCCCCAGCACCTTGTGCACGCCCTCCAGCACGCCCCGCTCGGGCGCCGAGGCGGTCGTGAGCACCTTCGTCGTGACGAGGCGCCCGCCGGTCTCCAGCGCCACGTCCGTGAAGATCCCGCCGATGTCGATCGCGAGCCGGGCCTCGGGCATGGGTCCGCCGTCCGGCCCCTTCGCCGCGGTGCCGCTCACCCGTCTTCGCGCAGCGGGACGGTGTAGTTCAGCGCCAGGCGTCCGCCGTCCGGATAGATCGTCTCGCCCGTGAGGTACGAGGCGTAGTCGCTCGCGAGGAAGACGGCCACCGTCCCGATCTCGTCCGGCTCCCCGAACCGCCCCAGCGGCGTGCGGGAGAGGATCGTGCGCCGCGCCTCCTCGTCGGCGATGACAGAGTCGAGGATGTCGGTGATGATCGTCCCCGGCCCGATCGCGTTCACCCGGATGTCATGCGGCGCGAGCGCGAGCGCCATCACCTTGGTGAGCTGCATGATCCCGCCCTTGGAGGCGGCGTAGGCGAGCTCGTTCGGGATCGTCACCACCGCGTTCGTCGAGGACATGTGGATGATCGACCCCTTCACCCCGCGCGCGACCATGTCCCGCGCCACGAGCCGGGACATGAGGAAGGTCCCCCGAAGGTTGACGCCGAGCACCCGGTCGAAGTCCTCGACCTCGGCGTCCAGGATCGAGCCCGCCGCGATGATCCCCGCGTTGTTGAGCAGGATGTCGCAGCGGCCGAACCGTTCCGTGCAGGCGTCGAGCAGGGCGGCGCAGTCGCTCTCCCCGCTCACGTCCGCGTGCACGGCGAGCGTCTCCCGCCCCGTCTCCTCCGCGATGACGCGGGCGGTCTCGGCGCACCGGTCCTCCAGTACGTCCCCCAGCACGACATCCGCCCCGTGACGGGCGAAGGCAAGCGCGCACGCGGCGCCGATCCCCTTCGCCGCCCCGGTGACGATGGCGGTCTTTCCCTCGAGTGTGATCACGCTGAGCCCTTCCTTGATTCGATCTGATTCGACGCTGATTCGAGCCTGGTGCGACGGACGCCTTCCGCGGTGATGATCCCGCGTTGATGGCCATCGCGAAACTGTGGAGGTCCGAGCGCGGTCTCCCATGGTATCGACGAAGGCGGAGTCTGGCATGCAGCAGCAGGCCTGGTTATGGTATTCCCAAGAAACTTACCAGAAATATGGATCTTACCATGAAGGAAGAGTCCCGGAATTCGGCGGCCGCGGCCTCACCCGACGCTTTGCCCGACCCCCTTCCCGACACGGAACGCGTGACGATCGACGAAGCCGGCCGGCTGGTCGTCCCCGCCCGCTTTCGCAGGGCATTGGACATCCGGGGGCGGCAGCAGTTGGTCATGCGCCTGGAGGGCGACACGATCCGGCTGCGCACTCCGCTCGCGGCCCTCGCGCGCCTGCAGGACATGGCGAGGCGGAAGCGGAAGGGCTCCGGAAGCGTCGTCGATGAGTTCATCCTGGAACGGCGAGCCGAAGCCGCCCGTGAATGAACCCGTCGAGAGCGTCCTGGACGCCTCGGCCGTCCTCGCGGCACTGTTCGAGGAACCCGGAGCGGAACGCGTCGCACGCGCGCTCCAGCGAGGAGCCGCCATGTCGTCGGTGAACGTGGCCGAGGTCGCGGCGCGTCTCTCGCAGGAAGGCTGGTTCTCGGCGGCGGTGGCCGACGCGATTGCGGAAACGGGGATCGAGGTCGTTCCCTTCGACCATCCGACGGCCCTGCTCAGCGGCGCCTACCGCCAGCGGACGCGGCGCCAGGGCCTCGGACTCGGTGACCGGGCGTGCCTGGCCACCGCGTGCAGGCTCGGACTCCCCGCCCTCACCGCCGACCGAAGCTGGACCGATCTCGACATCGAAGGCGTGAAGGTCATCCAGATCCGCCGATAACTTGTTTGTAGTCACGATGTGGTCTTGAATTGGAGGGTGCGGTGTTGCATACTGAGTCCGTAAAGCACAACCGGGAGCAATCCGCGATGGAACTCGCAATACGGGAAGCGAAGGCCCGCCTCTCCGAACTCATCGCCGCCGCCCGCAACGGCGAGCGCGTGATCATTACCAAGCATGGCCGCCCGGCCGTCGAACTCGTGCGGTGCGACCACGGCGGCGGAATCGACTTCGACAAGTTGGAAGCCGCACGCCGTCGGCTTGGGATCGAGGGCGACCGGGAGAGGTGGCCGAAGGAGTACGACGATCCGGCGTTCAGCCGTCGCGTGCTTGGCCTGGACGTCGAGTAGGGGGACGGACGCTGCGCATTCTACTCGATACGTCCTATCTCTACGATTTTATGGAAGCGCCAGGGCGATTCGGTGAGTCCGAGCGCCGTTTTCTGGTTGGCCGCGACGTCCGCATCCATGTGAGCGCGGTGTCCATCTGGGAAATGCGGCTCAAGCACCAGGCCCGTCGCGCGTCCGGCGCGCGCAAGAGTCCCTTCGCGCCGCAGGACGTGCTTGCGGTTCTGGAAGGTCAGGCGGTGACGTTTCTCCCCATGACGGTCCTCCATGCCGCGCGGGCGCTGGAGCCGGCCCTCGAGCACAAGGATCCGTTCGACGAAATGCTTCTGGCCCAGGCTCAGCAGGAGGGGCTCAAGCTGCTCACGGCCGACCGGCGTCTTGTCGGCCATCCGTTCGCCATCGCTGTAGACGGGCTCAGCTAGCGCGCGTCCCTCATCGCCCGTCCGCGCGTTCCCGCGGGACGTCTCCTCACGTGTGAGCATCCCGGGTGCAACCCTCTGGGACGGCGTGTTGTCTACGGAGTGTGTTGATTTTTCAGCACACTTGCACCAGATTTCTTCTCGGAGGGGACAGCGGCCCTTCGTGAGACCCCGTGAGACGTCCGTGAGAGAAGGAGATCGTCGAGGTGAACCCACTTCCGGAACTGAGCAGGCGAGAGCGCGAGGTCATGGACCTCGTGTACGAACTGGGAACCCCGACGGCCGCGCAGATCCGGGAGAACATGGCGGACCCTCCGACCTACTCGGCGGTGCGCTCGATCCTGCGCGGGCTCGTGACCAAGGGACACCTGGTCAGCGAGCCGGATGGACCCCGGTACCTCTACTCACCCACCATGCCGGCCCTGCGCGCCCGGCGCTCGGCGATGCGCCGCGTGCTCAAGACCTTCTTCGGCGACTCGGTGGAGGGCGCGGTGGCCACCCTGCTCGAGCTTCGCGAGGGCGGCCTCACCCCGGAGGAACACGCCCGCCTCCAGGAGATGATCGAGAAGGCGGCGGAGGAGGGACGGTGAGCCCCGCAGTGACGCTGACGTCGCAGGTGACGCTCCTGCTCCTGCTGGCGCTCGCGCTGGCATGGCTTGGGAGGCGCGGATCGCCGAGGACCCTTCATCAGTTGTGGACCGCGACGTTCGCCCTCGTGCTCGTGTTGCCTCTGCTGGGCGTCTTCGCTCCCTCGTGGAACGTGCCGATCCTCCCTGCGGGCGGCGGCGAACCCCAGCCGCCCCCGGTCGAAGCTCCTGCCGTGACCGAAGCCCCTGCCGTGACCGGAGCCGCCATCGCGACTGAGGCCGCCGCCGTCACCATGCCGCGGGCGAGCGCCGAAGTGCCGGGCTTGGCGGCCACGGGCTCGCGCGACCGTCCCGGCCAAGCCACCGGTCGACAGGTCGGGCCCTCTTCGAGTCTCGGCCGCGTCCTCTTCATTGTCTGGGCTCTGGGCTGCGCGATCTCGCTGATCTCGCTGGCGGCCGGAGCCTTGCGCCTGCGCGGGCTCGTACGTGCCGCCCTTCCGCTACGCGACCCGGCGTTGCGCCGGCAGGCCGACGCGATCCGCCGCCGGCTGCGTATTCGCGCGGATGTGAAACTGCTATCCAGCGACGTCGCCCCCACGCCGATGACGGGCGGGCTGTGGAAGCCCGTGATCCTGCTTCCCGCGGCGGCGGTGAAGTGGAGCCCCGCACGGCGGGCTGCGGTGCTGGCCCACGAACTCATCCATATCCGTCGACGGGACGTGCTGCGGCAACTCATGCGGCGGATCGTGCTCGCCCTGTATTGGTTCCATCCCCTCGGCTGGCTCGCGGCACGACGAGCGGAGATCGCCAGCGAGAAGGCCTGTGACGAGGAGGTGCTCGCCCTCGGCGCGCGTCCCTCCGACTACGCCCGCCTCCTTCTGCGGCTCGCGGCTGCCCGCGGCCATCGTCCAAACGTACTCGCGCTCCCTCTCGTGAAGACCTCGCAACTGGAGACAAGAATCGTGGCCATTCTGAAGCGCAGGCGTCCGCGTCCCAGCGTGACCCGGACTGCCGTGACCCTGACGATCGTGGGTGCGGCGGGGGTCTCCCTCGCTTGCGTCCATCCCGTCCCGTTCGACGAGGCTCCGGTGCCGCCTCGGGAAGCTCAGGTGCCACTCCGGGAAACCGGGATCGCGCCGGTGGCCGCGCCCTCGGCCGTAATCCCGCCACCGCCCGAGCACGAACTCGCGGTGTTGGTCGACGTCGAACCCCAGGCAGACGGGACAATCCGCATGTCGGCTGGTCCGGAGCCGCCGGAATCCGTCGACCGGCTATCCCGGCAGGAGATCCAGTGCCCGTGGGCCGGCAGCAATTCGATAAGCACGATGAGGGTGAGCGGTGGCCTTCGGGCCACCGGCTGGAACGGCGGAGACCGCACGATCGAGAGATCGGTGGCGGGGATGTACCTGTGCATGCGGACACACGGAAACGTGGTGATGAACGACGACGGCCCCGAGGTCCGCGCGGTGGGTGCCGACAGCTGGCTTCTTCTCGAGTCCAGGGAAGACAACACCCGCCGGCTCGTGATCACCGAGGGTCCCGGCGGCATCGAATACGAGTGGAGTGTCGATGGCGCGCGCCGGACCTTCGACGCCGAGGCACGCCAGTGGCACGATCTGATGCTCGAAATAATGAACGGGTATCAGGAAGCGATGGAGATTCGGGGGGAGGAGTCTGCTCTGCGCGGCCGGATCTCGGGGCACCGGGGTCATGTCAGCGGTCTGCGGGGCCGGATCTCGGGGCACCGGGGTCATGTCAGCGGTCTGCGTGGCCGGATCTCATCCTACCGCGGCCGGATCTCCCCTCTGACGGCCGCCATGCGGCGGACGGAAAATGCCGACACCCGGACCGCCCTGGAGGCGGAGGTTCAGGAGTGGGAGTCGCGCATCCGGCAGACCGAGGAGGAAATCGCCGCGTACGACCTGGACGGGAAGGTCCAGGCACTTGAGCAGCAGATCGCGGCCTACGATGTGGAGGGCAAGATCCGCGAACTTGAGCAGGAGATCGAAGACTACGATCTGTCGGGGAAAGTCGCGGCCTTCGAAGCCGAGATCGAGGCGTATGACCTTGAAGGGAAGACGCGCGAGATCGAGCGGCTGATCGAGGAAGTCGACGCCGACCGGCGCGTCGAGGAGATCGAGCGCTCGCTGGAGGACGAAATCGCCGAGCTCCGCCGTCTGTTGGGCTCGACAGGCTGACGCCATGGCGGCGGCGAGACCAAACCCCGCCCTCCTCGCGATGGCGTGCGTAACGCTCGCCAACTGTGGCGGCACCGCTCCGGATCCCGACTGGAGCACGGAGCGGGACACCCTGCCGTCCGGCACGATCCACGTCACGAACGTCCCGAGGGCGGATGTCTCCCCGATCTGGACGCTGATGGAGGAACTCCGCGTCGGTACCGTGGAAGGCGCCGGACCGGACGCGTTCGCATACCTGAAGGGCCTCGTCGTGCTGGAGGATGGGCGCTTCGCCGTCCTCGATTCGCAGGCGCAGGAACTCCGCGTCTTCGGCCCCGATGGCGTTCACGTCGCGACGCACGGCGGCCGCGGCGAAGGGCCCGGCGAGTTCGCCGACGCGAACGGACTCATGCTTGACCCGGACGGACGCATCTGGGTGCCGGATACGCGCAACGGGCGGATGTCCGTCTTCGATCCCGAGGAGGGATTCACGGAATCCTTCCCCTTCGCCGATGCGAACTTCAACGTGTGCTGGAACGGCGCGCTGGTGGACGGAAACCGCATCTACCGGCCCTGGCGGTCCGGGAACCGCAGGCGGCTGCACGTCTACGATCTCGCGATGACTCGGGTAGACTCGTTTCCGCTGCCGGGCGACGCCCCGGACGACGAGGAATGGGATCCCGCAAGCCAGCCCGGCGCCTTCTACCAGGAGATGGGCGGCGGCTACATGATGTACGGGATCCCCTTCTACCCGGCCGAGATTCGATACCTCGATCCGCGAGGCGCCTTCTGGTCGACGCGGGGCGGCGACCCGCGATACCGCATCACGAGGTGGCGGCCCGGCGGTGACACGACGCTCATCGTCGAGACCCGGCGACCCCCCGTCGCCGTCCCCGTCGTCGAACGTGACTCCGTCATCGACATGATGCGGGAGATGGTCTCGAACATGGGCGTGGGCGAATGGGACTGGTCCCGGGTCCCCACCGTAAGCCCCGCCGTCGAGGCCATCTTCGCTTCGGCGGAGGGCGACCTGTGGGTCCGCACTCCGTCCGGCGGCGAGGGTACGCTCTTCGACGTCTACTCGAGGGACGGCGAATACCTCGGAAGCGCGAGTCCGGGGCCCGGCTTCGGACCCGGCCTCCATCTGTTCGATCAGGTCGCCCCGGTCGTGCGCGGCGATCTGATCTGGCTGATCGTGACGGACGAACTCGATGTGTCTTACGTCGTGCGGGCACGCATCGCGCCCGCCGCCGACGCTAACCTCCGAACACCTCCGCGATGACGCGCCGGCGGTAGTCGAAGATCCGCTCGAGGTCCGGGCGCACGAACCGTCGGTCGACCAGCGTGCCGCCCGGGACCGCGTACGTGACGTGGTCCTCCACGCGCGTGCCGCCGTCCTCCTCGCGTAAGCGGTGCTCGTGGATCCACTTCCGGTACGGGCCGCGGCGCTGCTCGTCGATGAAGCCGTTGGGCGGATCCCAGCGGGTGATCTCGCTCCGCCACCGGAGGGGGACGCCGTGCAGCCGCAGTCGGTAGTCGATCAACGTCCCCACGCGCATCTCTATCGGAGCCGGAGTCAGGACACGGAACCCCACGAAGGGCGGCGTGAGCCGCTCCAGGTTGTGGGCGTCGGAGAAGAAGGCGAAGGTCCGCTCGAGTGGGCTGGGCACCCACTGCGAGGCCGCGAAGACGCGGTCCTTCAAGATCCTCCTCGCGTGAGAGCGGGGAGAGACGTTCCCGCGGGAACGTCTGCTACCCTGCGCAGGGGGACATTTCCGGGTGGGCGGTCCAGCGCTCGAAGGCTGCTCCGGCCGTTGCGAGCTCGACGGTCGTCGAGGTGCCGGGGGCCAGATCCGTACGCGGGGTCGGGCCCCAGTTCCGTGCCCGACGACAGGTGGACTTCGACCCGTACCGCGCAGAGCGTCTCGCCGGTCGTGTTCTCCACGGTGCCGGCGAACGCGTTCCCGCCCGGATCGAAGGAGAGCACCAGCCGCGCGCCGCGGCGCGTCTCGTCCCAGCTCTCGGCCCGTCCGATGTAGACGCCGGACTCTTCTCCCTCATCCCCCTCGGCGTGCCCCCCCTCGCCGCCGTGCTCGCCGTTTTCGCCCTCGTGCTCGCCGCGCCCCTCGCGGTCGTGTTCGCCGCGCCCCTCGCGATCCTCGCCGTGCTCTCCCTCCCCGTCGTGCTCGCCGCCCTCGGCGTGCTCCCCCTCTTCCTCGCCCTCGCCGACGCCGGCGGCGGTGAGCTTCCGGTGCATGCCGCGCACGTTGAGTTCGCGCCAGTCGTCGTAGCGGTCCCAGTGGCTGTAGTCCTCCATGAGGACGGTCTCGGCCGTCTCGTCCTCGCTCAGCCCCGCCTCGACCGCCCCCCGCACCGCCGCGTCCAGATCACGGTAATAGGTGAGCTGCCGCTCGATCGCGGCCCGGTCGCCCGCGGGGCCGTGTCCGAACACGATCGTCTCGAACGGGATCTCGAGGAGGCCCTCGATGGCGCCGAACATGTCGGGGAAGTGGAAGCTGGCGAGGTCCTGATACCCGAACCGGTCGCGTGACACGAAGTCGACCGCGAAGGCGAGGCTGTGCGCCGGCAGGAAGCCGACCGCGATGTCGTCGCTGTGGCTGCGGCCGAGGTAGTGGAGTTCGATCTCGCCGCCCCCGAGGGTCATCGTCTCGTCGAAGGTGGCGGTGGGCGGGGGAAGGTCGGGGTTCGCGGCCTCCCTGAGCGGCGCGTCCGCGTTCCGGTGCGCGTAGATGGGGACATCCGCGCCGAACGCCTCGCGCAGCACCTCGGCGCCGGTCGCGTGATCCGCGTGGTTGTGGCTGTACACGATGGCGGCGAGTTCGGCCCCCGGCGCGACCCGGCGGATCTCCTCCGCGTAGGTGGCGGCCGCCTCGACGGAGATCGGGTCGAAGGCGAAGACCCCCTCCGAGGTCACGGCGAACAGCGCGTTGTGTCCGATCCAGCGGAACTGGTACACCCCCTCGGCGACCTCCGTCGTCTCGAACTGCGGCGGCGCGTCGGCGTCGGCGGCTCCCGCGGGTTCGTCGGAGGGCGCGTCTCCCCCTCCGCAGCCGACCCACGCGACCGCGGCGCCAAGAGCGACGAGAGAGACCCGAAGGGTGCGGGAATTCCGAGGGATGGAAGGGCCGGAGATGGTGCCGGAAGATCGCTTGCGCTTCATATCTACTACCTCCAAAGTAGTTGGCGCGGATTCCTTGAAGGGGAACCGGGGACCGCGCCCACACTCGAACAAACCTAAGCCGTGACAGGGGGCTGCCAAGATGGGACGGATGTCACCACCGACCGTCAGCCGTGTGCCGCAGTTCGCCGCAGCGCGCGCCGCCGGGGCCAGCGCGGGAGTCGTCGCAGCGTACTTGGCGGCCTGCGCGGCAGTGCTCGGGGCGGCGGGCCTCCAGGCCCAGGAGATCGTCGACCTCCCCGCCGAGGATCGTCCGGTCTCGGCGGAGCTCGAGTTGGTGTACCGCCTCGGATCCGCCGGGGCGACGGCCGAGTGGGAGGAGTTCACGTCCATCTCCGGGATCGCGTTCGACGGCGCGAGCAACCTCTACCTCCTGGACGGGACCCGGATGGAGTCCAGCGCGCGCATCGTCGTGGTGGATCCGACAGGGGGGTTCGTGCGCGAGTTCGGCCGCGCCGGAGACGGCCCCGGCGAGTTCCGCGCCGCGACGCAGCTCGTGGTGTGGGAGGACGGGCAGGTCCTCGTCGAGGACATGATGCACGCGGGATACCACGTCTTCAGTCCCGCGGGCGACTTCGTGCGCATGGTGAGAGAGGGCGGAGAGGGCCTGGGGTTCGCCATGGCCCGCCGCCCGAACCTGCGACCCGAACGGACGGGTACGCGCACCTTGATCGACCGCAGCCGGCGCACGATCCAGCGCGTCGACATGTCCTCGGAGGAGGTCGAGGACCGAGTGCTCGTGGAGACCTGGGCACCCGTCGAGGAGAAGGGTCCACGGAGCGGCGCCCCTGAAGATATGATCGACGAAGAATGGGGGTTCGAACCGGACCTCCTGTTCGACGCGCTGCCATCGGGCGGCGTCGCGTTCTCGGATTCGTCCGCCTGGGCCATCAAGCTCGCCGATCCGTCGGGTGCCGTCTCTCGCATCCTGCGTCGCCCCATCCAGCCGCTGGCCGTGACGGAGCAGATGGAACAGGTGGAGCGCGAACGGCGACTCGAGGCCGAAAGCAATCGCACGATCACGCAGCGTGGGAGCGCGCCGCCCCCCTCGGTTCTCGAGTTCATCGACAACATGAGATCGCTGCAGCGTGAGGCGATCGAGGACATGCGGTTCTTTCCCGAAGTTCCGGTCATCGCCGCCGTGCGCACGACCTGGGACGGAGGCCTGTGGGTTCAGCGGAGCACTGAGCCGGGCTCGGACGAGCCGGGCCCGATCGACGTGATTGCGCCCGACGGGCGCTACGCCGGCACGCTCGAGACGGGGACCGCGACGCTGCCCGACATGCCGGACGCCTTCGGCCCGGACGGCCTCATCGCTTTCATCGGGGCCGACGAGTTCGACGTCCCCGTCATCACGGTGTGGCGACTTCCGCCCGAGATCCGCCTTGAATCGGCGCGCCCTCCAGCCGCTCGATGAAGGGAACCATTTCAGGGACACCTCACTAGGAATCGACCGCAGGCGGACGAAACGTGTTCCGTACCCGGAGCGATCGGCGGAAGTAGGCCGTCCAGATCGTCGCCCACGCCAGCGACCCGATCACGATGACCGTGAGGATCGCGATTGCGGCCGCCCATTCCCCGGGGCTCCTCCCCTGTGCCGCCCCGTTGGTCTCCGGATTGAAAGGCACGGCGGCCGCGCGCAGCGTGATCAGGATGGCGACGACCCACAGCGTGATGATGTTCCATCTCGGAGCTCGCGGCGATTTCAGGAGGATGAGAGCGAGCGGGGACGCGAGGAGAAGGAAGATCGCCCCCAGCAGCCAGAGAGAATAGTCGAGAAACCACCCCGACAGGCCCGCCGAATGGAAGAGCAGGAAGGGGATGGAACCGTAGAGATAGACGAGGAGCCAACCTCCCACACCGACCGGAGTACGCCCGTTGGTTGCGGAGTCGGTGTTTCGCTCTGGTCGCATCGGCTTTCCCGGGTCCGGTTCGCGGCGGCCCCGAAGAAACTAGGGGCGATCGCTTGACAACGCCCCGCTCGGCGCGCATCGTTCCGCGGTCGTCCGAATAAAAACCGAACATCAACCCTCACGGAGCCCTCCATGTCCTACGCCGAAGGTCTGACCGCGCAACTTTCCATGTCCAGAAATCTGCTCAAGAAGACCCTCGAGACATTCGAGGAGGAAGACTCGGGCTTCGGGCCCAACCCGGATGTTTTCACCGTGGCCGGCCACGTGGCGCACGCCGCCGGCACGGTCGACTGGTTCGTCGACGGCGCGTTCGGTGACGGCTGGAACATGGACTTCGAAGGACATCTCGACGAGGCGAGGGCCGTCACATCACTGGCCGAAGCGGTCGCCTGGGTCGACCGCGCCTACGGCCGCGCGATCGAGGTCATCGGGTCCGCGTCGGACGAGGATCTCCACGCGCCGATCGAGGACCGGCGGATCATGGAAGGCCAGCCGCGAGGGGCCATCGTGAACGGGATCACGGATCACACGGCGCACCACCGGGGCGCGCTCACGGTCTACGCGCGCCTGCTCGGCAAGGTGCCGGTGATGCCCTACGCGTAGGGGTTCACTCACGCGGGCTCGGGCTGGCATCGCGGTGCCCCGGCACGGTATCATGAATCATGAATAGAGATCATGCTTCACGCCGGGGTGGGCGGGTTGCGGAACCCGTGCAGGTCTATCTGGCGCCGACCGATCAGGACCGGCTCGGTCGTTTGCGGGACGCGCTCGCCACCACCAAGTCGGATGTCCTGAGGCGGGGACTCGAGGCGCTGGAAACGCAGCTCTTCGACCCGGACCGCCACCCCGCGCTCTCGATCATCGGTCTCTTCCGCGGAGCCTCGGCCGCCGGAGCCCGCCCGCACGTCGACGCTGCGCGCGATCACGACGAGTTCCTCGCCTCCGGTGAGATCGCGTCCTGGTCATCCGGACTGGGGAACGACCCGCCGAACGAACGCCCGGACGGTGCCTCCGAGTGAGGGCGCTGTTCGTGGATACCAGCGCGTGGTATCCGCTGTCTGACCTCTCGCACCCCGATCACGAGAGGGTGGCCGCGGTCCTTCGAACACGCGTGCGTGAAGGGGCTGCGGTCGTGACGACGAACCTCGTGGTTGCCGAGACCCATGCGCTTCTCCTGCGGCGCGGGGGTCGGCAGGTCGCGCTCGCCTTCCTCGAGGCGATCCGGCAACCACCGAACCGGATCGAATACACGACCCCCGAACGAGAGGCCGCCGCCATCGATCGCTGGCTCCGGCGCTTCGCCGATCAGCGCTTCTCACTCGCCGACGCCGTCAGCTTCACGGTGATGCGCGAACTCGGGCTCGATGAAGCCCTGACGTTGGACCGGCACTTTCAAACAGCGGGTTTCGCGACGGTGCCCGGCGCGGCCGGATCCAGCTAGGCCTCGCGGACGAAGATCTGCGCAGCGGACTCGCGGCGTAGGGCGAGGAGGGTGCCCTCGACGGAGATGATCGGGTCTCCCGCAGGGGAGTTGCGAACGCGGCGCAGGCGGCAGCCCGGCAGGATTCCGCGCTCGAGGAGGGGTTCGACTTCCTCGTCCGGGGCGTCGATGCGTTCGAGTTCGACCGCCTGACGCAGCGGTACGTCCATCAGTGACGTACGGGAACCGTTCGATCTTCCGTTCTTCACGCCGCGTTGTCCCCCCGACCCGGTTTGACCGTTGAAGCGCAACATACTAGCGTCCTCCTCGGTTGAGAACCAGTCTCAACTAACGATAATCGTTATCGGTAGTTTCCCACGATGCCTCCAGTCGCGACCCCAGCGCGCGCGGATCACGGAGCCGGTACGGACGCGCCCGCTTCCGGTCCGCCGGTCGTGGCCCTCATCGGTCCGCCCAACTCGGGCAAGACGACGCTCTTCAATCGCCTGACCGGACTGCGGCAGAAGGTCGCGAACTATCCCGGCGTCACGGTCGAGAAACACGTGGGCCGGGCGCGCTTCGCCTCGGGCCTCGACCTGAACATCGTCGACCTGCCGGGGGTGAGCGGCTTCTCGGCGCGCTCCCCCGATGAGCGCGTCACGCGCGACGTGCTGGAAGGCCGGATCGAAGGGCTGCGAGCGCCCGAGGCCATCGTGCTCATCGTCGACGCGGTCCGGCTCGAGACGCAGCTCATGCTCGTCGGCCCCGTACTCGAGCGGGAACGCCCCACGCTTCTCGTCCTCAACATGGCGGACGAACTCGAGGCGGGGGACGGGACGTTGGACGACGAAGCGCTCGCCGAAGCGTTCGGCGTGGAGGTGGTCCGGACCGACGCCCGCACCGGGCGGGGCGTGGGGGCGGTCGCCGACTTCCTGGACCGCGTCGCCGTGCGCGCGGCAACGCCCGAGGCCGGCGCGAAGTCGGGGCCGGGGCCGGGTTCGCGAGCCGGACGAGCCGAGCTGCCGACGATGGACGCGCTCGCTCGCCGCCGAGAGGTCGTCCAGAACGCGCTCGCCTCCGCCAAATACCGTTCGGCCGGCCCGCCGAAGCTGACGCAGCGCCTCGACGCGCTCTTCCTCCACCGGATCGCCGGTCCGGCCGTGTTTCTCGTTCTCGCCGCGCTCGTGTTTCAGGCCATCTTCACATGGGCCACGCCGATCATGGACGGCGTCGAACTCGGCATCGCCTCCTCCGGCGAATGGCTTGCGGCACGGCTCCCGGCGAGCTGGTTCCGCGATCTTCTCATCGACGGCGTGTGGGCGGGGGTGGGCTCGGTCCTCGTCTTTCTCCCCCAGATCCTCATCCTCTTCCTCTTCCTGGGGATCCTGGAGGACTCCGGTTACATGGCGCGGGCGGCGGTGATCGCCGACCGCACGATGCTGAGGGTCGGGCTGCAGGGGCGCGCGTTCCTGCCGCTCCTCTCGGCCTACGCGTGCGCGGTCCCGGCGATCCTCTCGTCGCGCACGGTGGAGGACGAACGCGACCGGATGGCGACGATGTTCATCGCCCCGTTCATGACCTGCTCGGCCCGGCTGCCGGTCTATGCCCTCCTGATCGCCGCCTTCATCCCCGAACGTCCGCTGCTGGGGCCGTTCGTCGGGACGCGGGCGGCCACGATGCTCGGCCTCTACGCGCTGGGCCTCGCCGCCGCCATCGGCACCGCCTTCCTCCTTCGGCGCACCGTCCTCAGGGGGAAGCCCGCCGGGTTCGTGATGGAACTGCCGCCGTACCGGATTCCGGCGCTGCGGACGCTCGGGCTGCGGCTCGTGGACCGGAGCAAGATCTTCCTCCGGAGGGTGGGGAAGATCATCCTTGCCGTGACCGTCATCCTCTGGGTCCTGGCGCAGTTCCCCCGGGTCGACGGCGCCCCGCCACCGGTCGAGGAGAGCGCGCTCGGACAGATGGGGCAGGTGATAGAACCGGCGATCGAACCGCTGGGATTCGACTGGAGGATCGGGGTGGGCCTCGTCTCCTCGCTCGCCGCGCGCGAGGTCATCGTCGGCACGCTCGGCACGATCTACGGCATCGAGGACACCGACGAGACATCCCTCGAACTTCGTGCGGCGCTGCAGCGGGATCTGGACTTCGGGGGGGCCATCGCCCTGCTCGTCTTCTTCGTGTTCGCGCTTCAGTGCATGTCCACCGTCGCGATGATGCGGAGGGAGACGGCCGGCTGGAAATGGCCGCTGGCCCAGTTCGGCTACATGCTCGCGCTGGCCTACGCCGGAGCGCTGGCCGCGAACCAGTTTCTCTGACGCAGGCCCACGCCCGCCCGGCTATTCCCGCCAGGCCTCGCCGTCCGGGATTCCGCGGCTGAACAGCACCTGGAGGCCCGCGGTGCCCGCCAGCCCCGCCTCCGCGGCGGCCTGCGTCGCGATGCTCGGCGCCAGATACCGCAGGATGCCCCGCACACGCCCGTTGCGCGGGTCGCGCAGGATGGCCATCGGGACGTTGCTCTCGCCGTCCAGCGTGGCCGTCCCCCGGGGCCCGGTGACGACGATGTTCTCGAGGTTCCCCGCCCATCCGTCCCGTACCGGCAACGCGAACGCGAAGCTGGAACTGCCGTCGCCGTCGGCGATCTCGGGCATGTCGAAGGTGAGCGAGAACAGTTCGGCGCCGTCCGCGGAGCGTCCGGAAAGCCGGTAGTCTCCGCCGGGGCGCGGAAGCTGCGGCGGTGCGTCCACGACGAACGCGGGTTCCAGAAACGGTACGCTGTCGGCACCCGCGCCGCCCCAGAGGAGGAGGGCCCGCGTCGGCGGGAGGCGGTTCGCCGCCGTCGCGCTCTCCGTCTCGCGCGAACGGAACCGGAGCGCTCTTGTGAAGTGATAGTCGCTGATCCCGTCGGGCGGTCCGCAGTACGACATCAGGTCCGGTATGGAAGGCGGCACGAGCCCGCTGCCGAAGTCGTACCCCCAAGCCCCGATCGATCCATCCGGATAGGGGAACGAAGGGTCGAGCAGGGCGGGATTGCCGCAAGGCGCGTGCTGAAGATTGAAGTTGTGGCCGAGTTCGTGCGCGATCACGTCCGGGAATGGCTGGGAGAAGCTTGACCAACCAGGACGATCGGCCACGCCGCCCGCTCCTGTCACCGGCGGCATCATCATTCCCTTGTAATGGCCATCGCCTCCTTCGACGGTTCGGATCATCTGCGTCTGGCTCAACAGCGTGTAGGCGTTGTTGCTTGAACTCAGCACGGGTTCGTGTGCGGTGACGGCCAGATCGCCGATCGGCAGCAGCGCAAGCGTGGGCCTGAGGCGCTCATGGTTCCCGGGGTCGGCGGCCATCGCCCCGACCACGTCCACGATCGACGAGTCCCGGGTCTCCGTCCAGATGAAGGGGATCAGCGTCAGGTCGAGCGGCGGCATGGCTTGAACCTCGACCGCCAGCCGGCCCGTCGCCGGAATCCGCTCGGCGACCCCGAGGGCAGGATCCAACATCCCCTCCGGGTCGATCTCCATCACCATCTCGAGCCCCGGCTGCACGACCCATCCCGGAATCTCGGCGTTGGCCGATGTCGAGAGACTGCTCTCGTCCACCTCGACCGGGATCGGCGCCGATTGGCCCGGGATGTCCTGCACGTGCGTCTCCCGCCCGTCGATGAAGAAGCGCGCCCGCACCGGCGGAATCCCGGTGAACGTGCTTCGCTCGGCCGTCGCGAAGACGCGCAGCAGCGACCTTTTCCCCGCGACGAGCGGCACGGGGAGCTTCAACGATTGCACCGCCTGTGTGAGGTACGCGGCCGGCGATTCTCCTTCGGCGCACGGCGCGACCCAGCGGCTGCCGATACCTTGAAGCCAGGTCTGGACCTCGGGATCCGAAGGGGCGCACAGGCCGGTACCGCCGGCCAGAAGCTCTTCGAGCCGATCCAGAGCCGTCAGGCCGACGGGAAGAGGGCCCTCCAGCGCGGCGTTGCGCGCGAGCCGCAACACCGTAAGCGCCCTGAGAGCTGCGAATTCAGCGGGCACGGATCCTGAGAGGTCGTTGCCGTCGAGCAGCAGTTGCTCCAACGCCGACAGCTCCCCGAGGGCAATCGGTATCGGGCCCTTCAGGTCGTTCCCGTACAGGTGCAGCCGCTCGAGGCTCGTCAGACGGCCCAACTCCGGCGGAATCGGCCCCCGGAGATCGTTCTCGTGGACGTACAGCCGCTCGAGACGGGCCAGCCTTGCGAATTCCGGCGGGATCGGCCCCCGGAGATGGTTCTGGTGGAGGTCCAGCCGCTCGAGACGAGCCAGGTTTGCGAATTCCGGCGGGATGGGCCCCTGGAGGTTGTTGTCGTAGAGGAGCAGCCACTCCATGCTGGCCAGGTTGCCGAACTCCGGCGGGATGGGCCCCGTCAGGTCGTTCACGGAAAGATAGAGCCACCTCAGGCTGGACAGGTTGCCGAGCTCCGGCGGGATCCGGCCGGCAAGGCCGTTGAATTCCAGCGACAGCTCACGCACGCGGCCGCTCGTGTCGGCCTCGACGCCGTGCCAGGCATCCAACGGAGCGTCCGTCAGCCAGTTGTCGTTGTTCCTCCAGTTCGGTCCGCCGGTTGCGTTGTAGAACACTTCGAGGATGTCCCGGTCCGAGAGGTCGTCGCACGTCGCGCCTGTGCCCTCGTGCGCCGGAATGCCGTTCAGCCAGCTCAGGAAGGCGTCGTCATCGGGGACGCATAGCTGCGTGCCCGCATAGTCGAACTCGATCAGCGGAAGGTCGGTCCATCCGAGCGGCAAGCGACCCGAAAGCTCATTGTCGCCGAGCCGCAGGACGGTCATTCGGCTCAGGTCGCGCAGCGCGCGAGCGGGTTCGCCGGTCAGGCCGTTGCCGGCGAGATCGAGTTCCGTGACGCGGCCGAGGGAATCCGCCGTGACGCCGTACCATTCCTCCAGCGCCTGGGTCGCGAGCCACGCGTCGGAGTCCCTCCAGTTCGAGCCGCCGGTGCGCTCATGAAGGTCCTCCAGCGCCTCCCGGTCGGCCTGATTGCAGAAGGGCCCTCGGCTGTTCTCGATGTCCCGCAGCCACGCCGCGAACGGGGCTGTGCCCGGGGCGCAGAGGCCATCGTTCCCCCGGAAGTCGAGCCGCGTCAGATTGACGAGTTGCAGCACGCTCGGCGGGATCGTGCCTTCGAGGTCGTTGCCGTAGAGGTACAGATTCTCCAGGCGGGACAGGTTTCCGAGCTCCGTCGGGACCGGTCCTTGGAGGTGGTTACGGGAAAGGGACAGCCAGGTCAGACGGGACAGGTTTCCGAGTTCCCGCGGGATCGTACCCGTCAGGGTGTTGAAGGCAAGGTTGAGCGACGTCAGACGGGGCAGGTCTCCGAGTTCCGGCGGGATCGGTCCCATCAGGTTGTTGGCGGAGAGGTCCAGCCGCTCCAGCTGGGACGGGTCTCCGAGTTCGGGCGGGACCGGACCTACAAGGTTGTTGGCGTTGAGGAGCAGCCGCCTCAAGTGGGACAGGCTTCCGAGTTCCGGCGGGATCGGACCCGTCAGTTCGTTTCGTGAAAGGCCGAGCACGGCAAGGTTCGCGAGTCGACCCAGTACCGGGGGGATTGAGCCCGTCAAGCCATGCGGCGTACGCGTTGCGTTCTCGGGATCGAACGTGCCTTCGAGGACAAGCTCTACGACCCGTCCTTCTCCGTCCGTGACGACGCCATACCAGTCGTCTAGCGGGGAATCCGTGAGCCAGTTCTCGCTGTTGACCCAGTTCGGTCCGTTCGTCGCCCGATAGAACGCCTCCAGCGTCGCCCGGTCCGAGTTCGCGACCGTGATCCGGGCGGTTCCCCGCGCGCTTCCGGCGGTGGCGGTGATCGTGGCCTCGCCCACCGCAACGCCGCGTACGAGACCCGATGCGTCCACCGTCGCGACGGATCGATCGCCTGACGACCAGCTAAACTCCGCTCCCAGCACCGCGCGGCCGTTCTCGTCGAACGCCTCCGCCGTGAACCGCAGCGTGTCACCAGGCGCGATCGTCCCCGCCGCCGGCGACACCACAACCGAGTCCGCCGACTGCATC
Organism: Gemmatimonadota bacterium; assembly: GCA_022820995.1. Lineage (GTDB taxonomy): Bacteria > Gemmatimonadota > Gemmatimonadetes > Palauibacterales > Palauibacteraceae > Palauibacter. The sequence continues at coordinate 77,754 of JAJEEM010000074.1, read as the reverse complement.
ACGGTCACGACCGCCTCGCCCGCCGCCCTGCCCGCCGCCGCCGTCACCACGGTCGCGCCGGCGCCCACGGCCGTGACCAGTCCCAGCGAGTCGACGGTCGCCACCGCGGCGTCGCCGCTCGACCACGACGCCGCGACGCCCGGCAGCACGCGTCCGTCGCGGTCGAGAACCTCCGCCGACAGCCGGACCGACTGGCCGAGAGCCGTGAACCGCACCGTGTCCGGCCGCACCGTCACCGCGCCCACCGCCGGGATGACCACCAGCTCCGCGCTCCCCGAGACGCCCGACGACGCGGCCGTCACCACCGCCGTGCCCACCGCGACCGCCGTCGCCAGCCCCGATTCGTCCACGTCGACCACCGACGCGTCGCTGGAAGACCAGGCGAACGACGCCTCCTCCACGGCGTGTCCGTTCGCGTCCGTAGCCGCGGCGACCACGCGTAGCGTGTCTCCCACCTCCAGCGAGTCTGCGGGCAACGTCACGGCCACCGCGCTGACTTCCTGGGCCACCGTCAGCGAGGCGCTTCCCGAAGCGTCGCCCGCGGTTGCGGTGATGGTTGCCGTGCCGTTGGCGACCGCCGTCGCCACCCCCGCCGAGTTCACGGTCGCCACTGCAGGGGCGTCGCTCGTCCAGGTCACCGTGGCTCCCGCCATCGTCTGCCCATTCTGGTCGCGCACCTCCGCCGCCAGCCGGACCGTCGCGCCCACCGCCGTCAACGCGGCCGTGGCCGGGTTCACCGACACCGTGGTCGGCCGGGGGGCGGGAGGAGGAACGGGTGGAGGCGGCGGAGCCGGAGCCGGAGCCGTCGCGGAATCGCCGCAGGACAGGACCGCGAGGAGCGAAAGGCCCATCGCGATACGGCGCCGATTCCGGGGGGTGCTCGAAGCTCCCACGCCGAGCGTCTTCATCGAACCCTCATCCGGTGGGGTGCGGGTCGCGGAAGAACCGGGGATAGAGCAGCGCGTTGGCGAGCGCCACGACGGTGAACACGATGAGCGCGTCCACCATGCTCCAGTAGTAGAAGGGCCGGATCCCCGCCACGTAGTGGTTCATGTAAACGGCGGCCAGCGCGCAGAAGAAGGCGGCCATCAGGAGATAGCTCTTCAGGCTGCGGACCCAGATCGAGCCCCTCAGCACCGGGTTCAGGAGATGAAAGACGACGGCGGCGACGAACCACATCGCGTAGTTGTACGCCAGCGAGATCATGAAATCGGCGGTGGTGAAGTCCTGGTCGAACGCCTCGGGGAAGAGCGGCATCGGGCGATGCATGGGTTCCATGATCGTGAAGCCCTCGATCCACCCGCCCACGGTGTAGCGCACGATGTTCAGCAGGACGACGAGGGCCGCCAGCCTCAGGATGGTTTTCATGCGTCCTCTTCTCCCGCGGGTTTCGCCGTCCTCCGGCAGACAAGACTATGCTGGCACGACGACAAACAGAACTTGAGAGAGAACAGGGAACAACCGAGATGAGATCTCCTGCCTCCGAGTCGCGCATCGCACGACCGCTCCTGGCGCTCGGGTGCGCCGCCGTCGTCTCCTGCGGCGCGGAGCCGGCGGCGGACACCGCCGGAGCGCCGCCGGTGGACGCTCCTTACCACATTCTCGTCACCAACGACGATGGCATCGAGTCTCCCGCCATCCACGCCGTCGCGGAGGCGCTGGAGGCGGTGGGCGAGGTGACGGTCGTGGCGCCCTGCGGCCAGCAGAGCGGGACCAGCATGAGCATCGGCCTGAACCGGGAGATCCGCCTCCGGACCTATCCGGCGGACGGAGGCGGGGACGGGTCGTCGATGTACTGCGTCGATGCGACCCCGGCGGGCGCGGTCATGTTCGCCGTCCGCTCGCTCGCGCCGGAGTCCGGTTTCGACCTCGTCGTGAGCGGGATCAACCGCGGGGCGAACATCGGCGAGGTTTCGCACATGTCCGGGACGATCGGGGCCGCCATGATGGGGGCGTACCTGCGGATTCCGGCCGTGGCGGCCTCGCAGGGCGGGCGTCCGGGCGGGTTCGAGCACGCGGCCGGGGTCGTCGCCCGCTTCGTCGCCGAACTGCGGCGCCGGGGGCCCGAGGCCGGCATCGTCTATTCCCTCAACTTCCCCGTCGCGACGGCGGCCGAGACACGCGGCATCGCCGCCCGGCCCATGGGCGGCAGCTACTTCCGCGTCGACTACGAGGAGGTCGCCGGGGAGCCGGACGAGAGGGAGCCGGACGAGGGGGCCGAGGACGCCGAGGGGGAGCGTCGGTTCCGTCCCGTGTTCGGCCCGCCGGACCCCATCCCGGCGGGGAGCGACACCGAAGCGCACAACGAGGGCCTCGTCACGATCACGCCGCTCCGCTTCGACTGGACGGATCTGGCCGCCGTCGAGGCCCTGGAGGGTTGGGATCTTGACGCGCTGCTCGAGGCCGGAGGAGACGGGGGTAGCTGAGGCCGGCGCCGTCTACCAGCCGAGGACGTAGCCGAACACGAGCGGGGCGACGATCGTCGCGTCGGACTCGATGACGAACTTCGGCGTGTCCACGTCCAGCTTGCCCCAGGTGATCTTCTCGTTGGGGACGGCGCCGGAGTACGACCCGTAGCTCGTGGTGGAGTCGCTGATCTGGCAGAAGTACGCCCAGTAGGGGCACCAGCGGCGCAGGTCCTGCCGGATCATGGGGACGACGCAGATGGGGAAGTCACCCGCGATCCCGCCCCCGATCTGGAACAGGCCGACCGGCCTTCCGCCTGCCTCCTCCCGCGAAGCGTCGATGTGCGGGAGGTCCTCGACCGCACGGCCGGTGCTCGTGCGCGCGTACCACTCGGCGAGCGCCGCCATGTACTCCGTGCCTCCAAGGACGGGCCCGGGGCGGCCGAGTCCGCCGGCGAGTTGTTCGGCGACGAGGACGTTGCCCAGCGTGGAATCTTCCCAGCCCGGCACGAACAGGGGGAGATCGGCCTCCGTCGCCGCCACGAGCCAGGAATCGGCCGGATCGATCTGGTAGCGGTCCGCGAGCGTGCGGTCGCGGATCAACTGGTAGAGGTACGCGTGCGGGAGCCGGCGCTCGTCCGCGGCGTCGGCCGTCCGCCACAGTTCGCGCAGCGGCGCCTCGACCGCGCGGAACGCCTCGGCTTCGGGGATGCAGGTGTCGGTGACGCGGTTCAGCCCCCGCCGCTCGAGATCCTTCTCCTGTTCGGCCGTGAGCGCGCGCCAGTCCGGGATGCGCCGGTAATGGTCGTGCGCCACGAGGTTGAAGAGGTCCTCCTCGAGGTTCGCGCCGGTGGCGCAGATCGCGTGCACCTTCCCGGCCCGGATCATCTCCGCGAGGGAGAGCCCCAGTTCCGCCGTGCTCATGGCGCCCGCCAGCGTGAGGAGCATCCGTCCTCCGCCGTCGACCAGGTCGCGGTAGGCCTCGGCGGCCTCTCTCAGCGTCGCCGCGTTGAAGTGGCGGTAGTGACGGTCGATGAAGTCGGTGAGCGTCACGCTTCGCGGTCTGCGGTAGGCGGTCCCCGGCGGCGGTCGGCGATCCCGGGCGGGGTCGGTCGCATGCGGGCGGTCGCGGGCGCGCTCAGACCCGGACGGTCGCCTGGAACGTCGGCGGCCGCCGGACGTTCGTCGCCTGCTCGAAGCTGTAGGCGAGACGGATGAGCGTCGCCTCGCTCCACGCGCGGCCGCACAGCGACATCCCGACCGGGAGCCCCCGGATGAACCCCATCGGCACGGACATGTTGGGGTAGGCGGCCATGGCCGGCGGCGTGGAGCAGCCCCCGCCGCCCCCGCCGGAAGCATCGAGCGGATCCTGCATGGCGGGAATCCCCGCCGTGATCCCGACGAGCGCGTCCAGTTGGTGCTCGTCCATGGCCCGGTCGATCCCTTCGTCGCGGGAAAGCCGGTGGCTCGCGGCCAGCGCGTCGAGATAGCGCTGATCGGTGAGCGGCCCGCGCTCCTGCGAGCGCACGTGCAGTTCCTGTCCGTAGAGGGCGAGTTCGAGATCGTGGTTCGCCTCGTTGTACTCGATGAGTTCGGCGAGCGACTTGATGGGGGCGTCCGGGCCCAGCGAGGCGAGGTACGCGTTGAGATCCGCCTTGAACTCGTGGTACAGCACCTCCATCTCGTACTCGTTGCCGAACCGGAGTTCCTCCGGAAGCGTGACGGGGTCGACGACGGTCGCGCCCTCCGCCCGCATCACGTCGAGCGCCTCCTCGAACAGGGCGTCGACGCGGCTGTCGAAGCCGGCGTACTCGCGCAGGACGCCGACGCGGGCGCCGTCGAGGCCGGCCGGGTCGAGCGCGCCGGTGTAGTCGGTCAGGAAGTTGCCCGCGCTCGCGGCGGTCAGCGGGTCGCGAGGGTCGACGCCGACCATGGTGCCGAGCATGATCGCGGCGTCGCGCACGGTGCGGGCCATGGGGCCGGTGCTGTCCTGGCTGTGGGCGATGGGGATGACCCCGCCCCGGCTGTGGAGGCCGATCGTGGGCTTGATGCCGACGAGGCAGTTCCGTGACGACGGGCCGACGATCGAGCCGTCCGTCTCGGAGCCGATCGTCGCGACCGCGAGATTGGCCGCGGCCGCCGACCCGGACCCGGAACTCGACCCGCCCGGAGTGCGGTCGAGCGCGTACGGGTTCGCGCAGAAGCCGCCCCGGCCGCCGTCCCACCCGCGCCCGCTCCAGCCCGACGCCCCGAACTCGAAGGACTTCCAGCCCGCCCACTCGCTCATGTTCGCCTTGCCGAGCAGCAGCGCCCCCGCCGCGCGCAGCCCCGCCGCCACGAACGAGTCCTGCGGTGCGATGGACCCGAGAAGCGCGGTCGACCCGGCCGTCGTCGTCATCCCGTCCGCCGTGTCGACGTTGTCCTTCAGAAGGATGGGGATGCCGTGCAGCGGACCCCTCGGTCCCGAGGCCTGGAACTCCCGGTCGAGTGCGTCGGCGATCTCGAGCGCGTCGGGGTTCGTCTCGAGCACCGCGAACAGGCGCGGCCCCTGCCGGTTCAGCGCCTCGATCCGCTCCAGGTACATCTCCGTGATCGATCGGCAGGTGTACTCCCCCGACCGCATCCCCGCGTGGACCTCGTCGATCGTGATCTCGTCGAGCGCGAAATCCGGCACGTCGCTCGCGGAGGCAGCGTCCGCCGGTCCCCCGGACCCCGGCGGCGCGTCATCGCCCCGGGGCGCGCAGCCGCCGAGGGAGAGCAGGGCGCCAGCCGCCACGCCGGTGCCGAGGAAGGTGCGCCGATCCATTTCAGCCATGGTTCCCATCCTGTTTCCCCGCCTGCCGGGCTCGGGCGAAGACCTCGACCCCGAGTCGACCCGCCAGGTCGATGGAGGCATCATGGAAGCCGCTTCGGTCGACGGTCAATGAGGCGACCGGCGTTTGGCCGCGTTGACGCTCGCCGACCCTGACTTCACCGTACATTGTCGGAACGATTCCGAGGAAGAAGGATCGCGGCGCCTTGCCCCGATCCGCGCGGAGGCCATGCGAAGACCCGAGGTGAGATGACGGGGCACATGCGCTACTTCAACACAGCCGGCCCCGTGAAGCCGAAGAAGCACTACTACGTTCCGCCCCTCTCACGGCTGGATACGGACGATCTGCTGGAGTTGCTTCGGCAGGAGAAGTATTTCGTGCTGCATGCGCCGCGCCAGACGGGCAAAACATCGGCGCTGCTCGCGCTTCGACGGAAACTGAACGACGGTGGAGAGTTCCGCTGTGCGTACGTCAACGTCGAGGTCGGCCAATCATCGCGCGAGGATGTGGGGGCGGCCATGCGGGCGATTCTCAGCGCGCTGGCCCGCGGAGCGCGGCACTCGCTTGACGACCGGTTCGTTGCCGACATCTGGCGCGATGTTCTCGCGGAAGCGGGTCCGCACGACGCGCTGGGGGAGACGCTGGCACGCTGGGCCGAGTCGGACGCCCGGCCGCTTGTGCTGTTGATCGATGAGGTCGACGCGCTCGTGGGAGATTCGCTCGTCTCCGTGCTGCGCCAACTCCGGGCGGGCTATCCGGAGCGGCCGCGCCGGTTTCCTCAGAGCGTGATCCTGTGCGGCGTCCGCGATGTACGGGACTACCGCATACGCTCACGTTCGGGACGCGAGGTCATCGCCGGCGGAAGCGCCTTCAACATCCGAGCGGAATCGCTGCGGCTCGGGGATTTCTCACGGCGTGAGGTCGAGTCGCTGCTCGCGCAGCACCGAGAGGACACCGGACAGCCGTTCACGGACCATGCCCGCGCCGAAGTCTGGAGACTCACCCGGGGCCAGCCGTGGCTGGTGAACGCGCTGGCCTATGATGCCTGTTTCCGCGACGAGGTCGGCCGCGACCGCGAAAGGCCGATTCGGGCCACCGGCATCCAGGCCGCCCGCGAGCGGCTCATCCTGCGCCGGGAGACGCATCTCGAACAGCTCACCGACAAGCTCCGGGAGGAGCGAGTGCGCCGCGTGATCGAGCCGTTGCTCAGCGGAAGCGCCGCCATCGACCCGATCCCCGTGGACGATCTCGACTACGCGCGCGATCTGGGTCTGGTGGCGCGGGAGAACCCCATCGCGATCGCCAACCCGATCTACCGCGAAGTGATCCCCCGCGACCTGACCCACACGACACAGGCGGGTTTCGAGCACGAGTCCGCCTGGTACGTGGATGAAAGCGGCGCCTTGCGCGCCGACGACCTCCTGGCCGCATTCCAGGATTTCTTCCGGCAGCACTCCGAGCATTGGGTGGAGCGCTTCCAGTACAAGGAAGCCGGCCCGCAACTCCTGTTGCAGGCGTTCCTGCAGCGGATCGTGAACAGCGGCGGGCGCATCGAGCGGGAGTACGGGTTGGGCCGGGGCCGAACGGACCTGCTGATCGTGTGGCCGCTCGCCGGAGTCCCGTCAAAGACATCGGCGGATGCCGAGGGCAGAATCCGGAGGCGGCGCCCCGCACAGAAGGTCGTCATCGAGTGCAAGGTCCTCCGCCGAGGCTCGAAGCGCACGCTGTCCGAGGGCCTCGAGCAGACGCGCGCCTACATGGAGCGCTGCACGGCGCCGGAAGGCCACCTGGTCATCTTCGACCGCGATGAGCACAAGTCGTGGGACGAGAAAATATACAGCCGCAAGGAAACCGAGGGCGGCGCGCCGGTCACCGTGTGGGGCATGTGACATGAGGCGAGTCGTCCGGCGCACCGACCCCCTGCGGCTTGGCGTCCTCTGCCTCGTCGTATTCGTGCTCGGCGCGGCCGATGTTCGCGGCCAGACGATGCCCGACTTCTCGTCTATCCGGAGCGAGATCCGGAGCGCGCTCGTCGCTTGGGACGCGCCCTCCATGGCGGTCGCCGTCGCGGTCGACGGGGAAGTCGTGTGGGAGGAGGGGTTCGGCTGGGCGGACCGGGAGCGGCGGATCCGCGCCACGGAGCACACGATGTACTCCCTCGCCTCGATCTCGAAGCCGATCACGGCGACCGGCCTCATGATCCTCGTGGAACGGGGCCTCGTGGACCTCGACGCGCCGGCGAACGACTACCTCGGCCCCGCGAAGATCGACGGACGGGCCTGGGACGCCGCCGGCGCCACGGTGCGGCGCGTGGCGAGCCACACGGCGGGACTCCCCCTCCACTACCAGTTCTTCTACGAGGACGAACCGTACCGGCGGCCGCACATGGACGAGACGATCCGCCGCTACGCGAATCTCGTCACGGCGCCGGACGAACGCTGGAACTACTCGAACCTCGGCTACGGGATCCTCGACTACATCATCGAGCGCGTCTCGGGACAGTCGTACCTGGATTTCATGCGCGACGAGGTGTTCCAGCCGCTCGGACTCACCCGGACCTCCGTCGACATCGGCCCGGGGCTCGAGGACTTCGCGGCGACGCGCTACGCGACGGACCAGAGTCCGATCCCCTTCTACGACTTCGACCATCCCGGCGGCTCCGCGGTGTTCAGCAGCGCCCACGACCTCGTCCGCTTCGGGATGTTCCACCTCGGCCACGACCTGGACCATCAACGGAGGATCCTCACGGACGCGTCGATCGAGGCGATGCGGCGGCCGATCCGGGAGAGCGCGCCGGACAACGCGTACGGCATCGGGTGGGTGATGCGGGACCTCCCGGGCGGCCTCACGCTCCAGCGCCACGGCGGCGGGATGGGCGGCGTCCGCACGGAACTCGCCATCGCCCCGGAAGAGAACGCGGCGGTCGTCGTCCTCTCGAACTCGGCGACGCCCCTCACCGGCTACATCTCGAATCTCCTGTGGCACACGCTGTTCCCGGACGCCGTGCCGAAGCCGACGCGGCCGGAGGTCCCGGACCCCCACCGCCTTGAGCGCGAGGGGATCCTCGAGGACGCGGCGGAGGGCGGCGCGCTGATCGATTTCGCGCCCATGCCGGATCTCGCGGGGGACTGGGTCGGCGAGGTGGACACGCACCTGGGCCCGCACCGCCTGGCGCTCGCGATCGATGACGGCGGGCGCGTGCACGTCCAGTTGGGAGACGACCTGTGGACGCTGCTCAACAACGCCCGCTTCGACGGGGAATACCTGCGCGGCGGCTTCAGGGGCGACATCGGCACCGAGGACGCGAACCGGACGGACTCCGTGCTGTCCGTCGAACTCAGGCTCAGGGGCGACGTGCTGAACGGCTCGGTCGTCGCGATCACGCTCCCGAATGTGCGCCTCGGCAACGCGCTCACCCACTGGGCGGAGCTTCACCGACGCCGCTGACCCCGGTGACCTTGGCGGGGCCGCGCCGGGTTCAGGCGTCCGCAGGGTCCGGTCGGCAGGTCACGCCGCTGCCCACGGGTCCACGATCTCGATTCCCATGTTCTCGAAATCGCGGACGTTGCGCGTGGCCACCGCCATGCCTCGAGACGCCGCGATCGCGGCAATCTGACAATCGGCCGGCGCCGCGGGCCGTCCGAGCGAACGGCGCGCGGCGGCGATATTGCCATATTCGCGCGCAGCGTCGCTGTCGAACGGCAACACCCGGTCCTCGAAGGCGTCGCGCAGCATCGCGTCGATCTCGAATACGAGCGTGTCCCGGCGTCGGCCGGCCGGGAGGATGGCGGCACCGTAGCGCAATTCGGCTTCGCCGATGGCGGAAAAGAACAGGTCGTTCACGAAAAAGCCCGAGACCCAGGCTGCGACCGCCGGATCGGGCAACTTGCGGATCAACTCGGACACCACGTTGGTGTCCAGTAGCAGGGGCAAGGCGGTCAACTCAGTCGAAGGAGGGTGGCTCGCGCGCAGGTTCTCGCGGCGGCAGCTCCAGGTCGATGCCGTTCGTCGGCCCGAAGTGCGAACGGATGATGCTGGCGAGGTTCCCCGTACTCGGCCGGCGCCGGACGGCGTCGCGAAGGATACGCCGCGCTTCCTCCTCCATGGAGCGGCCGTTCCCCGCCGCGCGCACGCGCAAGCGGGTCTTCACCTCGTCGTCCAGGTTGCGGATCGTGATGCTCGCCATGACTCTTACCTCCCTGTCGTTGAGCACTCTACAGAATGATTGCGTTGCAATCAAGGCGAGTGCCGACCTGGAGGTCCCGTGGGAGAGCCGCAGATAAAGACGAATCCGTGGCTGGCGCCGCTGTTGCCTTGGCTGGCCGCCGTGTCGCTGGCCGGGTGCGTCTCGGAAGCGGACGCGCCGCCGCCGTCGCCCCCCGTCCAGACGGATGCTGAAGCCGCCGCGGCGGCGCACCACGAGGTTCTCGCGGCGAACTACGAGAAGTCCGAGCACATGGTCGAGATGCGGGACGGGATCGAACTCTACACGCTCGTCTACGAGCCGCGGGACCGCTCGCGCGAGTATCCGATCCTCCTCTTCCGAACCCCCTATTCCATCGGTCCCTACGAGCCCGGCGAATACCGGAACCCGCTCGGACCCTCCGCGGAGTTCGACCGTTCCGGGTACATCTTCGCCTTCCAGGATGTGCGGGGTCAGTTCCGGTCGGAGGGCGAGTTCGAGGTCATCCGCGCCCCCGCGGCGGAACCCCGAGGTCCCACCGACACCGACGAGATCACGGACAACCGGGACACGATCGAGTGGCTGCTCGCGAACGTCGAGAACCACAACGGACGCGTGGGGCAGTGGGGAATCTCCTACCCCGGCTGGCAGACGGTGATGGGGATGGTGGACGCGCACCCGGCGCTCGTGGCCGCCTCACCCCAGGCTTCGCCCTCGGACATGTTCATCGGCGACGACTGGCACCATAACGGCGCCTTCCGGATCATGTACGCCTTCTCCTGGCTCTCCGGAAACGCCCGCCGCCGCGACGGCCCGACGGACACGCGCGGCGCCCGCTTCGACTACGGCACCCCCTCCGGATACGACTTCTTCCTCAACGCCGGTTCGGCCATCGCGGTGGACGAACTCTACTTCCACGGCGACGTGCCCGCGTGGCGGGACTTCATCGAGCACCCGAACTACGACGAGTTCTGGCAGCGGCAGAACGCCCTCCGCTACCTGGACGACGTCCGCCCCGCGACGCTCAACGTGGCGGGCTGGTTCGACACCGAGGACTTCTACGGCCCGATGTCGATCTACCGGACGGTCGAGGCGGAGAACCCCGGCCTCGAGAACACGCTCGTCGTCGGCCCCTGGCTCCACGGCGGCTGGCGGCGCATGGACGGCGATTTCCTCGGCTGCATCGCGTTCGACACGAAGACCTCGCTCCACTTCCAGCGCGAGTTCCAGTATCCCTTCTTCGAATACCACCTGAAGGACGAGGGGACGTGGGACGCGACGGAGGCGAACGTCTTCCTCACGGGGACGAACGAGTGGCGCGCCTACGACGCATGGCCGCCGGCGGGCGTCACCCCGGTGAGCCTCTACCTGGGGCCGGACGGAACGCTGGGCTTCGAGCCGCCGACGCGGACCGCGGATTCCGCCGCGGAGTCGGCCGGGGATGCGGCCGCGGACTCGCACGCGGATTCCTACGTGAGCGACCCGGCCAACCCGGTGCCGTTCTCGGCCGAAGAGCGCACGACGCTGGGCCATCTGTGGAAGGTGGAGGACCAGCGCTTCGCCTCGGAGCGTCCCGACGTCCTCGTGTACCAGTCCGAACCGCTGGAGGAGGATCTGACCATCGCGGGCCCGATCGGAGCCGAGATCTTCGTCTCCACGACGGGGACGGACTCCGACTGGATCGTGAAGCTGATCGACGTCTACCCCGACGACGCGCCGCCCAGCGCGAACTGCGACGTCCCGATGGGCGGCTACCAGATGCACCTCGCGGGCGAGATCATGCGCGGCCGCTTCCGGAACGACCTCGAGAACCCGGCGCCGATGGTGCCGGGAGAGGTGACGAGGATCGAGATCGACCTCCGGGACCGCTTCCACACCTTCAAGGCGGGACACCGGCTCATGGTCCACGTCCAGAGTTCATGGTTCCCGGCCTACGACCGCAACCCGCAGACGTTCGTGGACACCTACACGGCGTCACCCGGAGACTACCAGGTCGCGACGCAGACCCTGTACCGGTCCGCCGAACACCCCTCACGCGTCATCCTCGGCGTCCTGCCGGAAGACCCTTAGCCGGGCTGTTAGGAGGAAGGCATGGCACAAATGACTCAGCGAACGATGGCGGCCCTCGTGTTCGGCGGGTTCGCGGCAGCGGCTGCGGGGGGCTGCGCTCAAGAAAACGAGGGAGCGCCGGAGAGCGGCGAGCCGGAGGCGGCGGTCGCCTTCCCGGCGGAGCCGCCGGATGGGCCGATGCCGGAGATCGGGCCGGCACCTGACGATTACACGCCGACGGCCGCGGGCTCTCCCTCGACCGACATCTGGATGGGTGCGCTCGTCCGCGAGGGGGGGGCGCTTGCGGTCTCCGGTCTGGCGCAGGGGACGGACCGCGACGCGTACGACAACCAGCCGAGCTTCCTCCTGGACGGTTCGGCGATCCTCCACACGGCGGCGCTGGATCGGAGGCAAACGGAGATCATGCGACTCTCGGCCACCGGCGCGTCGGAGCGGTTGACGCGCACGGAGGAGGCGAGCGAGTTCTCCGCGCTCCAGATCCCCGGGCAGGACGCCTTCTCCGCGATCCACGAGATCCGGGGCAAGCAATACCTCTGGCGCTACGACATCTCCGGCGAATCGCTGGGACCGATCTTCGCGACGGCCGAGCCGGTGGGATACCACGCGTGGGCCAACGAACACGTCGTGGCGATGTTCATCCTCGGAAATCCACCCACGCTCCAGGTCGGCGATGCCGTGAGCGGTGAGATCCGGGTCGTCGCGGAGCGCCCGGGCCGGTCCATCCACCGAATTCCGGGGACGGAGGAGATCTCCTTCGTGCGGAAGGTCTCGGACGAGGAGTGGTGGATCGAACGTCTGGACACGACCGCGGGAACCAGCGAGCGGATCACGCTCACGCTCCCCGGGCGCGAGGACTACGCCTGGACGCCGGAGGGTGAGATGCTCATGGGAGATGGCGGTCGACTCTTCGCCTGGTCGGAAGGCTCGGACTGGACGGAGATCGCCGATTTCTCGGAACTGGGCGTCGAGGGCATCACCCGGCTTGCCGTGAGCCCCGACGGCTCCCGGATCGCGATCGTCGCCAACCGTCCGGAGGGCTGAAGACGTTCCCGCGGAAACGTCCGCCGCTTGAGAGACGTTCCCACGGGAACGCGACGACGCCGTCTCCCGGCCTCAGTCGCGGGGCGCCTATCCCTCGAACAGCAGCCGGTCGAGTCCCTGCGTGAGCCCCACCCGTTCCGGCGCCAGCCGCGCCGCGAGGAGGGTGCCGCCCACGTAAGGTTCCGCGCTCGACCCCGCGTCGTGCCGGATCGAGAGGCGCTCGCCGGGAAGGCCGAAGATCGATTTCACGGAGATGACGTAGCTCGGGAGCCGGAGGGAGTGGACCTGCGCGCCGCCGATCGTGGCCCCGCGCGCCTCGCGTGAGCCCAGCGTGTCGGCGACCGGTCGGGCGTATTCGTTCGTCGCGACCGTCGCCAGGAACTCGGCCAGTTCCTGTGCGGTGCCGCTCGGCGCGTCAGGCTTCGCCGCCGAGGCCATGTCGACGATCTCCCAGTGCGGGACGTGGCGCGCCGCGATGCCGGAGAAGTGCTTCAGCAGCGCGGCCGTGATCGAGAAGTTGCCCGCGGCGATCACGCCGACGCCCCGCGCACGTGCGGCCGCGTCGATCTCCCCGTACTCCGCTCCCGTGAGCCCCGAGGTCCCGACGACCGCGGCCACGCCCGTTTCCACCGCGCACATGATGTTGCCGTAGACGGCGCTCGGGTGCGTGTAGTCGATGTAGACGTCGGCCGGCTCGTGGAGCGCTTCCGCCAAGTCGGAAGAAATCCGCACCGGGGAGCCATCCGCCTCTCCACGCACTGCGCCGACCGTCTGTCCCGCCGCTCGCCGCGCTACCGCGCCCGTCAGTTCGAATTCGTCCGATTCGAGGATGGCGGCCACGACGCTCTCGCCCGTCCACCCCGTAGCTCCTCCCACGCAGACCCGAATGCTCATCTTCGCTCCGTCAATTGGCAGCTCACGATCTGGGAAACACTTCCGCCCCGGTGAGCCCAAGGTGATGGTCGGTCGCCCAGGCAATCCCGATCTCGTGTTGTTCCATCAGGGCAAGACTCGACGCGTCCACATACGTTAGGCGGGCGCCGCGCAGCCGGTCGAGGACCCGGCACGTGTCGCGGTGGAGCCGGGATGTTCCCTCAAGCAGGGCGAGTCCGTCGAGGTTCTCCAGGAGGCGGCGGCACGCACGGGCCTGCTCCTCGCCGTGGCGGTGCAGGAACCAGGAATACGCCTCCGACCAGACGAACACCGACGTGTGCCAGCGCGGCACGGGTCCACCGAACAGCGACCGCGCCTGCGCATGGTGCCGGTCCCGCCGGTTGAGGGCCGCGATGAGGATGCCGGTGTCGAGGAAGACCTTTCGTCCCTTCAAGGCGTCGCGCGCCCGTAGACCACTTCATCGACGGTCGCGCTGTCTTCGGGCTCACCGTCGAACGTCCCGAGATAGGCCATCCACGGCTGCTCATCGGGCAGCCTCGAGAGGGTTTCCGCCAGACTTCTCCTGCACAGTTCCGCGATGGAAATCCCTTCCCTGCGTGCGGCTTCCTTCACTCGCTCGTAGAGTTCCCTGTCCACCGAAATCTGCGTCCGAATCATCATGCCGAATCCACTCCGGGATCATGTTATCATCATTCCGTACCATGATAACATGAGCCCGTGCCCGTGGCCATTTGGATCATCGTATGTTGAGGGGACATGAGCCCTCCGATCGAGGATGGAGAAACATGAGCATGGACCGCCGAGACTTCGTCCGGACCTCCGCCGCCGGCCTGGCCTCCGCTGCCGGGATCGCCGCCGCCCCCGCCGCTCTGGCCGCCGAGCGCCGCCCTCCCGGGGACGCCGCCGGCTTCGGGGCCCCCGCCGTCCGCCGTCCGCGGGCCGCTCCACCCATCGTCGTCTCCGATCTCAGCGGGATCCGCTTCAACAACGGCGGACCGGAAAGCTCGGTGGAACGCGCCTTCCGCGGGATCGTCGAGGGAGAGGACGTGCTCGACGCGCTCATGGCGGGCGTGAACATTCCGGAGAACGACCCCACCGAGATGGGGATCGGCTACGGCGGACTCCCCAACGCCGACGGCGTCGTCCAGCTCGATGCCTGCTGCATGCACGGACCCCGGCGCTGGGCGGGCGGCGTGGCGGCGCTCGAAGGCGTCCGCACCCCGTCGCTCGTCGCGAAGGCGGTGGCCGAACTCACGGACCATCACCTCCTCGTCGGGGCCGGCGCCCAGGCGTTCGCGCGGCAACTCGGATTCGAGATCGAGGACGATCTCAATACGGAGGCGTCCCGCGCCCTGTGGCTCGAATGGCGCCGGCGAATCGACCCCGGCCACTGGCTCGACCCCCGCAAGCGGCTCGAGGCCGGGCTCTCGATGGTCGACGACGGCCTGATCCCCGCGCACTCGTTCTGGGGTACGACGAACTGCAACGCGGTGAACGCGGACGGGGACATCTGCGGCGTCACCACGACGAGCGGCCTCTCGTGGAAGATCCCCGGCCGCACCGGGGACTCGCCGATCCTCGGGGCCGGGCTCTACGTGGACAACGATGTCGGCGCCGTCGGCTCGACGGGCCGGGGCGAGGCGAACCTCTACAACCTCTCGTCCTTCCTCGCCGTCGAGTTCATGCGCCAGGGGATGAGCCCCCTCGACGCGGGCATGGCCACGCTGGAGCGGATCCGGTCGAACACGGTCGAGTCGCGGCTCCTCAACGAGCGCGGCCTGCCGAACTTCGATGTCCGCTTCTTCCTCCTCAACAAGCAGGGGGAGACGGCCGGCGTCGCGCTGTACGGGTCCGCGGAGACGCACTACGCCGTCTGCACGGAAAACGGCGCCGAGGAACGTCCCTTCGAGGGCCTGCTGGAGGGCTCGCCCCGCGACGCGTAACGGCGCCCCGAGCGTGGTTCGCGCCGCGGTCGGGACTCAGCGGTTGTAGGCTGGCGTCGGCCCCCGCAGCCGCGCCCACACGCCATCGCAGGCGGCGAGCACCTCGGCGCCGAGCGGCGGGGCGTCGAAGGCGGCGAGGTTCTCCTCGAGGTGCGCCATTCGTGATGCTCCGAGGATGATGCAGTCCGCCCCCTCCTGCGCGCGCAGCCAGCCCAGGGCGAGCTGTACCGGCGTCACGTCCGCTTCCCGTGCGATCGTCCCGACCTCGGCCACGGCGCGGAAGTACTCGTCGTGCCAGAAGCGGTCGAGGTACATCCGGTTGTTGTCGAAGCGGGTTCCGGGGAGCGGCGCCCCGGGGCTCTGCTTGCCGGTGAGGAGCCCGCCCGCGAGCGGGTTGTAGACGACGTTCGAGATCCCGTAGCGCTTCGTGAACGCGAGATACTCCTGCTCGATCCCGCGCGCCGCGAGGTTGTACATCGGCTGCGCGATCCACGGCTTCGCCCAGCTCTCCCGCTCGCAGATGGCGAACATCTCGGCCATCTGCCACGCGCTGTAGTTGGACGTCGCCGGATAGTGGATGAGACCTTCCAGCCGGAGTTCCTCCAGCGTGGCGAGACTCTCCTCTATCGGTGTCTCATAGTCCGGCAGGTGCAGGTAATAGATGTCGAGATAGTCGGTGCCGAGCCGCCGCAGCGACTCGTCGATGCCGCGGCGGATCGCGTCGCGCGAGAGCCCCCGGTACTCGACGGGATCTCCCATCGGATTGCAGACCTTGCTCGCCAGGACGATATCCGCGCGCCGGTCCCCGAGGACCTCTCCCAGGATCTCCTCCGACAGGCCCTGGTTGTAGACGTTCGCGGTGTCGAAGAAGTCGATGCCCCGCTCGAAGCACAGGTCCACCATCGCCGCAGCGGTATCGACATCGGTCTGCGACCCGAACGTCATGGTGCCCATGCACGCGCGGGACACCTCGAGCCCGGTATTGGCGAGTTTTCTTCTCTCCACGATCTTGGTATCCTCCGATGGGGTGCAACCGTCCGGGGGACGCCCGCTCGCACCGCGGGCGCCGGGGGGCACCGGCAACGTAGCGGAAACCGAGCGGGGGACGGAACAGATGACGACTGGCCCGGTCCGGACGCGGTCACTGGAGGAACTCGCGGCCGACGCGGCGGCGCGCTACGCGGCGGCGAATCCCCTGAGTCAGGCGAGCTTCGAGCGCTCGACGAACTACCTGCCGGGGGCGGACACGCGAACGGTCAACCACTACGACCCCTTCCCCGTCACCATCGTCCGGGGCGAAGGGTCGCGCCTCCACGACCTCGACGGGCACGTCTACGTCGATTTCCTCAACGACTACACCGCCGGGCTCTACGGCCACTCGAACCCCGCCATCCGGGACGCGATCGTGGAGGCGGCGGGGAGGGGCCTGACCCTCGGCGGGCCGAGTCCGAACCAGCAGGAATTCGCCGAACTCATCTGTCGCCGCTTTCCCTCCGTCGACCGGCTGCGCTTCACGAATTCCGGGACGGAGGCGAACCTCATGGCGGTCAGCCTGGCGCGCGCCGTGACCTGCCGGGAGGGCGTGCTCGTGTTCGACGGCGCGTATCACGGCGGGCCGCTGAACTTCACCGGCCCCGACCGGCGCCTCAACGTGCCCTTCCCGTGGATCGTCGCGGACTACAACGACGCCGAGTCGGCGCGGTCCCTCATCGCGGAACGGGCGACCGACCTCGCCTGCGTGCTCGTCGAGCCCATGCTGGCGGGCGGCGGGTGCATCCCCGGGACCCGCGTATTTCTGAACGCGCTTCGGGACGCGACGCGCCGGGCCGGCGTCGTCCTGATTTTCGACGAGGTCCAGACGTCGCGGCTCGCTCCGGGCGGCCTGCAGGGAGCGCTCGACATCCACGCCGACCTCACGACCTTCGGGAAGTACCTCGGGGGCGGCGCCTCCTTCGGCGCCTTCGGGGGACGCGCCGATCTCATGGACCGCTTCGATCCGCGCCGGGAGAATCACCTGAGCCACCCCGGCACGCACAACAACAACTCGCTGACCATGGCGGCGGGCCTCACGGGGCTGCGGGATGTGTTCACGCCCGACGCGGTGCGCCGGCTGACGGTGCGGGGAGATGCGCTGCGGGCCGCCCTCAACGGGGTCGCGGCGGCGAGGGACGCGCCCGCGCAGGTCACGGGCCGCGGTTCGATCATGACGGTCCACTTCCAGCGGACGCCGATCCGCCGCCGCGCCGATGTCGCGCACACGCCGATGGCGGCCCGCGACCTCTTCCAGCTCGAGATGCTGCTTGCCGGGTTCTACGTGGCCCGACGCGGGTTCGTCACGGTCTCGATGGCGCACGATGACGAGGACTGCGACGCGCTGGTGGCGGCATTCGATGCCTTCCTCGGAAGGCACGCCGCCGCCATCGACGCCGCGCTCGCCTGAGAGAGGGAGAGGCATGGTCACAGCGGTGCTGATGGTAGTTTTCTCGACGACAGGCGCAGGATCCGTCGCGGCTCGGCAGGCGGATGGCTGCGGCGACAGGGCTTCGCTGAGTGTTTTCGTCTCGGACGAGTCGGGGACCGTGCGCGCGCCGGGAGCAACGGTGGTCCTTCGCTGGACGGCTGCCGAGCGCGCGCCGGTGCGCGGTGCCGCCGGGCCGGACGGGCGCTTCCATCTTTGCGTTCCGGAAGATGCGCGGGGGGCGACCCTCTGGGCCGAGTTCGGCGACGGTTCGAGCGAGCAGGCGGTCATCGCGTTCGAGCCCGGGGCGACAACAGAGGTAGGGCTGCGGATCCTCACCGGCCCGGCGGGGACGGGACGGATCATCGGCCGGGTGAACGATCTCGTAACGGAGGGTCCGCTGACCGCGGTGGCCGTGTCCGTGCCCGAGAGGACGGCGACAGTCCGGACGAACGGCCGTGGGCGGTTCGTCCTGAGCGGCCTGCCCGTCGGGGCGCATGAACTGAAGGTGCGGCGGCCGGGTTACGCGCCGCTGCGCCACCGGGTCACGGTGCACCGCGGTCTCACGACGGAAATGGAGGTCGGGCTCGTCCCGGCGTCGGCGGAGATGGAACCGCTGGTGGCGACGGCCACGCGGCCGCGCCGGCTGGAGATCACGGGCTTCTATGAACGCAAGCTGTGGGGCGAGCTGCTCGGCGCCGGTACGTTCCTCACCGCCGACTACATCGAGCGCTGGCGGGCCGGCAGCGTCGGCCGCTTCATCTCGGACCATATTCCGGAAATCCGCCGGAGCGGCGTGACGCTGGTGAACACGGCGGGACATATGGGATGGAAAGGCTGTCCGATGGCCATATATGTCGACGGCATCCCGGTACGCGGATACGGCATCGGCGGAGCGGTGCTGCTGAACGAAGTCGCCGGACTTGAGATCTACAAGGGACTGGAGGGTCTGCCGGCCGGGTTCCGGGACGAGCGCAACCGATGCGGCGCGGTCGTCGCCTGGACCAGATAGTCCTTTTTTTGCGGGAGTCGGAACCGTGACCAACCGGACCGTTCGATCAGTGGTGACCGTGGCGCCCCTGGTTCTTGCGCAGCTCGCCGCGGTGACCGGCGCGGTCGCGGGCCAGCAGGGTGAGTGCGGGGACAGGGCCTCGCTTCACGTGCTCGTGACCGAGGAGTCCGGGGCCCTCAACCTTCCCGGAGCCACGGTCGTGCTCCGCTGGACCGGCGACCAGGTGCTCAGGCCCCTGCGCGAACCCGCGGCGGCGGACGGGCGCTTCTCGCTCTGCGTCCCCGCCGACGCGCGGGGGGCGACGCTATGGGCGGAGTTCGGGGATGATTCGAGCGAGGAGGCGACGGTCGTCTTCGAGCCCGGCGCGCCGCACGAGATCCACCTGCGCGTCCTGTTCGGAGACACCGAGCCGGGGAGGATCGTGGGCCGAGTGCTCGACGCGTCCACCGAGGATCCCGTGGCCACGGCCACGGTGTCGCTCGTCGGCCGGCCGGCCGAGATCCAGACCGACCGCCAGGGCCGCTTCGCTCTCACCGGCGTGCCCAGTGGCGAGCAGGTGCTCGAGGTCGAAAGGATCGGCTACGCTTCCCTCCGCTACCAGGTGACGGTGGTCCGCGGACTGAGCACGGAACTTCAGATCGGTCTCGTGCCCGCACCGGTGGAGATGGAACCGCTGGTGGTCACCGCAAGCCGGCCGCGACGGCTGGAGATCAACGGGTTCTACGACCGCAAGTACTTCGGCGAACTCATCGGCGGGGGCACATACTTCACGCTGGAGGACATCGACCGCCGGCGCCCGCTCCGCGTCTCGCACATGCTCGCCGACGCGCCCGGCATCCGCCTTCGCTGCCCCGGCTCCGGGTTCCGCGACTGCTGGGTCGAGAGTCGGAGGGCGGCCGGAGGGTTCACGCCGGGGGGCTGTGAACTCAGCGCCTACCTCGATGGCTCTCCGATTCCGGTCCGGGAAGTGGACACGCTCGTGCTGCCGGTGGAGGTCGCCGGCATCGAGGTGTACCAGGGCGCCGGGGAACTGCCGCCCGAGTTCGGTGGATACGACGCGCGCTGCGGGGCCGTCGTGATCTGGACGAGGTAGCCGGGCCGACGTCCCCTATCTCACGCGCACGTGCTTCTCCAGCATGCGTCGGCGGACGACGCCGCCGTAGACGTTGCCCTCCGAATCCACGCCCACGGCTTCGGCGCCGCTGTGCTCGATCGTCGTGGACTCGATGTCCTCGATGAAGTACGAGACCGATCCGTCGCGCGCGCTCCCGATCCGGATCCCCTTCTTCCAGCCGGGGTTGTTCGGCCCCCAGCTCTCGGAATCCGCGACGTAGATCGTGTCGTCGTCGTCGATGAAGATCCCGCTGGGACGGCTGAACTGCTTCCATTCCTCCAGGAACGTTCCGTCCTCGAGGAAGATCTGGATGCGGTTGTTGGCCCTGTCGCCGATGAAGATCCGTCCCTGCGAGTCGCGGGCGATGGCGTGCGGCGTGCTGAACTGGCCGGGGCCGGAGCCGGGCCCGCCCCAGGCGTCCAGGAAATCCCCCTCGGGACTGAAGCGCACGACGCGGTCGTTGCCTTCGCCGTGACCTTCGGTGACGAGGAAATCCCCGCCGGGAAGGACGAGGACATCCGTCGGCTGGTTGAAGACGTCGGGTCCGAGGCCCGCGACGCCGGCCTGCCCGAGCGTGAGCAGGAGTTCGCCGTCGGCGCTGAACTTGAACACCTGGTGCCCGAGTTCCCCGTTTCCGCGGGCGTCCGTCGCCCAGACGTTTCCCTCATCGTCCACATAAAATCCATGCGGATAGTTGAACAGTCCCGCCCCCCAGGAAGCGAGGGCCCGGCCGGACATGTCGTACTTGACGATCGGGTCTTCGGGCCGGTCGGCGCAGCTGTTCTCGAAGCAGCGGTGCATGACGTAGAGATGGCCATCCGGTCCCTGCTCGACGCCCGTGACCTGCCCCCACTGCACCGCGCCCGGGGGCAGTTCCGCCCAGGGTTCGATGCGCTCGTAGGGGCCGGGCAGGTCGTTGACGGGCTCCAGGTGCTGCGCCGCGCCGTCCGCGTTCGCCGCGCCGCCTTCGTCCCCGGAGCCGCCGCACGCCGCGACGACCGCGGCGAGGCAGAAGAGGATGCCGAGTCGTGTGATTCGCCGTGTCATTTGTCGTCTCCCTCATCGGTTGCGGGCCTCCGGGCCGAAGCGGGCCGGCCGCCGGTTCGGATCACCCCCTCCTGGGCGACCGAGGCCACGAGCGCCCCTTCCCGCGTGAAAAAGCTCCCGCGCGTGAACGCCCGCGCGCCGCTCGCGACCGTGCTCTCGGTCACGTACAGGAGCCAGTCGTCGACCCGGAAGGGACGGTGGAACCAGATCGCGTGGTCGAGCGAGGCGCCCATCAGGTCGCGGTCAAAGAAGGTACGCCCGTGCGGAACGAGGGCGGCGCGCAGCAGCCCGTAGTCGGAGGCGTAGGCGAGGACGGCCTGGTGGTCCAGCGGGTCGTCGCCCAGCTCTCCGACGGTGCGGATCCAGGCTCGCCGGACGGGCCGGTCCGGCTTCGGCTTGAAGGGGTCGAGCGGGGCCACCGGACGCCGGTCGAGCGGCCGGTCCTGCGTGAGCAGGGAGCGGAGCGGCTCGGGGACGCGCTCGGCATTCCGCCGGATGATGTCGATCTCCGACTCCAGCGCCTCCGGCGGCAGCACCTCCGGCATCTCGTCCTGGTGCTCGATGCCGTCCTCCGTCTTGTGGAACGAGGCGGACATGTTGAAGATCGCGCGGCCGTGCTGGATCGCCGTCACGCGCCGCGTGGTGAAGCTGCGTCCGTCGCGCAGGCGGTCCACGAAGTAGACGACCGGAATCTCCAGGTCGCCGGCCAGGATGAAGTACCCGTGCAACGAGTGCGCGGAGCGGTCCTCGGCGTCGACCGTCCGGCGCGCCGCCACGAGCGACTGGGCGAGCACCTGTCCCCCGAAGATCCGGCCCGAGCCGATGTCCCGGTTCTGCCCGCGATAGATGTTCCGCTCCACCGGCTCGAGGTCGAACAGGTCGACGAGATCCTGTACGGTGTAGCTCACGGGAAGCTCTCGGGCGGCACGCGGCGCAGCGTGGCCTGCTCGAAGGCGTATGCGAGTTCGATGAGCCGCGGCTCGCTGCAGGCCGCCCCCGTGAGCCCGATCCCGAACGGCGCGGGCCGCGCGTCGAAGCCCTCGGGAAAGGGCGGCGTCGGCGCGTTGGGCACGAAGCCGAAGGGCACGACGATGTGGGGGTACTGCGCCCGCGCGGCGAGGGCGGCTCCCCGGCTTCCGGGCGTGAAGATCGCGTCGAGGTCGTACTCCTCCAGCACGGCGTCGATCCCCCGCATCTGGCTCAGCAGCGAGTCCTTCGCCATGTCCGCCGCGTTCCGGGCGCGGTCCGCCTCCACATCCATCTCATCGGAGATGTCGTAGCGCGACTGCTCGTACTTCATCGACCCCGCGCCGCGGTGCGCGAGGTTCCACTCCCGAAGCTCGGTGAGCGTCGCGACCGGCGCCGAGGGCCCGAGCGATGCGAGCCACGCGTCGAAGTCGCGCTTCATCCCGTACTTGAAGTTGACCGAACACCCCTCGTCCGACCCCTTCGCCTGGTGCCCGCCGATGCAGAGCGGCCACGTGTTGAAGTTGGCCTCCGGGTCCGGATCGACGAAGCTGGGGATCTGGGCCGGGTCCACGATCACGGCGCCCGCCGCCTCGAGGACCGCGATGGCCTCCGCCATGAGCGCCGCCGCTTCCTCGCCGAGGCCTCCGATCGTCTCGCCTCCGACCTCCACGGGCTCGTAGTAGAAGGCCCGGGGGATCCCGATCCGCGCGCCCTCCAGCCCGTCGGCGTTCAGGAAGGGTGTGTAGTCCCGCCCCGGCGGCGCCTCGCAGCGCGCGGTGGCCGCGTCGTTCGGGTCGGGCGCGGCCCCCTCCATCGCCCCCAGCATGATCGCCGCGTCGGTCACCGTGCGGGCCATCGGCCCCGCCATGTCGTGGTCCAGCGTCACCGGAGCCACGCCCCAGCGGCTGACGCGCGCGATCGTCGGGCGGATGCCGACGAGCATGTTCGCGTTCGAGGGGCTGATGATCGACCCGCCGGTATCCGTCCCCACGTTCGCGGACCAGAAGCTCGCGGCCGTCCCGATCCCGGAGCTGGAGCCGCCCGTCGTGAGCGCCGGCCGCCCATCGTTGCGGTCTTCCCGAGGGTCGCGGCGCGGATCGTAGGGGTTGAGACCGTAACCCGTTAGAGCGTTGTAGTTTCCGGGCATCTGGTTCGGCGGCCCCGCCATGAAGTTCGCGAACTCCGTGAGCCCCGCCTTCGCGATGATGATCGCGCCCGCCTCGCGCAGGTTCGTCGTCAGCGTGGCCTCGTACGGCGGGTAATACCCCTCGAAGGCGAGCGACCCGCCCGTCGTCGGGATGTGCGTCGTGTGGATGTTGTCCTTGAGCGCGACGGGGATGCCGTGCAGCGGCCCGCGTACGCTGCCCGCCGCCCGCTCCGCGTCGAGCGCCTCGGCCTCCGCGAGCGCGTTCGGGTTGATCGAGACGGCCGCGTTGAGCTGCCACTCGTAGCGCGCGATCCGCGACAGGTGCTCCATGACGAGCTGCCGCGACGTGAGCTGCCCGCTCTCCATCGCCGCCTGCATCTCCGGAATCGTCGCCTCCACCACGTCGAACGGCGCCCGGTCGACCGGCCGTGCCTGGCAGCCCGCGAGGACCGAGGCCGACAAGAGGCACGCCGACGCAGCGAACGAAGCGCGGGGAGCGCGAGCGGCAACGCGCGGGAACGATCTCATGGCGGTCCTCCGTTGGTCCGGGGCTCTGACGCACAGGCGGAATCCGGCTGTATAGTAGGGATCGTCCGCCATCCGCCGCAGCCTCGACACGGGAGATCGCCGTGGCAAGCCAAGCCCCGCCTCGTACGCCGTCCTCGCGCCGCACCCGCCAACTCGTCGCGTGCGCCCTGTTCGCCCTTGCCATCGTCGGCGGGACCCCGGCCGCCGGACAGGATCTGGACGCCCCGCGCCCGATCGAGCGCCTCGACACGGTGTGGATCGAGGAGATGACCTGGATGGAGGTGCGCGACGCCCTCGCCGAGGGGATGACGACGGCGATCATCGGCACCGGGGGCATCGAGCAGAACGGCCCCTACCTCGCGAGCGGGAAACACAACTTCGTGCTGCAGGCCACGGCGGAAGCGATCGCGCGCGAACTCGGGAACGCGCTTGTCGCGCCCGTCATCAAGCTGGTCCCGGAGGGAAGCATCGATCCCCCGTCCGGACACATGCGCTACCACGCGACGATCAGCGTCCGGCAGGAGACGTTCGAGGCCATGCTCACGGATGTCCTGGGCAGCCTCGCCGCGCACGGGTTCGAGAATCTCGTCCTCATCGGGGACAGCGGAGGAAACGTCAGCGGGATGGAGAACGTGGCCGCCGCCCTCAATCGCGCCTGGGCGGACCGTCCGGCCCGCGTCCACTTCATCCCGGAGTACTATACGGAAGACATCTACAGTTGCGACTATCTGAAGGAGGAACTGGATATATTCCAGCAGCCGGACGAGTGCGTGGCGACCCGCAACGAGTACCACGACGACTATCACTATTCGTCCATTATGGCGACGGTCGATCCGGAGACGATCCGGGCGGACCAGCGGCTCGAGGCCGGCCTCTTCTCGATCAACGGCGTCGACCTCTCGCCGGTGGAGCGGACGGTGGAGAACGGGCGGCGCCTCGTCGACTACCGCGCCGGGATCACCGCCCGCGCCATCCGCCGCTCGATCGCCGGCAACGGACAGCGAACTCCGTGACTCGGCCGTGACTCGAATCGACGCAACGGCCGATCGTTCTCAACCCGCGCCACCGGATCCGTTGGACGCACCCGGAAACGCTCTGGCCTCGATCCGGGCCACGCGTTCCGTGATCTCCAAGCGGAACCCGTGCACTTCGCCCCGGAGATCGTTCACCTCCCCTCGCAGAGTCTTCAGATCATCACGCTGCCTGTGCGACGTGCTGAGGGTGAGCCCGGCCAGCGTCGCGCCCACGGCGATAATCCCTATGAGTTCAGCTCCCATCCCCGTCTGCCTCCTCCGGAAAACGTATGACTCGCCGCGGCGCCTCCGGCCACGATCCTCGGCCCCACGTTCCCGGTAACCCTCAACCTGGGATCAACTCGCGTCCGCTGCCAGCTCCCTGTCACATCGTCAGTTCCGG
This sequence comes from Gemmatimonadota bacterium, assembly GCA_022820995.1. GTDB lineage: Bacteria > Gemmatimonadota > Gemmatimonadetes > Palauibacterales > Palauibacteraceae > Palauibacter. The sequence goes on along the minus strand of JAJEEM010000074.1, from coordinate 52,714 downwards.
GGACCGGGACCGCCGCGGCCCTCCCCGCGCCGGTCCCAGTAGTCGGTGGGGCGGTCGTCGCTCATGAGGGCATCCTCGTCGACCCAGTAGTGGTCGCCGAACGGCTTCGGGTCGGGCCACACCTCGTCCAGCGTGTCCGCGTCGTACACGATCCCGTCCTTCACCACGAGACGGATGTCCGCCGTGTTGCGGATGTCGTCCAGCGGGTTCGACTCGAGGACGATGAAGTCCGCCAGCTTGCCCTCGGCGAGCGATCCCGTCTCGTGCGCCAGGCCCAGGAAGTGGGCGCCGTGGATCGTGCCGACCTCGATCCCGGTCATCTCGTCCGTGCCCGCCGCGGCCATCCACACCTCGTAGTGGGAGCCGAGGCCGTGCAACTGGCCGTGCGAGCCGATCGCGCCCCAGCCGCCCTCCTCGATGATGTCGCCGAGGCCGCGCGCGAGGAGCGGGAAGCTGTAGTCGGTCTCCGGGCGCATCATGCGGCGCCGGGTGGAGGGGATGAGCATCCGCCAGGGCAGCCAGCGGCGCATCTTCTCGTCCTTCCACACCTCGTACGTCTGGAAGAAATACTCCTCGTTCCAGGCGCCGGGGCCGCCGACGATGAACGTGGGGGAGTACACCGCGTCGGCATGGCCGAAGAACTTCGCGACGTCGCCGTACAGCGGGACGTAGCTCATCGGATGCTCCCACCCGGTGTGGCCGTCCATGATCATGCCCATGTTGTACTCGATGTCGCCGCCCTCGGCGGTCACGCGCAGGCCGCGCATCCGCGCCGCGTCCGTGACCCACTGCCGCTGGTCGCGGCGCGGCTGCAGGTACTCCTTGATCATCACCGCGCCCCAGGACGCGAGGCGGGCGACGTTCTGTTCCGCGACCTCGTAGCTCGAGATCTCGTTCTGGCGCGCCCCGTCGCCGGAGTAGACCGGGTCGCCCGTGCTGTAGGTGCGCGGGCCGATCATGGCGCCCGCCTCGATGAGCTCGGCGGCGGGGAAGACGTTCGACGACCATTGCGAGTTGTCGAGGGTCGTCGTGATGCCGTACGCCATGTAGATGGCGGATTCCCAGTTGCGCTGCGGGATCACGCCGACGTGGTCGCGGTGATGGTGGGCGTGCATGTCGATGAGGCCGGGCATGATCGTCGTGCCCGTGGCGTCGATCACATGGTCCGCCCCCGCCGTGTCGCACTCGCCGATGCAGGCGAGGCGGCCGTCCCGCACGACGATGTCGCCGCCCTCGATGACCTCGTCGTCCTCCGCGGTGATGATCCGCGCCCCGGTGAAGGCGACGCTCCCTCGGGCGATGTGGCGCGGGAGTTCGAGGTCGATCGGCGTCTCGACCGTCTCGCCCGTCGTCGGGTCGTGCGTGTAGTAGCGCGGCCCGCTCACGAACTCGAGCGTGTTCGCGTCGCGCCAGCGCGGATGGATCCCGCCCTCGAAGCTGACCTGCGTGACCGGAAGCTGGCCGCTGCGCTTGGCGATGCGGACGATGTTGGACCCCGTCCCGCCGTACGGGAACGGCATCCGGTACACGTTGTCGCCCTCCTGGAAGGCGAGCCACGCCCCGTCCGGCGACACCGCCGCCTCGTCCGCGTCCGGCAGGGTGAAGTGGACCCGGCGGTCGCTCCCGTCGAGGCGGATGGAGGCGATCTCGGTCCCCGCCGGATCGCCGTCGTCGGGCCCCAGCGCCTCCGGATAGAAGAGCCGTCCGTCCGGTCCGAACGACGCCTGCGCGACGGGCCGCCGCGGCATGAGCGGACGCCCGCCCGCGTACGGCCGCGCCACCTTCGCGATCAGCGTCGCCTCGCCGCCTTCGGCCGGCACGCGCACGAAGTCGAAGAACTGGTTGCTCGCCACGGTCCGACCGTGGGAGGTCGCTCCCGACCCCCGCGTGACGACGATGTCCCCGCCGTCCGGGCTCCACACGGTGTTGAGATATTCCCCCGCCCGCGTCGTGAGCTGCCGTGGCTCCCCTCCGTCCGCCGTCACCCGCCACACCTGTCCCTGCGCGGCGTCCGCCCAGCTCGTGAAGGCGATCGAGCGCCCGTCCGGCGACCACGCGGGCGCCATCTCGAACGGCTCGAACGAGTCCGGCGTGAGCCGGCGCGGCGTCCCGTCCGGCAGGTCCATGATCCACACCCGTCCGACCGCCTGGAAGGCGAGCCGGCTCCCGTCCGGCGAGGAAGCGGTCCAGCGCGGGAACTTCACCTTGAACGTCTCGCCCAGCGCCATCTGCGGGCGCCCCGCCATCTCCGAGATCGTCCGCTGCACGCGGGCGGTGAAGGGGATCGTCGCGACGGCGCCGTCGAGGTCCACGCGGCGGATCTTCCCGCCCGCCGAGACCACGAGCGAGCGCGAGTCCGAAGCCCAGCTGTACCCCGGCAGGTCGCGGGACACCTTCATCCCCTCGGCCATGTCCACTTCGATGGGGTCCATGAGGACGCGTTCGGCGCCCGTCTCCAGGTCGCGCAGCCAGAGCGCGGTGCGGGGCCCGAAGCGGTGCCCGTCGTGGGAGATCGTCCCGTCCGGGATGCGGCGCCCGAAGGCGAGCCAGCGCCCGTCCGGCGACGGCTCCGGCGCGATCGCTCCGCCGCTCGACGTCTGCCCCTGCTGAACCATGATGCCCGAGGTGATCTCGTCGACCCGCCCCGTCTCGAGGTCGAGGCGCCGGATCTGCTTGTGCCCCTGCGTCATGTCCATCCGGCCGGACCACAGCCCCGGCGGCGCGGCCCGGAAGTGGAAGTAGAGCGACGCCCCATCCGCCGAGAACGACGGCCACTGGGCGCCGGAATAGTCCGACCCGACGAGTTGCACGCCTTCGCCGCCGTCCTTCGAGTACATCCACAGCCCCGGTGGCGCGCCCCCGCCTCCCCGCCTCGTCGAGGAGCGGCGCACGACGATGAACCGTCCGTCGGGACTCCAGGCCGGCTCCCACGCGCGCAGCCCCTGGTCCTCGAACACCGGCCGCGGGTTCGAGCCGTCCGCGTCCATCAGCCACAGGTTGCTCTGTCCCCCTCGGTCGGAAATGAACGCGATCGTCGACCCGTCCGGCGACAGGGCCGGGTGATAGTTGACCGCCACGCCGGTGTTCTGCGTGAGGACCTCGGCTTCGCCCCCCTCCGCCGGAAGCCGGTAGATGTGCCCGAGGAGGTCGAACACGAGCCACTCTCCCCCCGGCTCGAGGTCGATCGACATCCACGTCCCCTCGTCCGTCGTGAAGTCGATCTCGCGGGTCTCGCCCATCGGCGCGGTCACGTCCCACGCCCGGGCGGCGTCGCCTTCCTGCGGGAGCGCGGCGACCCCGGGCGCGGCGACCGCGAGACAGAGAAGCGCCAAAGCGCCGGCGGAAGCGGAGCGGGCGGCGAGAGCCGAACGGGCGGCGGCAGCCGAGTCGATGCGGGAATCACGCATGGTGGGACCTCCGGTCGGAGAGTGAATCATGATGTCGTGCGGCGCTCGAGGTGCGTGGCGTCGAGGATCCGGCTTGCGAGTTCCTCGATCGAGCAGCGCGTCGCGTCGATGAAGGGGATGTCGAGGCGCTCGAACAGCGACTGCGCCTGACGGATCTCGAAGCTCACCTGGCGGGGCGAGGCGTAGCGGCGGCCGATCCCGCGCGCGCTCCGCAACTCCCCCAGGCGCTGGGGCTCGATCGTGAGCCCGTAGATCTTGTCGCGGTGCGGGGAGAGGGTGGACGGGACGCGCCGCTCCTCCAGATCGCTTCCCGTGAGGGGATAGTTCGCGGCGAACACGCCGTACTGGAGGGCGAGATACAGACACGTCGGTGTCTTTCCCGATCTCGACACGCCGATCAGGACGAGGTCGGCCCTGTCGTATCCGTGCGGGTTCGAGCCGTCGTCGTGAGACAGCGCGAAGTTCATCGCCTCAATGCGGCGGTCGTATTCCCGGTAGTTCTGGATGCCGTGCGAGACCCCCATCGCGTGCTGCGAGGTGTGGCCGAGTTCCTTCTCGAGCGGTCCGAGAAAGGAGTCGAAGAAATCCAGGAAGAGGGCATCCGTCCCCGCCACGATCTCGCGAACGGCGGCCCGCACGTCCTCCTTCACGAGCGTGCTGAAGACGATGGGCGGCGACCCCTGCGCCCTCGCGGCGGCGTTGATGTTCCGGGCCGCCCGTTTCGCCTTGTCGACGGTGGAGACGAATGGTACGGTGATTTTCGTGAAGTCGAGGGCGTCGAACTGCGCGATCAGGCTCTGGCCGAGGGTCTCGGCCGTGACGCCCGAATGGTCGGAGACGAAGAAAACCGTTCGCTGGGTCATCGTACGCTGATTCTCCGGCTTGCATCGGCCGGAGACAACCGTTCAGGGTCGCCGGGAGGCCGGGGTTGGGAGTCGCCGTGTCCGGGTATATCGCGCCATTCGAGTCGATCGGACTCGCCGATCTCGAATCCGTCGGAGGGAAGAACGCCTCGCTCGGCGAGATGATCTCCCATCTCTCGGCCGCCGGAGTGGAGGTCCCCGGCGGCTTTGCGATCACGGCCCGGGCGTACCGCGACTTCCTCTCGGGCGACCTCGGAAACCGCATCCACGCCACCCTCGACGCGCTGGATGTCGAGGACCTGGCGGCGCTTGCCCGCACGGGCTCCGAGATCCGGAGGTGGATCGCCGACACGCCGCTTCCGCCGGCACTCGCCACGCGGATCGAGGCGGCATACCGCGAACTCGGCGCATCCGGCGGCAACGCCCCCGGCGACATTCCCGTCGCCGTGCGCTCCTCCGCCACGGCCGAGGACCTCCCGGAAGCCTCCTTCGCGGGACAGCAGGACACGCTGCTCAACGTCCGGGGCGCGGGGGCGGTCCTCGCGGCGGTCCACGAGGTCTACGGTTCGCTGTTCACCGACCGTGCGATCGCCTACCGCGTCCACCACGGGTTCGCGCATCGCGACGTCGCGCTCTCCGTCGGCGTCCAGCGCATGGTGCGCGCGGACAGGGGTTCGAGCGGGGTGATGTTCACGCTGGACACCGAGTCGGGCTTCCGGGACGTCGTGTTCATCACGAGCGCCTGGGGTCTCGGCGAGACGGTCGTGCAGGGGGGCGTGAACCCGGACGAGTTCTACGTCTACAAGCCCGCCCTGCGCGCCGGGCGCCATGCGATCCTTCGGCGAAACCTCGGCGGCAAGGCGATCAAGCTCGTGTACGCGGACTCGCGGGACGTGGAGACGGACGGCGCGGGCACCGGTCCCGCCGCCGCGTCGGTCGAGACGGTCGCGGTTCCCGAGGAGGACCGGCTTCGCTTCTCGCTCCCGGACGACGAGGTGCACGAACTCGCCCGCCAGGCGCTCCTGATCGAGGACCACTACGGGCGCCCCATGGACATCGAGTGGGCCCGGGATGGCGTCGATGGAGGCCTGCGGATCGTGCAGGCGCGCCCGGAGACCGTGCAGAGTCGCGCGGGCGGAGTGATCTCCCGCTTCACGCTCAAGGAACGGGGCCGGGTGCTTGCCGAGGGGCGCAGCATCGGCGGCCGGATCGGAGGCGGCCCGGCGCGCGTTATCGAGTCGGCGTCGGAGATCGCCCGCTTCCGGCGCGGCGACGTGCTCGTCACGGACATGACGGACCCGGACTGGGAACCGATGATGAAGCAGTCCGCCGCCATCGTCACGAATCGCGGCGGCCGCACCTGCCACGCGGCGATCATCGCGCGCGAACTCGGCATCCCCGCGGTGGTCGGCTGCGGTGACGCGACGGCCCGGCTTGCGGAGGCCGGCGACGTGACGGTGTCCTGCGCCGAAGGCGACGCGGGGTACGTCTACGAAGGGCTGCTCGACTTCGAGGAGGGGGAGATCCGTCTCGGCGCGATGCCCCGGATCCCGGTCAAGATCATGCTCAACGTGGGGAACCCGGACCGTGCGTTCGACTTCGCCTCGATCCCCAACCACGGGGTGGGCCTCGCCCGGCTCGAGTTCATCATCAACCGCATGATCGGCGTCCATCCGCAGGCCCTGCTCGACTTCGACGACCTGCCCGGCGACCTCCGGGAGGAGATCCGGCTTCAGCACGCCGGCTACGCGGACCCCGTCGAGTTCTACGTCGAGAAACTCACGGAAGGGGTCGCGACGATCGCCGCGGCCTTCGCCCCCGAGCCCGTCATCGTGCGGCTTTCCGACTTCAAGTCGAACGAATACGCGGATCTCATCGGCGGCCGCCGCTACGAGCCGAACGAGGAGAACCCGATGCTCGGCTTCCGCGGCGCGTCCCGCTACGTGTCGGAGAGTTTCCGTCCCGCGTTCGAACTCGAATGCCGGGCGCTGCGGCGCGTTCGCCGGAGCATCGGGCTCGACAACGTGTGGGTGATGGTCCCCTTCGTCCGCACCGTGGCCGAGGCGCGCGCCGTCGTCGACCTCCTGGCGGAGAACGGCCTCGCCCGCGGGGAGGACGGGCTGCAGCTCATCATGATGTGCGAGCTTCCCTCGAACGCCCTGCTCGCGGACGAGTTCCTCGAGTACTTCGACGGGATGTCGATCGGGTCCAACGACATGACGCAGCTCACCCTCGGCCTCGACCGCGACTCCGGGCTCATCGCCGACATCTTCGACGAGCGCGACGCCGCGGTGAAGGCGACGCTCTCGATGGCGATCCGCGCCTGCGCGAAGGCGGGCAAGTACATCGGGATCTGCGGACAGGGACCGTCGGACTACCCCGATCTCGCGCGCTGGCTCGTGGAGGAGGGGATCGAGAGCATGTCGCTCAACCCGGACACCGCCGTCGAGACGTGGATGTTCCTCGCGGGGGAGGAAGTCTGACGACCGCGAACGGAGGGGCCGGGGCGCCGGGGGCCGGCAGCACGGGGCTCGCGCGCCAACTCGGGCTGTGGGGGCTCGCGGCGACGGGCATCTGCTCGATGCTGGGGGCCGGGATCAACGTGGTTCCCGTCATGATCCAGCGGAACGTGCCCGGGATCGCGGAGAACGTGCTCCCGGCATTCGCCTTCGGCGCGCTCCCCGCCGTCCTCGCGGGGCTCGCCTACGCGATCCTCGCCTCCGCCATGCCGCGGGCCGGCGGCAGCTACGTCTTCGCGAGCCGGGCGCTCGGTCCGTACTGGGGCTTCGTGGCGAGCTTCTCGCAGTGGTTCGGCCTCTCCATCGTCATCGGAGTCGTCTCCTACCTCATCGTCCCCTTCCTGCGGGACATCGCGGGCGCACTGGGGATGGCCGGGCTGGCCGACGTGCTGGACACGGGTTCCGTCCGCGTGGCGCTGGCGCTCGCGATGCTGTGGACGTTCGCGTGGGTGAACCTGCGCGGCCTCAAGGCCTACGAGCGCACCGTGCTGCCGCTCATGGTCGTCATGTTCGCCCTGGGCGCCATCGTCATCGTGGCCGGATTCTCGTTCGACCAGGGTGACTTCGCGGCGGCGCTGCTCGCGAGCGAAGGCGTGGAGGTGCCGGCGGCCGCGCCTCCGCCGCTCGGTCCGGCCGGCTTTCTCGCCGCCTCCGGCCTCCTCTTCGCCAGCTTCGTCGGCTTCGACGCGATCGCGCAGGCGGGCGGCGAGGCACGGAATCCGCACCGCGCGCTCCCCCTCGCGATCGGCCTCGCGGTCTTCATCGTGGGCGCCTACTACCTGCTCTTCGCGGCCGCCGTCTATCACACGGTCCCGTGGGAGTTCGTGTGGACGCGGGCGCAGGAACAGGACCTCACCGCCCCGGGCCTCCTCGGCTACGTGCTCCCGCCGTTCTGGACGGTCCTCATCGTGGCGGGGGCCGCGATCGCCCTCATCAACGACCTGCCGGCGATGATCCTCTCCGTCTCGCGCCTCGTCTTCGCGTGGGCCGAGGACGGGATCTTTCCGTCGGGCCTCGCCCGCGTGCACCCCGCGTTCCGCACGCCGCACGCGGCCATTCTGCTGTCGACCGCGCTGGCCTCGGTGGCGATCCTCGGCAGCGAGTGGGCGGGGGACTTCTTCCTCGGCGTCGACCTCATGGTCACGTCGATGCTCGTCAACTTCATCATCATGTGCGTCTCCGTGCTCGTCCTCCCGCGGCGGAACCCCGGGATCGCCGCGAACTTCCGCGTTCTCCGCGGCCCGAAGCTGCGGACGTGCGTCTGCCTCGCGGGCATCGTCCTCCTGGGGACGTTTCTCGTGACGCACACATGGAAGGACCTCAACTCGGACGTCGCCGCGTGGTATTTCCGCTCCACGCCGCTCTGGATCGGCGTCATGGCGCTGGGATCGCTCATCTACTTCCGAAAGATGAGAACGTTGAGAGCCTCCGGGACGGACGTCGACCGCCTCTTCCGCGAGCTGCCTCCTGAGTAGGCCGGAGCGCCGGGAACTCGCTCCCGGCCTGGAGATCTCGCGGGTGCTCACCGGACTGTGGCAGGTCGCCGACCTGGAACGCGAGGGGCCGATCGACGTGGAGGCCGCCGCGGCCGCGATGGACGCGTACAGCCAGGCGGGCTTCACGACGTTCGACATGGCGGACCACTACGGTTCGGCCGAGGAGATCGCCGGTGCGTGCGCCTCCAGGGCCCCGCACCGGGACGGTGACCTCCAGCTCCTCACGAAGTGGACGCCCGCGCCCGGCGCGCACACGCCGGCCACGGTGCGGGAGGCCGTCCGGCGGTCGCTGGACCGGCTGCGCGCGGATACGATCGACCTCCTTCAGTTCCACGCCTGGCGCTACGCGGATCCGAGCTGGCTCGACTGCCTCTTCACCCTCCAGGAGCTGAAGGACGAAGGGCTGATCCGGCACCTCGGACTCACGAACTTCGACGCCGTCCACCTCGACATGGTCCTCCGCACCGGCATCGAGGTCGTGTCGAACCAGGTTTCGTTCTCCCTCCTCGATGGACGCGCCGCCGGCGCCATGACGGACGTCTGTCTCGAACACGGGGTCCAGCTTCTCGCGTACGGAACGCTGGCGGGCGGCCTTCTGACCGGGCGCTGGCTCGACGTGGAGGATCCGGGTCCGGACGGCGTCCGAACCTGGTCGGAGATGAAATACCGGCGCTTCGTGGAGGCGACGGGCGGGTGGGACCGTCTGCAGACGCTGCTCCGGGCCGTCCGGTCGGTGGCGGAGAAGCACGGCGTCTCGATGGCGAACGTCGCGGCGCGCGCCATCCTCGACCGCCCCGCGGTGGCGGGCGTGATCATCGGCGCCCGGCTGGGGCGGAGCGAGCACATCGCCGACAACCTGCGCCTCTCGTCGCTGCGGCTCGATGACGACGACCGGGAAACGCTGGCTGCGGCGGGCGCGGCCCTGGATCCCGTTCCGGGAGACTGCGGGGACGAGTATCGGCGACCTCCCTACCTGACGGCGGCGGGCGACCTCAGCGATCACCTGGACGAGCTTCCGTCGCCGTATCCCGTCCGGTCCGGGAGCGGCGGCCGGACGCGAGTGGATTCCGGCACGATGTGGGAGGACCTCGCCGGCTACTGCCGGGCGGTGCGGACGGGCGATCACATCGCGGTCTCCGGGACGACGGCCACGCACGGGGACCGCCGGATCGGAGGCGACGACCCGGCCTCGCAGACGCACTACGTCATCGACAAGATCGAGGGCGCGATCGAAGCGCTGGGCGGCCGCCTCGAGGACGTGATCCGGACCCGGATCTTCGTGCCGGAACTGGCGGACTGGGAGCCCGTGGCCCGTGCCCACGGCCGGCGTTTCGGCGACATCCGGCCCGCCAACACGCTGGTCCAGGCGGGCCTCATCGGGTCAGGATACCGGGTCGAGATCGAAGCCGAGGCCCGCGTCGGACGTTCCCGCGGGAACGTCCCCGAGTGAGCGGAGGAGGAATGAGGAAGCGGCGCAGGCACATGCGCGGAATCGTCAGGATGGCCTTCATCTGGGCCCTGGCGGGGGCGTTCGTCGGCGCGGTGATCGAAGTCCTCGCCGACACGCTGCCCGGCGGACTGCCGATGGCGTCGCTCGTCGACATCTGGCCGCCGGTGCTCGCGATCCTCGGTCTCGCCGGCGGTGCGCTCTTCGGCGCGGTCTTCGGGGTGTCGGAGGTCTCGATGCTGAAGACGTTCCGCTCCGCCGTCCGCTTCCGGAAGTTCGAGGTGAGCCCCGTCGCGCGCCGACTCGGCCGCTGCGCGAGCGTCGAGGACCTGCGGGACGTCGCCCGGCGCCGGCTCCCGCGCGGCGTGTTCGGCTACATCGACGGCGCCGCGGAGGACGAGCGCACCCAGGCGCGGAACTGCAACGCTTTCCACCGTCTCGAGTTCCGGCCCCGCATCCTCCGGGACGTGACGAACGTGGACCCCGGCGTGACGGTCCTCGGGAGGCGCCAGCCGCTGCCGCTCATCCTCGCCCCCACCGGTTTCAGCCGCATCGCGGATTCGGAGGGCGAACTCGCCGTGGCCCGGGCCGCCGAGCGCGCAGGGGTCACGTACAGCCTCTCCACCCTCGGCACCCGCTCGATCGAGGAGGTGGCCGCCGTCAGCTCCGGTCCCAAGTGGTTCCAGGTCTACGTGTGGAAGGACCGCGGCCTGGTCGCGGAACTCGTCGGGCGGGCCCGCGAGTCCGGCTACGAGGCCCTCCTCCTCACGGTGGACGTCGCGGTGCTCGGACGGCGCGAGCGCGATGTCCGCTACGGTTTCACCCTCCCCCCGCAACTCGGGCTCGACACGGTCGTGGACGGCATCCGCAAACCTGGCTGGACGTGGGACTTCCTCACCTCCGAACCGATCGTCTTCTCGAGCGCGGTGAGCCGGGACGCGGGGGGTGGGGCGGGAGGCGTCGACGCCATGGGTCTCGCGCAGTACGTGAACGAGCAGTTCGATCCGAAGCTCGACTGGGCCGACGTCGACTGGCTGCGCTCGATCTGGGACGGTCCCATCGTCATCAAGGGGATTCAGACGGTCGAAGACGCCGTCCTCGCGGCGGACGCCGGCGCCGAGGGCATCGTGATCTCGAACCACGGCGGGCGGCAACTCGACGACGCGCCCCCGACGCTCGAACTGCTGCAGCCCGTCGCGGACCGGGTCGGCGACCGGCTCGATGTCCTCATCGACGGCGGCGTCCGGCGCGGGAGCGACATCGCGAAGGCCGTCGCGCTCGGGGCGAAGGCCTGCCTGGCGGGCCGCGCCTACTTCTATGCGCTGGGAGCCGGCGGCGAGCGCGGCGTGGACCTCGTCCTGAAGTGGTTCGATGAGGGATTCCGCCGCACGATGGCCCTCCTCGGCGCCCGCACCGTGGACGAGATCACCCCCGAATCGGTCCGCTGGCGCGACGACTGAACGGGCTCCCGCCGCTTGCCTCACAGCGGGTTTCGGGCTTAGCGTGTTATGCGGATACATCTTTTAATGCGCCTACATGCGAACTGGCTGACAAAGCGGTCTCGATGCCCCGACAGGAAGCGTACAAAGCGATGGCGATCCGCACGGTTGGCGCGGCTCTGACGCTCGTTCTCGCGGTCCCCGCGAGCCTCCCCGCGCAGGAGGGCGAGACCTCGTCCGCCGCGGCCGTGGTCGATGCTGCCGGCCAGCCCGGCGTCGGCTCGGCCGCGGAGTTCCGGCATGCAGCGCCGCATGCGGCCGCCTCGACCGATCCCAACGACATCGTCCAGGGCGTCTGCACGAACTGCCACAACAGTCGGCGGCTGGCGGGCAATCTCACCCTCGAGTCGTTCGATGTGGACGCCGCGGACGCGCAGGCGGAGACCGCCGAAAAGATGATCCGCAAGCTGCGCGCCGGCATGATGCCGCCGCCCGGCGTGCGCCGTCCGCCGGAGGAGGACCTGTTCGAACTCGTCGTGACGCTCGAGACCATCGTCGACGACGCGGCGGCCCGGAACCCGAACCCCGGCGGCCGCACCTTCCAGCGGCTCAACCGGCCCGAGTACGAGCGGGCGATCCGCGATCTGCTGGGGCTCGAGGTCGATGCGGGGAAGTGGCTCCCCAACGACCAGATGAGCGCGAACTTCGACAACATCGCCGACGTGCAGGCGCTCTCGCCGACGCTCCTCGACGCCTACCTGAACGCGGCCGCCGAGATCAGCCGCATGGCGGTGGGCGACCGCAACGCCCCGGCGGTCAACACGACGTACAAGAACTCGCAGTACCTGTCGCAGCACCCGTGGGATCACGTGGAGGGGGCCCCGTTCGGGACGCGCGGCGGGATGGTCGTGGAGCACACGTTCCCGGCCGACGGCGAGTACACCTTCTCGCTCGTCTTCACCTCCGGCGCGAACTCCCGCATGGAGGACATCGACATCTCGATCGACGGCGAGCGGGTCGCGCTCCTCCACTACACGCGTCGCGGCGGCGGGGCGGATGACCGCGGCTTCACGCCCGTCGGTACGGAGCCCGTCTTCGTCCGCGCCGGCCAGCACCGCGTCTCGGCCGCCTTCGTCCGGCGCCAGGAAGGGCCGTACGAGGACCTGATCCGGCCGCACGTGTGGTCCAATGCCGGCGGCGGTTCGGGCGGGGGCGGGATCACGACGCTGCCGCACCTGCAGGATGTGATCATCGGCGGACCGCACAACCCGACCGGCGTGTCGGAGTCGCCGATCCGCCAGCGCATCTTCACCTGCCGTCCCACGTCATCCGACGAGGAGCGGCCGTGCGCCCGAGGCATCCTCACCAACCTCGCGCGCAGCGCCTACCGCCGCCCGCTCGAACCGAGCGAGGTCGACGGCCTGATGACGTTCTACGACATGGGCGTCGAGCAGGGCGGGTTCGAAATCGGCGTGCGCATGGCCCTCGAGGCGATCCTCGCGAGCCCGTTCTTCGTCCTCCGGCTCGAGCGCGAGCCCGACGGCGTCAGGAGCGGAGAGGCCTACGCGCTGGAGGACATCGACCTCGCGTCGCGGCTCTCGTTCTTCCTCTGGGGTCTTCCGCCCGACGAGGAACTGCGGACCGCGGCGGTCGAGGGACGGCTGTCCGACCCCGGCGAACTGGAGCGGCAGGCGCGCCGCATGCTCGCCGACCCCCGCTCCGAGGCGCTGAGTTCGCGCTTCGTGTCGCAGTGGCTGCGGCTGCAGGACCTCTACAAGGTCCGCCCCGACCCCAACTTCTACCCGAATTTCGACGAGAACCTCGCGGACGCCATGAAGCGGGAGACCGAACTCCTCTTCCAGAGCCTCATTCGCGAGGACCGGAGCGTGCTCGATTTCTTCCGCGCGGACTACACGTTCGTGAACGAGCGTCTGGCCCATCACTACGGGTTCGACGGTGTGGCGGGGCGGGACTTCCAGCGCGTGAGCTATCCGGGCGACGAACGCGTCGGGGTTCTGGGCCACGGCAGCGTCCTCGTCCTCACCTCGCTCGCCAACCGCACATCGCCGGTGCTGCGGGGCAAGTGGGTGATGGAGGTCCTGCTCGGGACGCCGCCCCCGCCGCCCCCGCCGGGGGTGCCGGATCTGGACGAAACGGAAGAGTCGATGGACGGCCGGCTGCTCACGACGCGCGAGCGGATGGAGATGCACCGGGCGAGTCCGGCGTGCCGCTCCTGCCACCGGTTCATGGACCCGATCGGCCTCGCGCTGGACAACTTCGACGTGACCGGAAAGTGGCGCCTGCGGGAGAACGGGATGCCGCTCGACACGCGGGGCGACTTCTACGACGGGACGGCGGTCCAGACGCCGCCGGAACTCGTCGACGCGCTCCTCACGCGCCCGCTGCCGCTGCTCCGGAACTTCACGGAGAACCTGGCCGCGTACGCGCTCGGCCGCCGCGTCGAGTACTACGACCAGCCTTGGATCCGGTCGATCGTGGAGGATGCGGAGGAGGACGACTACAGGCTTTCGTCGCTGATCATGGGCGTCGTGAACGGAGATGCCTTCAGGATGAAGCGGGCCATGCCCGCGACCGCGGTAGAAGAGGAAGTTTCCGAGGAGGTTTCCGAAGACCGCCGCTAGACGGCCCGGGCGGCCGGGCGACGGTCCGACGTTACGAGAGGGAGAACATGGAATTCATCACGGGACAGCACCTGCCTCGCAGGACCTTCATTCGAGGCGTCGGGGCCACGCTCGCCCTGCCGTTTCTCGACGCGATGGTTCCGGCGGGCCGTCTGTGGGGATCGACGAGCGCGAAGAGCCTGACCGAGGGGAAGGGGACCCGGCTCATCGCGATCGAGGAAGTGCACGGCCTCGCGGGGTGCAACCGCGAGCACGGCGCGACGAAGTTCCTCTTCGCGCCCGAAAAGGCGGGACGCGACTTCGAGATCATCGATGAGAGCGCGCTCGTCTCCCTGAAGCCGTACCGCGAGCACCTGACGATCATCAGCAACACGGATGTGCGGAACGCCGAGGCGTTCACGCCTCCCGAGATCGGCGGGGACCACTTCCGCTCGAGCGCCGTGTTCCTGACGCAGGCGCACCCGAAGCAGACGCAGGGGTCCGACATCTTCTGCGGCACGTCGATGGATCAGATCTACGCGCAGCGTTTCGGCCAGGAGACGCCGATGCCTTCGATGCAGTTCTGCATCGAGAATCTCGATCAGGCGGGCGGCTGCACGTACAACTACTCGTGCGCCTACACCGACTCGCTGAGCTGGGCGTCGCCGACCGAACCGCTGCCCATGATCCGCGATCCGCGGGTGGCCTTCGACCTTCTGTTCGGCGCCGGCGGCACCGAGGCGGAGCGGGCGGCGCGGCGGGCCACGCGCCGCAGCATCCTCGACTGGATTTCGGGCGAGATCTCCACCGTCCAGCGCACCCTCGGCGCGGAGGACGCGCGCCGCATGGACCAGTACCTTACGAATGTCCGCGAACTGGAGCGCCGGATTCAGATGGTCGAGGGGCGGAACTCGAGCGGCGAGGAGCGCGCCCTGCCGGAGGCGCCGGCCGGCGTTCCCGATTCGTTCACCGAGCACATGCAGATGCTGTTCGACATCCAGGTGCTCGCGCTCGAGACCGACATGACGCGCGTGATCTCCTTCAAGACGGGGCGCGACGCTCAGAACCGCGTCTTCCCGGACAGCGAGTCAGACCGGCCCTTCCACCCGGCCTCCCACCACGGGAACCGGGAGGAGGCGGTGCTGGAGTTCAACAAGATCAACCAGTTCCGCGTCGGTCAGCTCCCGTATCTGATCGACAAGCTGAAGAACACGATGCACGGCGAGTCGAGCCTGCTCGACCAGAGCGTGGTGCTGTGGGGGTCGCCGATGGCCGATGCGAACCTGCACAACCACCGCCGGGCGCCGCTCTTCCTGCTCGGGCACGGCAACGGGATGCTCGAGGGCGACCTGCACATCAAGGCGCCGGACGGGACGCCGATGGCGAACGCCATGCTCTCCGTCCTCCACGGCCTCGGCGTCGACGACATGCACGAGTTCGGCGACAGTACCGGCCCGATGTCGCTCAACCAGGCCGACCCGGTCACGACGGACGCGGGGACCTGACGGTGCGGGCGGGCAGGCTCCGGCACGCGTTCGCGGTCCTCTGCGCGGCGGTCCTCGTCTCGGCGGGGACGCCTCATTCGCCGCCCGATTCGCCCGTCGCCGACGCCGCCATGCGCGGCGAAGTCGAGACGGTGCGGGAACTCCTGCGGGAGGGGCTGGACGTCAACGCGGCGCAGGGAGACGGGATGACGGCCCTGCACTGGGCCGCCGACCGGGGCGACGCGGAACTCGCGGACATGCTCATCTACGCCGGGGCCGACGTGGCGGCCGTCACGCGGATCGGGCAGTACACGCCGCTCCACCTCGCCGCGCGCCGGGGCTCGGCGGAGATTCTCGGCAGCCTGGTCGCGGCGGGTTCGGACGCGATGGCCCTGACCGCGAACAGCGGCGCCACGCCGCTCCATCTCGCCGCGGCGTCCGGAAACCCCGACGCGATCCGGGTGCTGCTCGAGGCGGGCGCGGATCCCGATGCGGTCGAGGCCGAGTGGGGCCAGACGCCCCTCACCTTCGCCGCCGCCGGCAACCGGGCCGAGGCGATCCGCGTGCTGCTGGAGGGCGGTGCGGACCCCGACATCACGTCGCTCGTCATCGACATCATCGAGCAGGAAAAGCTGGACCGCCTGGCGCGGCAGCGTGAGACCGAGGTGCTCCAGGCCTTCACCGGAGAAGGGGACGAGGCGCGCACACCGACGCCCGGCGAGCTGCAGGCGGCCGTACGGGCGGGACGCGAGATCTACGCGGAGGGCCTCCCCGAGGAAGAGGAGGAGGAAGAAGAGGACGAGAGCGACTTCAGCCGCCTCTTCCTGCCTCCGGTCGAGAAGATCGGCGGCCTGACGCCGCTCCTGCACGCGGTCCGGCAGGGGTATGTGGAGTCGGCCCTCGCCCTCCTCGACGGAGGCGCCGACATCGACGTCGTGAGCGCGGCGGACGGGACGAGCCCGCTCGTGATGGCCGCGATCAACGGGCAGTTCGACCTGGTGCTGATGCTCCTCGAGCGGGGCGCGGATCCGAACATCGCGGCCGAACTCAACGGTGTATCGCCGCTGTGGGCCGTCATCAACGCCCGCTGGCAGCCGCGCACACGGTTCCCGCAGCCGCAGGAGCGCCCGCTCCAGAGCGCGAACTACCTGGAGGTGGCGCGCGCGCTGCTCGACGCCGGGGCGGACCCCAACCATCGGATCACCCGCCATCCGTGGTACATGGTGTACACCGGCTGCGGCAACCGGAACTGCGGCCTCGTCGACACGAACGGCGCCACCGCCTTCTGGCGCGCCGCCTACGCGACGGACGTCGAGGCGATGAAGCTCCTCGTCGAGTACGGGGCCGACCCGAACATCCCGACGAAGGCCCCGCCTCGCCGCCAGCGTCTCTCCCCGGACGAGTTCCTGCGGCAGCAGGCGCTGAACGCGTTGCGCGACTCTTCCTACGCGGAACTCCCGCAGGAAGAGCGCCTCAAGCTGCTCCAGGACATTCGGGACCAACTGCCCGAGGAGGAGCAGAAGGAGTATCCCGACAACGACCTCGAGAACCTCACCGAGGACACCCGAAAGGCGCTGGTGGAGGCCGCGGAAGCGGCGGACCGGGCGCGGGCGAACGCGCCGGATGCCTCCGGGCTGCCGCCGGTTCCCCCGGGCGGGCCGGGCGTGATGCCGATCCACGCGGCCTCCGGGGTGGGTTACGGCGAGGGGTTCGCGGGCAACGCGCACCGCCACACGCCCGAGGGGTGGATACCGGCCGTGAAGTACCTCGTCGAGGAACTCGGCGCGGATGTGAACGTCCGCGACCACAATGGTTACACGGCGCTGCACAACGCGGCCTCGCGCGGCGACAACGAGATGATTCTCTATCTCGTGGAAGTCGGGGGCGACGTCACCGTGGTCAGCCGCCGCGGTCAGACGACGGCCGACATGGCGAACGGTCCCGTGCAGCGCGTCTCGCCTTTCCCGGAGACCGTCGCGCTCCTCGAGAGCCTGGGCTCTCACAACAACAACAACTGCCTCACCTGCTGAACCGCAGAGAACCGACCCAACCCGAAGAAACAAACCCGACACGGAGAATACGGAGAACCATGGCCAAGTACATGTTCCGCACGAGCTACACACAGTCGGGCCTCCAGGGCCTGATCGCCGAGGGAGGCACCGGCCGCCGCGAGGCCCTGAGGCAGACCGTCGAGAGCGCGGGCGGCACGCTCGAGGGCTTCTACTACGCGTTCGGCGACGATGATCTCCTCCTGATCGCCGATCTTCCCGACGCAACCGCCGCCACGACGCTCTCGCTGAACATCGCGGCCGCCGGGGCCCTCACGGTTTCGGTGACGGTGCTGATCGACCCCGAGACCGTCGACGAGGCCGTCGCCCGCGGCGTCTCCTACCGCCTGCCTGGAGCCTGATCCGGAGGCTCGCTGCTGCGGCGACCTTTATTGTCGCACGGAACTCTGCACAGGCCGTCCACCAATGCAGGAATCCCGGCAGCCGTCGAGACGCCTCCCGTGCGGGTCTGACCGGCGCATGAAGCGGTGTGCGCGGGTTCGCCTCGGCAGTCCGGCACCGAGGTGGAAGGCGCGGTCGGTGAGCGGCGCATCGTTGCTGTTCTGTGTAAGCCTTGCCTGGTACTGCGGGGGTTCGCCAGCCGGCCCCGACACGACACCGCAACCGCCGTCCCCGCCGCCGCCCGCCGTCCCGCCGCCGCCCGCCGTGCCACCGCCGCCGCCGCCGGCGACGGTGGAGGTTGCCCCGACCTCCGTCGTCTTCACATCCCTGGGCGACGCCGAAACCCTTGCCGCGACCGTCCGCAGCCGGGATGGAGCGGTTCTGCCGAACGCGTCGGTTACCTGGACGGTTAGCGATCCCGCGGTTGCGGGCGTCGAGGCGGGCACGGTCACGGCGCTTTCGAACGGCGAGGCCTCGGTCACCGCAACGTCCGGCGCGGCAGCCGGCTCGGCCGCGGTGCGCGTCGAACAGGTCGCGGCGCGACTGAACGCGGCGCCGCGGGACGTCCTCCTCTCGGCGATCGGGGACACGGCGCGGCTTTCCGCCACCGCGTACGACGCGAACGATCACGAAGTCGCCGGTGCGACCGTCGAGTGGGGTTCGAGCGACTCGGACGTGGCGACGGTCTCCGACGACGGGCTGGTGACCGCGGTATCGGACGGGACGGCAGGGATCGTGGTGGCCTCCGACGTGGCGACGGACACGGTCACCGTGAACGTGGACACGACGGACCGCGGCATCCTGATTGCGTTCTATCATGCCGCTGGCGGCCCGTCGTGGCAGCGCAGCGACAACTGGCTGACGGACGCACCGCTGGCGGAATGGTATGGCGTGGAAACGGGAGCGGATGACCGCGTGACCGGCCTCCATCTCAGAGAAAACGGTGCGGTCGGCACCCTCGCCCCGGAACTCGGACGCCTCACGCAGCTTGAGACGCTGGACCTCTACGGAAACAGGCTTACGGGCCGGCTGCCGCCGCAACTCGGAGACGCCATCCGCCTCCGGAAGATCGATTTCGGCCGCAACCAGTTCCGCGGCCCCGTTCCGCCGGAGCTTGGCCGACTGAAGAGTCTCCGCTCCCTGAACCTGGAGTACATGTGGCTCAGCGGGCGCATTCCCGGTGAACTCGGCGCCTTGTCCGAACTCAGATTCCTGAACTTCTTCAGCAACACGTTGACGGGTCATGTACCGCCGGAGCTGGCCGATCTCCGCAACCTCGAAGAGCTCGTTCTGGCCGACAATCGGTTGACGGGCTCCATCCCCTCCGCGTTCACGCGCCTTGAGAACCTCGAGACCTTCCTCTGGCACCGGAACGATGGCCTCTGCGCTCCGGGTACCGAGAGTTTCGAGGCGTGGCGCGGCAACTTCAGGAACGACGGGCTCCGCTGCGACGCCGCGGACCGAGCCACTCTGGAGCACTTGTTCGAGAACCTGGGCGGCGAAGGCTGGAGCCGCGCCACCGGCTGGCTGAGCGACGGGCTGCTGAATGGCTGGCACGGGATCGACACGGACTCGCTCGGCCGCGTCGAGATTCTGGATCTGTCCGACAACGGACTGGAGGGTCGGCTTCCGGACCGAATCTCCGAGCTGACCTCCATGACGACCCTGCGCCTGGATGGCAACGGTTCCCTGTACGGCCCCATCCCCCAGTCTCTCACCGCTCTCATGCTCGAGCAGTTTCGGTACGGGGGCACGGAACTCTGCGTACCCGGTGCCCCGACGTTTCGGGCCTGGCTGGCGGCCATCCCCGATCGACACGGACCGGATGACCCGTGTCCGGCCCTTTCGGACCGCGACATCCTCGCCAGGCTCTACGAGGCCACCGGCGGATCCGCCTGGACCGACAACTCGAACTGGCTCACCGACGCGCCGCTACGGGAATGGTACGGAGTCGCGACGAACGCGGACGGAGCCGTCACGGAGCTGGTCCTGTGGGGGAACAACCTGCGCGGCGGCATACCCGCGGAGATCGGGCAGCTCGAGGCGCTGACGATTCTGGATCTCGACTACAACTGGCTGCGGGGTCCGGTACCTGCCTCGCTGGCAGACCTTCAGCGATTGCAGACGCTGAGCCTCCACAGCAACCTGCTTGGAGGGTCGATACCGCGGGAGTTGGGTGCTCTACCGGCCATCGAAGAGCTGTTCCTCAGCGATAACCGGCTGGTGGGGCGGATACCTCCGGCCCTGGGCGAACTGACGTCAATCGTCCGGCTGCGTTTGGATGCGAACCAGTTGGAGGGGCCGATACCGCCGGGATTGGGCGATCTGCCTTCCCTGCTCGACCTCCGTCTCTCCGCCAATCGGCTGGAGGGCCCGATCCCGCCGGAACTGGGCCGATTGACGCAGTTGCGGGTGCTCTGGCTGGACGAAAACCGGTTGAACGGCCCCATACCGCCGGAACTCGGCAACCTGACTTCCGTCTGGTTCATGTACCTGGGCTTCAATGAACTGTCCGGGGAGATCCCACCGGAACTCGGTAATCTCCGCTCCGTGTCGGCACTGGCTCTCGACGCCAACAACCTGACGGGGCCGATCCCTCCGGAGTTGGGATCCCTCACGCATATGGACTCCGAACTCAATCTGCGGCTCAACGAGTTGACGGGGCCGATTCCCGCCGCGCTCGGCAACCTCGAGTCTCTCGAGAAGCTGCGGCTCGGATTCAACAATCTGGAAGGGCGTGTCCCGCCCGAACTGGGGCAGATGAGGAGCCTCGAGTGGCTGGACCTCGCGCATAATCCGCGACTGCGCGGCCCGCTCCCGCCGACGTTCGCGGACCTCGGCAGACTGGGACGGTTCGAGTGGATCGGGACGGGGTTGTGCTTGCCGGAAGATCCCGCCCTCCTGGATCGAGCGCGCCTGTGGCGCCTTTCGCGGTGCGACGAGAAGCCGCTCGACGGTTCGCACGCGTACCTCGTACAGGCGGTGCAATCGCTGGAGTTCCCCGTACCGCTGATCGAAAGCGAGCCGGCGCTGCTGCGGGTCTTCGTGACGGCGCCGCGGCCCACGGGCGAGGAGATCCCCGACGTGCGGGCGACGTTCTTCTTCGGTGAGGAGGAGATCTACGCCGTGGATGTCCCCGGGAAATCGACGTCGCTGCCCATCGATCTCGCCGAGGCGGAAGCGTCGCTCAAAAAGTCCGCCAACGCCGCCATTCCCGGGTGGGTGGTGCGTCCCGGAGTCGAGATGGTGATCGACATCGATCCGGCCGGAACGCTGGATCCCGGACTCGGAGTGTCGCGCCGGATTCCGGAGTCCGGCCGACAGCGGGTGCAGGTCGAACGGATGCCGACGTTCGGCCTTACGGTTGTCCCGTTCCTGTGGAGCACCCGGCCGGATTCCACGGCGGTGGACCTTGCCATGGAGATGGCGGCGGACCCGACGGGGCACAGGCTGCTTTGGGAAACCCCGAACCTCCTGCCGGTCGGCGAACTGACGGTGACGGCACACGAGCCTGTATTGACTTCGAGCAACGATTCGGATGCGCTCCTCGATGAAGTGGGGGCCGTCCGCGTCATGGAGGGAGGTCGGGGTCATTACATGGCGGCGCTCTCCGGCGAGGCCACGGGCGCCTGGGGCGTCGCGTGGATCCCGGGCTGGACGAGCTACGTGCGGCTGGGCTTTTCGAGCCAGCCCGAGGAGGCGTTGACGATCGCGCACGAACTCGGGCACAACCTGAGCCTCTTCCACGCGCCGTGCAGTGTGGGGGCCACGCTGGATCCGGCGTATCCGTTTTCCGATGGATCGACAGGGGCGTGGGGAGTCGATTCGCGCTCGGGCGAGAACGTTCTCGTGCCGGCGACGACGGCGGACTTGATGTCGTACTGCGTCCCGGCCTGGATCGGGGACTACCACTTCCTTAAGGCGGCGGCCCATCGCACGGTGGCATTCGATGTCTCCGGACCCGCCACGGCCACCATGCTCCTCTGGGGCGGCGCGAAAGAGGACGGCACGCCGTATCTGAACCCGGCCTTCGCGGTCGACGCGCCGCCCGCCCTGCCGACCTCCGACGGGGAGTACGGCATCGTCGGACGCGCGGCCGATGGCGGCATCCTCTTCTCGCTGAGCTTCGACATGACGCGCGTCGCCGACACCGACGGGAGACTGGCGTTCGCGTACGCCGTCCCCGTTCATGGCGAAACGGCCGCCCTCCTCGAAGAGATCACTCTTTCCGGTCCGGGCGGCCCCGTCACGATGGATCGGGACACGAACGAACCGGCCGTCATCCTGCGCGACCGGCTGAGCGGACAGGTCCGCGGTCTGCTGCGGGACCTGCCGCAGTCCGTCCGAACGCTGGCCGATGCCGTGACCGGACTCGGCGTCGGGCCGGACGTCGACGTCCTGTTCAGCCGCGGGATACCGCACAGTGACAGGGAACCATAAACCGCCTCCACCGCGAGCTCGGGAGTAGCGCCGATCTCGCGTTGCGCGGGGCGGTCGGTGCGGAACAAGTTGGGGGCTCCGTTCGGCGATCCTCCGACCCTGCGAGCTGCCATGCGTACCGGTCCCGCTCCCGTCCGCCTCTTCTCCTGTCTCTCCGTCGGCCTCGCGCTTGGGTGCGATCCGGGTGACGGCACGCCCGGTGTCCCCGGCGAGCCGGGGCTGCTCGAGTCCGCCTCGGCCCGGCCCGTGTCGCCCGTCCTCGCCGAGGAGCCGCCGCCCGAATTCGGCGGATATCCCGGCGTGCGGCACGGCGGCAACTACATGCACAACTACTACCTGCCGCCGGCGCCGGGGACGACGCCCTGGTTCCCCTCCTGGTCGCCGGACGGCGCGTCGCTCGCGGTGGGGATGGCCGGTTCCGTCTGGGAAGTGGACGTGGAGACGGGGAACGCGACCGAACTCACGCGCGGCGGCACGTACCACTCCTCCCCCTCCTACTCGCCCGACGGCCGCTGGATCGTGTACACGGCCGACTACGGCGGCGAGCGGATCCAGCTCGAGATGCTGGACACGGAGACGGGCGAAACGCGGGCGCTGACGGACGACGACTTCGTGTACGCGGATCCGGTGTTTTCTCCTGACGGAGGCCGGATCGCATACGTGTCGAGCGCGCCCAACGGGTTTTTCAACGTCTACATCCGGGAGGTGGCGGACGGGGACTGGGCGGGACCCGAGATCGCGGTCAGCAGCGATAACTCCTACGGGAACAACCGGCTCTACTTCGGACCCATGGACATGCACCTCTCGCCCGCGTGGATGCCGGACGGCGAGGAGCTCCTCCTCGTCTCGAACCGCGACGTCCCGCTGGGCTCGGGGAACGTGATCCGGGTCCCGGCGCGCGCGGACGGAATCCGGGAGGCGCGGACGGTGCTGCGGGAGCAGACGCTCTACCGCACGCGGCCGGACGTGTCGCTCGACGGCCGGCGCTTCGTCTACTCCTCGACGGCCGGCGCCGCGGACCAGTTCAACAACCTGTACGTGCAGCCGACGGAGGGCGGGGAACCCTACAAGCTCACCTTCTTCGAGCACGACGCCTTCCACCCGCGCTGGTCGCCCGATGGGGAGACGATCGCCTACATCACGAACGAGGGCGGCCTCCCGCAACTCGAACTCATCGAGACGTACGGCGGCGGGCGGCGGCGGATCGAGATCGGCGAGCGCGAGTACGCGGGGCCGACGGGCATGCTGTCCGTCACGGTGCGCACGGACGCGAGCGGGAGGGACCCTGTCGCGGCGCGCGTCACCCTCCTGGGGCCGGACGGGAAGTACCACGCCCCGCCCGACGAGTACGCGCGCATCGGCCAGCGCGGGCGCTATCCCGCCTTCCACACCGACGGGACGTTCACGGTCGCGCTCCCGCCGGGCGAAGCGGATCTCACGATCGTGAAGGGCTTCGAGGTCGAGCCCCAGCGCATGAAGGTCGCGATCGCGGCCGGCGAGACCGTCGAACTCGCCGTGACCCTGCACCGGTTCGCGGATCTCTCGGCCGACGGATGGCACAACGGCTCCACGCACGTCCACATGAACTACGCGGGGAACCTCCACAACACGCTCGAGAACCTGATGTTCATGTCCGCGGCGGAGGACCAGGACATCGTGAACGAGCAGGTGGCGAACAAGGACAACCGGATCCTCGACCACCAGTTCTTCGTGCCCGGCGGCGGGGAACACCCGGTGTCGATGGAGACGGAGGAGATGGTCGTCATCGTGGGGCAGGAGTACCGGCCGCCGTTCTACGGACATGTGTTCATGTTCGGGATGCGCGACCACCTCATCTCGCCGTTCACGACGGGATACGAGGGGACGGGGATCGAGAGTCTGTATCCCTCGAACACGGACATGATGCGGAAGGCGAAGGACCAGGGCGCGACGACGGGTTACGTCCACCCCTATTTCGGTGATGTGGATCCGCTCACGTTCGGGCTGATGGGCGGGAAGGGCTTCATGGTCGACGCCGTGCTGGGGACGAGCGACGCGCTCGAGTGGTCCACGGCTGAGCGGGCCGGGTTCTTCCCCCTCTACGCGCTGTGGAGCAACGACGTCCGCGTGTGTGCCACCGGAGGGGAGGACTCGATCAGCAACCTGCACGCGACGCCGCTGGTGGGCGCGATGCGGACGTACGTGCGCACGCCGGACGGGCGCCTGACGGCGGACGGCTGGTTCGAGGGCCTCCGGGGTGCCGCGGCATTCGTGACGAACGGGCCGCTCGTCGAACTCTCGGTGAACGGGGAGATCCCGGGTTCCGTGGTGGACCTGGGCGCGGCCGCGACGAGCGTCGAGGTGGAGGCCAGCGTGCGGTCGATCGTGCCGCTGACCCGCGCCTGGCTCGTGCGCGGCGGGGAAGACGTCCTCGACCTCGAACTCTCCGAAGACCGCAAGTCCGCCTCCTACTCGGGGGATGTGGAGATCGACGGGAGCGGCTGGATCCACCTGCGGGCGGAGGGCGAACCCGAGGAACGGTTCCCGCTCGACGCGGGCTACCCGCAGGGGTTCACGAACCCCGTCTGGTTCACGGTGGGAGGCGCGGCGATCCGCGACGCGGCGGGGGCGCAGTACGGCCTCGACTGGATCGACGAACTGGAACGCCAGGCGCGGGAGTGGCCCGGCTGGCGGACGCAGGCGGAGCAGGACCACGTCTACGCCCAGTTCGACGAGGCGCGGGATGTGTACCGGCGGCTGCTGTCGGAGGCCGGCGGCGCGGGTGGCGAGTGAGCGGCAGGACGCCGCCAGCGACTGACGCGCGCGGGGCGGGAGCGCGGTGAGCGAGCGGAGCCCGTACCGGACCGAACTCACGCCGCTCGAATTCCTGCGGCGGAGCGCGTTCGTCTACCCGGACAAGGCGGCGGTCGTGCACGGCGACCGGAGCTACTCCTACCGCGAGTTCGAGCTTCGCGTGCGGCGGCTGGCGGCGGGGTTGCTCCAGGCCGGGCTCGAGCCGGGGGACCGCGTGGCGTTTCTGTCGCCGAACACGCCGCCTCTGCTCGAGGCGCACTACGGGGTGCCGGCCGCGGGCGGGGTGCTCGTCGCGATCAACACCCGGCTCGGGGCCGGCGAGATCGCCTACATCCTGGAGCACAGCGGCGCGCGGTACCTGTTCGTCGACCGGGCTCTCGAGGGCCTCATCGACCATGAGGCGCTGGGCGGCGGCGGCGTGACGGTGGTGCGGATCGACGATACCGGGGCGCCCAGCGACCCCTACGAGGCGTTCCTCGCTTCCGCCGCCGATTCGGCCGGCGACTCCGCCAGGGACTTCGCCACCGGCGCCGGCGAGCCGCCCCC
This sequence comes from Gemmatimonadota bacterium, assembly GCA_022820995.1. Taxonomy (GTDB): domain Bacteria; phylum Gemmatimonadota; class Gemmatimonadetes; order Palauibacterales; family Palauibacteraceae; genus Palauibacter. The sequence continues at coordinate 27,209 of JAJEEM010000074.1, read as the reverse complement.
GCTCACGGCCGGCCCGGCGGACGAGGAAGCCCCGATCTCGATGAACTACACGTCGGGGACGACGGGCCGCCCCAAGGGCGTCGTGTACACGCACCGCGGCGCGTACCTGAACGCGATCGGGGAACTCATCGAGATGGAGATGACGCCCGGCGCCGTCTATCTCTGGACGCTGCCCATGTTTCACTGCAACGGGTGGTGCTTCACGTGGGCGGTGACGGCCATCGGGGGTACGCACGTGTGCCTGAGGGACGTCGACCCGGCCCGCATCTGGGCGCTGATCGAGTCGGAGGGCGTCACGCACTACTGCGGCGCGCCGACGGTGCAGATCATGCTCGTCAACGATCCGGCCGCCCGGCCGCTGGAGCACCCCGTGCGGACGATGATCGCCGGTGCGCCGCCCTCGCCGACGCTGCTGGAGCAGTTGAAGGCGCTGAACTTCCACCCGATCCACGCCTACGGCCTCACGGAGACGTACGGCCCCACCGCCACCTGCGCCTGGCACGCGGACTGGGACGGACGCCCGCGCGCCGAACAGGCCCGGCTGCTCGCCCGGCAGGGCCAGGGCTTCGTCACCTCCGACCTCATGCGGGTCGTGGACGAGGAGGGCAGGGACGTGCAACGGGACGGCGCGACGATGGGCGAGGTCGTGATGCGCGGGAACATCGTCATGAAGGGTTACTACGCGCAGCCCGAGGCGACCGACGAGGCCTTCCGCGGCGGCTGGTTCCACTCGGGGGACCTCGCGGTGTGGCACCCCGACGGCTACGTCGAACTCCGCGACCGCGCCAAGGACATCATCATCTCGGGCGGCGAGAACATCTCGACGATCGAAGTCGAGCAGACGGTCGCACGCCACCCCGCCGTGCTCGAGTGCGCCGTCATCGCCATCCCCCACGACGAATGGGGCGAGCGCCCCAAGGCCTTCGTCACGCTTAAGCCGGAAGCCGAGGCCACGGATCAGGAGATCATCGACTTCTGCCGGGACCGGATCGCCCACTTCAAGTGCCCCGACGCGATCGAGTTCGGCCCCCTCCCCAAGACCTCCACCGGCAAGGTCCGGAAGTACGTCCTCCGCGACCGCGAATGGACCGGCCGCGACAAGCGCATCAACTGACTCCCGCACAAGAACCTCGCAGCGCCTGAAGACGTTCCCGCGGACTTCTTCCGGAACGGATTGTCTTGCACCATCCCGGCCGTCGGCGGACGCTTACCGCACCCCGTTCAGCAACGCAAGCAACTCCTCGTTTCCCTCGACGTCCAGGAAAGTGTCCCACTCGAGAAAGTAACCCTCAGGATCGTAGCCGATGAACACGCTCACGCGTCCGCTCTCGTCGGTCACCTCCCGGGTTCGCAGCTGGAAGCCCTCGCGCCCCCGCATGTAGCTGAACCAGCCCTCCACATCGTCCGTGAAGAACGAAACCGTGACGCTCTTCTCATCGGTCGCCGAGTGGAGGCCGCGCTCCCCGTCCACGAGGCCGAGATAGCCCGAAGAAGAGACGGGAAAGACCTTGGCCCAACCCTGATCGACGATCCTTTCGCGATCGAGCATGTCGCTGTAGAAGCGTTCGATGCCTTCCAGGTCGCGGTAGTACAGCCAGAGGACGGTGGCCTGCACCCCCAGCTCGGGGGGTCGGCTCGTCTCGATTGCCCGGGCCGGATATTGAACTTCGGCCCCTGCCAACCTGGGCAGCAATTGCTCGTTCTCGGCATGCGGATTGAATCGTTCGAACTCGAGAAGGTACCCCTCGGGATCGACTGCCACGAACCCATCGTGCGGACGCCCCTCGGCCGCCCGAAAGTCGGAGCGCATGGGCACCTCTCGAGAAGTCAGGTAGTCCCACCACGCCTCGACCTGCTCGGTTACGAAGGCGAGCGTGGCGGTCCGGGGTTCGTCGGTCGAGTGCATTCCTTCGGCGGCGTCGACAAGGGTCAGGTACGAGGACTCGGCCACCCGCAGGATCTTGGCGAAACCGTAGTCGACCACGGTCGGAAGACCGAGCGTCTCTGTGTAGAAGGTCCAAGCCGCCTCAACATCGTCGTAGTAGTAAAAGGCGTTCATGGCCTGGATACCGGGCGTCCGGGTCGTGGACGCAGCCTCCCGACTCTCGCCCTCGTTGGCGGGAGGTGCCTCGGACGGCTGGCAAGCCGCGGCGACGGCAACCCCAACTGCGAGCAGGGTACGCACGGCCCGGTGAGCGGTCATTCCAAACCCTCTGAGCCAAAGGAATGGTGGGAGGCGCACGAATATGTGCCGACGAGTGCTCGGTGGCGCACCATATGGGTCACGCTCCACGCGGCGCAACACCAGGATCTCCTCATCGGCGAACACCACCCGCCGAGGCTGGCGGGCGGCGGGCGGTTCATCTTCACGGCGGAAACGCGTCCACCGCAGGAGTTGGCACCTTTGCCGGAATGCCGCTTCCCGCAGGTTGCCCCGCGGGAACGTCAGGGGTCGAGGAACCGGGCGCGGGGGAGGCTGGCCATCGCCTTGTCCAGGGTCAGGGTGTCAAGGTCTGAACGTGCGTAGTTGTCGGCGATGAGCCGATCAAGCAGCCCCGCGCCGCCCGAGGCGTCCAGGAGCCTCATCACCGAGAGCCCGTTCAAGGGTGCGACCAGGCCGCTGCCCAGCACCTGGATCAAGGCGGAGAGAGCGGCGGGCTTCTGCACGCCGAAGTGGTGCTGGAGGGCCACGTAGGCCTCGCCTATCACCTGATTGGAAGCCACGACGGTGGTTCCGTCGTCGGCGAGGGCTGTCAGGCGCCGCACCGTGTGGGCGAACCGATCCCGGGGCCGGCCCGTGAGCAGGCGCACGAGGACGGATGTGTCAATCCCGTAGCGACGGATCATGCCGCTGGGAGCGGAAGGCGTGAATGTCGAAGGGCTCGGTTTCCGGGTCGATCTGTTCCCTCAGCGGGGCCAGGCGCGACAGATCGATCTTGTGCGGCCGTATGACGAAGCCGTCGGGCCCCTCCAGCAGTTCGAGACGGTCGCCGGGTCGGACGCCCATGGCGTCCAGGACATGCGCCGGAAAAGTCACTTGTCGCTTCGCCGTTACCTTGACGAGCATGGTTTTTACTCCTCGTGTGGGTTCGGCCACCTTACGGTCAAGCGAATTTTCGTAAGGTAGTGCGGCCAGGCGTCCCGGGCGAGCTTGACGACTGTCGCCTTGAGGGAAGATCATCTCGGGGTCCGAGATCACGCGACTCCAACCCCTTCGAGCGCTCCCCATGTTCACGCCGGCCCGAAAAAAGCTCCTTCTGGCCGTGCTGGTGCTCTCCTTCGGAGTCCAGACGGGGCTGGTGTACTCCGACGAGCGCAGCGCGCCCCTGTCGGAGGCGGCGCGCGAGGGACGCGAACTCTGGCAGGCGCATGCCTGTCAAACCTGTCACCAGTTCTACGGTCAGGGGGGATTCCTCGGGCCGGATCTGACGAACGCCGCGAGCCGGGTTGATTCGACCCGGCTCGTTTCGTTGTTGACGGTGGGTAGCGGGCAGATGCCGCCGCTCGGGTTCAGCGACGACGAGTCGGCGGCGATGGCGGCCTTCCTGCGGGAGATGGACCGGCCGGAGATCGGCCGCGGCGAACTGCGGATGGGGACGCCGGGGGAGGGGGCCGGGGCGCAGGCGGCGTTCGAGCGCGCGGTCGAGGCGGCGCTCGGAGCCGGGTCGTCCAGTGACGCAGGATCGGGCGACGGGCCGGATCAGGACCTGGCCGAAGTCGCCGCCGGGTTCGCGGCGTACCGGATCCGCCCGTGCAGCGCGTGCCACTTCCCGTTCCGCGACTCGCCCGTCGGGGCGCCGGACCTGTCGCTCGTCGCCGGATCGCTCGCGGCCGACTCGCTCGACCTGGTGCTCGCTGACGGGCGCCCGCTGATGGGCATGCCGCCCCCGGTCCCGCCGCTCGGCGACGCGGACCGCGCGGCGCTCACCGCGTTCCTCCGGTTCCTGGTCGCGAACCGGGACGAGCTGGAAGCGGCGACCGAGACGCTCGCGTCGGGCCGGAGCCTCGACTGGGGCGCGCTGCCGTGGTGGGAGTTCCCATGAAGCCCTTCGCGGCCGGCCACCCCGCGCACCAGTTCGCCGTCCTCACCTTCGTCCGCGGCGGACTCATCGCGATCGCGGTCACGCTCGCGGGCGGCATCCTGGCCGCCTTCTACTCCGTGCCTTCGCTCGCGCCGTGGTTCCAGCAGGTGGGCCTCGACCTCCGCCAGTTGCGGCCGATCCATACCGTGTTCGCCTCGGCCTGGGTTTTCCTCGGCGGCGTCGCCGTCGTGTACCGCTTCCTGCAGGATGAGGGCCCGCCGACGCTGGGCGACCGGTGGCGTCTCCGGATCCAGGTCCTGACCTGGGCGCTCGCGGGCCTCGGGATCCTTCTCACGCTCGCCTTGGGCGTGGGCACCGGGCGCGAATACGTCGGCTTCCATCCCTTCTTCTCCGTTCTCATCCTCGGCGGCTGGATCTGCTACGCGTGGAACTTCTTCCGGCTCGCGGGGAAGCGGTTCTGGGAACGGCCGGTGTACGTGACGATGTGGGGCGTGGGGATGCTCTTCTTCATCGTCACCTTCGTGGAACAGCACATGTGGCTGATCCCGGGGATCTTCGGGGATCCGGTGCAGGACATGCGGATCCAGTGGAAGGCGACGGGCACTCTCGTCGGCAGCTTCAACCTCTTCGTCTACGGCTCCGTGATCTATCTCGGGGAGCGGATTTCGGGGGACCCCTCGTACGGGCGCTCCACGACCGCGTACATGCTCTTCGCGGTGGGGCTGCTCAACTCGTTCACGAACTTCGCGCACCACACCTATCATCTTCCCGGGCGGGAGTCGGTGAAGTGGATCGCGTTCGTCGTGAGCATGATGGAGATCATCGTGCTCGCGCGGGCCATGTTCGACCTGTGGCGGGCGCTCAGGACACCGAGCGATCCGGCCTTCTGCGCGGCACGCGGCTCGTTCGCGGCGGCGAAGTGGTGGACGTGCGCGATCCTGTTCGGCGCGATCCTCATATCGGTCCCGCCGCTGAACGCGGTGATTCACGGGACGTACGTCGTCACGGGACACGCGATGGGGGCGATGATCGGCATCGACACGATGATCCTGCTGGGGGCGGTGATCTGGATCCTGAGCGAGCACATGCAGGCCCGCGAGGGGGAGGACGCATGGGACACGCTCCACACGCCGGCGATGCGTTGGAGTCTCATCGGGCTGAATCTCTCCGTGGCGGGGCTCGTCCTCTGGCTGCACGTGGTGGGGACGGCCGTCGGCGTCACGCGGGCGGTGCACGCGCCGGGCGAGACCTACGTGCCGCCGGACTGGGTGTCCGCGTGGAGCGGGATCGGGTTCGCCGTCCTCGGGACGCTGTCGCTGATCTTCTTCGCCTGGCTCCTCGCGCAGCTCGTGCGGCCCGCCTTCCGGTACTGGTGGGTGTCGGAGGAACGGGCGTGACGGCGGGGCGGGCCGGAAGGAGCACTCGGGCGTGACGGGCGCGGAACGGCCGCTCTGGACCCCGGATCCGGACTTCGCCGCGACGACGAACATGGCGCGCTTCTCGCGCTTCGCGAACGAGGAGTGCGGGGCGAAGGCCGACTCCCCGGAGGCGCTGTGGCAGTGGTCGATCCGCGAGCCCGAGGCGTTCTGGAACGCGGTTTGGGACTTCTGCGGCGTCATCGGGGAGCGCGGCGAACGCGTGGTCGTCGACTTCGACCGCCTGCCGGGGGCGCGCTGGTACCCCGACGCGCGGCTGAACTACGCGGAAAACCTGCTCCGGCGCCGGGACGACGGGCCGGCTCTCCTCTTCCGGGCCGAGGACCGCGTCCGCCGCGACCTCACCTGGGCACAACTGTACGATGCGACCTCGCGCCTCGCCCAGGCGCTGGACGCGCTCGGCATCGAGCCCGGCGACCGCGTGGCCGGCTACGTGCCCAACATGCCGGAGTCCATCGTGTACATGCTCGCCTCGGCGAGCCTCGGGGCCACGATCTCCACCGCCTCGCCCGACTTCGGCGTGCAGGGCGTGCTCGACCGCTTCGGCCAGATCGAACCGCGCGTCCTCCTCGCGGCCGACGGCTACTTCTGGCAAGGGAAGCGGTACTCGAGCCTCGACCGTCTGCCCGAGATCGTGCGGCGCCTCCCCTCGGTGGAGCGCGTGATCATCGTCCCCCACACGGATCCGGACCCGGACGTTTCGAGGATCCCGAACGCGGTCCTGTTCGACGACTTCATCGGCCCGTGGGAAGCCCGAGAGATCGAGTTCCGGCGGCTCCCGTTCGACCATCCCCTCTACATCCTCTTCTCCTCGGGCACGACCGGCGTCCCGAAGTGCATCGTCCACGCGGCGGGCGGGGTCCTCCTCACGCACCTGAAGGAGCACCAGCTTCACGCCGACATCCGGGCGGGCGACCGGACCTTCTACTACACCACCTGCGGGTGGATGATGTGGAACTGGCTCTCCTCGGCGCTCGCGAGCGAGGCGACCGTGGTCCTCTACGACGGCTCGCCCTTCCACCCCGGCCCGCACGTCCTCTTCGACTACGCGGACGAGGTGCGGATGACCCAGCTCGGCGTGTCCGCGAAGTTCATCGACGCGCTCGGGAAGGCGGGTCTCCGGCCGCTGGAGACGCACGATCTCTCCTCGGTGCGGACGATGCTCTCCACCGGGTCTCCCCTCGTCCCGGAGGGGTTCGACTACGTGTACCGGGACGTGAAGCCGGATGTCCACCTCGCCTCGATCTCCGGCGGGACGGACCTGTGCGCGGGGTTCGTCGTCGGGCACCCGCTCCTCCCGGTGTGGCGGGGGGAGATCCAGGCGCCGTCGCTGGGCATGGACGTGGATGTGTGGGATGAAGAGGGGCGGTCGATGCCGGCGGGGAAGGGGGAACTCGTCTGCAAGTCGCCCTTCCCATCGGTGCCGACGGGGTTCTGGGGAGACGACGATGGGAGCCGCTTCCACGCGGCGTACTTCGACATGTATCCCAACGTCTGGCGGCACGGGGACTGGATGGAGTGGACGGCGCGCGGCGGCGCGGTGATCTACGGCCGCTCCGACGCGACGCTGAACGCGGGCGGGGTGCGGATCGGGACGGCGGAGATCTACCGGCTGGTGGACCGGCTGCCGGAGGTGCTGGAATCCATCGTCATCGGGCAGCCGTGGGAGAACGACACGCGCGTCGTCCTCTTCGTGCGGCTCGCGGAGGGCCGGAGCCTCGACGAGGACCTGGAGGCCCGGATCCGAAAGGAGATCCGGGAGAACGCCTCGCCCCGGCACGTTCCGGCGCGGATTCTGGAGGTCGCGGACATCCCGCGCACGAAGAGCGCCAAGATCTCGGAACTCGCGGTGCGGGCCGTAGTACTGGGAGAGTCGGTGAAGAACGTCGAGGCGCTCGCGAACCCCGAGGCGCTCGACGACTACCGCGACCGCCCGGAACTCCGGACGTAGCGGGGCGGCGCGGCCGGCGGATCAACGCGACCTGTCCGCCCAGGGGTTGACCACTTCGATGCCCGTGTGCCGGAAGTCCCGCTCGTTCCGCGTGACCAGGGTGAGGCCGTGACGCGCGGCCGCGCCCGCCAGCAGCGCGTCCGGCAGGTGGTCGTCGAGCGGCTCGCCTCGCCGTCTCTTCGATTCCATGATGCGGGCGCAGGCCTGCGCGTCGCCGAGGGTCCAGTCGAGGACCCGTTCGCGAAAGAGATCATCCAGAAGGCCCTGGAATCGCTCGGCCAGCCGTTCCCGCCGCCGGCCCGCGTCCATGCGGCCGATTCCGTTGAGGATCTCCCACACCGTGACGGACGCCAGACCGACTCCCTGGGCCCAGATTCCGTCGAGAAACCCGGCCACTCGCGGGTCGGGGGACGGACGCATCATCTCCGAGACCACGTTTGTATCGAGGAGCCAGCGGAGGGGTTGCCTCACGCTTCGTCCCCGCCCTCATCCTCGAACACGAACGGTCTGTATCCATGGCGCGAAGGCTCGGGCAGCTCCACCCCGTACTCCGGCCCGAAGTACCTCTCGAAGACTTGCGAAGGCCTCGTCTCGCCGGCGGCATTCTCCCGCTTCTCGCGAATCAGGCGGCGAACGAACTCCTCCATTGAGATGCCGGTGTAGCGGGCCTCCCGGCGGAGCCAGGCCTTGTCGCCCGGATCGATGTCCCGGACGGTAATCGTGTTCCCCATATGCTCAACTCCTGGATACCGGTCGTCGGCAAGCGGAAATTAGTGCTAGCATCTTGTGCTTGCAAGCATCCGGATGCCGTCGGCTCGACCGCCGGGTACTGCGTTGCCTGCCGGTGCCGGCACCCCGCCGGGGCGTCCGTGCTACATTGTTCGCATGACACTCTCGCCGGAGCTTCCGGGGCCGTACCCTGCGCGGCGCGTCGCGCTCGCGGCGGCCGGCGTGGTGGGCGGATTTCTCTCGGCGGGAGGGTGTGTGGCGCAGGAGACATCGGATTCGGCGGGGCGCGGGATCACGGCGGTCGAGGGGCTCACGCTGGGGCATTTCACGCTGGAGGAGCGGCCCACGGGCTGTACCGTCGTCCTCGCCGAGGACGGCGCCGTGGCGGGCGTCGATGTGCGCGGCGGCGCGCCGGGGACGCGGGAGATCGCCCTCCTCGATCCGGTGAACAGCGTGCAGGAAGCCCACGCGATCGTGCTCTCGGGCGGGAGCGCGTTCGGGCTCGACGCGGCGTCGGGCGTGGTCCGGCACCTCGAGGAGCGCGGGATCGGGTACCAGGCCGGGGACCACGTCGTCCCGATCGTCGCGGGGGCGATCCTGTTCGATCTCGGCATCGGCGGCGGATCCGTCCGTCCCGGGCCGGAGTGCGGTTACCAGGCCGCCGGCGCCGCAAGCGCGGCGGCGCCCGCCGAGGGCAGCGTGGGCGCGGGGGCCGGCGCGACGGTGGGGAAGCTCCGCGGCCGGGGCCGCGCGATGAAGGGCGGGATCGGCACCGCCTCGATCACCCTCGAGAACGGTCTCACGGTGGCCGCGGTCGTGGCGGTCAACGCCGTCGGCGACGTGGTCGATCCGGCCACGGGTGAGATCGTCGCCGGCGTCCGCACCGAGGACGGGACGGGCTTCGCCGATGCCCGCGTGCTGCTGCGGGAGGGCGAGGTGCGGGGGCTCGGTGACGACGCCTCCGTCGAGAACACCACGATCGGCGTGGTGGCGACGAACGCGACGCTCACGAAGGCCGAGATCACGAAGGTCGCGCAGATGGCGCACGACGGCCTCGCCCGCGCCGTCTACCCCGCCCACACCCCGAGCGACGGCGACACGCTGTTCGGTCTCGCCACGGGCAGGCACCGCGACGAGGGGGGCCTGTCGCGCATCGGAGCGCTCGCCGCCGACATGGTCGCCGAGGCGATCCTGCGCGCCGTCCGCGCCGCCACCGGCCTCCCCGGCCTCCCCTCGGTATCCGACCTGGCATCCTCCGACAACTGATGTTGATGCAGTGATGCAGGGCTGTTATTCTCTTCACCATGCGAACGACGATTTCCCTCGATGACCGGCTCAACCGACAGGTGCGACGCGAAGCGGCGGCGCAGGGGATGAGTGTGAGCGCTTTCATCGCCAAGACGCTGGACGACGCGCTGAAGCGGCGCGAGGATCCTGAGGCGCCGCCCTTTAGACTCGTGACCGTGCGTTCACGACCCCGTCCCGGCATCGATCTTGATCGGCCGAGGGCGCTGGAGGCCGATGAGGATGCCGCCCGCTTCGGACGCGGATGATCCTCCGTGCTTCTTCCCGATGTCAACGTACTGATCTACGCGCACATTGACGGTTCGACCCCCGAACACGCCGCATATGCTCGGTGGGTCACTCGGCTGGCCACCGGGCCCGAGCCCTTCGCGCTCTCCGTTCTCGTGCTTTCCGGTTTCGTTCGTATCGTGACCCACCCACGGGCGTTTGATCCGCCGGTCACCCTCGACGCGGCACTCGCCTTCGTGTCTTCGCTCACGGAGCGCCCGAACGCTCGAATCATTGGTCCGGGCCCCGATCACATGGCGATCTTCGAGCGGCTGTGTCGCGCGGCGGGTGCCACCGGGAAACTGGTTGCGGATGCCCAGCACGCAGCGATCGCTCTGGAACACGGCTGCACCATGGTCTCGGCCGACGCCGATTTCGGGCGGTTCCCCGAACTCAGATGGCAACATCCCCTGCGTCCTTCGTGAAGGGGACGACGATCACGCGCCAAGCCGTCGGAGAGGTGTTGAATCCTGTCGGACGTGACAAAGCTCCAGTGATCAGATGAGCAGCGGCCTCTGGGTTCTCCTCGCGTACGCGGCGGGGCTCGTTGGGCTGGGGGCGTGGATCGGGCGCCGGGTCGGGCGGGCGGGGAGCTTCTTCGTGGCCGACCGCAAGCTCGGACCCGTCCTGCTCTTCGCCACCGTCCTGGCCGCCAACCTCGGCGCCGGCACGACGGTCGGCGCGGCGGGGCTCGGCTATCGCGACGGGCTCAGCGCGTGGTGGTGGGTGGGCTCGGCCGGCATCGGGACGATCCTGCTCGCCCTCTGGATCGGGCCGCGCATCTGGAAGGTGGCCGCGCGCCACGGGCTCCTCACGATGGGCGACTACCTGGACCTGCGGTACGGCCGCTCCGTTCGGCTGCTCATCGCCGTCCTGCTCTGGTTCGCCACGCTCACCATCGTGTCCGGGCAGCTCATCGCCATGGCCGAGATCGTCTCGGTCGTCGCCGGAACGCCGCGCTGGATCGGCGCGCTCCTGGGCGGGATCGTCGTCATCGTCTACTTCAGCGCCGGCGGCCTCGTGGCGTCGGCCTGGGTCAACCTCGTCCAGCTCGTCGTGCTGCTCGCCGGGTTCGCGGTCGCGATCCCGTGGGCGCTCTCCGACATCGGCGGCTGGGCCGCCATCGAGGCCGCCGCCGCGCGCACGTCGCCGGACTACCTGAACCTGTGGCAGGGAGGCGGGTCCGGCTGGGTCTACATCGCCCTCCTCGCGCCCGCCTTCATCATCTCCCCCGGGCTCGTGCAGAAGGTCTACGGGGCGACGGGCCCCCGGGCGATCCGGATCGGGCTCCTCGCCGCCGGCGTCGGGCTCGTGCTGTTCGCCTTCGCGCCGACCCTGCTCGGCATGATCGCCCGCGTCTACGACCCCGCGCTCGCGAGCCGCGAGCAGGCGCTGCCCATGCTCCTCGCCACGGCGCTGCCGCCGGCGCTGGGGCTGCTCGGTCTCGCCGCCGTGTTCTCCGCGGAGGTGAGTTCGGCCGATGCCGGACTCTTCATGCTCTCGACGTCCCTCTCGAAGGATCTCTACAAGGGATTCCTGCGACCCGAGGCCCCCGACAGGGACGTGCTGCGCGTCGCGCGCGGGGCCGCCATCCTCGGCGGGACCCTCGGCGTGCTGCTCGCCCTCTGGCTCGAGAGCGTGATCGCCTCGCTCACGATCTTCTATTCGATCCTGAGCGTGAGCCTGTTCGTGCCGGTGGCCGCCGGCCTGCACTCGCGCCGCGCCGGCGTGCCCGAAGCGCTGGCCGCCATCGGGGCCGGCCTCGCCGCCTTGGCGGCCGTCCGGATCTTCGCCCCCGCCGACGCGCCCGTCCTCCTCGACCGCACGCTCATCGGCCTCATCGTCTCCGCCGCCGCCTTCGCCCTCGTCGCTTTCGCTCGAGGGGGCCTCAAGCGGGACTGACGGCCCCGGTCGGGGCAGCGGCCGGCGATCCCCGGGGAGCGACGACCCTCCGCGGCAGGTATCGCACGATGACTCCGTGGTGACGTATTCGGCGTGGAAGTATCTTGCGCGTGCGGATCGACTCCGCTCCGCGACGTCACCGGCGGATGATCGTCCGCGGCCGGGCGGCGTCGACGGAACGACACGTTGGGGAGGACGCCGAGTGACCACGCAGGACGCGTTCGAGCGCACGTTGGCGCTGCTGTACGAAGCGGCGCTGACGGCTGGCAAGTGGGCCCCGGCGGCCGCTTCGCTCGACGACGCCATCCGAGCGAACGGCCATAGTCTGTCGTATGTGGATATGAACTCACCGAAGGATCCCGAGGTCTATCTGAGTCGGTTCTTCATAGGCGGAGAACGTCGGGAGGATGAAGAAGAGCTGTATTTTCGCGATTATTTCTGGCGAGATGAAGCGATCCCGCGCCTCCACGGCCTCGGCGACGGAGAGGTGGCCCACCGATCGGATCTCTATACGGATCGGGAAAAGAAGACCTCCATCGTATACAACGAATTCCGGTGTGCCCGCGGAACAGAGGATGGTCTTTACCTGGGGCTTGACGGCCTGGACGGGGGTGCGATCGTCCTGTCCCTGGGCAACTCCACCGAGCGTGGAAGCTGGGGGCACGATCAGATCCGGACGATCAGGCGCCTCGCGCCTCACCTGCGTCAGTTCGCGCGCGTCCGGCACGCGATGGCCAACGCCGGCGCGCTGAGTGCATCTCTCACCGCCCTGCTTGAGAACGGACGGTCGGGGTTCGTTCAGTTGGACCGCCGGGGACGAATCCTGGAAGCGAACGACCGGGCCCCCGGGAGATCCTGATGGAACGCGACGGGCTCTGCGACGCGGGGGGTTCGCTGGCCGCCAGGATGCCGGCGGAGACCGCCGAGCTGCAGCGCCTGCTGGCCAACGCCCTGCCCCCATACGGCGCGACGGCCGCGGGGGGCTCCATGAAGATCACGCGCGCCAGGACTCGCACGCCGCTGGTCCTCGAAATCTGCCCCGTGCGGACGGAGAGCACCGAGCGTCGTGCGCGTGACGTCGCCGCGCTCGTGCTGCTCGTCGATCCGGCCGCGCGGCCTCGGATCGATCCGGCGTTCGCGGCCACGGTCCTCGGCCTGTCGCCCGCGGAGAGTCGTGTCGCGGTGGACCTGGCGGCCGGTCGGACGGTCGCCGGCATCGCGCTCGAGCTGGGCTGCGCGGAGAGCACGGTGCGCACGCACGTCAGGCGGGCCTATCGCAAGCTGGGGGTTCGCAAACAGACCGAACTCGTGCGGAGGATCATGTCGCTGCAGGCCCTGACGGGATCCCGCCGCTAACGGCGATTGCCGGGCCGCAGCCGAACCGCGGCCCGGGATGACGCCCGCGACCGCACCCGCCCTTACGCCGACCGGCGCCGGGTAGACGAATCTCCGGGTGTCCTCAAAAAAGGGGACACCGATCCCACCGTGTCTCGCGTATCTTTTTTCGCCTGTCTGCGGCGTCGCGAGGCTCGCCATGAACGTTCACACGGCCCATCCGTTCGCGCCGCCTCGGCTGTCGGTGCCGATTTATCACTGACATACGGGTTCTTATCGTGCAATGATCGCATTTACAGGCCGACGGTGACGGTGCTAACCTGCCACCTCAACTAACGTGTCAGTTCAGCTCCAGCCGACCGTGGCGTCACGGACAGCGAGGCCCCCCGAGCATGAATAGCAAGAATGGTCGCCTTCCCGTCGTTCCCGGCTCGTCCGACCGTTTGCGGCCGCTGCTGCTGCTGGCGGCTCTCGCTGTGACCGCCTCCTGCGGTGGAGAGGGGGCGATGCCGCCCGGACCGCCTCCTCCGCCTCCTCCGCCTCCTCCCGTAGCCCCCGTGCAGGTGGGGACGATCCCGAACCAGACCGTGGAGACGGGGCAGACGGCGACCCTGGAGGTGTCCTCGTACTTCCGCGATCCCGACGGCGGCGCGCTGACGTACACGGCCGCATCGTCGTCGGCAGGGGTGGTCTCGGTCTCGCTGTCCGGGAGCACGCTGACGATTGTGGGCGTCGCGGATGGCACGGCGACGGTGACGGTGACGGCGCGGGATCCCGGCGGGCTCACGGCCGTGCAGAGCTTCGGAGTGACGGTGGTGACGCCGAACCGCGCGCCCGAGGCGGTGGGTACGATCCCGAGCCAGACCGTGGCGACGGGGCGGACGGCGACGCTGGCCGTGTCCTCTTACTTCCGCGACCCGGATGGGGACGCGCTGACGTACACGGTCGCGTCGTCCGCGCCCGCGGTGATCTCGGTGGCGATCTCGGGCAGCACGCTGACGCTGGTGGGCGTCGCGGACGGGACGGGGACCGTCACGGTGACGGCGCGGGACCCGGAGGGGCTGACGGCGCCGCAGAGCTTCTCGGTGACGGTGGAGACGCCGAACCGGGCGCCTGAGGCGGTGGGGACGATCCCGAACCAGACGGTGGTCAGGCGCGGGACGACGACGGTGGACCTGTCCGGGTACTTCCGGGATCCGGACGGGGACCGCCTGACGTACACGGCCGCCACGAGCCACCCGTCCGTGGCCAGTGTGGCGGTGTCCGGCGATCGTCTGACGATTTCGGGAGGGGCGGCCGGCACGGCGACGGTGTCGGTGACGGCGCGGGATCCCGGCGGGCTGACGGCCCTGCAGAGCTTCCGGGTGGCGGTGGAGACGGCGAACCGGGCGCCCGAGGCGGTGGGGACGATCCCGAGCCAGACGGTGGCGACGGGCGGTACGGCGACGGTGGACGTGACCGGGTACTTCCGGGATCCGGACGGCGACGCCCTGACCTACGCGGCGGCGACCTCGAACGCCCTGGCCACCGCGTCGGTGTCGGGAAGCCGTGTGACGGTGACCGGGGTGGCGGTCGGCTCGGCTACAGTGACGGTGACGGCGCGCGACCCGAGCGGGTCGACGGCTGTTCAGAGCTTCCGAGCGACGATCACCGCTTCGAACCGGGCGCCTGAGGCGGTGGGTTCGATACCGGGCCAGAACGTGTCCGTCGCCGGGACGGCTACAGTGGGCGTGTCGTCCTACTTCCGGGATCCGGACGGGGACGCGCTGACCTACACGGCGACGTCGTCGGCGTCGTCGGTCGCCTCCGTGTCCGTGTCGGGGGGCAGCATGACGATCAGGGGCGTGGCAGCCGGCACGGCGACGGTGACGGTGACCGCCCGCGATCCAGGCGGTCTCACGGCGACGCAGAGATTCGGAGTGACCGTGCGAGGAGGAGGAGGCGGCGCCGGATTCCGCGACGACTTCGACTCGAGCGCCAGCTTAGGCGATTGGGAGGTTACGGGCGCCAATGCTGTTGTGACAAATGGCAACCTGCGGCTGACGAGAACCAGTTCTTCGTCTCTCGGAATTGCTGAGCATCGGCTTGAGACGCCACTCACAGATTGGACGATTCGGGCTCGAATGGGCGATTCCGACGGGGAAAACGAATTGGTGGGTGTTTGGTGGCGAACAGGCAACAATGCGTACCCCAGCATGGCTCTGACGCTGGGGACGCAGGGAACCGCAAATTACGCGGTGTGGATCTTCGTGGCGGCGGAGCGCCGATGGACCACTTTCCGAGACCTGAGCGGCCAATCGAGCGCTGTTCGAACCGGCCCGGGTGATTTTACGAGCGCCGCCGTTGGATTCGAAGACGGAACGCTTGTGGTGTCGGCGGGAGATACCGAGTTGATTAATCTGTCGCTCCCCGCCGCCAATCCCTTCAGACCAGCCTTTACGAGTGTGCAGAGTATCCGGCTAGCAAGCGAGGATTCCCCTGGCTCGACATCGTCTTTTGACTGGGTGGAAGTGACCGGTGACGAGGGCGGAGGTGGGGGTGGCGGCGCACCCGATCTGGTCGTGAGCCTTTCGCCGTCGAACGTGACCGTGGCGCCGAGTGGCACCTTCTCCTACGACGTGACCGTGCGAAACCAGGGCGATGGTTCGTCCGCTGCGACGCAAGGACGGGTCCTCATCTCGGAAAACTCGACGATCACTACGAGCGACAGGGAGATTGGCCAATACGACGTACCTTCACTTGATCCTTCGACGGAGGCTAGCGGTACGCGGCGCCTAACAGTGGGGTCTAGTCCAGGTACGATTTATTTGGGCCATTGCGTCGACGCCGTCTCCGGGGAATCCGACACAGGCAACAATTGCTCCTCAGCTGTCACGGTGACGATCGAATCGGGCGGGGGTGGCGGCGATGCCTGCACCGTGGGACAGGTGTTGAGCCCGGGGGAGTCCTGCACCTTCAGCGGCGGCACTTTTGAAGTGCTCAGCAATGGGTGCGTTCGCGTGGGCAGTGTCAGTGGAATTTGCGGCCGAAACATCAACATCAACGGGCTGAGGGCGACCCGGCTGAGCGGCAACCGGTGGGAAATCACCGGGCTGCCCGGGGGAGATGTGGGCGATGGCAATAGTCTGACTGTGACGTCGGCGATCGACTTTACAGAGGCATCGAAAGGGAAGGTCACGGGGGTCGGCCTGATCACCGGGATACTCGAAATCGGGAGGAAGCGCTAACCGGGCCGAGGAAGAGTGCCGGACGAGAGGGACAGCGACATGCTGCGTCGTCGAGCGCGCCCGGAGAGCGGTTTTTCCTCGAGGTCCAAGTCAGGCCGCAGCCTCGCCGCGGCCGCGGTCCTGTGGGCGGCGGCGTGCGGCGACGGCGGCCCCGGAGTTGTGGACCCGACTCCCGCGCCGAACCGGCGGCCGGAGACGGTCGGCGCGATCCCCGCACAGACGGTGTCCGTCGGCGAAACCGCGACCATCGATGTCTCTCCCTACTTCAGGGACGCCGACGGCGATGCCCTTTCCTACGCGGCGACGTCGTCGAACACCGGCGTCGGGAGCGCGTCGGTGTCGGGGAGTTCCGTCGCGGTCGCCCCGCTCGCGAAGGGGGTCTTCACGGTCACCGTGACCGCACGCGATCAGCAGGGTCTGACCGCACAGCAGAGCTTCGAGGTGACGGCGCCGAACCGGGGCCCGGAGCCTGCGGGCACGATCCCCCCCCAGTCGGTCTTCGCGGGAGAGACGGCGTCTGTCGACGTAGCGGCCTATTTCCGCGATCCGGACGGCGATCCGCTCGGCTACGCGGCGACCTCGTCGGACGAGCGGTTGGCGAGAGCTGCGGTTGCCGGAGCGGCGATCACGATCGAGGGCGTCTCGCAGGGGGTCGCGACGATAACGGTGCGGGCGACCGATGGGGACGGCGGCGAGGCGGAACAGAGTTTCCAGGTGACGGTGCCGAACCGGGGTCCGGAGGCGGCGGGCACGATCCCCGCCCGGACCGTGTCCGTCGGCGAGACCGCGACCATCGATGTGTCTTCCTACTTCAGGGACGCGGACGGCGATATCCTCTCCTACACGGCGACCTCGTCGAACACGGGCGTCGGCGGCGTGTCGGTGTCGGGGAGCTCCGTCGTGGTCTCCGCGCTCGCCAAGGGTGCCTTCACGGTCACGGTGACGGCGCGCGATCCTCAGGGTCTGACCGCCCAGCAGGGTTTCCAGGTGACGGTGCCGAACCGCGGCCCGGAGGCAACGGGCACGATTCCAGCGCAGACCGTGTCCGCCGGCGAGACCGCGTCGGTCGATGTGTCGGCTTATTTCCGCGATCCGGACGGCGATCCGGTGGCGTATTCAGCCGCCTCGTCGGCTGCGACGGTGGTCGCCGTATCTCTGTCGGGCGGCACGCTGACGTTGGTCGGTCAATCGGCGGGTACGGCCACGGTGACGGTAACGGCCCGGGATCCGGACGGGCTCATGGCCGCGCAGAGTCTGTCGGTGACGGTCGTAACGCGTAACCGGGGGCCTGAGGCCGTCGGTTCGATCCCGGGCGAGACCGTGGCCGTCGGCGGGACGGAAACGGTGGACGCGTCGTCCTACTTCCGGGATCCGGACGGCGACGCGCTCACGTACTCGGCCGTAACATCCGCCCCGGGCGTGGCGGCGGTCTCCGTGTCGGGCAGCGTCCTGACTATCGCGGGGGTGGCGACGGGGACCGCGACGGTCACCGTGACCGCCAGCGACCCGTACGGCTTGACCGCCGCGTCCTCATTCGACGTGACCGTCGTGGCCTCCGGGTCGGGATTCCACATCGAACTCGTGTTCGCGACGCCCGTGACCCGGAGGCAGAGGGCGGAGTTCGAGCGCGCGGCGGAGCGCTGGATGACGATCCTGGCGCCGACGGAACTACGCGACATCGTGGCGAACCGGACGCTGACGTGCGGCGACGACCCGAGATTCGCGAGATACGTCGAGACGATCGACGACTTGTTGATCGTGGCGGCCGTAGGCGAAATCGACGGTCCGGGGGGCACGCTGGGACAAGCCGGTCCATGCCGGGGCCGCTTTGACGGCCCCTTCGTGTTCCCCTACTACGGGCGCATGGAGTTCGACGTAGCCGACCTCGAACGGATGGAGGCGGCTGGCGATCTGGACGACGTGATCCTTCACGAGATGGGACATGTCCTGGGGATCGGCACGGTCTGGGATCTGGTCGAGCTGCTGCGCAGTCCCTCCTCTGAGACGGAAGTCTTGGACACGCACTTCGAGGGCCGGCGGGCCATCGATGCGTTCGACGACGCGGGAGGCACGGGCTACAGCGGCGCCAAAGTGCCGGTGGAGAACACCGGCGGCCCGGGAACCGTGAACAGTCATTGGCGGGGAAATCGTCAAGAACCCGTCTTCGGGATGGAACTCATGGTCGGCTGGGCTGACGGGGGAAGTGAGCGAAGCCCGCTGAGCGCGATCACGATCCAGTCTCTGGCGGATCTCGGCTACGCGGTCGATGTGACCGCCGCCGATCCCTACAGGCTCCCCGGCGCCGACGCGGCGCGACTGATCGGTGAAGCCCGGTGGGTCCCCTACGGGAACGACATCTGGAAAGGACCGTTCGTCATCGTTGACGAGGACGGCCGGATTCTCCGCGTGATTCCGGGATGAGCGGCCGACTGCGGCTGACCCTCTCTTGGTCGCTGTTGCTGGCGGCGACTGCGGTCACCGCCTCCTGCGGCGGAGAGGGGACGTTCCCACCTGGGCCGCCACCTCCTCTGCCTCCACCGCCGCCCGTGGCCCCCGTGCCGGTGGGGACGATCCCGAACCAGAGTCTCGATACGGGGCAGACGGCGATCCTGGAGGTGTCGTCCTACTTCCGCGATCCCGACGGCGGGGCGCTGACCTACGAAGCCGCGTCGTCCGCTGCGGGGGTGGTCTCGGTGTCGGTGTCCGGGAGCACTCTGACGATGGTGGGCGTGGCGGACGGCGCCGCGACGGTGACGGTGACGGCGCGGGATCCCGGCGGTCTCACGGCCGTGCAGAGCTTCGGAGTGGTCGTGGAGACGCCGAACCGGGCGCCGGAAGCGGTGGGTGCGATCCCGAACCAGGCCGTGGAGACGGGTCGCACGTTGACGCTGGCCGTGTCCTCGTACTTCCGCGACCCGGACGGGGACGTGCTGACATACACGGTGGCGTCGTCCGCGCCCGTCGTGATCTCGGTGGCGATCTCGGGCACCACGCTGACGCTGGTGGGCGTCGCGGACGGCACGGCGACGGTGACGGTGACGGCTCGGGACCCGGCGGGTCTCGCGGCGGCGCAGAGCTTCTCGGTGACTGTAACGACGGTCCCTGCGGCGGTGGCGGTGAGTCCGGAGACGGTGTCGCTGACGGCCTTGGGCGACACGGTGCGCCTGTCGGCAGAGGTGCGCGACAGGGCGGACCGTCCGATTCCCGGAGCGGCGGTGGCGTGGACGATTTCGGACGAGTCCGTGGCGACGGTCGACGGATCGGGGCTGGTGACGTCGGCGGGTGACGGGACGGCGTCGGTGACGGCGACCTCGGGTTCGGCTTCCGCGAGCGCGACCGTGACGGTGGCGCAGCGGGTCGCGTCAGTGACCCTGACGCCCCAAGCGGACACGCTGCTCGCGGGGGACACGCTGCGGCTGTCGTCGGAGGCCTTCGACACGAACGGACACGCGGTTCCGGGCGCGGCCTTCTCGTGGTCTTCGAGCGACGAGTCCGTGGCGACGGTGGACGGCGCGGGTCTCGTGACCGGGCTGACGGCGGGGGAGGCGGTGATCGCGGCGACGACGACCGGCGGCGCGTCGGGCGGCGCGCGGCTCACGGTGGAGGCTGCGGTCCCGTCGGTGGTGGCGGTGAGGCCGGAGACGGTGTCGCTGTCGGCGGTGGGCGACACGGCCCGGCTGTCCGCGGTGGTGCGCGACCAGGCGGGCCGCCCCATGCCGGCGGCGGCGGTGGCATGGACGAGTTCGGACCCGTCGGTGGCGACGGTGGACGGATCCGGGCTGGTGACGGCGGCGGGCGACGGGACGGCGACAGTGACGGCGACCTCGGGTTCGGCGTCCGGAAGCGCGGCCGTGACGGTGACGCAGCGCGCGGCGGCGGTGACGGTGATCCCGGCCGCCGACACGATCGCGCCGGGCGCGTCGCTTCAGCTCTCGGCGGAAGCGTTCGACGCGAACGGGCACCGCTTGGAGGGGGTGGAGTTCACATGGACGAGCACCGATCCGGCGATCGCCGGCGTGACGCCGTCCACGGGCCTTGTCGTTGCCCTGGCTGTCGGCACCGTGACCATCACGGCAACGGCGGGGGGAGTATCGGGAACGGCCACGATCACGGTCGAGAACCCCGACCGGGCGGCCCTGGTGGCGCTGTACCGGGTGACGGGCGGACCGAACTGGACGAACGGCGAGAACTGGCTGACGGACGCGCCGCTCGGCGACTGGTATGGCGTGCATACCGACAGGTCGGGACGGGTGGTCGACCTGAACTTGGACAGCAACGGGCTGGAGGGCCCAATACCGCCCGAGCTCGGTGGCCTGGCCGACCTGGTTGGGCTCCGCCTGGACGGAAACGACCTCGTTGGTCCGATTCCGTCCGAACTCGCCAATCTCACCCGGCTACGGACCCTGAACCTGTACGGCAACGCGCTGGAGGGCCGGATTCCACCCGAGCTTGGCCGCCTGGTCAACCTGGACTGGCTCCCCCTGGGCGAAAACAACCTCGTCGGTCCGATTCCTTCGGAACTCGGCAATCTCGCCCAACTGCGGATCCTGAACCTGTACGGCAACGCGCTGGAGGGCCCGATCCCGCCCGAGCTCGGGAACCTGGTCAACCTGGAATCGCTCTCCCTGGGCCTGAACAAGCTGGAAGGGCCGATCCCCCAGAGCTTCCTGCAACTCGACAGGCTTCAGGCTTTCTACATTGGGAGTGACGAAGGTCTCTGCGTGCCCGGCACTTCCGCATTCTTCGGATGGCTGGAGGGCATCGAGCGCCGGGACGGGTCGGTCACTCTCTGCAACGCGGCCGACGTGTCCGCGCTGAGAGACCTGTACGCAGCGACGGGAGGCTCGGGCTGGACGCGTTCCGATGGTTGGTCGAGTGAGCGGTCGGTGGAGGAGTGGCACGGCGTCGAGGCGGATACGCTGGGCATGGTCGTGGCCCTCAACCTCTCGGACAACAGTCTGACTGGCGAATTCCCTTCGAGCCTGGCCAACCTCGCGGCGCTCCGGGAACTGCGTCTGACAGGGAATCGCCTCATGGGCCGGCTGCCCCTCGGGTTCGCCCGGCTTCCGCTGCACACCGTGCTGGTGGAGCCCACGGTGTGCGTCCCGTCCGAGGCGGCGTTCCAAAGCTGGTGGGCGACGGTTCCGACGAAGCTCAGTCTGCCGGCTTGCGCCGCTCTGTCCGACCGCGATGTGCTGGTCGCCCTCTATCGCGCCATGGGAGGGGACGATTGGTATCGCAACGACAACTGGCTGTCGGACGAACCGCTGTCCATGTGGTATGGCGTCTCGACCACGACCGGAAGCGCCGGCCGAGCCATCGCCGCCGGAGTGTCGAGCCGCGTGGAGCGACCGGACCGGACCGCGGAGGGATACGCCAGGGACCGGGTACTTGACAGTGCGTCGCTGGAAGAGGAACTGGCGGTGCTTCGTTCGCGCTGGAACGGGACCGGCTCCGACGAGGAAGCCGATACGTCGCCCGCGGCCGGCTGGGCCCCGGCGTATTCGGCGACGGACGGGTCCGTCGTGGCTCTGGATCTGCCCGACAACGGATTGACGGGCACGATCCCGCCGGAGGTCGGGTACCTCTCCGAGCTCCGGCGGCTCGATCTCTTCTACAACCTCGACCTCAGCGGCGCCATCCCGCCCGAGCTGGGCAATCTGGGCGCGCTCGAATTCCTAAGACTTCAGGCGAACGATCTCACGGGCCCCATTCCGCCCGAACTGGGCAACCTGTCACAGCTCACATACCTCAGCTTTCAAGCCAACGACCTGACGGGTCGGATTCCGCCGGAGTTCGGCAATCTGCGAAAGCTCACCGAACTCAATCTCTCGTTCAACCGGCTTCGCGGTCCGATTCCGCCGGAGCTCGGCAATCTCCGCAGCCTGGACACGCTCAATCTCGATTTCGCCCTGACGGGCGGCCAGGCGGGCGCCATACCGACCGAACTCGCCCGCCTGGCGGACGCGAGCTACCTGAGCCTGGTGGGAAACGACCACACCGGACGGATCCCGCCCGAGTTGGGCCGGCTGGCGAACCTTCGGGTCCTGCGTCTCTGGCTGAACGCGCTCACGGGACCGATTCCGCCCGAACTCGGGAGACTTTCGAGTCTTGAAGAACTCGTGCTAAGTCGCAACGAACTGAGCGGGCCGATTCCGGCCGAACTCGGGAATCTCGCGAGCCTGGAGTATTTCAGCGTCACCCGAAATCGACTGACCGGGCAGATTCCGCCGGAACTCGGCCGCCTGTCGAACCTCGAAATCCTCGCATTGGGCGGCAACGGCTTTTCGGGAGCCATCCCGCCGCAGCTCGAGAACATCTCCCGGCTCCGGGAAATATACCTCTGGGGCAACCGCTTCGACGGCGGCTTCGGATCGTCGTTCGGCAATCTCCCGAACCTCAAGGTGCTCTACGCGCCGGACGCGGGTCTTGCCGGCCCGCTGCCGCCGTCGTTCGGCCGGCTCTCGACGCTGGAATGGCTGTATCTCTCACGGAATCCGGGAATGACCGGAGCACTCCCGTCGACGTTGACGGCGATCAACGGGCTGGTTCGGCTGCTGATTGCCGACACCGGTCTCTGCGCTCCGGACGACCCCGCCTTCCTGGCCTGGCTGGAAGGCGTGACGATGCAGCACGGAGTCGCTCCGTGCGGCCGGGGAATCGCGGCGGACGCCTACCTCGTCCAGGCCGTCCAATCTGCCGTGGAGCAGGTTCCGCTGGTCGCGGGCCGCGAGGCGCTGTTGCGCGTGTTCGTCACGTCGGACTCCGAGGTCGATGTCTCGGTCCCGCCGGTGCGGGCCAGTTTCTACCGGGGCGGAAGGCTGGTCCACACCGCCGACATCGCCGCAAATGACGCCTCCATCCCGGCCGAGCCCGCGGAAGGGTCGCTCACCGCGTCATCCAATGCGGAGATCCCGGCGGCCGCGATCCGACCCGGTCTGGAGATGGTGGTCGAGATCGATCCGGAGGGAACACTCGATCCGGCCCTGGGAATCGCCAAACGGATTCCCGCGTCAGGCCGTCTCCCCCTCGATGTCCGCGAGGTGCCCCCGTTCGAGGTGACGGTCGTGCCGTTTCTCCCCAGGGTGGGCGAGGACCTCGCCGTGCTGGAGCGACTCCTGGGACTCACCAGGGATGATCCCCTGTTCCGGGCCACGCGCGCGCGTTTGCCTGTCGACGACCTCGCCGTGACGGTCCGCAGCCCTGTGATCACCTCGACCAACAACATGTTCGAGTTGGTCGACGAACTTGAAGTGGTGCGGGTCACGGATGGCGCGCCCGGCTACTACATGGGCGTGCTGGCGGGGGAAGCGGGCCCCGACGGGCTCGATGGGGTGGCGTTCGACATCCCGAGCCGCTCGCAGATGTCGCGGCTCGACGAATTCACGATCGCGCACGAGTTCGGGCACAACCTGCACCTCTTCCACGCTTCGTGCAGCGGTGATGAGGGCGGACCCGACCCGGGCTACCCGTACGAGGAGGGAACGATCGGGGCGTGGGGCTACGATTTCGTCACCGGTTCGCTGGTAAGTCCGGGGACGCCGGACTTCATGAGCTACTGCGATCCGGAGTGGGTGAGCCCGTACCACTTCTCGAACGCCCTGCGGTGGCGGCGCGAAAGCGAGGCCCGCGCGCTGGCGGCGCAGGAGGCGGCGGCCGGGCGGATGTTGCTGCTCTGGGGCAACGCCGATGCCGGCGGAGTCCCCTCGCTCGATCCCTCCTTCCTCATCGAAGCGCGGCCATCGCTTCCCGACAGCGCCGGAGACTGGCGGGTGAGCGGGGAGGCGGCCGACGGCAGCGAACTCTTTGCGCTCGACTTCCACATGCCGGAGGTGGTTGATGGGGACGGGCGCCGCTCGTTCGTGTTTGCCGTCCCCGCCGACTCATCGTGGGCGGGCCGGCTGGCCCGCATCGTCCTCGCGGGGCCGGGTGGTCAGGCCAGCATGGAGGACGGCTCGGAGCCGCCCATGGCCATTCTGCGCGACGCGGCCACGGGCCAGGTGCGGGGCTTCCTGCGCGACCCGCCCGACCCGGATGCGCTCGCGCGCGGAGAGGCGAATGCGCTGGCAGCAGTGGGCGTCGATCCGGACGAGATCGAAGTGGTCGTGAGCCGGGGCGTCCCGGACGACGAGGCGTGGCGGCGATAGTGCGGCCGGCGATGAGATCGGCCGCCCCCGCCGGAGGCCCGAGGCGACCCGACGCAGCTTCATGGAGTCGGTGGGCTCGCGAACCGGGGATCTCTCGATGAGCGTCCGACGCGTGGCGGCCGGCTTCTCGTTCCTCGCGATCCTGTCCTGCGGCGACTCGGCCACGGCCCCGCCGCCCCCCCCGCCTCCGCCACCACCGCAACCGGCGACCGTAACGGTAGGCCCGCCGAGTACGGTGCTGTCAGCGCTGGAGGCGACGGTTCGGCGCGCCGCGGAGGTGCGCGACCGGTCCGGGGCGGTGATGACCGGAGCCAGCGTCTCGTGGGCGAGCAGCAACACGACGGTGGCTGCGGTGGACGCTTCGGGTGTCGTGACCGCGGCGGGGAACGGTACCGTGACGATCACCGCGACGGCGGGCTCCGCGCAGGGCAACGCGAACGTGACGGTGGCGCAGGCGGCGAGTGCGGTCACGGTGTCTCCGGCGGCCGACACGCTGGCGGCAGGTGACACTCTGAGTCTGGCAGCGGAAGCGTTCGATGCGAACGGGCACCGGGTCGAGGCTGCGGCCTTCTCGTGGTCTTCGAGCGACGGATCGGTGGCGCGCGTGGATGCGACGGGCCTTGTGACCGGGGTGGGCGCGGGCACGGCGGTGATCACGGCCGTGTCGGACGGCGTATCGGGACAGTCGGCGCTGGTCGTCGAGCGACGTGGCCCATCTGCCGCCTTTGCCGTCGAGCGTGCCGCCGCCGCCGAGGGCGAGAGCGTTTTTCTCGCTGTTGCGCTGGATTCGCCGCCGGATTCTCCGGTTGTCCTGACCTACGCCATCGGCCCGGACGGCGACGCCGGCTCCGCCGACGCGGATACCGCCGACTACGCCGATGGGGGCGACGGCAGGGTCGAGATCGAGGCCGGACGGACCGGCGCAACGATCGAGATCGTGATCCGGGACGACGACGAGATCGAGCCGGCCCGCGAGTTCTTCGTCATCCAACTGGACGAGCCCGCGCCGGAGACCGGATACACGCTGGGTCCACAGAGCCATGCTACCGTCGAGATTGAGGAGGGCGTGTGCGACCGGACGCCACAGGTCCGGGAAGGCATCCTGGAGCGGACGGAAGCGATCGCGTGTTCGGAACCGGACGGTGCCGACCTGGCCGCAATCACGGAACTCGTCATCTGTCCGGCCGTCTGGGATCTGGGCTGCGCGGGCGGGGTCACCGCCCTGCGCGAGCGTGACTTCTCCGGTTTGTCAGGCCTTCGAGAGCTCCTGATCGACGGCAACAAATACGAGGGAGCCGGACTGACACGACTCCCGGAGCGCGTGTTCGCCGGACTGTCGCGCCTGCGCGGGCTCAGTCTGCAGCACAACGGTCTGGTCGAACTGCCCGCCGGTCTGTTCAGCGGCTTGACGGACCTTCAGTGGCTGTTCCTCGGAGACAACCAGCTTCGGTCGTTGCCGCCGAACGTCTTTCTCGGGTTGAGCAACCTGCGCGGCCTTTCGCTTGCCCGGAACCCCGGAACCCCGTTTCCGCTGGTTCCCGAGATCGAGCGAACCGACAGCGAGGATCTGCTCGCTCCGGGGCCCGCCCGGCTTGCGGTGCGGATCGCCGAAGGCGCGCCGTTCACGATGCGGCTTCCCTTGTCCGTAGCGGGAGGCACGCTCTCGGCGGATTCCGCCGTTATCGAGGCGGGACGCACGATGAGCGAGGAAATCACACTGGTCCGGGGCGCACAAGGCGTGGCTGGGTCGCTGGTGGCGGTGGCGTCCGTGCCCACTGTTCCCAGGAATTTCGGAGGGGTCGCGATCGAGGCGGCCGACCCGGTCGCGATGTTCCGGCCGACGGTTCCGGTCGTCACGCTCGGCGCCTCCCGCGTCGCGATTCAGGAGGGCGACACGGCCCGGGTCGAGGTGGCGTTGTCCACTCAGCTCGCATCCACCGTAACGCTGGGCTATTCGATCGTCGCGGATGAGGATCCCGACACTTCGGACGCGGACTCCTCCGATCATGCCGGTGGATCGGGCGGCACGGTCGACATCGCCCCCGGGACGACCCGCGCCTTCATCCGGGTGCCGATAAACGACGACGACGAGATCGAACCCCCCCGGGAATCCTTCCTGATCGAATTGCGAGCCCCCGGGAGCGACGCCCCCTACGCGCTCGGCTACCCGCGCCTCACTAGCGTCACCATCGAGGAAGGCGTCTGCGACCGCACGCGCCAGGTTGCGAGCGGCATCGTGCAAGCATCCGGCGCGACCGACTGCAGCCAGGTCCGCGAGGCGGATCTTGCGCGCATCACTCAGCTGGACCTCCGCCCCGGAGGGACTCAGACCGCGGACGTCCGGAGCGGGCGCGAGCCTTACTTTGCGCCATGTCCGGCTCGGGCACCGAACGCGCCCGGTCCCGTCGTCCGGCTCGACTGGGGACCGGGCGCGTGCCGCCCAGGCGCGACGGACGAGGACGATGCAGCCGCCGGGCGGAGCGTCACCACCGGCGACCCCATCACTGCGCTGCGCCGGCGAGATTTCTCCGGCCTGACCGGGCTGGATTGGCTCGACCTGAGCTTCAACCGTATCAGCGAATGGCCCGACAGCACATTCGCGGATCTCGCCGCCCTCAGGGTGCTGCGTATTGAAGGCAACCCGCTGGCGGAACTCGCGCCGGGGGACTTTGCCGGCTTGTCCCGGCTCCGTCGTCTTTACCTTCGGAATACTCCGCTGACCCGACTGCCGGCGGGCGTGTTCTCCGATCTTCCGAACCTGAGGGAGCTCTACCTTCACGATGGGGGCCGGATCGCCGAACTCGCGCCCGATGCGTTCGCCGGCCTGGAGGAGCTCGAGTTGCTCTGGTTGAACAACAATCAGCTTG
>JAJEEM010000043.1 GCA_022820995.1 Gemmatimonadota bacterium | reverse complement strand
CCTGCCTGCCGGCGACCGCGAGCTGCTGCACCGCGCGGCGGACCGGATCCGCGCGTTCGCGGAGGCCCAGCGGGCATCCGCGACGGACCTCGACACGCCGGTCGCGGGCGGTCGCGGCGG
The DNA here is from genome assembly GCA_022820995.1 of Gemmatimonadota bacterium. Lineage (GTDB taxonomy): Bacteria > Gemmatimonadota > Gemmatimonadetes > Palauibacterales > Palauibacteraceae > Palauibacter. Next base: position 18,286 of record JAJEEM010000043.1, on the reverse strand, counting down.
CCATCGGCTCGTGCCCGTCGGCGCCGCCGGCTGCTACGCGCCCGGGGGCCGCTTCCCCCTCCCGTCCTCGGTGCTCATGACCGCCATTCCCGCGAGGGTGGCGAACGTGGAGGATGTCTGGGTCGCATCGCCGCGCCCGACCGCAGCGGTCCGGGCCGCGGCGTTCATCGGCGGCGCCGACGGCCTGCTGGCCATCGGCGGCGCGCAGGCGATCGGCGCGCTCGCCTTCGGCGTCGGAGGCGTCTCCCGCTGCGAGAAGATCGCGGGGCCGGGCAACCGGTTCGTCACCGCGGCCAAGCGCCTCCTCTACGGCCGGGTCGGCCTCGACACCATCGCCGGCCCATCCGAGCTGCTCGTCGTCGCCTCGCCGGATTCGGCGCCGGCGCGCGTGGCGGCCGACCTGCTCGCCCAGGCCGAGCACGACCCCGACGCCGTCCCGCTTCTGTGCGCGTTCGACGAGGCGACCGTCGAGGCCGTGCGCGAAGAGGCCGAGCGGCAGCTGGCCACGCTCCCGACCGCACCGATCGCGCGTCAGGCCCTGGCGGCCGGCGGCGCCCTCCTCGCGGCCGGCCCCGACGAGGCCGCCGCCATCTGCGACGCCGTGGCGCCCGAACACCTGCAGCTGCACGGCGAGCGGGCCGAGGCGCTGGCCCCGCGCGTCCACCGCTACGGATCGCTCTTCATGGGAACCGCCACGCCCGAGGCGGCCGGCGACTACGGAGCCGGACCGAACCACACGCTTCCCACTTCGGGCGCCGCGGCGTTCGACTCGGGACTCTCCGTGTTCTCGTTCCTGCGCCGGCCGACGTGGCTGTCGCTTTCGCCCGAAGACGACGCCTACGAGGACCTGCTGCGGGACACCGCCGCGCTCGCCCGCCTGGAGGGACTGGAAGCGCACGCGCGTTCGGCGGAACTCCGCGTCACGGCGGCGGCCCGGGGAGATCGCCGTCGGAGGGTCCGCGCCTCGTAAGGTGGTCGAGGGCACGGTCCACGGCGTCCTTCGTCGAGGCCGTGATCCCGCCCCGCTCGTACTCCTGCACCGCCAGCCGCTCCAGGCGGTCGACGAGCGCATCGACGCCGGGCCGCGGGGCCGACGTCAGCGGACGGACGTGATCCGTGGCGCCGAACAGGTTGATCCAGTACTCCGTCCGGCGCCCCCACTCAAGCAGCTCGTAGAACTGCCGGCCCGCCCGGGGCCCGACGCCGAGTACGTCGAGGAGGGCGACGAAGAGCGAAATCGGCAGCAGCAACGCATCCCTCAGGCCATCGAGGACCAGCTTCAGCTGAAAGACGGCCACGTCGCGGATGAGCGTCCAGCGCGAGGGAACGATTTCGGGTTGCAGGGTTGCTCCGACCGGGAACTCGCTCATCCTGTCTCTCGATTCCTTGATCCGTGAAATAAACTTCGCGGCTTCGTGTAACCCTCGCGTAGCGAACAGTCACCACAGATCCACAGCGGTGCCCGCGACCATGGGAGCCACAATTGAACAGCTCGGAGGCAACCGACCGGACGCTCGTTCTTCGCGCGCAGCGTGGCGAGCGTGCGGCCTTCGGCGAACTCGTCACACGATACATGCAGCGTGCCTACTATACCGCGCTCGGCCTCGTCGGGAACCACGACGACGCCCTGGACCTCTCTCAGGAGGCCTTCGCCAGGGCGTTCCGCGCGCGCGCCAGGATCGACCCCGAACGTCCCTTCTTCCCCTGGCTGTACCAGATCATCCGACGACTCTGTTTCAACCATACGCGGGACCAGCGGTCACGCCGCCTGAAACTCGAGAAGGCCGGGAGCTGGCTTACGGACACGACGATGGGGCGGCGCCCCCTCAGCCCCGATCAGGCGGTCGTGCGTGCCGAACTGCGCGAACAGGTCGGCGCGGCCATCGAACGCCTGCCGGAACGGGAACGGGAGACGCTCGTCCTGCGCGAGTTCGAGGAGTTGCGCTACCGGGAGATCGCCGAGTTGCTGGGGATCCCGATCGGCACGGTGATGTCGCGCCTCTATCGGGCGCGGCGGTCCCTCGCACGCGAGATCGAGACGGCGGGAACCCGTCCCGGCCGGGAGGGAGGTGCGGGCGATGAGTGAGAGAAACGTGAGTCCGCCCGGGGACGAGCGGGTGCGCCAGCTGATGATGGCCGAACTGGACGAGGAGATTTCGGGAGAGGGACGTCTCGAACTCGAGTCCGCGCTCGGGGAGGACCCGGGTCTTCGCGACGAACTGGCAACGTACCAGCGCCTGAAGGAGGTCACCGACACCATGACTCCGCTGAAGCCGCCGGAGGAAACCTGGGACAGCTACTGGGAACACGTCTATCGCCGGCTCGAGCGCGGCATCGGCTGGGTTCTGGTCTCGCTGGGAACGATCGTCGTCGGGACGTGGGCGCTGTGGACGGCCGTGGCTGAGCTGATTCGGGACACGACGATGCCCGCGTACATTCGCTGGGGCATGCTCGCGCTGATCGCGGGCTTCGTGATCCTCTTCGTCTCCGTCGTTCGCGAGCGCCTGTTCATGCAGAAGAAAGACCCCTACAAGGACGTGATCCGATGATCATCACCTCCCGAAACGACCTCGCCGGACACCGGATCCTGGAGGAGTTCGGCCTCGTCCGCGGCAGCACGATCCGGGCGCGCCACCTGGGCCGCGACATCCTCGCGGGCCTCAAGACCATCGTGGGGGGCGAGATCCAGGAGTACACGAAGATGATGGCCGAAGCGCGGGAGCAGGCGGTCGATCGGATGGAAGCGGAGGCGGAGGCGGCCGGCGCGAACGCGATCCTCTGCGTCCGCTTCTCCACCTCCTATATCCTGGGAGGGACGGCCGAGATCGTGGTCTACGGCTCCGCCGTCAGGGTCGAGGAGAGCTGACCATGGCGCTGAGAATGCTGGTCGCGGCCGGGTGCGTGTTCGCCTCTCCGGCGCTGGCGCAGGAGCCGGATCCCGACCCGGAGGCGGGAGCCGGTGTCGAGGGCCGGTGGGCGGGAGCCGTCGTTCTCCCCACGGGTGAGTTGCCCTTCGCGGTCACCTTCGCGCGTGCCGACGGCGTGCTCTCCGCCAGCATGGACATCCAGGGCCAGGTCGGCCTGCCTCTCACGGCCGTGTCCCACGCCGACGGGCGCGTGCATTTCGAACTCGAGACCCCCATCGGTCTCGCCGCGTGGGACGGAGCCCTTGAAGGAGACACGATCGAGGGCGAATTCGCGCAGGGGGTCGTGACGACGAGCTTCTCCGTCACGCGGGCCGACCCCGTCGAGGCGGAGCCGGAAGAGCCCGCACCCTACCGGTCGGAAGAGGTGTCGTTCGAGAACGGCGACATCCGCCTGGCGGGCACGCTGACGGTGCCCGAGGGGACGGGGCCGTTCCCGGGCGTCGTCCTGATCACGGGATCGGGACCCCAGGACCGGGACGAGGTGGTGGCCGGCTTTCCCGTCTTCCGAGTGCTCTCGGATCACCTCACGCGGCAGGGCATCGCGGTCCTCCGGTATGACGATCGCGGCGTCGGCGGCTCGTCGGGGAGCGTCTCGACCTCCACGTCGGCCGACTTCGCGGGCGACGCCCTCGCCGGTCTCGCGCGGCTGGCGGAGCATCCGGATGTCGACCCGGCCCGGGTCGGCCTCGTTGGGCACAGCGAAGGGGGCATCGTGGCCCCCATCGCGGCCTCGCGCTCGGAAGCGGTCCGCTTCGCCGTGCTGCTCGCCGGCTCGACCGTGCCCGGCACCGAGATCCTGTACGAGCAGTCCGCGGCCATTCAACGCGCGAGCGGCGTGCCCGAAGATCGCATCGCATGGAACACCGACTTCCAGCGCAGACTCTTTGCGGCCCTGGAAGCCGGGGAGGACCTCCAGGCGTATCGCGAGGAGCTTGGGGCCGCGATCCACGAGGGCATCGAGACCCTGCCCGAGGAGCAGCGCGCGGCGATCTCCGACGTCGACAGCTACGTGGAGACCCAGATCGAAGGGCAGATCGACCGCGTCGAAACCCCCTGGTTCCGCTTCTTTCTCACATACGATCCGACCGAAGGGGTCCGGGGCACGCGCGTGCCCGTGCTCGCGCTCTTCGGCGGGCTCGACCTTCAGGTTCTCGTCGACCAGAACCGCCCGCCCCTGGAAGAAGCGCTGGCGGGAAACCCGGACGCGACCGTCCAGGTGCTCCCCGGCGCCAACCACCTCTTCCAGGCCGCGACGACCGGATCCCCGGCCGAGTACGCGACGCTGGAGCGGGATTTCATCGACGGCTTCCTCGACACGATCTCCGACTGGATCCTCGCCCGCTTCGGCAGTCTTCAGGAACCTTGACGCCTGTATTGGTTAATCCATCCCTCCACTCTCGACGCTGTTTCCCACGAGTCGATACACGGTCCAGCTGTATAACGACCACCTGGCCAGCTGTTTCCGGGCCTCGTGATTCCGCTGGTGCGGAGCTTCGCCGATCCAGGATCCCGTCGGGGAGAACGTAGCCGTCCGGCTCGGACTCGCCGGTGCAGGTTGACCGCAATCCCGCCACCGCCCGAGACACACCCTCAGGGAGTCGGAGCGACGAGCCCCGGATCCACCGCTCGTGGCGCTCATTCCGGAGCATGTACCGCCAATCCCGGACCAGGTCCTCGCGATCGGGCGCCAGTCTCCGCCGGATCAGCGATTCATCACTTTTCGAACAACACTCATCGATTTTGATACAAAACTCATCGATTTCGCTCCTATCGGGCCGGCCGAGAACCCCCCTAGCTTTGTAGGGTGGCGTCACGCTTGGAGCGGCCGAGTCAGGCGTGTGGAGTGCGTGGGCCGTCGCGACCGCCAGACGATTTCGAGCTTCAAGCTGACGTCGGCGGTCAACCATCACCATGGTGGGCTGTCCAGGATATGGGGGCATATCCATATCCTCCGCGTCGTTTGCGGCTCAATGGTCCACCGTACCAACGAGGAGGAAGCATGCTGAAGCGAGCGAAGACGGTCGTGATGGCGGTGATGATCGCTGCGGCGTCACTCGCTGCACCGGTTCCCGGCACACCCGTAGGTCCGGCGCAAGTGGTCGCGGAGGAGGCCGCACTGAAGGTGATCTTTGTCCCGCCGTTCGGTTTCATCTGCTTTTGGTCGTGCGGTGACGATCCATTGTGCTGCCGGATCATCATCCGCTAGGACGCGTACCGATTGGTACGGTACGCGTGAAGGGGTAAACACTGACAAGGAGTGGGGACATGCGAGGACGAGGACGACGTATCGCACGAGGGAACATGCTGGCGGCGTTCGCGCTGGCGACGGTAGCGAGTTTTGCGCTGCCTTTCACGGCGTCGCCCGGTCGCACCTACGCCAACCTGTCGGCGCAGATTGTGCTTCAAGCACGCAAGATTCCCTTCGTACCCGTCTGGATCTGCCTTGGCGGATGTGACGGGTCCCCCTGCTGCTACATTGGCCCGATGCTGGACAGCGGGTAAGGGAACACCATGAACGCATCCGGTTCACGCAGCAGCCGCAGCTTCCTCCCGCTTATCGTCTTCCTAGGTAGCGCATGCACCGAAGACGGCGATACCGCATCACGCGTCTCGGCGGAACCCGTGGTGGACATGAACGCGTTCGAGGAAGTGTTCGAAGTCGTGCGTGTGGTGACCTTGGAGGAGACCGAAGATGTGGTGACGGTCGGACCCAGGGTCGCCACCGACGGCCCGGACGGGCTACTCGTAGTGGAACCACAGGAATCACAAATCAGGGAGTACAGTCGTGATGGCACGCTCCGTGCCGTACACGGCAGGACGGGTGGTGGACCGGGCGAGTTCCTGATGCCTATTTCCGCACGCCGTACGGTCGACGGCAGGCTCGTCGTACCCGACATCTCGCTAGGTCGGTTGACCTTCCTTGGTCCAGACACATTGATTGACGCCGCGCCGGTAGCCATGCTCCTTGATGTACACGATCTAGGCGAAGGAAAACTCCTCTTGACGGGCATCGGGAACCAGTTGGCCAACCGCCCGCGTTTCCTTCACATATGGGACACGGAAACGGACCGCATCGACCGCAGTTTCCTCCCTATGGGCGTTTCGGACCGAGACCGTCCCACCGCCAGTGCCTTTGCCGCGGCTAGCGCTTCACTGGTACGCGACACCATTTGGGCGGTGTGGTCGCTATCCGATACGATCTACCAGTACAGCTTGGACGGTGACCTATTGACCAAGATACCCATCCCGCTCGTACGTCCGCGTGCGGCGCTGCCTAGCTTTGACCGTCAAGTCGACGTATCCGAGGCAGGTACGGTACTGGACTCGGTTTCGCAGGTATCCGGCGTACAGATCGCGGGGGATGATGGGCTGGTCGCCACGATAGGACACATGCGCGGGATCGAGTACGAGTGGGATCTGGTCATCATGGACCGCGATGGCATCCCGCTTGCACAGGTACGTGGTGTCCCGAGGCTGCTTTTCGTCGACGGTGACGAGTTTTGGTTTGCGGACCCGCAAGGGCTCCAGCCTAACCGTATACTGGTCGCCCGGCGAAAGGACACATCATGAAGAAGATCTCCCTTCTTGCCGCCATCTGCCTTCTCGCGGCGTGTCGCCCGCCAGGACCAACGGTCGTAGGTGACGCCTTGCCCGTAGACGTGGCAACGGACCGCCCTACGGTCGTGTGGGCTTTCAATGCTGATCGATGCCTGAGCTGTACCCTAACCGATCCTTCGCGCGTCCTGCGCGGCATCCAGCACCGCCACGGTAATGCCGTGGACTTCGTGGTGGTCGCTATCACGGAGGACCGCGAGCGGGATGAGGCGCTCGTGGCTGCGTTCCTTCGGTCGGTGCGGTTGTCGGCCCGAGTGGAGCTTCAAGGTGCTATGGCGTTCACGCTGACCTTCGGGCTAGGTGGACCCGAACCGGCCGTCTACGTAGCCGATGCGGGCCGCGTGGCGGCCGTTTACGGCGAGGACTTGGAAGGGTTACCAGACGATGTGGCACGCCTTCTAGCAGACTAGGGCGGATCGGTCGCGTATTGCGTAGTCGCATGAGGTCAGTTCGGGACGTTCCGCTCCATTCTAACTCGCCTGTTCTCCCGCTTCATGCGCGAAAAACTCCCTCTGCGCTCCGTCGTCAGCCCGTCGATCCGCTCCCGCTCGTTCCAGCTCTGTCCGTCTCGCCAGCACCGACTGGATCCTCGCTCGCTTCGGCAGCTGAGCCGTTCGACCGGGGGCTGCCGCCGACTGCCGGAGGGCCCGTGCAAGGGGCGCCCGATGGCCCGTGCCGGAACACGGGCTGCCGGGGTGAGGGTGACGGCCGCCGTTGGGTGGATCGCAATCGGCAGGGGAGGACACCAGAGGGGGGAGGCCCGCAGACGGCCGTCTTGAGGGAACAGACGCTCCCATGCTCACCGGCGCGTATGCGTGCCGAAACACTTCTGTAACGCGGTTCCCCCTCACGCCCGCATCTGGCGCGGCGCGCGGCGTCCGGTAGCTTCGCGGAGACAAACATCTTCGCGTCCCGGGCGGCGGACGGCACGGCCGCGCGGATCCACCATCGGGGAGACCTGGAATCCATGCACGCACCACATGACCGGATCGTTGCCGGATCCGCCGTCTCGCTCCTCGCCGGCATCGCCCTCTTCGCGGGTGGCGCTTCCCCGCTGACCGGCCAGACGCCGGGTGACGAAGTGCGGCGCCTCGCCGAACATCCCGCGGTGCAGAGCGCCTTCGGGATCATCGAGGAACTCGAACCCAGGACGATCCGCGAACTCATCGAACTCACGCAGGTTCCGGCGCCCCCCTTCATGGAGGATGAACGTGCCCTGGTCTACGCGGAGTGGCTCCGCGAGGCCGGCGCCGACTCCGTATTCATCGACGAGGAGGGCAACGCGATCGGGATCCGGTACGGCCGGGGTGGCGCCAGGGGATCGACGCCGGAGGGGGAGCGGCGGACCGTGGCGCTGTCGGGGCACCTGGACACGGTGTTCCCCGAGTTCGTCGACGTGACGGTGGAGCAGCGCGGAGACACGCTGTTCGCCCCCGGCATCGGCGACGACACGCGCGGCCTCATCGCGGTCCTCACGGTGCTGCGGGCGCTCGAGGCCGCCGGCATCGAGACGGAGGCGGACGTCCAGTTCATCGGGACGGTCGGAGAAGAAGGGCTCGGCGACCTGCGCGGGATGAAACACCTGTTTCGCGAGGGGGCGGACCCCATCCACACCTGGATCGACGTCGACGGCACGGGACTCGGGAGAATCGTGAACAAGGGGCTCGGCTCCCATCGCTTCCGCGTCATCTTCCGGGGCCCCGGCGGCCATTCGTGGGGGGCGTTCGGGCTCGCGAACCCGGCCCACGCGCTGGGACGCGGCATCCGCCACTTTCAGGACGTGGCGGACACGCTCACCCGCTCGGGGCCGCGCACGAGTTACAACGTGGGCCGGATGGGAGGCGGGACCTCGGTGAACGCGATCCCCTTCGAGTCGTGGATGGAGGTGGACATGCGGTCGGTGAGCTCGGAGAGCCTCGGGCGCATCGACGCCGCCTTCCGGGGGGCGATGCGCCGGGCGCTGGCGGAGGAGAACGCCCTGCGCCGGGCCGGACCCGAGATCGAACTCGAACTGGACCAGATCGGAGACCGTCCCTCGGGAGAGGTCGCGGACGACCATCCCCTTGTCGAGCGGGCGATCGAGGTCATGCGGATCTTCGGGGCCGAGCCTGAACTCACGCGCTCCTCCACCGACTCGAACATCCCGATCGCACTCGGCATCCCCGCGGTGACGATCGGAAGCGGCGGCGTGGGAGGCGGCGCCCACTCACCCGCCGAATGGTGGATCAACCGCGACGGCCACCTCGGGATCCAGGCGAACCTCCTCCTGCTGGTGAGCGAGGCGGGCCTGGCCGAGCCCATCCCCTGAACGCCCCCCGGCGGGCCGCCGGAGCCGGGTTCGGCCTCCACACGGCGGCGGCGGTCGTCGTCGCCAACATGATCGGGACCGGCGTCTTCACGAGCCTCGGATTCCAGCTCGAGTCTCTGAGATCCGGGTTCGCCCTCCTCATGCTGTGGGTCGTGGGCGGGGTCGCGGCCGTGTGCGGCGCGCTCACCTACGCCGAGCTGGGATCGACGATCCGGCGCTCCGGGGGGGAATACACCTTCCTCTCGCACATCTACCACCCGGCGGCCGGCTTCGTGTCGGGCTGGATCTCGGCCACGATCGGGTTCGCGGCCCCCACGGCGCTGGCCGCGATCACGTTCGGGACGTACCTGTCGTCCGTCTTTCCGGTGCTGCCCTCCCGGTGGCTCGCCGTCGGGCTCGTCGTGCTGCTCTCCGTCGTCCATGGGCGCACGCACCGCACCTCGGGCGGCTTCCAGCGCTGGTCGACGACGGCCAAGGTCGCGCTGATCCTCGCCCTGGTCGCGGCCGGGCTGTCCCTCGTCGCGGAACCCCGGGAAATCGGCGTGCTCCCCTCGGCGGACGGCGTCTCGAACGTGTTCTCCGCCGGATTCGCCGTGTCGCTCATCTTCGTGTCGTATTCGTACTCGGGGTGGAACGCCGCGACGTACGTGACGGGCGAACTCCGCGACCCGCGGCGGACGCTCCCCCGCGCGCTGGCCGCCGGGACGCTGCTCGTGATGCTGCTCTACGTCGGACTCAACTACGTCTTCCTGCGGGCCGCCCCCGCCGAGGAAATGGTGGGACGGCTGGAGGTGGGATACATCGCGGCGGGGTACATATTCGGGCCGGTGGGGGCCGACCTCATGGGGATCACCCTCGCGCTCCTCCTCGTCTCCACGGTGAGCGCCATGGTGCTCGCGGGTCCGCGCGTCCTCCACGCGATCGGCGAAGACTACCCCACCTTCCGGTTCCTGAGTTCGATCAACGCGCGCGGGACGCCCGGGGCGGCCATCTTCACGCAGGCCGCGATCAGCCTTCTCTTCATCCTCACGGAGTCCTTCGAAACCATTCTCGTCTTCTCCGGCTTCACGATGGGCCTCAACACGTTCCTGGCGGCGGGCGGGGTGTTCCTCCTGCGACGGCGGCAGGCGGCGGGCCGGCAGCCCGCAACGGGCGAGGGACCCGACGCCGACGAACCGTACCGGACCTGGGGCTATCCCGTCACGCCGCTCGTCTTCCTGGCGGTGACGGGTTGGACGCTGGCCTACATCCTCCGCGACCGGCCCCTCGAAGCGGGGCTGGGACTGGGGCTCATCGCCGTCGGCCTCGGCATCTACGCCGTGACGCGGGCGCGCGACCGAAGGACCCGCGCTTGAACCCGAGCCCGCAGGCGGCTTCCCCGAAGGCCCTGCTGCTCGCCTTCGCGGCGGTATACCTGGTCTGGGGATCGACCTACCTGGCCATCCGCTTCGGCGTCGAGACGATCCCTCCGTTCCTCCTCGGCGGCACGCGCTTCCTGGCGGCGGGAGTGATCCTCGCCGTCGTGTCCCGCCGTCGGGGCGCGCCCGTCCCGAAGCGCTCCGAGTGGAAGGCGGCCACGATTTCAGGCGTGTTCATGGTCGTGGGCGGCAACGGACTCGTGTGCTGGGCGGCGCAGTACGTGCCCTCGGGACTCACGGCTCTGCTCGTGGCCACGGTACCGCTGTGGCTGGTCGCGATCGCGCGCGTGGGGCCGGACCGCGAGGCGGCGAGCCCCATGGAAATTGCGGGACTCGTGCTGGGCCTCGGGGGCGTGGCGCTCCTCGTGGCGACCTCCGGGGCGGAGGTCGGCATTCGCGAGGCGAGCGCGAACCAGGTCGCGGCCGGAGCGCTCGTCGTCGTGGGGGCGTCGATCAGCTGGGCGATCGGCTCCATGTACAACCGGCGGGCCGCCCTGCCGCAGCCTCCCCTCTACGGGACGGCGCTGACGATGGCCGCCGGGGGCCTGATCCTCGTGCTGATCGGCCTGGCGGCGGGAGAGTTCGGCCGTCTGTCGCTCGGCGACGTATCCCTGAGATCGTGGCTGTCGCTCGCCTACCTGGCGGCCATGGGGTCGATCGTGGCCTTCTCGGCCTACATGTGGCTCCTGCGCACGGTGCGGCCGGCGGCCGCGGGCACGTACGCGTACGTGAACCCGGTCGTGGCGCTCTTTCTGGGCTGGTGGCTCGCGGACGAGGCGTTCACGCTGCCGATGCTGGCGGGCACCGTGATCATCGTGGCGGGGGTCGTGCTGGTGCAGCGGGGGCGGGCGCCGAAGGGCGGCCCAAGGCCGGCGACCGTGCGGGCGCCAGCCTCGAGGTAGCCCCCCGCGCGGTCAGAGGGAGAGCGGAGGCCGGCGCCGCTGCTGCTGTTCGGCGATGTATTCCCGGTACTTCTCCAACTGCTCGTCGCTCAGCACTTCGGCCAGCAGGGTCTCCGTCTCCTCCTGGAATTCCTGCATCATCTGCATCATGGCGTTCCGGTCCATCGAGCCCCGCGCGGCCTGGAAACGCTCGCGGCGGCTCTCCGCCTGCGTCTCGAGGATTCCCCGGACCTTCACGACCTGCTCCTCATCGAGGGCGAGCCGCTCGGTGAGGGCGGTCATCTGGTCGTCGAGACTCATGCCGAAGCCACGGGCGCCCCGCTGAGCCTGTGCCTCGAGCGGCGCCGCGGCGGCGAGTGCGACCAGTACGAGCGCGAACGCTCCGATCATCTTTCTCATCGATATCCTCCCTTTCCTGCCTTCTTCCCTGCCTGTTCCCTGCCTGCTTCCCTCGGCCTGCGTTCTTCGGCCTGATTCCTTCGGCGTCCGGTGCAGTCCTTCACCCGAAACGACACGGATCCGGCCGGAAACGTTATGGACCCTTGCGCCGGGCGCTTCGGATGCGCTCAGCTAGGAACGGGGCCGACGACCGGCCGCCGGCGCTGGTCATGGGGGTTCGCACCGAGTTCGGACGGAGGTTCGCATGGGGGTTCATCGTCGTTTCTGCAGCGTCGCGGTCCTGGGGACCGCGCTCCTGGCACCGGGCTGTGCGCGAGAGGAGCGCCCGGCGGAGGAGCAGCGCCCGGCGGAAGGAGACGAGGCGGCCCACGAGCGTTCGCACATCGCGGGCATGGCGGCGCACCACATCTGCGTGGGCGTCTTCGTCGTGGGACGCGACTACGAGCGTTCCGTGGACGAGGTCGTGGCGCAGGACATCCGGCGTTTCCCGTTGTTCAACTGGCAGGATGACTTCGAGTACGGGGTGAACTTCGAGACGCGCACCGCCTCCGTGTCGGCGGCCGATTTCGGCGCGCGCTCCGCCGAGTACAACGGGGACCAGGGGTGCACGATCCTGCCGGCCGAGCTCGACGACGTGACGTACGAACCGCAGGTCGTCGAGCGGCTCATTCCCGATCCCGACGCCACCGCGTGGCCGACGGGCGACCTCGGCGCCTACCACGACCCGCCGCCGCCGGAGGTCGACATGGAGGCGCTCGAGGCGGCCCTCGACTGGACGATGGCCCAGGGCGAGCACAACACGCGGGCGCTCGTCGTCATCTACGCGGGAAAGATCCTCGGCGAGCGCTACGCGCCCGGCTTCACGCGCAATACGCCGCAGATCTCGTGGTCCCAGGGGAAGAGCATCGCGAGCGCCCTCGTCGGCGCGGCGATCCAGGCCGGCCACCTCGACGCCGGACTCGACGACCCGGTGCCCGTGCCCGAATGGCAGGGGGAGGACGACCCGCGCGGGGAGATCCGCGTCCGGGACATCCTGAACATGAGTTCGGGCCTCGACTTCCTGAATCTGGGCCTGACGGACTCGCTGTCGTGGACCCACGCGAACGAACACTTCCGGATCTACTTCGAGGGGATCGATGTGTTCGAGCACGCGATCGACCAGCCGATGGACACGCTGCCGGGCGCGATCTTCCGCTACCGGAACTCCGACCCGCTCACGGCGAACCGGATCGTGCGACAGGCGGCCGAGGCGCGCGGGGAGGACTGGCTCACGTACCCCCAGCGCATCCTGTTCGACCGCATCGGGGCGCGGAACTACGTCCTCGAGACGGACGCCTGGGGCAACTTCATCATCACCGGCTACGACTACGGGAGCGCGTGGGACTGGGCCCGGTTCGGCCTCCTCCACCTGTGGGACGGCGTGTGGCCGACGCCCGATGGCGGTTCCGACCGCGTCCTGCCCGAGGGCTGGGTGGACTTCGTCAGCGCGCCCGCTCCGGGCGCCGACGCGCTGCAGTACGGCGGGCTGTTCTGGCTCAACCGAGGCGGCTCCCTGCCCCGTGCGCCGGCGGACGCGTACTGGGCGGCGGGATTCATGGGACAGTACACGGCCATCATCCCTTCGTACGATCTCGTGATCGTCCGGCTCGGGCCGAGTCCCGGCGACACCGGGGCGTATCTGTCGGACATCATCGGCGAGGTGACCGCGGCAATCGACCGGTAGCCATCCGTCATCGTAATGTGTAGGCCTGTTCCCCCTCAGCCCCGGGGGCGTCGTCCACTTCCCGTCTCCAGGAGGATCTCGTGTACTCGGTGACCCGTTTCCGGAAGCTGCTTCCCTTTCTCCTCTTCTTGCTCGGCCCCGTTTCGATCCTGGCGCAGGACTCCGGGGGCGAACTCCCGTCGATCGAAGACAAGACGGCCTCGATGCGGGCCATCGACGGCTTCATCCCCATGTACTGGGAAGCCTCGAGCGGCAAGCTGTGGCTCGAGATCTCGCGCTGGGACACGGACATCCTCCACATGACGGGGCTCGCCTCGGGGCTGGGGTCGAACGACATCGGGCTCGACCGGGGGGCGCTCTCGGGCTCGCGCCTCGTGCGCTTCCACCGGGTGGGGCCGAAGGTGCTGCTGATCCAGCCGAACCTCGACTTCCGGGCGAGCAGCACGAACCCGCGCGAAGTGCAGGCGGTGACCGACGCGTTCGCGCCGTCGACGCTGTGGGGCTTCACGGCGGCGGCGGAGACGGACGGACGCGTGCTCGTCGACGGGACGGACTTCTTCGTGCGCGACATGATCAACTGGGCGCAGCGGCTGCGGCCGGGGACGTACCGCTTCGACGCGGGCCGGAGCGCCGTCCACCTGCCGATGACGATGGGGTTCCCGGAAAACACGGAGATCGAGGCGTCGCTCACCTTCGTCCGGCAGCCGGGGGGCGGGGGCGGCTTCGGCGGGTTTGGGGGCGGGGGCAGTGCGTTCGAGGGCGTCGGGAACGTGGCGGCGACCGGCGAGGCGGCCACGATCCGCCTGCACCATTCGTTCGTGCAACTGCCGGCGCTGGGCGAGTACACGCCGAGGGCCTTCGATTCGCGGGCCGGCTACGGAGCCATGAGCTTCGCGGATTACTCGGCGCCGTTGGGCGAGGACATGCAGCAGCGCTTCATCCGTCGGCACCGGCTCGAGAAGCGGGACCCGTCCGCGGCGATGGGCGAGCCCGTCGAGCCCATCGTCTACTACCTGGATCCGGGGGCGCCGGAGCCGATCCGGACCGCCCTGCTCGAGGGTGCCCGGTGGTGGAACCAGGCGTTCGAGGCGGCGGGCTTCCGGGACGGCTTCCGGGTGGAGATGCTGCCCGACGGGGTGAGTTCCCACGATGTCCGCTACAACGTGATCAACTGGGTGCACCGCTCGACGCGCGGCTGGAGCACGGGCGGCTCCGTCACGGACCCGCGCACGGGCGAGATCCTCAAGGGGGTCGTGACGCTCGGCTCCCTCCGGTGGCGGCAGGACTACCTGATCGCCGAGGGTCTCCTCTCCCCCTACGCCAACGGCGACGAAGTGCCGCCGGATCTGGCGGAGTGGGCGCTGGCGCGGATCCGGCAGCTGTCGGCGCACGAGGTGGGGCACACGCTCGGCCTCGGCCACAACTACTACGACAGCAGCCGCGGCCGGATCTCGGTCCTCGATTACCCGCACCCACTCGTCACGCTCGGCGACGACGGGAGGCTCGACTATTCCGAGGTCTACGACGTGGACATCGGGGAGTGGGACGAGGTCGCGATCCGCTACGGCTATACGGATTTTCCGGAGGGGACGGACGAGGCCTCCGAGTTGCAGCGGATCCTGGACGAGGCCTGGGACGAGGATCTCATCTACTTCACGAACCAGGACATCAACATCCACGCCCGCGCCGACCAGTGGTCGAACGGCGTGGACGCGGCGGCGGAACTCCAGCGCATGATGGACGTGCGTCGGCACTCGCTGGACCGGTTCGGGGAGGCTGCGATCCGGGCGGGACGGCCGATCGTGATGGTCGAGGAGGCGCTGGTCCCGCTGTACATGCACCACCGCTACCAGGTGGACGCGGCCGCCTCGCTGCTCGGCGGGCAGGAATACGTCTACGCCTTCCGCGGCGACGGGCGGACCCCCATGAAGCGGGTCTCCGGCGACGCGCAGCGGGCCGCGCTGCGGGCGCTCGGCAGGACGCTGGCGGTGCGGGAACTCGCGGTGCCGGCGGGGGTGCTCGACCTGCTGCCGCCCCGGCCGCCGGGCTTCGGCCGCACGCGGGAGACGTTCCCGCGCTATACGGGACCGGCCTTCGATGCGGTCACGCCGGCGGTCGTGGCGGCGGACCACACGGTGTCGCGCGTTCTCGAGCCATCGCGCGCGGCGCGGCTCGTGCAGCAGCACGCGCTCGATCCCGAACTGCCGGGGCTCGGCGAGGTGCTGACGGCGCTGGTCGACGCCGTGCGCCCGGAGCCCGACGAGACGCTCTATCACACCGAACTGCGGCTTGCGGCCTACCGAGTGCTCGTGGACCGCATCATGGCGCTCGCGGATCAGGCGTCCATGCCGCACGTGCGGGCCCTTGCCACCCGTAAGCTGGTGGACCTGAGAGCCGAGATGGCCGCGAACCCGCCGCCGGAGCGCGACGCGGCCTTCGTGCAACTGGTCGACCGGGACATCGAGCGCTTCCTCGATAAACCCTCGGCGCCCTACACGATGCCGGGGACGCCGAACGCGCC
Source organism: Gemmatimonadota bacterium (assembly GCA_022820995.1). GTDB lineage: Bacteria > Gemmatimonadota > Gemmatimonadetes > Palauibacterales > Palauibacteraceae > Palauibacter. The sequence goes on along the minus strand of JAJEEM010000043.1, from coordinate 2,473 downwards.
TCCGGGCGCGCCGATCGGGGAACCGGCCATGGACTGGCTCGCCGGCGACGCCTGGACCGCCTCCGGCCCCGCCGGCTGGGCGACGGGATGGCTCGGGACGTCGCCTGCCTGTTCGGCCGATCGAGGCAACCTCTGAGGCGAGTTCCGACGGGAGGCGTTCCCGCGGAGGGCGTTCCCGCGGGAACGCGTGAGGGTCAGCTGTAGCCGATGGCGAGGGCGACGACGAGGGCGACGGCGCCGAGCGCCATCAGCATGAGGTAGCGAGGGATGACGAAGCGCAGCCACGACTCGTAGCGCACGCCGCTCGCGGCCAGGATCGCCATCAGCGCGCCGTTCGTGGGCGTGATGAGTTCGCACAGCCCGGCCCCGTACTGGTAGGCGAGGATCGTGATCTGCCGCGAGAGCCCGAGCAGGTCCGAGAGGGGGACGAGGACCGGGAGCGTGAGCACCGCCTGGCCGCTCACGCTGGGCACGGCGAAGTGCAGCACGCCCTGCGCGGCCGACATGCCGATGGCCGAAAGCGCGAGCGGCAGATCCGCGAGCGGGACGAACAGGCCGTGCACGATCGTGTCGATGATGCGTCCGTCGACCATGACCACGTAGATCGCGTGCGCGAAGCCGATGAGGAGTGCCGCGTACCCCATCGACCGGAAGCCCTCCGCGTAGGCCTGCGCCGTCCCCGTCACGCCGAGCCGCCCGATGAGCCCGACGACGATCCCCATGATGAAGAAGAGCGCGGACATGTGGTCGAAGTCCCACCCTTGCGACAGCAGTCCCCACACGAGGATGCCGAAGGTCGCGGCGACGATCGCGAAGATGCTCCCGTCCCTCCAGTCGAACGCGGCCTCCGGCTCGGAAGCGTCCGCCTCTTCCGCAGCGACCCGGGTGCGGGCGGCATAGCGCATCGTCCACCAGATCCACAGGCCGAGCGCGATGGCCAGGAAGATCAGGCGGAACCCACTGCCGGAGCCCAGCGGCACCTCCGCGACCCTCTGCGCGGTCACGACCTGGAACGGGTTGATGGGACTGAAGGCCGATCCCACGAACGCGGAGCCCGCGCTCACGGCCACCCCCACCATCGGAGAGTAGCCGAGCCGTTTCGTGAGCAGCATGAGCGCCGGAACGAGGGGGATGATCTCCTCCTGCATGTTCTCCGTGACGCCGCCCGCCGCGAAGGCGAGACACACGACGGGGATCGCGAGGATCTCATTCCCCCTGAGCACCCGGACCAGCCAGGCGATGCCGCGCCGGAGCGCCCCCGTCGCATCGAACACAGCGAACGCGCCGCCGATGAGAAAGATCAGGAACACGACATCGGCGCGCTGCGCCATCCCCCGCGGGATCGCGACGATCGCCTCGAACGCCCCGATGCGGTTGGCCTCGACTTCGTGATAGGTCCCAGGCACGACGACGCTGCGCCCGGTCTCCGGATCATCCCGCCGGTCGTACTCCCCCGCCGGAAGCACGTACGACAGCGCCGCGGCCGCCAGGATCGCGACCGTCAGCAGCGTCAGCGGATGCGGAAACCGAAGCTTGCTCATTTCTTGATCGCTCCACCCGCAGAGTGTCCGTGACGTAGCTGTGAACCCGGAAGATCGTCTCGACCTAGGGGGGTTGACAATCGGGAGACACAGGTCGCGGGGGATGACTTACTACAAGGATCCGCAGGGGACGAGGCGGTGGGCGACGAGCGCCGGGGCGTATCGGCCAGCATCCTCTGCAACGTGCAGAATGAGGGGGTCAAATCAAGAGGCATACAAGCCAGAATTCAAGTCGCTGTGCCAACTGATTCGTGGCTGCCGCAGGTGGATCTCGAATCCGGTTTTGCCGACACAGATGCTGCCATGTTCGGCACTCAAGCAAGCTATCCGTGCGTGCAAGTAGGCTATTTGTGCGTGAAGGTTGAGTACGTCTGGGGCTCGCTTGGCAGGTCGACCACAGCTGTCTACGTTAGTCAACCTGCGAACTGGAAGACACTAAGACGAACAGCATGGTTGAAACCACGATGGTCCAACCGTAGGAGGGATTCAAGCGCTAGACCCTCGCTAGTTCGCGTGGCGATCGGTATCACCCTCCCAGAGTTCAAAGCGTCGCCCGCGCGTGAGCAATGACCTCAAGCGCATAAAGCCTTATCGAGGAGGTAGGCAATCTTGCCAGCCAGCGAGAAGCAGTCACGTCGATGGTGGCACGGTCCGGTAAGGATCGCGCGATCGCTCCTTCGAGTAATCTCGCTGGCGGGGCTGCCTGAGGACGCGACCACTTGGGTTGGCTGGATGACAGCACTCGGAGCGCGACTCACTGTTTTGGCGGGTGTCTTGGGTACCCTGGATTGGGCAAACTTGATCCCCGGCGCCGTGGCAACGGTCTGAAGTGACCCCCAAAAGTTGGACACCCGACCTCCGGGTTTATTGTGCTGCTCAGCCCTCTCGGTAGAAGTCCTCGATGATCTTCAGGGGTGGCCGGTCTCCGAGGG
>JAJEEM010000067.1 GCA_022820995.1 Gemmatimonadota bacterium | reverse complement strand
GGAACGCGTTGGAAGCCCGCCGGAGGCGTTGAGGTCGAGGTTTACGACTTGGCGGGAGCCAAGCAGCGGGAATCCGGGCCGCAACTCTCGTAAGTTCAATCCCACAAACGGAGTCGCTGCTTGAATGCAAATGTCGGCCCGTCGAGTGCTGTTCCGGGCGGTGCCCGGAGAGGCGTTTCCGGCGGCTCCGCCGGGCTGGCTTGGACCACTGTTAGTGTGACAAGCCAGCCTACCCCGCACACTAACACAGACTCACATCTTCCTGTGTTCGTTGGGTTTACGGGATTTGGTGGCCCGATTCCCTCCGAATGACTCCCTCCGATTGGGATCTCAGGTGCGAGGCCTCGGGCGGCTCTCCAGCGCCGTCCGAAGCTGTCCAGCGTCGGCCTGCTGATAGCAGCGGAGCACCGTTTGCGGGCTCTTCCATCCACCAAGCTCACAAAGCACCTTGAGCGGCAGATCCATCAGGTCCGTGGCGAACTTCCGGCGCAGCGAGTGCCAGCCCCGGCCCGGCTTCGGCTCCAGTCCCGCGAGGGTCTGGGCCTTCTTCCACCACAGAAAGGCGGAAACGCGGTTCGTGCACCTCGTGGCATCCCTCGACGAAGGCAGCACCGGGCCGTTCTTCTTACCACGGCCCATCCTCTGCGCCTCCTCCAAGACGGCGAGCGCCTCGGCGGTCAAGGGCGTGACGTGTTCGTAGCCCGTCTTCTCGTGCTCCGCCCGCCATCGGATGGTCTTGTCCTCGAAGTCGATGTCCAGCCACCTGAGCTTTCGGATGGCACCGATGCGGTGCCCGGTTTCATGCGCGAGCACGAGGGCGGCGTGGAACCGCCAACCGACCTGCCGGGAGACCCTGAGCAGCGCCCGGTACTCGTCCTCGGTGAGGACGACCCGGTTGGGGTTCTTCTCCCTGGGCTTCCTGAGTCCCTTCAGCGGGTTGGAGTCGAGGAGGAGATTCCCCTGCTCGTCCCTCGACCTCGCCGCCCAGTTGAGCACCGTCATCAGGAACGTCAGGTCCCATGCGATGGTCCGGTTGCCGACGGGCTGGCCCGAACGTCCGGCCCTGCCCGCTCTCCGCGCCTGAATGAACCGGTCCCAGTCGCGCTGCGAGAGTGTTGCGGGTCTCCGGTCCCTGCCGAAGAAGTCGAGGAACATCGCGGACGCGACGCGGTCGCGCCGCCGGGTCCTCTCGCCCTTCGTGGGCGTCACCTCCTCACCGTACATTTCAAAAAGCCGTGCCAGCGTGAGCGGCTCGGGCTCGGCCTCGGCCTTGCCGTCGGGCTCAAGGGCCGCGAAGCCCGCGGCGGCCTCGTCGGCCTGCCGCTTCGCGCGAGCCCAATCCCGGTGCTTCAGGGACCGGCTCAGCCTGCGCCCGTTCTCCCGCCACTCGATCTGAAGCAGGCCGGTCTTCGGATCCGGAAAGACCCGGACCCGGTTGCGGCCCCATTCTCCGGCGCTGTAGCTGCGCCGCCCTCGTTTCGTGCGTGCCATCGTTCGATTCCTCCGAAGATGGACTGCACGATCCGCCAGCCCGAAAGCTCGCGGGGAAGCGGCTTGTCCGCCAGTCGCATGATCGGCTCGCGCCTCGCGCTTCATATCCGCCCCTTCTCGCGGAGCCGCCAGTAGCCCGTCTCCCTCGGCAGGTAGTGGGGCTTCAGGTAGACGCGCCGGGCCGGGAGCGACTTCACTCCGTCGTAGGGGAGGCAGATCGCCTGGTAGTTGGCCAAGAGGGAGAACTCGCGCGGGGTGAACACCGGCTCCCTCTGCTGGCGGAACGACTTGCTCGCGCCGATGGTGCCCCGTCCGCCCCCGGCACGCCCCGAAAGGAGCGAGAACTCGGGCCTGCCCGTCGTCTCGGTGAACGTGTACGAGGCCCGCGTCTTCATGACGCTGCCGCACATCTCGGACGCGATCCTGGCCGACGCCTCGTCGGAAAGCGACAGGAAGATCCGGGTGCGGAGCGTCTGGACGAGCGTGCGCCACGCCTCGCCCGAGGGAAGCACCGAGCGTAGCGAGGAGAGCGATTGGGTGGCAACGATGGGGATGCAGCGGCACTGCCGCGTGAGCGAGAATGCCTTCTCGTCGCCCGACGGATCGTCCTGTCCGACGGTCGCAAACGCCTGATACTCATCGCAGATGAACACGGCCGGCCGCATGTAGCGCCCAGGGCGGCGCGCAGCCTCGGCGGGCCGCCGGAGCAGGGCCTGCATCCACGCATTCTTGAGAAGCACGCCGATGGCGCGGGCCAGCGCCGGGTTCGCTCCGGCGGGCATGTTCAGGGCGAGGACCTTGCCCTCGTCGATCAGCTGCGCGAGCGGCGGCAGCCTCCGGCGCAAGCCCGGCACGGAATGACTGTTGCGGTTGGCTTCATTGTTCTCGGCGGAAGGAGTCTCGCTGGGCGGCGGCGGGCAGAACACGCCCGCGACCTCCGGCAGGTCGAAGAGCGATAGAAACACGCTGATGCCCTCTACGATCGAGGTGCGGAGCTTGGCGTCCAGCGCCGTCCAGTCCTTGTCGTACCACCGCTCGATGGCCTCGACCTGTTCGGCGACCTCGCGGCCCGCGCCTCCGCCGGACGCGACGGTCTCGTAGGCGACGCCGAGTTCGTCGAGCCGCGATCCCAACGCCGGGTCGAGACGGCACCCCACGTTGCCGGTGCCGGGGACGCGCTCCCATGCCCAGTCCGCCAGCGCCTGCGGGTGGGCGATCATGTCCTCGTGCGAGATGACGGCGCGGAGCGGACGGAGCCCGTCCGCGAGCTCCCGCGCCTCGGCGATCCTGCGGCCAAGAAGGTCCGCGTCCACGGTGCAGCGGTAGATGTCCCGGAGCGTGACCCAGCCGCCCGGCAGGATCCGGTGCACCTCGATGATCCACCGCACGAGGTTCGTGTACGCCTGTTGCCAAAACGGTTCGCGCGACTTGCCGAATAGCTGGTTGATGAGGGACGCGACGCCGTAGGCCGCCGAGTAGGAGTCGAGCAGCGGGTCGTCGAGCGGGTTCCACTGCCACGAGCCCCCGAGCCCGATTTCGAGGTAGTCGCCGCCGCGCCCGGCCTCGTCGAGGATGCTCCGAACCTGATGGCAGAAGTCTCCTTTGACTTCGAGCACGAGCGCGCCCGCGCGGCGGCGGGGATCGTCCGCCCGCCAAGTGAAAAGCTGCTTGGCGAACGGGTACATGCAGGCCGTCGTCTTGCCGGTGCCGACGGCCCCGACGACGAGCACGCCGGTATAGAGTCCCTTCTCGGGGACGACGAGCCACGAGGGCCGGTCGCTCTCTCGCGCCACGGTCGGATGGTGCGTCTCGCCGATCACGAGCGAGGGCGCGTCGTCGTTCGGCGACGCGGGCCACCTGGGCAGCCTGCCCCGGCGGACGATCCGCACGAGCGGCTGGAACCAGACCCGCCAGACGGAGAGGACGACGGATCCGGCGAGCACGACCGCGACGCCGGGCGCGGCGTAGTACCAGACGCGGATGGCGGCGTGCAGGCCCGGATCGTTGTGGGCGATCAGGTCAAGGTAGGGGTTGTCGCCGATGCCGGGGAACGGCAGTTCGAGCGCGTGGGCGCCCGCTGTTCCCAATGCGGCTCCGATGACGGCGACCGTCGAGTTCTTCATCGGCGAAATCCCCTTCCCGGAGGGAATGCTGATAAAGAGCCGCCAAGCCGTCCAGTAGAGTCCCACAAGGGCCATAACCGTCTACTATACATCGTGTTACAGCGGTGGCCGGGAACATTGCATGTCTCAAGCGGATCAGGGATATCCCCTTGCATCCGCCAACGGGTGGTGTATATAATGGTGGGTATGACGCTCCGCAGACGACCTCCGAAACGCAAGCCGCGCGGCCAGCATCCCCACAACGCGCTCACGCCCGCCTTCGTCCGCACCGTGAGCCGTGCCGGACGCTACTGCGACGGCAACGGGCTCTATCTCGATGTCCGGCCCACGGGTAGCCGGGGATGGATTCAGCGCCTCACGATCCGGGGCCGCCGAACCGAGCTCGGGCTCGGCGGCTTCCCCCTGGTCTCCCTGAAGGAGGCCCGGGAGAAGGCGTTCGCCAACCGGAAGCTGGCGCGCGACGGGGGCGACCCTCTGGCCGACAGGCGGCGCGCCGAGTCCACACCCACCTTCGAGGAGGCGGGCCGCCGGGTCTGGAATCAGCTGCGGCCCGGATGGCGCTCGCCCGACCATGCGCAACTCTGGCTGGGCAGCCTGAAGCGCCACGTTTTTCCCCGCATCGGGGAGATGCCGATCTCGGAGGTGACCAGCGCCGACGTGGTGGGGATCCTCGCTCCGATCTGGCACGACAAGCCGCCCACGGCCCGGAAGCTGCGCCAGCGCATCCGGGCGGTCATGGAATGGGCCGTGGCGATGGACTACAGGCCCGACAACCCGTGCGACCGGATCGGTCCGGTCCTCGGGGTGCAGGGGAAGGCCGTGCGGCACATGCGGGCGCTGCCGCACGGCGAGGTGGCGAGCGCCATCAGGAAGGTGCGGGCCTCGAACGCGCGGCCGGTCGTGAAGCTGGCCTTCGAGTTCCTGGTGCTGACGGCGACGCGCTCCCGAGAGGTGCGCGGGGCGGTGTGGTCGGAGATCGACGGGGACGAAGGCGTGTGGCTCATCCCGGCCCCGCGGACGAAGGGTAACCGCGAGCACCGCGTCCCGCTTTGCCGTCGTGCGTTGAAGATCCTCGAAGAGGCGCGGACGCTCCGTCGCGGCAGTTCCCTCGTGTTTCCGAGCGTGGGCGGAAAGCCGCTCGGGAGCACGGCGATGTCGCAGCTGCTCAGGGGGCTGGAGATCGCCGCCGTGCCGCACGGGTTCCGCTCGTCGTTCCGGGATTGGGCCGCCGAGGAGACGGATCATCCCCGCGAGGTGGCGGAGGCGGCGCTGGCCCACAAGGTCCGCAACCCCATCGAGGCCGCATATCGGCGGACGGACCTGTTGGAGCGGCGGCGGCGGCTCATGGACGATTGGGCGCGGTATCTGGAGGGTCGGGAAGCGGGCGGCGAGACCTGACGTTGCGTGCCGCAGCGCTCCGCGACGGGCTCAGAGGCCGTTTCCGGGCTTTTTCGAGGAGTTTCGGGTATTGTACGGGCCGTGGGATCGCCTGAGAGCGACGATCGGCGGTCCCCGAGGGGTACGGGTAGGGTGGAAACCGGGCCGAGCGGGAGAGCGCCGCCGATGCCAAGGAGTGACGGGTCGGCTATTCGCCCTCGCCATCGGTGAGGCAGGCGGCAAAGAGACCGGGGAGCTTTGCCCGAGACGGTCCGGCCAACGCCGTCTCAGGTGGCGCGCGAGGAGGGGTTTTCGCGGGCATCCGCGGGCTGGCTTGAACCACTGTTAGGTGGTTCAGTATCCATCTCACAAGCGGACGCCCGTTTGTCACGAAGCAACTTGCCTCGCAGCGCCCCTTTGCGACGCTTCCGCTTCGGCGCCCGTTCTTGCCCGGCTCGATCATCCGTGAACGCTCCCCGCCGGGCTGGGCGTCGG
>JAJEEM010000035.1 GCA_022820995.1 Gemmatimonadota bacterium | reverse complement strand
CCGACGCCCCCGCGGATCGTCCCGCGGCGGAGGACGAGGACTACGAGCGTCCGATCGAAGAGCCGGAGCCGCTCGGCTACGGCGACCTCATCGGCGGCCACGGCGGCTTCACCGCCCTGCTCCACGCCGCCCGCGAAGGGCACGCCGGCACCGTGCGCGCGCTCATCGAGGGCGGAGCGGACGTCAACCAGGCGAGCGGCGGCGACCGCACGAGCCCGATGCTCATCGCGATGATCAACGGCCATTTCGATCTCGCCATGGACCTGTTTGAGGCCGGGGCCGATCCGCAACTCGCCTCCGCCGCCGGCGCGACGCCGCTCTTCGCCGCCCTCAATGCCCACTGGGCGCCGAAGTCGCGCTACCCGCAGCAGCACGCCTACGGGCAGCAGCGGCACAGCTACCTCGACGTCATGCGACGCCTCCTCGACACGGGCGTGGATCCCAATGCCCGTCTCGAGAAGCACCTGTGGTGGGTGTCGTACAACTTCGACCTCCTGCAGATCGACCTGAAGGGCGCGACCCCCTTCTGGCGCGCCGCGTACTCCCTGGACGTGGAGGCGATGAAGCTGCTCGTCGAGTACGGCGCCGACCCGCACCTCGCCACGATCAAGGTGCCCCCGCGCCGACTCCCGGCGTGGGACCGCGAGAAGCGCGACCTGTCCGGCGTTCCCCCCGTGCCCGTGGGCGGCCCCGCCGACTACCCGATCCACGCCGCAACCGGCATCGGCTACGGCCAGGGCTTCCCCAGCAACGCCCACCGCTACGTCCCGGACGGCTGGCTGCCGGCGGTCCGCTACCTGGTGGAAGAGTTGGGCGCGGATGTGAACCAGCGGGACGACGAGGGCTACACCCCGCTCCACAACGCGGCCTCGCGCGGCGACCTCGAGGTCATCCGCTTCCTCGTCGAGCACGGCGCGGACCCGACCGCCGTGAGCCGCGTCGGCCAGACCACCGCGGACATGGCGAACGGCCCCTACCAGCGCACGCAGCCCTTCCCGGAGGCCGTGGCCCTGCTCGAGAGCCTCGGCTCGAAGAACAACCACAACTGCGTGTCCTGCTGACCCGACCGGGGGCCCCACAGCCGTTCACATGAACTTCACATGATCACCGTCTCAGGCCTCGGAAAGGCGTTCGGCGGCCAGGTCCTCTTCCGCGACGCGACCCTCCTCCTCAACCCCGGCGAGTGCTACGGCCTCGTGGGCGCGAACGGATCCGGCAAGACGACGCTCCTCAACATCCTCGGGGGGACCGAGGACCCGACGGAGGGGTCCGTCACCATACCGAAGCGCCTCCAGGTCGGCGTCCTCCGGCAGGACCACTTCCTCCACGACGAAGAGGAGATCCTCGGCACGACGCTCATGGGGAACCCCGATCTGTGGCGCGCCATGGTCGAGCGGGAGGCGCTGATCGAGACGGAGGACGGGGACTTCGACGCCGACCGTTTCTCCGAACTCGAGGAGATCTTCCAGCGCCACGACGGCTACACCGCGGAGGCCCGCGCGGGCGAGATCCTCGAGGGCCTCGGCTTCCCGAGCGAGATTCACCGTCGCCCGCTCTCCACGCTCTCCGGCGGGTTCAAGCTCCGGGTGCTGCTCGCCCAGGCCCTCGCCGGCGCGCCCGACGTCCTCCTCCTCGACGAGCCGACGAACCACCTCGACATCCTTTCCATCCGCTGGCTCGAGAAGTTCCTGCGGGAGTTCAAGGGCGCGATCGTCGTCATCTCCCACGACCACCGGTTCCTCGACAATATCGCGACGCACATACTCGACATCGACTATGAGACGGTCACGACATACAGGGGCAACTATGACGACTATCTCGTCCGAAAGAGGGAGGACCAGGAGAGGCGCGGGAAAGAACTCGCGAACCGCGAGCGCGAGATCGCCCACCACCGACAGTTCGTCGACCGCTTCCGGGCCAAGGCGAGCAAGGCGCGGCAGGCCCAGAGCAAACTGCGTCTCATAGAGAAGAAGGCGGAGTCGCTGCAGCCGCTCCCGGCCTCCTCCCGCCGCTATCCGAACTTCCGCTTCGAGTCCCGCCGTCCGAGCGGACGCACCGTGCTCGGCGTGGAGGGCGTGAAGAAGGCGTTCGGCGGCGGCGAAGAACTGAACGAAGTCCTCCACGGCGTCGACCTCACCCTCGAACGCGGGGACCGCATGGCGATCATGGGCCCCAACGGGATCGGGAAATCCACCCTGCTCAAGATCGTCATGGGCGAACTCGCGTCCGACGCCGGCCGCGTCGCCTGGGGCTACGAAACCCACCCGAGCTACTTCGCGCAGGACCAGGAGGCCCGCTTCGACTCGCCGGGGCAGACCGCCGAAGACTGGATCGCGGGCTTCTGCCCGGGCCGGACGCTCGGTTTCGTGCGCGGCGAGATGGGGCGCGTCCTCTTCTCCGGCGACGACGCGAAGAAACGGGTCGGCAACCTCTCGGGCGGCGAGGCCGCCCGCCTCGTCTTCTGCCGGATGGCGATCGAGCGACCGAACGTCCTCGTTCTCGACGAACCCACGAACCACCTTGACCTCGAATCCATCGAGTCGCTCGTGGAGGCGCTCCGGAGCTACGACGGAACCCTCATCCTCGTCTCGCACGACCGCTGGTTCGTTTCGCAGCTCGCGACCCGCATCGTCGAGATATCCGAGGATGGGATCCGCGACTTCAAGGGCAGCTACGAGGAGTACGTCCACTACTGCGGGGACGACCACCTCGACGTCGACACCGTCGTCCTCAAGGCCCGGAGGGAGAAGCGCGCCGCCCGCGCCGCCGCCGCCGAAACCCGCGACGCCGGCGCGCTCACGGGCGACGCCCCGCCGGGACGGAGAGTCCGCTCAGGCGCAGCGACGGGAAACCGGAACCGCTACCGCGGCGGCTCGCTCCGCAAAAAGCTGAACGACACGACGAAGCGAATCGAAGCCGCCGAGACCCGCATCGCCGAAATCGACGAGCTCTTCGCCGACCCCGCCTTCTATGCGGAGACCCCGATCGAGGAGGTCCGCTCGCTCGAAACCGAGCGCACCGCCCGGCAGGGAGAACTCGACGATCTCATCAAAGCCTGGGAGAGGATCGAGACCGAACTCGCCCACCTCGACTGAAGTGGGAGACGGGAGGGGCACGGAAGCAGTCGGTCTTGCGAGAGAAGCGGGCGTCAGCCGCCGCGAGAGTGGAGCGGCGCGCCCCCGCCGGACTAGAGAAAGCCGACGGGGACGCGATAGGGTTCGGGTCTCGGACCTAGCTAGAAGCAGATGATGTCCGGACTGTCGCAAATGCTCTCCCGGGGTGGCCGGTACACGCTCAACCAGAACGCCTCGCTCTCGTAGTTGCGGGCATCCTCGCGAATCTCGAAGCGCCAGACGCCGTAGCACCAGTGCCATACGCACGGCCACGGCGGTTCCGGCGGATTGGTCAAGTCCACCTCGTCTGAGAGCACGGCGCTTGGATGCGGTGCGCGACTTATGGTGATGGCCCAGTTGTAACCGGGTCCCCGGAGCGGCCAGGTCGCAATCCCAGCGGACACTACGTCGCCACCTTCCTGTGTGAGCCGCGCCTCGACGAAGATGGTGCCGTAATCGGGTACCGCGATGCTTGGCGACTCGCGCTCCACGGGGTCGAAGTCGGCCGCCGAGAATGTCCGCCTTTCCCCGATTCCATAAACCTCGATCGTGAGGCCACCCAACCCGGCGCTGTCGTCGAGGGCGTTGTTGAGCGTCAGCACGTCCTCGCCCAAGCCGCGGGTTCCGCCTCCCGCCACCTGGAACGCCAACTCTGCACCCGTGTCTTCGACGAACGTGTCGTTGTCGCATGAGCCGACCGCCAGGACCAAGGTCACGACCCCGGCAGCGAGGATCTTGCCCATTCCTACCTTCCCACGTTCTTGAGCCATGTCGAGCGGATGTCGGACGCACTCCAATCGGACGGCTCGGTGGCCAACTCGGTGGCGGCGGCCGGAGTGTCGATCCTGGGGAAATTGTTGCCGTGGACTTGCCCGTCAACTCGGTTCTCCAGACACCATACGAAGTCTGACACGTCATCCCTCAGAATCGACCCGCGTACGCCCGAGCGCCTGACTCTGCAGGTCTCGAACACCCTCCCGATATAGGGAGCGCTGTAGCTGGTTTTGTCGCCTTCTTCCTCGGTCCCGGAATCGATCAGATCGTGGAATAACGCGGCGACGTTCCCCTCGACTTCCGCTGCGCGGTTGCTTATGTGAAAGCCCTCCATGTTCGGGATCCACAGATTGTCGGGTGTGCCGATGCTGGCGGCGTAGTTCGCGAATCCCTCCTGAAACGCGCACTCGTAGGACGACGGACCGTCAATGCGGCGATTCTGGCCGCAGTCGGCCGGCCATGCCCCGCCAAGCGCTTTGTGGTGCAACGCGTGACCGTACTCGTGGGAGGCGACCCATTCGTCATCGTAGGTGTCGTGCGCGAAGATGATCTCGTCGCGGTCGGGGTCGTACCGTGAGCCTGTGTTGCCGTTGTGGTCTTTGTCGGGAGTCCATTTCACGCGCGCCCGGGAACGGCTGAAATGTTCGTTGATGCGTGGGATCACTGCCTTGAGATTCGTCCACGGGACGTGAGTGTTTCGGGTACCCCAAGCGACCTGGATCGTGTCACCGCAGTCGCTGTGGTACGCATCCCAATAGCCAACGTACCCGGCCCCGTTGACTAAGCTCGTGGCCGGCACGTCCGCACCGCCCTCCAGCATCAGATGAGGGCTGGAAGGACAGGTGAACTCCACGATTCCGCTGCTCGGCACTATGCGCGTCTCCCGACGAGCCGGGACGTCGTCATCCAGGTCCGTGGCGTTGATCGTATTCGCCCAGATCTTGGCGCCCACGCCATGCTCCATCTGACCGTCGTTCATATGGCCGACCTCGACATACACGGTGCTGCCGCCATCGTGACTCACGCTTGCGGCGGCGAAAGCCGATTGGCTCGCCGGGGGCCGCCGCGTCCGGAGCGGACCAGGCACCGGTGCAAGGTGCGCGGGGAAGATGTCCTCCTCGAAGTCAGGTGTGAGGAACCCGCCGCCTTCGCTCACGAACATCCACGTTTCGCGATGGATATCGTCGATCAAGTAGGGTCCGAGCGAGCTTTCCGGCCCTCTCGCGTCGACCTCGACGACAACGTGGTAGTAACCCTTCTCGACGCTGCCGACCTCGACGGAACGCTTCCATTCATCCCCGGGATCCATGGCCGGCAGCTGCCAGCGCGCCACCACGGGAAGCTTATCGTCCGACGGATAGCGCGGCCGTTTGTCCGGACCGGCATCGGTCATCGCGGCGAACGTGGGCATCACGACCCGTACCAGACCCTCTTCGATTGCAACTCGGTCGGCCTCGACCGGATCCACGGTCAGCGGATCGTCGGTGCAGGCCACAACCAACAGTACGCTGCCTGCGATCGCCATGATGGAGCGCTTCATATTTTTTATGCTATCCTTCCAACGTATTGTTGTATTTAGAGTTATATAACGTGAAAGTTGTACGCCGGATTCGCGCCGCGAAGCTATGGGGCGGTCGCACGTCGCGCAAATTTTCGCCGTAAAGGGGCGAAATCACCCCTCGCGCCGGCTCGGGTCACCCCGAACCGCGCTCAGAGCGGCCAGACGATGGGGAGGAAGAAGACGACCATCAGGAGCAGGAGCACGAAGAGCGGCGCGCCGACCTTCGTGTAGTCGACGACCTTGTAGCCGCCCACGCCCATCACGAGCAGGTTCACCGGGTGGCCGAAGGGGCTCAGGAAGGCGCAGGAGGAGCCCACGGCCACGACCATGAGCAGGGCGCGCGCCGAGAGATCCAGTTCGGTCGCGGCGCTGAGCGCGATCGGCGCGACGAGCACCGCGACCGCCGAGGTGGGGACGAACTGCGCCGCGAGCGCGCAGATGAGGAAGATGCTCGCGATGAGGATCCGCGGTCCCATCTCCGCCGCCCGCCCCACGACTTCGCGGGCGATGAGTTCCGCCGTGCCGGAGTCCTCCATCGCGAGGCCGAGCGCCAGCATCCCCCCGAGGAGCATGACGACCCGCCATTCGACGAAGGTGTAGACCTCGTTCCCCTTCACGCACCCCGTGAACACCATCAGGAGCGCGCCGAGAAGCGCCGCGATGTACACGGGGAGCAGGTTGAGGGAGGCCGCGACGATGAACACCGCCATGATCGCGCTGGCGGTCCACGCCTTGTGGACGCGGAACACCTCGTGGAGTTGCCCGTGGAGGACGAGGAATCGCGGGTCGCGGGCGAGGAGCGCGATCTTCTTCCGGTTCCCGTAGACGAGGAGGGCGTCCCCGAACGCGAGCGCCGTGCGCGAGATGCGGAGGTTCGAGTGAAACGCCCGCCCGCCCCGGAAGATCGAGATCAGGTTCAGTCCGTAGGACTCCCGGAAGAGGATCTCGCGAAGCGTCTTGCCGACGAGGTCCGAACTCGGAGCGAGCGTGACTTCCGCAAACCCGACGTCCTCCGACTCCAGCTCGTCGACCGAGGGTCGCTCGTCCACCGGAACGAGCGCCTGCAGCGCCTCCAGCACGGCGAAGCAGGCCGGGTCTCCTTCGACGATGAGGCGGTCGCCGGCCCGCATCCGCTCCGACGCGTCAGGCAGGGCGATGTCGCCGTCCTCGCGCTCGATCTCCAGCACGGTGAGGTCGAAGGCGCGCCGGAGACGGGACGCGGCGAGCGTCTTCCCGTCCAGCCAGGATCCGTCCGGGACATGGAGCCGCATCAGCCATCGGTACAGCTCGTACTCCTCGGTGGCGGAGCCGATGTCCGTCCAGCCGATCGCCGAGAACTCCGTCGCGTAGCGGAGCTGCTGGAGCTGGTCCTCGCGGCCCAGGAGAAGGAGTGCGTCCCCCGCCTCGAGTCGCATCGCCTGGAACGAGCCGCTCAGGACCCGGCCGCCGCGCCGGATCGCGACGACGTGCGCCTGGAACCGGTTGCGGAAATCGATGCCCCCAACGGTGCTGTCGACGAGGTCCGATTTCTCGGCGACCTCGACCTCGGCCAGCACCGTCGAGTCCCTCACGAGGCGTCCCAGGGCATCGTTCGACTCCCTGTGCCTGGCGAGGTGACCCCAGGCGCACAGGCGCTCGAGCGCCTCGATCCGCCCCTCCACGACGAGCACGTCGTCGCTCCGAAGCCGGAAGTCCCGCTCCGGCGCCAGCACCAGGTGTCCCCTGCGGCGCACGGCCAGGAGGTCGTACCCCAGCGCCTGTCCGAGCCGGGCCTCGACGAGCGAACGCCCGTCGAGCGCGGAATCCGGTGGAATCCGGAGCGTGAGCAGCGACTCGGCCAGATGGTAGCGGCCGGTCAGGTCGATATCGTCGCCCCCTTCGTCGTCCCCGGTGGAACGGTCCGGAAGGAAGTGCCTCCCCGCGAGGACCACGTACAGGACCCCCAGGGTGAGCGCGGTCGCGCCGACGGGCGTGAAGGCGAAGAAGCCGAATCCGCCCTGCCCCATGCGCTCGAGTATGCTTGAGAGGAGGATGTTGGGCCCCGTCCCGATGAGTGTCGTCATGCCGCCGAGGAGAGCGGCGAACGAAAGCGGGATCAGCAGCCGGGAGGGACGCATGCCGAGGCGGCGGGAGATGTCGATCACGACGGGGATGAGGAGCGCGACCGCCGCCGTGTTGTTCATCACCCCCGACATGAGTCCCGACGTGAGCATGAGCAGCGCCGTGACCCGCACCTGAGAGTCCCCCGCGAGCCGCAACACCTGCGCGCCGACGACGTTCGCGACGCCGGTCTTGTAGAGCCCGCTGCTCAGTACGAGCACGGCCGCGATCGTAACCACGGCGGGGTTGGCGAAGCCCTCGATGGCGCGCGCCATCGGAATGACGCCGGAGATCGCCAGGGAGAGGAGCACCATGAGCGCCACGCCGTCGTAGCGGACCCACTCCGTGACGAAGAGGACGACCGCCACCGCGACGATGGCGAGGACGATGATGACGTCGGCCGTCACGGTTCCGACCTCTGCCCCGGTCGCTGAATCGTCGACATCGCCTGCGCGAGCCCGCGCGCGGCGAGCGTCCCGGCGTGGCGCCGCCGGCCGAGCAGGATGAGCGGCACGTCCGTCCTCCGGGCCACTTCCAGCGCGAAGGCGCCGATCGCCGGCTCGCCCCGGGCGCGCCGTTCCATCCCCATCACCACGAGGTCGCTCCCCTCTCCCATTCGCACAATCGGCTCGACCGGGTCATCGGCGTATTCGAATTCGACGCCGTAGGGACCCGCGGCTTCATCCCTGGCGAGCTGCCGGACGGTGCGCTCGACCCTTCGCCGCCGGTCGGGGGAAGCGTCGGACGGGAGCGTGCGCAGGAACGTCACGGCCGGCTCCGAGGAGCGCGAAAGGCTGCCGAGCAGGCGGGCGCGCAGTTCGCTGTGGTCGCGTCGCCCCTTCACCGGGACGAGGATGCGCGCCGCCCTCTCGATCCGCCAGCGGGGCGGCGCCCGCACGATGACCACGTCCGCTCCGACCCTGGAGATGAGGCCTTCGAGCCGCGACTCGACCCCGGGCTCCGTGAGCCGCGACAGCCCCATGAGCAAGGTCTCGCAGGTACGGCTGTTGGCCACGCGGGCGATCTCGCCCCATACGTCCGACGCGATGGTGAACAGCGTCTCCAGAGAGATCGAGTCCTCGATGCCGTGTCCCAGGGATTCGCCCAGAATGTCCTTCGCATCCTGGACCGCGGCATCGATGGACAGGGCGGGACGACCCTCCCTCGGAATCACCGACAGCAGGAGAATCCGGCCCACGCCCGGCGCGCGAACCGTGTTCGCGATATCGACGAGACTCGCCGCGCTCGCCGGATTCGCGACGGGGACGAGGACGAGCGGGCTGCGCCCCCGCAGCCGGGCAAGGTCCGGATCGCGCGCCTGGGCGCTCGCGTCCGCCAGACGGGCGCCCGGCGCGAGCAGCGTCAGGTACAGCACCGCGCCGAGGCCGAGCCACACCGCGACCACCCGCCCCGCCTCGGGAACCGCGATGGCCTGGAAGGTCGCGAGCCCCACGCACAGCGCGGCGCCGACGACCGGAAGCGTGGCGGGACGCGGGTGCCCGGAGCGCATCCGCGCCAGCATCGCCGCCCAGTGGACCATGGCGAACGAAATCAGGAAGATGAGGCTGGAGGCGGCGCCCGCGGCGGCGACGTTCCCGACCGCGACGACAATGAGCGTCATCATGGCGCCCGTCGCGACCACCGCCATCGCGGGCGTCCCCGTCCGCCCCCGCATCTCGCCCACCCGGTGCGGCAGCGTCCGGTCGCGCGCCATCGAGAACGCGACGCGAGAGGCCCCGAACACGTTCGCGTGGAGCGCCGACAGCATCGACAGAAGACCCGCGCCGATGACGAGCCAGTACCCCGCCGGACCCATGAAACGCTCCGCCGCCTCGGCCACGAGCCCTTCCGGGCGCGCCTGGGCCGCCGCCTGGATGCCCTCCGGTGGCGCGCCCACGGTCGAGACGACGATCAGCAGCGGGATGTAGACGACGAGCGCGATCCCGAGCGAGAGATACATCGCCCGCGGCACGGTGCGTTCCGAATCCCGCACCTCTCCCCCGACGGCCGCGATGAGGTCGAACCCCTGCAGCGCGATGAAGGTGTAGCCCATGGCCTGCAGGAGGCCGAGGGAACCCTCCGGGGCGAACGGACTCAACCGCTCGAGCGCCTCGGCGGGCGAGCCCGCGAGCCACGCGATGAAGCCCCCGACAATGAGGACGGCGAACACGACGACCTTGCCGATCGTCGCCGCGTTCCCTCCGCCGGCCGTCCTCTGGACGAGCAGGATCGTGTAGGCGCCCACGGCGGCGATCGCGAGGCCCACCTGGACCCACCCCTGTGCGACCCAGTCCCACCCGAAGCCGAGCACGGGGGTCAGACGCAGGAGGCCTTCGACGAGAAAGGCGGCGAAGCCCAGCGCGTACAGCACGCCCGCCACGATGGAGGCGAACCAGACGACCCAGCCCACGATGAACGCGACCTCGATCGAGAGCACCTTCTTCGCGTACGTGTAGATGCCGCCGGATTCCGGGAAGCGGCGCGCGAGGCGGGCGAAGCTCATCGCCGTGAGAAAGGCGATCCCCCCGTTGAAGGCGAAGGCGAGGATCGCGGCGGGGCCCGCGGCCGCGAACGCGACGCCGGCGAGGGCGAGGATCCCGCCCCCCACGATCGCGCCGACGCCGAGCGCCGTCGCGGCGTAGAGCCCCATGTGCCGTTCGCTCATCCCCGAGTCCCTGGAGGTGCCGGCCGCCGTACCCGGCCGCCGTGTCGGTAACGGTGCTGTCGGCGGTGCCCGTTGTTTCCGCCGGAGAGCCCGCTAATCTTGGGGCCCACCCCGACAATGTCACCCCGACCCGGACACTGACCCGGCGACGCCGGCGGAGCGCGAGTGAACGCCCCAGCCCTCTTCTCCAGACGGTCCCTCGAACTCCAGGCGCGCGTGCGCGAGTTCATCGAGACACACGTCCATCCCAACGAGGAAACCTTCGATCGGGAAATCGAGGCGGCGGAGAACCGTTTCTCGACCCCGCCGATCCTGGAGACGCTGAAGGGACGGGCGCGCGCAGAGGGACTGTGGAACCTCTTCCTCCCACCCGACGCCGAGCCGGACGACGGCGCGGACCCGAAGACTCGCTGCGGCGCGGGTCTGTCGAACCTCGAGTACGCGCTCATCTGCGAGGTCATGGGACGCGTGGAATGGGCGCCCGAGGTCTTCAACTGCAACGCTCCCGACACGGGCAACATGGAGACGCTGGCCCGGTACGGGACGACCGCGCAGCGGAAGGAGTGGCTCGAGCCGCTGCTGGCGGGCGAGATCCGCTCGTCCTTCGCGATGACGGAGCCGGACGTGGCCTCGTCGGACGCGACGAACATCCGCTCGTCGATCGTCCGCGAGGGGGACGAGTGGGTCATCAACGGCCACAAGTGGTGGGCGACGCAGGCCCCCCGGGCGGAGTGCCGGCTGTTCATCTTCATGGGCAAGACAGACCCCGACGCGGCGCGCCACCGGCAGCAGTCGATGGTGCTCGTGCCGCGCGACGCCGCCGGGATCGAGGTCGTCCGGCCGCTCGGCGTGTTCGGCTACGACAGCGCCCCCGTCGGCCACGGCGAAGTGCGCTTCACCGACGTCCGCGTGCCCGCCGGGAACATCCTCCTCGGCCCGGGCCGCGGGTTCGAGATCGCGCAGGGCCGCCTCGGCCCCGGCCGCATCCACCACTGCATGCGGCTCATCGGCGTCGCCGAGCGCGCGATCGAGGACATGGCCGAGCGCGCGAGGACCCGTGTCGCCTTCGCCGGCCCCCTCGCCGAGAAGGGCGCCCTTCGCCACGCGCTCGCCGAGTGCCGCATCGCCGTGGACCAGGCCCGGCTCCTCACGCTCCACGCCGCGCACATGATGGACGCCGTCGGGAACAAGGCCGCGCGCCGCGAGATCGCGATGATCAAGGTCGTCGCGCCGCGCATGGCCTGCCGCGTCCTCGACCAGGCGATCCAGGTCCACGGCGCCCTCGGCGTGAGCCCCGACACGTGGCTCGCCGCCGCCTACGCGCATTCGCGCACCCTGCGCCTCGCCGACGGCCCCGACGAGGTCCACCTCGAGGCGCTCGCGAAGCTCGAACTGCGGGCGTCGCGGGAGTCGTAGGCGTCGCAGCGGACCTCAGACGCCCCGGGCCGGGCTCACGCGGCCGCGGCGGACCTCAGGCGCGGCGGGCGAAGCTCCAGCCGGCTTCCGCGAGCATCGGCGCCTTGGCCCCGACCTCCAGCGCGTTCCGCGAACTCGCGTTGCCCTGGAGGGCGCGCGCGTAGACGCCCTGACAGATCGAGGCGAGCCGGAACAGGCCGAACGCCATGAAGAACTCCCAGTCCGGCACTCCATCGCGCCCCGTCCGCCGACAGTAGGCGGCGACGTATTCCTCCTCCGACGGGATCCCCAGCGCCTCGCAGTCGATCTCCCCCAGCCCCTTCCACAGGGGCCCTTCGGGCAGATGATACGTCATGCAGTTGTACGCGAGGTCGGCCAGCGGATGGCCCAGCGTCGACAACTCCCAGTCGACGATCGCGAGCACCCGCGGTTCGGTAGGGTGCAGGATCATGTTGTCGAGCCGATAGTCGCCGTGCGCGATCGTCGTCTCCTCCTCGGCCGCGTCGCTGGCGGGGACGTGCTCGGGGAGCCACTCGACGAGCGCCTCCATCGCCGGGATCGGATCGGTGCGGGCCGCCTCGTACTGTCTCGTCCAGAGGGAAACCTGCCGCGCCACGTAGCGCGACGGCTTCCCGTAATCTCCCAGACCAACCGCGACCCAGTCCACGGCGTGCAGCCGGGCCAGGGCCTCGTTCATCGCGTCGTAGATCGCCGCCCGCTCGGCGGGAGTGTCGACCTCCGGCAGTCCCGGCGCCGAGGGCACCCGCCCCTCCACATGCTCCATGACGAAGAACGTCTGCCCGATCACGCCGGGATCCTCGCACAGGTGGATCATGCCCGGCACGGGGACGTCCGTGTCGGCGAGCGCCTTCATCACCCGGTACTCACGCTCGATGAGATGCGCCGAGGGAAGCAGATCGCCCGGCGGCTTCTTCCTGAGCACGAAGTACCGCCCGCCCGCTTCGAGCCGGTAGGTGGGGTTCGACTGGCCGCCCTGGTACTGGAGCGCCGTCAGCCCGCCCGCGAACTCCCGCAGCCCCGCGGAGCACAGGTAGTCCGCAAGCCGCCCCTCGTCGAAGCGGTGCGTCGCCGTGACAGCTCCCAGAGTGGCCAACCCGTGTCTCCCTCCGCGCGCGATGGTTGTCAGCAGCCGGTCCCGGGTGGAACGTAGGTCACCTGCGGTCCTCGAAACACGCGAACGGAGGCGTGAATGCCCTCTCCCGTGATCATCGGCGTCGTGGTCGTCTATCTCCTCTTCCTCCTCGTCATCGGGGTGTGGGGCGGGAAGGAATCGCACGACGTGAAGGGCTACTACGCGGCCGGGAAGAAGCTGCCGTCGTGGGTCCTCGCCTTCTCGTCCAACGCGACGGGAGAGAGCGCCTGGCTCCTGCTCGGGCTCACGGGGATCGGGTACGCACTCGGCATGCACGCCCTTTGGGTCGTCCTGGGAGAGGTACTCGGCGTCGCACTCGCCTGGGCCTTCGTGGCGCGGCCGTTCAAGGCGTTCACCGACCGCTACGGTTCGATCACCGTCCCCGACTACCTCGAGGACCGCTTCCGCGACAAGACGCACAGCTTCCGCATCGTCGGGGCCGTCATCGTCCTCTCCATGGTCGCCTTCTACGTGGGGGCCCAGCTCACGGCGACCGGGAAGGCGTTCGATTCCTTCCTCGGCACCGGCTACGGCGTGGGCGTCGGGCTCGGCCTCGCCGTGGTCCTCTTCTACACCGTCGTGGGCGGATTCAAAGCCGTCGCCTACTCCGACTTCGCGCAGGGCGTGCTCATGTTCGCGTGTCTGCTCGTCCTCCCCTTCGTCGGCATCGGCGCGGTCGGGGGCTGGGGCGCGCTCATGGACGGGCTGCGGGCGGCCGAACCTCTCGCCGTGTTCGATGGCCTCCAGGCATCCGGCTCGGACCTCCTGCGGCTCGGCGGCGGGCTCGGACTCACCCCGCTCGGGATCGCGAGCGCGGCCGGGTTCGTGGGCGTCGGACTCGCGTTCCTCGGCGCCCCGCAACTGCTGGTGCGCTTCCTCGCCGCCCGCGACCAGCGCGAGATCCGGAAGGCGGGACCGATCGCCGTCGGCTGCATCATCGTCTTCGACATGGGGGCCGTGTTCACGGGGATGGCCGCCCGCGTCCTCTACCCGGCCCTCGCGGACCCGGAGACGGCGCTCCCCGCCATGGCCGCCGGACTCCTGCCCGACCTGTTCACCGGCCTCGTCCTCGTCGTCGTCCTCGCCGCCATCATGTCGACGGCCGATTCGCTGCTGATCCTCGCCTCCTCCGCGGCGGTGCGGGACGTCTACCAGAAGATCTTCCGCCCCGACGCCCGGCAGCGGACGCTCTCGGTGCTGGGGAAGGCCGTGACCGTCGTGCTCGGCGTGACCGGACTGCTCCTCGCGCTCACCGCCGAGCGGGCGATCTTCTGGTTCGTCCTCTTCGCGTGGTCCGGTCTCGCGGCGGCGTTCGCCCCCGTCGTGCTGTGCTCGCTCTTCTGGGCCCGGACCACGCGCGCGGGCGCGCTCGCGGGCATGATCGCCGGCTTCCTCGTCACGATGCTGTGGGTCGTCTTCTTCAAGCAGGGCTTCTACGACCTGTACGAGATGCTCCCGGGCTTCGCGGCGGGCTTCGCCGTCACGATCGGCGTGAGCCTGTTCACTCAACCGCCCGAGGGCGCGGCGGCGGAACTGGCCACCATCCGCGAGGAGATCCGGTAGCG
Source organism: Gemmatimonadota bacterium (assembly GCA_022820995.1). GTDB lineage: Bacteria > Gemmatimonadota > Gemmatimonadetes > Palauibacterales > Palauibacteraceae > Palauibacter. The sequence continues at coordinate 38,159 of JAJEEM010000035.1, read as the reverse complement.
TTCCCCCGCCGGTCATCTTCTGTTGACGAATCGTTGCCCGTAACGCTACGCTTTACGGATGAATCAAAGAGGAAGGCAAGGTCCGCCCCATCCGGGCGAGTTCGTCAGGACGGAGATCCTGGAGTCCCGAGACTTGACCGTAGTCGGGGCTGCCCGGGTGCTTGGCGTCTCCCGCCCCGCGTTGTCCGCGTTTCTGAACGGTCGGTCGGATCTGTCGGGGACGATGGCCCTGCGCATCGAAAAGGCGTTCGGCGTCAGGATGGAGACGCTGATGCACATGCAGGCGGCCTATGACGTTGCCCTGACGCGTAGCGGCGAGGAAGAGGTAAGCGTCCAGCCGCAGTCCGTGCGGGAGCGGGCGGCGCCCTATGCGGAGGAGACATTGCGAATCAACGATGCCGTAATGCGGCGTCTGCGCGAAGAGGCCGCGCGACGAGGGGTCGCCATGTCCGACCTCGTCGAGGCAGGGCTCCGGCGTGTGCTGGCGGAACCGACCTCCACCGACGGTTCGCCTGACACACTCGCACCTCTCCCCACGTGGCGTGCTGGCCGACCGTCGGTGGACATATCCGACCGGGACGCGCTCTACCGCGTGATGGAAGGGGAGTGAGACCCTGGTCTTCGACACGAACGTGCTCCTGTATGCGGCGAACGAGGATTTCGAGTTCCACGTCCCCTGCCGGCAGCGGCTGGACGACGCGCGCCGCGAGCCCTCACCGACGTTCATCACGTGGAGCGTCTGCTACGAGTTCCTCCGCGTGGCGACTCACCCGCATGTATTGCCGTCACCGCAACAACCCGCGAACGCCTGGCGTTTTCTCTCCGACCTCCTCAACTCGCCAGGCGTTGAATTGCTGGTCGCGACCCAGCGTCACGCGGCCGTACTGGCCCGGACAGTTGAGGAACTTCCAGAGGTCTGCGGAAACCAGATGCACCACCTGCACATTGCCGTCCTGATGCGCGAACACGGCATCAGCCGCATATGCACGCGGGACGCCGGATTTCGGCGCTTCCCGTTCCTCAGCGTGATCGATCCGGCCGCCTGAAGCGTTACACGCGGGCGGCGATCACTCCGAGCAGGCGGTCGACGTCGTCGCGGTTGTTGAACATCGCGACGGCGGCGCGGAGGAGTTCCCCACCCTCCTGGTAGGTGAAGAAGACCCCTTCGGCGTTCAGCGCGTCGCTGAGTTCCTGCGAGTCCAACCCGTGGTAGAAGCTCACGATCGGTGACGGGTTCGACGGCGGCGTGAACAGCTTCATCCCGAGGTCGGCCGCACCCTCGCGCAACTGGCCGGCGAGCGCGTGCGTGTGCTCGGCGATCCGCGCCAGCCCCACCTCCTCGATGAAGCCGAGGGCGGCGTCCATGGCCGCAACGGGACCGAAGGCGAGGCTCCCGTGCTCGAACTTCCGGGCGTCCGTCCTCAGCCGGTACTGATGCTCCGGGAGCGTCTCGGCCACCTGCGCGTGGCCGAAGCGGTCGGGTTCCATCCAGTCGTGGTGCTCGCGCCGCGCATACAGAATCGAGCACCCGAAGTCAGCGTGGAGCCACTTGTACCCGTTGCCGCAAGCGAAGTCGACGTTCTCGGCGTGCAGGTTCGTCGGGGAGGTGCCGAACGCCTGGATCCCATCGGCGAACAGGTATCCGCCCCGCGCGTGAACGATCTCGGCCAGCGTCGGGAGGTCGTGCCGGAACCCGTTCCGGTTCGACACCCACGCCACGCTGATGAGGCGCGTGCGGTCGTCCGTGTACGCGTCGTAGTCCTCGGGATGGGCGCGCCCCTCGCGCGAGGGGATGATCCGGAGTTCGACGCCCTTCCGCCTTTCCAGCTCCCGGTAGACGACGAACGCGGTCGTGAAGTGGAGTTCGTCGATGACGACGTTGTCGCCCGGCCGCCAGTCGATCGCGTTGGCCACGATGTTCTCGCCGTCGCTCGTGTTGAAGAGGAAAGCGATCTCGCTTTCGTCCGCTCCAAACAGGTTGGCGAAGCGGGTCCGCGCGCGGTCCACGGCGCGCCTGCGGCTCCCGGGATCCCGGTACGTCGTCTTCTCGTCCGCATACGAGACGAGCGCCTCACGGACCGGAAGCGGAAGAGGGCCCGTGGAGGCCGTGTTCAGATAGGCGAACTCGTCGGTGACCGGGAACTGGCCCCGGATCCCGAGCGGGTCGTCATCCGACCCAGGAACAGCCGACGTACGTGAGCCGGTGTCGGCGGCGGCCGGCTGGTGCGCGGCGAGGGCCGGCGCGGCGGGCAGTACGAGCCCCGCGGCGGCGGTCGTCTTGACGAAGTTGCGGCGGCTCCACTCGGTCATCCGTCCCTCCTGATCCCTCTCGTACGCGGTCTGTCACAGACCCCCGAAACGACCCTCGGAACGTACGCCCGCCACCCGTTCGCGGAACAGCGGCGCGCTGTCTATTCGAGACCATCGGCGAGGGTAGCGTCAAAGTCGCCCCAGTCTTCGCTCACCGCCGCCATGGCGCGATACGTGTCCTCCCACGATGTGCAGGACTCCGTCTCGCCCCTGAGGATGATGCCGTCTTCCGCTTCCTCCAGGATCACGGAATCGCTCCATCCGTACTTGCGCAGCAAAGCCTTCGGAAGCCGGATGCCCTTCGAGTTCCCGACCGGGACGAGCTTGACGGTTCTGGTCGCTGACGTTCGGCCCATCGGTCCCGCCTTTGCCCGGATGTCTACGTTACGAACTGCGCCAAGCCGTGGACCGCGACCCTTGAGAGCCCCTAGAATCCGGCAGGATCACTTCAGGTCCGACGACTCCCAACGCCGGAGTATAAGCCATGTCGAAGCTGATCGTCGCCGCCCTCGCGGCGGGTCTCCTCTGGAGCGCGGCGCCGGGCGACCGTCCGGACAACCCGCCGGCCACGTACATCTCGGCGGCCGACATTCTCGCCACGATCGCGAACGCGCCCGAGGGCCGGGTCAGCGACCAGCAGATCCGGCACATCGACGCGGGCGGACACAACGCCGGCGTCGGCGTCGTCCAGCGCCCGCCGTCCACCTCGCTCGGGGCGATCCAGCACCACAAACAGACCGAGGTCTACTACGTCGTCTCCGGCCGCGGCACGCTCGTGACCGGCGGCGAACTCTCCGACGCGTGGGAACTCGACCCCGAAGGCAACACCGTGCGGACGCTCACCGGACCCAGTGCGGTGGGCGGAATCACGGGTGGAGAGAGCCAGGAGATCGGCCCCGGCGACATGCTCATCATTCCGGCGGGCTCGCCGCACGGCTTCAGCGAGATCACGGAGACGATCACCTACATCGTCGTGCGCGTGGACCCCGAGCAACTCGTCGAGCTAAGGTAGGGCACGCCGAGAGCGGCAAACGCCAACCGATCCACCGTCGGAGGGAGACCGGATGAGCGACTTCACGCGGCGCGACTTCATGGCGATCTCCGGCCTCGCGGCGGGCGGCGCGGCGCTGGCGGGCTGCGGCCCGGGAGGTTCCGGCAGCCCCGGGGGCGGATCCCGCACGGCCGCCGGCACCGCAGCCGGAGGCCACGCGGACATCGTCGTCCGCGACGCGACCGTCCATACCGTGGATGACGACCTGCCGCGCGCCGAGGCGTTCGCCGTCAAGAGCGGCCGCTTCCTCGCCGTGGGCTCCAGCGACGACATCTCGAACCTCATCGGCCCCGGCACCGACGTCATCGACGCCACCGGCCACACCGTCGTCCCCGGCTTCATCGACGCCCACAACCATCCCTTCTACTCCGGCACGAAGCACCTCAAACAGGTGAGCCTCGACGTGCGCTCGATCGAGGCCATCAAGAGCGCGCTCGGCGAGCGGGCCCAGAACACGCCGCCGGGCCAGTGGGTGCAGGGCTTCCTCTACGACGACACCAAGCTCGAGGACGGACGTCCGCTGACCCGCGCCGACATCGACGACGCGGTCCCGGACCACCCCGTCTCCGTCACCCACCGCGGCGGCCACACCGGCGTCTACAACTCCCGGGCATTCGAACTCGCCGGGATCACCGCGGACACCCCCGACCCGCCCGGCGGCAAGTTCTACAAAGAGAACGGCGAACTCACCGGGCGCGTGGCGGAACACGCCAAGGACCCGCTCGAAAGCCTCATCCCCGCCGGGACGACGCGCGCCGAGCGGCAGGAGAGCATCCGTCTCATCGGCGAGCGCATGGCCGCGGCCGGCCTCACGTCGGTCCACGAGACCGGGGCCGGCAACGACCTCGTGAGCTATCAGGACGCCCACGAGGCGGGCGAACTCCACTTCCGCGCCTACGTCTTCCCCAACGCCGGCGACCCCTCGGGCCTCTTCAACGCCCTCAAGACGGCGGGCATCCGCACCGGCTTCGGGGACGAGTGGGTGAAGGTGGGCGGGATCAAGTACGGGGCCGACGGCTCCGCCTCCGAGCGAACGATGGCGATGTCCACGCCCTACGTCGGCCGCCCCGACGACTACGGGATCCTCACGATGGACCAGGAGGAGATCCACGAGGCGGTGGACGACGCGGTGCGGAACGGATGGCAGATCGGGATCCACGCCAACGGCGACCTCGCGATCGACATGTGCCTCACCGCCTTCGAGCGCGCGCAGCGGGAGATGCCGCAGGCCGATCCCCGCTTCCGCCTCGAGCACTGCTCGCTCGTGAACAACGATCTCCTGCGCCGGATCCGGGACGTGGGCGCGATCCCCACCCCCTTCTATACCTACGTCCACTTCCACGGGAACAAGTGGGGCGAGTACGGCGCCGAGAAGATGGAATGGATGTTCGCGCACCGGCGCTTCATCGACTACGGGATCCCCGTGGCGGGCGCCTCCGACTACCCGCCGGGCCCGTTCGAGACGCTGATGGGGATCCAGAGCATGGTCACGCGCACCGACATGCAGGGGCGCGAGTGGGGCCCGAGCCAGAAGATCACGGTGGAGGAGGCGCTCCGCGTGTGCACGATCAACGGGGCCCACGCCGCCTTCGAGGAAGGGATCAAGGGATCGATCGCCGCGGGCAAGCTGGCGGATTTCGTGATCCTCGCGGAGGACCCGCACACGACCGACCCGTTCGCGATCAAGGAAATCGAGATTCTGCGCACCGTCGTCGGCGGCCGCGCGACGTACGAAGCCTGAAGACAGACGAAGCCCAAGACGCACGAAGCCCGAGGGAGACGAAGATGAGCGAGGTCAATCGCCGGGAGTTCATGGCCCTTTCCGGGCTCGCGGCGGGGGGCGCGGCCCTGGCCGGCTGCGGGACGCAGGGCGGTGGCGGCGGGCAGGCCGGCGCCGGCGGCTCCGCGCACGCGGACCAGGTCGTGACGCACGCGACCGTCTACACGGTGGACAACGCGAACCCCCGGGCCGAGGCGTTCGCCGTGAAGAACGGGCGCTTCCTCGCCGTGGGCTCGAACGACGACATCGCCAACCTCATCGGCCCCGGCACCGAGCGGATCGACGCGGGCGGCCGCACCGTCGTCCCCGGCTTCATCGACGCGCACAACCACCCCTCCTCCGCCGGCATGCGCCACCTCACGCAGGTGGACATGAACATCCGCACGATCGAGGGGATGAAGTCCGCGCTCCGCGAGCGCGCGCAGAACACGCCTCCCGGCGAGTGGGTCGTCGGCTTCCTCTACGACGACACGAAGATCGAGGAAGGGCGCCCCCTCAACCGCCTCGACATCGACGAAGCCGTCCCCGACCACCCCGTCCAGGTTACGCACCGCGGCGGGCACACGAGCGTCTACAACTCGAAGGCGTTCGAACTCGCCGGAGTCACGGTGGACACCCCCGACCCGCCCGGGGGCCACTTCTACCGCGAGGACGGCGAACTCACGGGCAAGGTCGCCTCACTCGCGCGCCGCCCCCTGCAGCGCCTCGTCCCCGGCGGGAGCACGCGGGAGGAACGCCACGCCGGCGTCGCCCTCATCGGCGAGCTGATGTCCGCGGCCGGCATCACCTCGGTCCACGAGACGGGCGGGAACAGCCAGGGCCTGACCGCGCTCCAGGACGCCTACGACGCGGGAGAACTCCGCTTCCGCATGAACTATTTCCCCTCCGGGGGCAGCCTGCTGTTCTCGGCGCTCAAGCAGGCGGGGGTCCGCACCGGCCTCGGCGACGAGAACCTGCGCATCGGCGCGGTCAAGTACAGCGCGGACGGCTCCGCCTCGGAGCGGACGATGGCGATGCGCACCCCGTACGTCGGACGCCCGGACGACTACGGCATCTCCACCATGAGCCAGGCGGACATCGACGCGGCGGTGGACGACGCGGTCCGCGCCGGCTTCCAGATCGCCATCCACGCGAACGGCGACAAGACGATCGACATGTGCCTCAACGCGTACGAGCGCGTCCAGCGCGAGATGCCGCAGGCCGACCCCCGCTTCCGCCTCGAGCACTGCTCGCTCGTGGACGACCCGCTCCTCCAGCGGATCAAGGACATCGGCGCCATCCCCACCCCCTTCTACACCTACATCCACTTCCACGGGAACAAGTGGGGCGAATACGGGCAGGAGAAGATGGAATGGATGTTCGCCCACCGCCGCTTCCTCGACTACGACATCCCCGTGGCGGGCGCCTCCGACTATCCGCCGGGCCCGTTCGAGGCGCTGATGGCGATCCAGAGCATGGTCACGCGCACCGACATGCAGGGCCGCGAGTGGGGTCCGAGCCAGAAGATCTCCGTCCCCGAGGCGCTCCGCATCTGCACGATCAACGGGGCCCACGCCTCCTTCGAGGAGAACCTCAAGGGCTCGATCACCGGGGGAAAGCTGGCGGACTACGTCATCCTCGGCGACGATCCCCACACGGCCGACCCGCACGCGATCAAGGAGATCGAAGTCGTCCGCACCGTCCTCGGCGGCCGCACCACCCACGAAGCCTGAGTCCGGCGTCGCCGAAACAACCAACCCTAGCATCGGAGTCGTCATGAGTGACGTTCTTCTCGTCGAGAAGCTCGACGGACATATCGCCAGGCTCACGGTCAACCGGCCGGAGAAGCTCAACGCGCTGAACGGCGCCGTGCGCTGCGCCATCTTCGGCGCGCTCGACCGCCTGGCGGCGGACGACGAGGTTCGCGTCGTCGTCATCACGGGGGCCGGCGACCGCTCCTTCATCGCGGGCGCCGACATCTCGGAGTTCAAGGACGCGCGTCCGGTCGAGCAGTACCGCAGCATGACGCGCGGCGACATGTACAGCGCGATCGAATCCTTCCCCAAACCCGTCATCGCGATGATCAACGGCTTCTGTCTCGGCGGCGGCTGCGAACTCGCCATGTCGTGCGACATGCGCGTGGCATCGACGGCCGCGCGGATCGGCCAGCCGGAGATCAACCTCGGACTCATCCCCGGCGCGGGCGGCACGCAGCGCCTTCCGCGGCTGGTCGGCGAGGGCTGGGCCATGCGGCTCGTGATGAGCGGCGAGCTGATTTCAGGGGAGAAGGCCGAGCAGATCGGGCTCGTGGAGGCCGCGGTCGCCCCCGGGGAACTCGAGAATCACGTCATGGAACTCGCGTCGAACATCGCGAGCCGCAGCCCCGTCGCGCTTCAGGCCGCCAAGGAGTCCATCCTCGCCGCGCGGCGGATGCCGCTGGATGAGGGGTTGAAGTTCGAGCGGAGCTGGTTTTCGCTCCTCTTCTCCACGGATGACATGGCGGAGGGCGTGGGCGCGTTCCTGGAGAAGCGGAAGCCCGAGTTCAGGGGCTCCTGAGGGTGCTCCCGAGGGTGTCCGACGGGATTTCGGCGGCACCGGAACCGCCCGGCGCGGCTGCAGCCGGTGGCGGTGCGGCTGCGAGCGCGCGGCGGGCTACGTTCCCGGCGTCACGACGCTGACGAAGCGACGGCCTCGCCGGCGGTGGAATTCGACCTGTCCGTCGGCGAGCGCGAACAGCGTGTCGTCCTTCCCCCGGCCGACGTTGCGGCCCGGGTGAAAGGCCGTCCCCCGCTGCCGAACGAGGATGTGGCCGGCGATGACGTGCTCGCCCCCGTATCGCTTGACGCCGAGGTACTGCGGATTCGAATCGCGTCCGTTGCGGCTGGAGCCGACACCTTTCTTGTGCGCCATCAGTCGCCTTCCTTCGCCGCAATGGCCCTGTCCACATCGCTCTTGAGGATGCGGCCATCCTTGCCCGTCCCCTCGATCGCGCCCGGGTCGAGTCCGTGCTCCTCCGCCAGCTTCCGCGCCACCGGCGTGATGTCCATCGACGCGGGCTCGCCGTCATCGGGCGCAGGCGCGGCTTCCGGCGCGGCTTCGGTGTCCGGAGCAGGCTCGGCCTCCGGAGCGGGCTCGGGCGCCGCGGCCGCCGGCTCCTGCGGCTCGTCGGGCAGATCGATGCCGAGGATGCGGATCTCCGTGTAACCCTGGCGGTGCCCCTGCTTCCGCCGGTAGCCCTTCCGCCGCTTCATCTTGTAGACGATGATCTTGTCGCCGCGCCCGTGGCTCACGACCTCGGCCGCGACCGAGGCGCCCGCCACGCACGGGGCGCCCACATGGACATCCCCGTCCTGCTCCGCGAGCAACACGTCGCCGAACGTGACCGTCTCCCCGGGCTCCGCCTCGAGGGAGGGGATGCGGAGCACGGCGTCCTCCACCGCGCGGAACTGCTTCCCCTGGGCTTTGAAAATCGCGTACATATCGTCAGATCACTGCTGGAATTCCACGAATTGCGAGCCGCTGAGATTACCCGCGCGCGGCGGATGTGTCAAACAAAATGGCGCCGCGACGGCACCGGCGGCGGGCCGGTCCGCGGGCTCCGGCGCCACCCGGCGGCGGGCCGGTCCGCAGGCTCCGGCTCCCCCGGCGGTCAGCTCGAAATGTACTTCTTCGTGACGTCGGCGTCGGCCGGGTGGGCGAGCAGCCGGAACTCGTCGAGACCCAGCAGCGGGTTGTCGCGCAACTCGATCGCGATCCTGCCGCTGTTCCTCATCCGGCCCAGGAACTCGCGCTCGCGCTCCAGCAGATGGAGGGCGATCACGGGGTGCGTGAGAATCGTGATCCCGCTCTCCCGGCCGGCCGCGGCGACGCGGTCCAGCGCCCGCTCCAGGCGGCGCACCACCGTCTCGGAGGCGAGGATCCGCCCCGCGCCCTCACAGTACGGACAGGGCTCCATCATCCGCTGGTGCAGGCTCGGGCTCACGCGCTGCCGGCTGAGCTGGAGCAGGCCGAGTTCGGAGAGCCCGAACACCTTCGAGCGCGCGCGGTCGTGGCCCAGCAGCGTCCGCATCTGCTGCACGACCTTGTTGCGGGCCTCCTCCTCGTTCATGTCGATGAAATCGATGACGATGATCCCGCCCACGTCGCGCAGGCGGAGCTGGCGGGCGATCTCCCCCGCCGCCTCGAGGTTCGTCTTGAGGATCGTCTTCGCCGGGTCGCGGCGGCCCGTGTAGCGCCCCGTGTTCACGTCGATCGAGACGAGCGCCTCGGTCTGCTCGATGACGACATGGCCGCCGGACTTCAGGTGGACCGTGCGGCGGAACGCGCGCCGGATCTCCTCCTCGATCCCGAACTCGTCGAAGATGGGCGCCGCGCCGTCGTACCGGCTCACCCGCTCGAGCAGGTCGGGGTCCACCTGACCCAGGTAGGAGCGGATCTCGTGGTACAGCTCCGCCGAATCCACCGTGAGCAGGTCGATCCGGTCGCTGAACAGGTCGCGGATGATGCCGGACGTCAGCCGCGCGTCCTCGTACACGAGGGCCGGCGCCTTCATCCCCTTCCGCCGGCGCCGCACCTTCTTCCACGTCTTGCGCAGCGACTTGAGTTCCCGCTCGCAGGCCTCCTTCGTCAACTCCTCGCCGACGGTCCGGACGATGACGCCGCCGTCGTCGCCGAGGATGTCCCGCACCATGCGTCGCAGGCGGACGCGCGTCTCCCGGTCGCCGATCTTGCGGCTGACGCCGACGCGGGACGAGTCCGGGATGTACACGAGGAAGCGGCCCGGGAGGGAGACCTGCGTAGTGACGCGGGCCCCCTTCGTGCCGATGGGCTCCTTCACGACCTGGACGAGGAGTTTCTGATCCTTGCGGAGCGCGTCCTCGATGCGGGGAGCGTTCTCGCCGCGCGCCCTCCGGCGCCCTCCGTTCCGTTCCCGTCCCCCGTTCCCCTCTTCATCGGGATCTTCGTCGGGCTGCAGATCGGAGGCGTGGAGGAAGGCGGACTTCTCGACGCCGATGTCGACGAAGGCGGCCTGGAGTCCGGGCACGATCGCCTCGACGACGCCGAGATAGATATCACCGGCGATGCGGCGCTCGTCGGGCCGTTCGTACATCAGTTCGACGAGTTGGCCGTCGTCCAGGATCGCGACCCGTTTCTCGCGGGTCGTGGCGTTTACGACGATCTCGCGGCGCACGTTACGTCAGCACGCACACGGGTTCGCCGCGCCCGATTGCGCTACCAGAGGGCTGGCATCCTGTAAGACTCGATTCTTCGCTGCGAACCGCCGGCCGCTGCCCGGGGGTTCGTGTATCTGCTCGTTACTGCCCGGTTTCGTGTTGGCTGCTCCCCCAAACTAATCGAGGGAGCCCGCTTCGCGCAGCATCTCCCTGGAAATCACGATCTTGAGGATCTCGCTCGTCCCCTCGCCGATCTCCGTGATCTTCGCGTCGCGCATCATCCGTTCGACGGGATACTCGCGAGAATAGCCGTACCCGCCGTGCAGCTGCACCGCCATCGTCGTCACGTCCATCGCCGTCTCCGAGGCGAAGAGCTTGGCCATGGCGGCCTCCTTCTTGTGCCTCGCCCCCGCCATCCGGAGGCGCGCGGCGTGGTGCATCATCAGCCGCGCCGCGTGAATGCGCGTCTGCGCCTCGGCGAGCATGAAGCGGACCCCCTGGAAGTCGTGGATCTTCCTGCTGAACTGCTTCCGCTCGCCGGTGTAGCGGACCGTCTCGTCCAGTGCCCCCTGCGCGATCCCGATCGCGTGGGCGGCGATCCCGACCCGTCCGCCGTCGAGGGTGTCGAGGAAGATGGGAAAACCCCGGTCCACTTCGCCGAGCACGTTCTCTTCCGGAACCTCCACATCCTCCAGCGTGAGTTCGCGCGTATCGGAGGCGTTCCAGCCCAGCTTGCGCAGCTTCTGCCCGGCGGTGAACCCCGGCATCGGGTCGAGGTCCGCGGAGTGGCCGAACCCGACGCGCGCGGCATCCTCGAGGTCGCACGTCTCCTTGGTGAGGATGAACGCCGTGATGCCGCGGGAGCCCTTCTCGGGCGACGTGAGGGCGCCGACGACGAACACTTCGCCCACCCCGCCGTGCGTGATCCACGTCTTGCGGCCGTTCAGGATCCACCGGTCGCCGGCCTTCCGGGCCGTCGTCCGCATGCCTCCCGCGTCGGACCCCGACCCCGGCTCCGTGAGCCCGAACCCTCCGAGCACGCGGCCGCTCGCGAGGGGCCGGAGGAAGCGTTCCTTCTGCGCCTCCGTCCCCCAGCGCGCGATCGGGGTCGCGGCGAGGCTCGTGTGCGCCCCGATCATGATCGAATGACTCGCGTCCACGCGGGCGAGTTCCTCCACGGCGATCGACGCGGCGAGAAGGTCCATGCCGGCGCCGCCGAACCCCTCCTCGAAGGGGATCCCGAACAACCCCAGCTCGGACATGAGGGCGCCGGTGTCCCACGGAAAATCCTCCGACTCATCGTAGCGGGCGGCGACGGGAGCGATCTCCGCCTCCGCGAACTCCCGCACCATCTCGCGGATCATCTCGTGGTGGTCTTCCAGAAAGAAACTTGGATCTCCCATTCACTCCTCGGTTCGGTGCGTGCAGCCGGCGGCGCAATCGGCCGGGGTCGGTTGCGCGCCGGGGTCGGTTGCGTGGCCCGGCGGCGGGCGGGCTGTGACTTCGGGACGCCGCGCGCCTAACGTACCGGAGGCGGGCCTTCCGCCCAACAGGCCGGCAGGCCGCGGCAGGACCCGGACGCGTCACGATCGGGCCCCGGCAGGCGTTGACCCTATGGATGGCAAGGGTGCAAGTCCGCGGCGCTCTTCGCGTACCGGCAACGGTGTTGAAGGGAGAACCGTGGACTTCGAGGCGGCATACAAGAGCCACTGGACGCCACTCCTTCGGTATGTCGACCGGATGGTGGGTGACGCCGACCTTGCGGCGGACGTCGTGCAAGAGGCGTTCGTCCGGCTGTTGGACCAGACTCTTCCGGACGAGGAGGTACGGCGCTGGCTGTTTACGGTGGCGACGAACCTGGTGCGGGACGACGCTCGCATGACCGCGCGGCGGCGGCGGTTGCTGTCGCAGCGCTACCAACAGGCCGACCTCGCGCACGATCCGGACGAGTTGCCGGACCAGTCGGTCGTGCGGGCTGAACGGGTCGCGGCGGTGCGCGCCGCGCTGGCGGAGATGCCCGAGCGCGACCGTCAGTTGCTGTTGATGAGAGAGGAAGGATTCCGGTACGCCGAGATCGCCGAGGTGATCGAAGTCGCGCCGGGGTCGGTGGGAACGCTGCTTGCGCGGGCGCTGCGCCGGTTCACGGAGGCGCTGGATCCGCGGATCGTGGAGGACGAGACCGGGCGGGGCCGGTGAGGGGGGGACGATGGGTGGCCGGTCGGGATGCGACTGGAAATCTGCGTTGAAAATAGTGAGGATTGAGTATGTCTACGCGTGAACGGCCACATGTCGACGACGGAGTGCTGCTCGCTCTGCTCGACGGTGAGCTGACCACAGCAGAACGGAGATCGGTCGAGAAGCAGGTGGCGGCGTGCCCGGAATCCGCGGCGCGCCGCGACGAACTGCGCTTCTTGTCGCGGCGTGCGACCGCGGCGCTCGACCTGCTCTCGGTGCCGGAATCGCGGCTCGAGATGCCGGCGGCGCTGCGGGAGGCGGCGCGCCGGGCGCCGGCGCCTCTCGCAAGCGCGAGGGCGCGACGCTGGGCGAGGCTGAGCCGCCGCTCCGTCGCGGTGGCCGCGGGGATCACGCTTCTCGTCGCCGCGGGCGCCTACGCGGTGCCGGGATCGCCGGTCAGGGGCTGGGTCGACGGCGGCATCGAAGCGGTTGCGGCCTGGATCGCGGATGATCCCCAGGTCGCCGGAGACGCCGGACCTTCCCGGGTGTCGGTGGCCCCCCGCGAGGGCGCTGTGCGCATCATGGTCGTCGGCGGGCATGAAGGCACGCGGTTGACGGTCGAACTGTCCGACGAGGAGGCGGCTACGGTGGCGGCCCGTGACGCGAGCTTCCACGTGGAGCCGGGCGTCATCGAGGTCGCGGGAGCGGTGGACGAAATCCGCGTGACCTTGCCGCGTGACGCCGCGATCGGTTCTGTAGTCATCGACGAGACCGAGGTCGTCCGCCTCGAGGACGGCGAGTTGCAGCGCACGGATTCGGCGGCTGCGAGTCCCGTGGAGATCTTTCTCGGCACCGACGGGTAGCAGCGCAGGTAACGGACGCCGCAGTGGTGGACGACGGTGACCTGACGATCTGAGCAAGCCTCGAGGGGTGGATCCCGGGATGACGAAGCCCATGTACCGAAGGCCGGGGCCCGCCTCCCATCCGTGGCGATTCGCCCTGCTCCTCGGCCCGGTCTCCACCTGCTTCTTCGCTCCGCCGCTTCTCGCCCAGGATCCCCCGCCCCCCCCTTCGGAGAACGCTCCGGCGGTCGGCGCCGTCTTCGGCCGCGTGCTGCGCGCCGAGTCCCAGACGCCGATCGCGGCCGCTTCCGTGGAAATCCGCCTGCCCGCGTTTTCCTGGTTCCTCGTCACGGACGACGACGGCTTCTACCGGGCGGAAGGGATTCCGGCGGGACCCGTCTTTCTCGTCGCGCGGGCGCTGGATCGCGACCCGCTCGCCGCCAGCGTCGTGGTCCCCGCAGGCGGTGACGTCCCGCTCGACCTGGCCCTCGAGCGGCGGCCCGTCGCCATGCCGAGCCTGTTCGCCCACATCGCCGCACGGCGGCTGTCCGCCCCCGGCCTCACCCGCGAAGGGTTCCGGGAGGAGGGCGAGACTGAACTCCGCGCGCTGGATTCGTCTCCGGGCGTGGCGGAGGCGGGTCTGACGCTTGATGATGCCGGCATCGATCCCGCGGACCCGACAAGCGTGCTCTACGTCCGGGGCGCCGCCTCGGACCTGAAGCTCGTGCTGCTCGACGGCGCGCCGGTCTACGCCCCGTTCCACCTCAGCGGACTCCTCGACGCCTTTCCCGACGGCGTGCTCGACGAGGCATCCCTGTACATCGGCGGGACGCCGGCCCGGTACGACGGGGGACTCTCCTACGTCCTCGACCTCAAGATCCGGGAGGGGGACGCGGAGAACTTCCGCGTCGCCGGCGCGGCCGACCTTCTGGGCGGCACCCTGCGCGCGGAGGGCCCCATCGGATCCGCGGGGCGGGTGCTCCTCAGCGGCCGCGCGCTTCACGGGCTCGGCTACCCGATGATCACGAACGAGCAGGAACTGCCGTACGGGTACGGCGACCTCCTGGGCCGGCTCGACTATCGTCTGGGGCCGGGGAAGTTCACGGCCACCGGGTTCTGGAATCGCGAGTCCGTGCTGCTCGACATCGGACGGCTGGAGGACGCGGGGGCGGTGGAGTCGGCCTATTGGGGCAACCTGGCGGGGTCCGCGAGCTATCGCGTCCCTCTGGCCAACGGCACGTTCACGCTGAGGGGCGCTCATGGACGGTTCGGCACGGGCCTGCCGTTGCCGCGCAACAAGGAACTGGACTTCGAGGTCTCCTTCGCGGACGTCATTGCGCGGACCGTGCGAACCCGCACCGAGGCGCTGTTCGAGTCGGGGGGCCGCGAGATTCGCTGGGCCGCGGGCGGCGGCTTCGACTCGTACGAGACCGTGGTGGACCGGCGGACGGTGCTCGGCGGCAAGACGGCGCACGACCTGACCCACGCGGTGCGACGCGCCGACGTGGTGGCCGGCTGGGGCGAGGCCATCTGGGAGGTGGCGCCCCAGGTCGAGGTGAGGGGGGGATTCCGGACCAGCTATTTCGCCCCCTCCCGCCGGGCGAAGTTCGCTCCGCGGGGCACCGTCACCTGGCACGTGACGGAAGCGGCGGACCTCCGCGTCTCCGCCGGAAGGTTCTTCCAGGTCGTGCGCGGGCCCGAATCCATCCTCTCGGGAGACCTCACCGGACCCACCATCGGCGGCGTATTGCCCAGGCTGGATCCCGACCACGTCCCGCTGACGACCCCGGGGTCCAGCATCGCGGGAGCCTCTCACTTCGTGGTCGGGTTCGCGAACTCGCTCGAGAACGGCGTCGATGTCGGCGTCGAGACCTATTTCAAGTCCTTCGACGATCTCCCCGACGCCAATCGGCTCCACTCCGGGGGCATGGATCTGTGGGCGCAGGCGAAGGAGGGTCCGGTCCGGGGCTGGGTCGGCTATTCGATCGCCTTCGTGTCGACGAACGATCCGGAAGAAGAGACCCCGCTCGTGGGCCGGCAACTCCTGAGCGGCGGACTCTCCTCGGAGGTCCGCGAGTTCGACTTCGGCATCCGGCTCGCGTACGGGGCCGGGCTTTCCTTCGCGTCGGTGACGGCGGGACCCGAGGAGAAGGGCGCCCCGAGCAGCGACGATCTGCCGGTGCTCTCGGGCGCGCCGGAAGATTCGTACCTCCGGGTCGACGCGGAGATCTCGCGGCGCTGGGTCGCGAGCATCGGCCGCTCGTCCGTCGAGATCGCCCCGTACGTGCGCGTGCTCAACGCGCTCGATCGCCGGGACGCGCTCTTCTATCAGACGACGGCGGATCAGCCGCTCACGCGTCCCGCCCCGCTCGCCTCCCTCCCCATCATCGCCATCTTCGGCGTGTCGTGGTCGTTCTGACGCTACGGCCGGCGGCGCGCGCGGCCCGGGCGCGGTCGCAGTTGTCGCATCCATCGCAGACCGGAGCGCGTTCGCCGAAGTAGGCGGCGATGGCCGCCCGGCGGCAGTCGGCGGTCTCGATGTAGGCGCGGATCCCGGCGCGCCGTTCGGCGTCGACGGCGGCCCGGTCGGAGCCGGGCGGCGGGCTGCCCTGCCGGTGGCGCTCGCGCCGGCCGAACGGAAGGGCGCGGCGGCGCTTCTCGCGTATCGCGACCATCACGCAGCGCGCGGGTTCGCCGTCGCGGCCGGCGCGACCCGCTTCCTGGACGTACTCCTCCAGCGACCCCGGGGCGCCGAGATGCGCGACGAGGCGCACGTGCGGGTGGTCGATCCCCATGCCGAACGCGGTCGTGGCGCAGACGACGCGAATGCTCCCGTCCAGGAAGGCCCGCTGCGTCGCCTGGCGCCGTTCGATCGGCAGACGCGCATGGTACGGCGCGCTCGGCACCCCCGTCCGCGAGAGCGCGATCGCAAGCTGCGCGCTCAGTCCCCGGGTGCGCGCGTAGACGACCGCCGACGCTCCCCGGCACGCCATCACCTCGCGCCGCACGCGCCGCCAGGCTTCGCGCGTATCGGAGGCCATCTCCACGGAGTAGCGCAGGTTCGGGCGGTTCGAGGGCACGAAGATGCGAATCGCCCCTTCCATCCCCAGGAACCGCTCGATCTCGCGCCGCGTCCGCCACGTCGCGGTCGCGGTGAGGGCCGTCAGCGGCGGGCTCCCCATCCTCGCCCGCGCGCGCCCGATCCGCAGGTACGAGGGGCGGAAGTCGTGCCCCCACTGCGAAACGCAGTGCGCCTCGTCCACGGCGATGCCCCCCACGCCGACCTCGCGCAGGCGATCGCAGACGGCCCGGCTCTCCAGGCGCTCGGGCGCGAGATACAGGAGGTCGAGTTCGCCCCGGCCGGCGCGCTCGAGCGCCTCGTTCACCTCATCGCGCGGCGTGGCGCTCGTCCAGCCGAGCACCCGCATGCCGCGGCGCTCGGCCCCGGCGACCTGATCCTCGATGAGCGAGATGAGCGGCGAAACGACGAGGGTCGTCCGCGGACGGAGCAGCGCCGGGATCTGGAAGCACACCGATTTGCCGAAACCCGTCGGAAGGACCGCGAGCGTGTCCCGGCCGCTGAGAACGGCCTCCACGACACGCGACTGGGCGGGACGGAAGTCGTCGTAGCCGAACCGGTCCCTCAAGAGGTCGCGCGCGTCCTGGAGCGTGGCCGCGGGGCGATCCGCGCCGGTGCCTTCGTCGGTATCCACACCCCTCGATGCGCCCCGCGATCAACGCGGGATCAACGCCGGGGGCGCGTGGCGGCGAGCGCGGCCCCGGGGTCGGGGAGCGCCACTGGCCGCGACGGCCGGGTCAGGCGTTCGTGCGCCCCAGGCGGAGGACGACGGCCGCGACGAGGAGGCCACAGCCCGCGCCGGCCACGAAATCCTGCTCCGTGAGCGCGCCGGTGAACCACGTGGCGCCCCCGGCCAGACCGAGTCCGATCTGCAGCCGCAGCCACCAGTCCCGGCTCGACGTCGGCGCCTCCGCCCGGTCGTCCAATACCGCTATTCGTCGATCGGGCGGGCGACCGGCGTCTCGTCGCCCGCCTCCCCCCAGCCCAGCGTCGCGCCGGCGATCGCCCCCCACAGCACGTTGACCGCAAGGATGGCGAAGACGACGAACACGCCCCGCCCCGCGTAGAGCGCGAGCGCGGACACGAGCGGGAGTTCCCCTCTCGCGAAGTCCAGCGCGGACTCGCCGATCGCGAGCCGAACGACGACGTAGAAGGTCGGCGCCAGGGCGAACAGCGCGCCGCGAGCGGCCGGCGATCCGGGCAGATGCGTGTAGAGCACGCCGAGCATGAGACCCCAGACCGCCCCGCTTCCGAGGTGCGAGAGGAACTCCGCCCCCGTCCACCCCGAAGTCAGTCCCATGCTCAGCGTACCGACGGAGCCGAACGTCGCCACGGCCGCGCGCGCCGCGGCGGACACCGCGGCGCCGAGGAGTCCGCCGAGCAGTCCGAGCCCGAGGCGGGCGCTCAGATCGAGCGAACCCTCCGCCTCCACGCCGTGCGCGCCGCCTCCGAGGAGGACGCCCGCCGCAGCGAGCCCCGCGATGAGCAGGAGAACGGCGAGCGTGAGCGGCGCCCCGTCCGTCCCGAGGAGGACGACGCCCGCCGCGCCCGCGCCCAGCGCCGCGACCCGCCACAGGAAGGCCGACCCTGCCGCCGAAGCCACTCCGGTCTCGCTCATTGTCTCCCCCCCTTCTCCCGTTTCCCGCCCTTCTCCCGTTTCCCGCGATCAAGGAAGCGGCGGATGCCGGCCTGGCAGTCGTCCGTCATGCGGGCGATGGCGTTCACGCGGGCGCCGGTCGCGACCGCGGCCTCGAAGCTCTGCCCCTCCGTGCCGTAGAGCAGCTTCTTCGTGAGCGCGAGCGCGGAGGCGCTACGCCCCGCGAGTTCGGCCAGGAAGGCGGCGCTCTCGGCCTCGAACTCCGCGTCCGCATGGATCCTGTTCACGAGTCCCAGCCGCGACGCTTCCGCCGCATCGATCGTGTCCCCGAGCGACATCAGCTCGAAGGCGCGCTTCTCCCCCAGATTCCGGCGCAGGATCGCCGTCACCATCGCGGGCACGAAACCGAGCCGCACCTCCGGGTAGCCGAAGCGGGCGCTCTCCGCCGCGAGCACGAGGTCGCACGCCGTCGCGAGGCCGCACCCGCCGGCGAGCGCGCGGCCGTGCACGATCGCGACCACCGGCTTCGAGAGCTTTCTCAGCAGCGTGAAGAGTTCGCCCAGCGCTTCCGCCTCCCGCAGACTGGCCATGATCCCTTCCTCGACCGAAGCCTGCACCTCCGCCAGATCGGCGCCCGCGCAGAAGTCGGGGCCGCGCCCCCCGATCCCGACCACGCGCACCCGGGCGTCCGCCTCGGCGAGCGCGAGCGCCTCCTTCAGTTCCGCGACGAGCGCCCCGTTCAGCGCGTTGCGGCGCTCCGCGCGATCGAGATGGATCCGGTTCACGCCGGTCCGTTCGTCGATCTCTATCTCGAGGTATTCGAACATGAGCCTCTCGGAATCCCTGAGCCGCGCCTCAGTCCGCCGACCCGTCCAGGAGATGGTCCGGCACGTCGATCTCCATCCTGAGCAGGGCCGTGGCGAACGTCTTCCCCTGGGCATCGAGCATCAGCGACACGGTCCCGCCCCCTCCCAGCGAGCGGTGGAGGAGGAAGTTCAGCGCACGCAGGTTGGGAAGCTCGAAGCGCTCGACCTCGCCTTCGCAGATTCCCTTGAAGTGATACTTCACGCGTTCCGCCGTAACTTCTTTCACCAAAAACGGATAAATGGATGGACGAAAAGCGATGAGTCCCACGTTCGCCGTGTCTCCCTTGTCGCCCGAACGGGCAAACGCGATCTCCCTCAGGCGAACTCTCACAGCTCCATCGTCTCCACTCTGACGTTGGACTCCACGACCCCGCGGTCGATGAGCGCGGGCCAGTAGGCGACGACCTCCTGCACGCGGGGACGGCCGCCGGCGAAGCCGGTGACGGTGGGCGGGCCCGCGAGGATGAGGGGCGCGATCTCCCGGCTGAAGCGCGACACGGCGTGGCGGTCCGGACTGCGGACGCCGACCCGCAGCGTGACCTCGGGCAGGTCGTCGGAGGGAGGGCCGGCCAGCGGCCCGTGACAGGCGCCGGCCCAGACGAGTTCCGTTCGGATCTCGTCGAATTCGAGCCCCAGGTGCCGCAGGCGGCCCCGGAGGATCTCGTCCGCGCGCCGCGCCTTGTCCACCGCGTCGGGCCAAGCGTAGGTCAGGGCGCCCACCGCCTTGAACCCGTCGTGGTAGGCGATGGACACCTTGAGCTTGTCCGTGCGCGAGCGGCCGGCCACGCCCTCGACCCGGACCCGGTCCTTTCCCAGGTCGCGAAGGCGGATGGTCGAGAAGTCCGCGACCACGTCAGGCGTGATGTATTCCCGCGGGTCGCCGAGTTCGTACACGATCTGCTCCGCGACGGTCTCCCACGTCACCCGTCCGCCAAGCTCCGAGTGCTTCGTCACCACGAAGGTCCCATCCTCCTCCGCTTCGATGATGGGATAGCCCGGAAGCGTGAGATCGATCTCCCGCCAGTCGACGAGCGAGTTCCCGCCGGAGGCCTGGCACCCGCATTCGTTGATGTGTCCGGCGACGACCCCGTGCGCGAGCCGGTCCCAGTCGTCGTCCGGCCAGGAGAACTCGTGCATGAGCGGCGCGTAGGTGAGCGCGGTATCCGTGGAGCGCCCGGCCACCACGATGTCCGCCTCCTGCCCCAGCGCCTCGATGATCGGTCCGGCGCCGAGGTACGCGTTCGCGGCGGCGACCCGGTCGCGGACGGCAGAGAGCGGCTCGCCCGTCTCCATGTGGCGGAGTTCGTGTCCCGCCGCGAGGAGGTCGTCGAGCGAGTCCATGAGGTCGTCGCCCGTGATCACCGCCACCCGGGGCCGGCGCGGCAGCGACTGATCCGCGAACGCGAACCCGAGTTCGGACCGGCACCCCTCCGGGTTCACGCCGCCCGCGTTCGAGACGACGCGAATCTCCTTCTCGAGGAGGTCTCCGATGAGGTCGTCCATCAGCGGCACGAAGTCGCGCGCGTAGCCGGCGGCCGGGTTCCGGTCCCGCTGCTTCTGCATGATCGACATCGTGATCTCGGCCAGGTAGTCGAGCATGAGGTAGTCGATCGCGCCGCGCCGCACCTGCAGCTTGGGCGCTTCCTGCCAGTCTCCCCAGAACCCCTGCCCCGATGCGACGCGCACCCGGCTGCCGCCGTCGGGCTCGGCGCGGGCCGGAAGCGGCCGCTCCTCGAGTCCCACCGCGGCGGACGCTTCTTCGAGGGCGAGGGCTTCGGGGGCCCCGGGCTGCGCGTTCACAGGCCGTCCGGAAGGGTGAAGGGTCCGAGATGCGGGCCCGGGTTGCCGAGCGAGCAGCGGAGCGCGAGCGACAGCGCCGCCCGCGTGTCCTCCGGGGTCACGATCGCGTCCACGAAGCCGCGCGCCGCCGCGTATTTCGCATCGAGCTGCTCTTCGTAGTTCTCACGCGTCCGCTCGATCGCGGCCGCCGTCTCCTCATCCAGGTCTCCGCCCGCCGCCTCCTCGAGCTTGCGCCCGAAAGCGGCCTGCACCGCGGCCTCCCCTTCCATCACTCCCATCCGCCCCGTCGGCCACGTGAAGATGAAGTCGGGATCGAACCCCTGCGCCGCCATCGCGTAGTACCCCGCCCCGCTCGCGTGGTTGACCGTGAGCACGATCTTGGGCACGCGGGCCGTCGCCATCGACTCGACCATGCGCGCGCCCGCCCGGATGATCCCGGACTGCTCCGCCTTCGGCCCGACCATGAACCCGCTCACGTCCTGCACGAAGAGGAGCGGCGTGTCGTGACGGTCGCAGAGATCCATGAAATACGCCACCTTCTCCGCGCTCTCCGTGTACACGATCCCGCCGAACTTCGGCGGTTCGCCGGCCTCGCCCCGGAACATGCCCCGCCGGTTCGCGATGACCCCCACCCGGAAGCCGTCGATGTGCCCCGTGCCCGTGAGCATCTCCGGCGCGCGGTCCGCCTGGAACTCCTCGAACGGACCCTCGTCGAGGACCGTCTCGAGGACCGCCTCCATGTCGAAAGGCTGCCGGTGGTCGCCGGGCAGAAGCGCGTAGGCTTCCTCCGCGGGGCGCGCCGCTTCCCGCGCTTCGACGGCGGGGTCCGGGCGGAGGCCGGCGGGGAGGCCGGCGACGAGCGAGCGGACCTTCTCGATGCACGCGCTGTCGTCCTCCACGCGGTAGTGCGCCACGCCGCTCACGCGGTTGTGCATCAGCGCCCCGCCGAGTTCCTCGGCCTCGACCTCCTGCCCCGTCGCCCCCTTCACGAGGTTCGGGCCCCCGAGACCCATGAAGCTCGTCCCCTCCACCATCACGATCACGTCCGACAGGGCGGGAAGGTAGGCGCCGCCGGCGATGCACTGGCCCATCACGGCGGAGATCTGCGGCACCTCGAGGTAATGTCGCATGATCGAGTTGTAGTAGAAGATGCGGCTCGCGCCGTACTGCCCCGGGAACACCCCGCCCTGGTACGGCAGGTTTACGCCGGCCGAATCCACGAGATAGACGATCGGCACGCGGCACCGCATCGCGATCTCCTGCGCCCGCAGGATCTTCGTGATGGTCTCGGGCCACCAGCTTCCGGCTTTCACCGTCTGGTCGTTCGCGACGATGACGACTTCGCGCCCGCACACCTCGCCCACGCCGGTGACGACGCCGGCGGCGGGCGCCCTGCCGTCGTACCGGTCGTGCGCGATGAGGAGGCCGATCTCGAGGAAGCCGCCGCCTTCGTCGATGAGGAGGTCGACCCGTTCGCGGGCCGTGAGCTTGCCCTGGGCGTGCTGCCGGGCCACGCGCTCTTCCCCGCCGCCACGCTGGACCCGGGCTTCGAGCTCGCGCAGTTCGGCCACGAGCGCGCCCATGCGGCTGTCGTCGCTGTCCCCCACCGGCCGCGGCTAGCCCTTCGCCCCGGAGGCTTCGCGCCCGCTCTCCTCGAACCAGGCGCGGATGTAGTCGACGGCTTCGGAGGTGGAGGTCCCCGGACCGAAGAGGCGGCCGACGCCGAGGTCGTTCAGCGCCTCCATGTCCTCGGCGGGGATGATCCCTCCCCCGGTGAGGAGGACCCCGTCCATCCCCTGCCCGTCGAGGAGCGATTTCACGCGCGGGAAAAGCGTCATGTGCGCCCCGGACAGAATCGAGAGCGCCACGACATCCACGTCCTCCTGGAGCGCGGTGGCGGCGATCATCTCCGGCGTCTGGTGGAGTCCCGTGTAGATGACCTCCATCCCCGCGTCCTGGAGGGCGGCCGCCATCACCTTCGCACCACGGTCGTGGCCATCGAGCCCCGGCTTGGCCACGAGCACACGGATCTTCGGTTCGATCAAGCGCTTCTTCCCGGCAGTTCGTTTCGGCAGTTCATCCCGCAAATCCGCGGTCACGAGGGAACGGTCGAAAGTATCCGCGGAAAGGCGCGCGCTGCAACGACGATCCGGTGTCGGCGCCCGCCGCCTTCCGGGGTTGCCTCCGCCCGCCCCGGCCCGCACCCTCGTTTCATGCGCGACGACGCGACACGAGTACACCGGACCCTCCTCAACCTGGCGGCCTTCGTCATCATCGTGGCCGGGATGCGGGCTGCCTCCTGGCTCATCGTCTCCTTCGTGCTCGCGCTCTTTCTCACCATCCTGTTCTCCACGCCGCTCCGCTGGATGACGGCGCACCGGGTTCCCAAGTCGGTCGCGGTCCTCGCCCTCGTGCTCGTCCTCCTCGCCCTCGGGACCGTGGCGGGGGGCCTGATCGCGACCCCCCTCGTCGAACTCGGGCGCACGGAGGCGCAGCTCGACCGGCTCTTCGCGGAACAGGTCGAGACGGTGGAGGCCACGCTGAGCGACTACATGGTGCGCTTCGGGCTCCAGTCGCCGGTGCTCGACACCAACGAACTCATCTCGATCTCGCCGAGCTGGATGCTCGGCCTGATGCGGCAGCTCGTCGAGAACCTGGGGTTCATCCTCGCCAACGGGTTCCTCATCATCCTCACGATGGTCTTCATGCTGCTCGAGATCTCGAGCTTCCCCACCAAGGTGAGGGTCGCCCTCGGCGAGGCCGATGCGACGGAGGCGCGGGAGAACTGGGAGAAGGTCGGGACCGCGGTGCGGCGCTACGTGGTGCTGAAGACGATCGTCAGCCTCGGCACCGGGCTCTGCATCGGGGGACTCATGGCGCTCCTCGGCGTCAACTACCCGATTCTGTGGGGCGTGCTCGCGTTTCTGCTGAACTACGTGCCCAACATCGGGTCCTTCATCGCGGCCGTGCCGGCGGTGCTCGTCGCGTGGCTCACGATGGGGGTCGGGACGGCGGTCGCCGCCGCGGCCGGATTCATCGTCGTCAACGTCCTCTGGGGCAACCTCATCGAGCCCAAGGTCATGGGGTACAGCGTGGGCCTGTCGACGCTCGTCGTCTTCGGTTCGCTCGTCTTCTGGGGCTGGGTCCTGGGACCCGTGGGGATGCTGCTGTCGGTGCCGCTCACGGTGATGTTCCGGATCGTGCTGGGGACGAACGAATCCACCCGCTGGATCGCGGTCCTGCTCGGCTCGGAGCGGTCGGACGAGATCACGCAGGCGATCGAGACCGAAGTCGCCGTCGCGCTCGGGAAGGGCAGCTAGCGGGCCTCAGCCAGCGGCCGGGACCAAGCGGCCGGGGCCAAGCGACTGCAGCTAGGCGGCGGCCCGGCGGAAGACTTCCAGCGCGCCCGCCACGTCGTCCTCCGTCGTGTGGAGGTGGGGGACGACCCGCAGATCCCGCCGGCTGTAGGCGTTCAGCAGGACGCCCGCCTCCCGGCAGCGCCCGGCGAACTCCGGCGCGTCCACCGCGGTCGTCCGGAAGCGGACGATGTTCGTCTCCACGCCGTCGACGTCGACTTCCAGTCCCGGGATCGCGTCGAGTCCGCCGGCCAGCCGCCTCGCCCGGGCGTGATCCTCCGTGAGCCGTCCGCGGTGGTGCTCGAGCGCGTACAGGGCGCCGGCCGCCACGATCCCCGCCTGCCGGAAACCCCCGCCGTAGAGCTGCTTGAAGCGGCGGGCGCGCTCGACGAGGTCGGTGGGGCCGGCGAGGGCGGACCCCAGCGGGGCGCCGAGCGCCTTGGAGAAGCAGACGTTCACCGTGTCGAAGCCCGCGGCGAACTCGGCCTCGGGGATGCCGGCGGCCGCGGTCGCGTTCCACAGGCGGGCGCCGTCGAGATGGGTGGCGAGGCCGGCTTCGCGCGCGGCGGCGAGCATCTCGCGCAGGAGGTCGAGGGGCCACACGGCGCCGCCCGCCCCGTTGTGCGTGTTCTCGGCGCAGACGAGCCGCACGGGCGACTGCATGCGGGCGCGCACGGTCCCCATGTCGAGGTTGAGCGCCGCCCGCAGCGTCGCCGCGCCGAACATGCCGCGGTCGCCCTCGAGCGGCCGGATGACGACCCCGGAGATCGGCGACGGCGCGCCCCCCTCGCCGAACCAGATGTGTGCCCCGGGGCCGATGAGGACCGTGTCGCCCGGCTCCGTGTGCGCGCGCAGGGCGAGCTGGTTGCTCATGGTGCCCGTCGGCACGTACATGGCGGCGTCCTTGCCGAGAATCTCGGCCGTCCGCCGCTCCAGTTCGAGCACCGTGGGGTCGTCGCCGTAGCAGTCGTCCCCCACGGGCGCCGCGGCCATCGCCGCCCGCATCGCCTCCGTCGGGCGCGTGACCGTGTCGCTGCGGAGATCGATCACGTGGCGAAGGCCGGCGGGTATTGGAGGTGGTGGTCCGTCGCGTCCTGGACCGCCTTGGCGAGGCGCAGCGCCTCCGCGTCGGCGAACAGACCGCCGACGAAGGAGATGCTCGTCGGCGTCCCGTCCTCCGACCGATACCCGTTGGGAATCACCACCTGCGGGTGCCCCGTGAGGTTCGTGAGCAGCAGCATCGATCCCCCGAAACTCGGCGTGACGACGACGTCGATCCCCTCCATGACCTGCGCGAAGCGGTGCATGGCGATCGTGCGCAGCCGGTTCGCCTGGATGTACTCGGACGCGGGGATCATCCGGCCGGTGCGCATGATGTTGGGCCGCGCGTTCTCCCCCTGCTGGACGAGTTCGTCTTCGCGCCCGCTCAGGATCAGCGGATCGAACGCCGCTCCCTGCTCCGCGCTGAGGATGATCCGCATCGCGTCGTAGGGGAGGTCGTCCGGGAGTTCGAGCGGCACGGGCTCGATCCCGAACCCGCGCACGACCTCGAGCGACGCCTCGTCGAACGCCTTCCACTCCCCGTCCTCCCGTTCCTCTTCGAAGGCCGAGGGCACCCACGCGACCCGCAGGTCCGAGAGGGGCCGCGCCGGATCCCAGTCGAAGGCGATGTCGCGCGCCGTCGGATCCTGGTCGTCCGACCCCTGGATCGCGTCGAGCACGATCGCGCAGTCCTCCACGCTCCGGCAGATCGGCCCCAGCTTGTCCATCGACCACGAGAGGGCCATCGCCCCGGCCCGGCTCACGCGCCCGAAGGTGGGCCGGAGCCCGGAGGCGCCGCAGCGGGTGGAGGGAGAGACGATCGAACCCAGCGTCTCGCTCCCGATCGCGAACCCGACGAGCCCCGCCACGACCGCCGCCGTGGACCCCGCGGAAGATCCGCTCGACCCCTGTTCGAGGTTCCACGGATTGCGCGTCAGCCCGCCGTACCAGACGTCGCCGCGCGCCAGCGCCCCCAGCGTGAGCTTCGCCACGAGCACGGCGCCCGCCTCCTCCAGCTTCCGCCCCACCGTGGAATCCTCGGGGATGTACTGGTCCTCGTACGGCTTGGCGCCCCACGTCGTCAGCGTCTCGTCCTCCGAGAGGAGGTCCTTCGCCCCCCATGGGATGCCGTGCAGCGGTCCCCGGTAGTAGCCGCGCGAGATCTCGGCGTCCGCGCGTGCCGCCTGACGCATCGCGAGGTCCTCGGTGAGAGCGATCACGGCCAGCAGCGTGTCGCCGTGCGCCCGCAGCCGGCCGAGGTACATCTCCGTGAGTTCCGTCGACGTCACCTGGCGGGAGCGGACGAGTTCCGCCAACTCCGTGACCGGCGCGAACGCCAGCGCTTCGAGATCGGCGGGGCGCTCAAGTCCCCGCGGGCGTGTGTAACGGAAGACGGTCGACGCCGAAGGCGCCGGATAGGAGGTGCCGGGAAGCACGGGTTCGAAGTGGAGCGCGGGGGCGACGGAGTTCGGCATCTCCATCGTGCGGAGTTGCGCGTACCGCTCCCGCATCGCGTTCACTTCCTCCACCATGAGTTCGACCTCATCGTCGCTGAAGTCGAGCCCCGCGACGCGCACGGCGGCGGCGATATCGTCCCTGGTGAGCGCCTCCTGTCCGTCGCGGGTGCGCGCCCAGAGAGCGGCGGGGAGCGCCGTGGCCCCCAGCCCCAACGCCGACAGCGACGCCATGAACGCGCGCCGATCCAGCGCAGGACGGCCAGAATTACGGGATTCACTTCCGTAGTGAGCAGACAATCCCGGACTCCGATCTTTCAAGGCGCCTCCTCCGTGTCCGCTTGACCATACCGTGTCCGAGCGCACCACGCTTGAGCGGCTTCCACGACGTGGTCGATGTCGTTCTGGTCGTTGTAGACGCCGATGGAGAAGCGGAGCATGCCGGTGCGGATTGCGAGGCGGATGCCGGCGGCGGTCAGGTGTTCGTAGAGGGAGTTCATGGCGGGGTCGTCGGCCGTGTAGTGGCGCCCGCCGCCGCTCTCGCCGACCGAGACGATGTGCGCGAGATCGGGTCCGGGCCGTCCCCCGACCACCGGGAGACCCAGGTCCAGCAGCCGGCTCGCGAGGTCGGCCGCCAGACCGCGCACGTGCTTCTCGACGCGCTCGACGCCCCAGGCGGAGAGGAGGTCCAGCGCCGCGTCCGTCGCCGCCGCGCCGAGGTAGTTGTAGTTGCCGACGTCGAAGCGGAGCGCCCCCGCGCGGAAGCGGAGTTCGTCGTCCGAGTAGGCGGTCTCGTGCGCATCGAGTTCGATCC
This sequence comes from Gemmatimonadota bacterium, assembly GCA_022820995.1. GTDB lineage: Bacteria > Gemmatimonadota > Gemmatimonadetes > Palauibacterales > Palauibacteraceae > Palauibacter. The sequence goes on along the minus strand of JAJEEM010000035.1, from coordinate 10,841 downwards.
CGAAGCGCGCCACGTGGACGGGCGTCATCGTCTCGGCCACCTCTCGGCGCACGTACAGGAAACCGAAGCCGTACACCGAGAGCAGTGCCTTCTGCGCCGCGACGGCGAGCGCATCGACGCCCAGTCCGTCGACATCGGTGTGCTGAGCGCCGATCGACTGCGCCGCGTCCACCAGCGTGAGCGCCCCGACCTTCCGGGCCGCCGCCGAGATCGCCGCGACGTCGGTCACGAACCCCGGGGCGAAGGTGATCGTCGGGAGCGTCACGAGCCGCGTGCGTTCGTCCATCGCGGCGGCCGTCGCCCCGACCGGGATGTGCCCGTCCTCCGGCGCGACCGACCGCACCTCGATCCCGTGCGTGCGGGCAAGGCTGTACCAGAGGTAGATGTTGTTCGGGTGCTCGAGCGCGGGACACAGGACCACGTTGTCGCCTGCCCGCCACGCGAGGCTCGCGCCGAAGAGGTTGAGGCCGTCGGAGACGTTCTTCGTGATCGCGACCTCGTCAGGGGCCGCGCCGATGAGCGATGCGAACGAAGACCGGGCGCGATCGACGGTGGCGACCATCTCCGTCTTGTCTCCGCGGCCCGACGTTCGCCCGCCGAGGTGCCGCTCGATCGCTTCCCGAACGGGCGCCGCCATCAGGGAATTCGCGGAGATGTCGAAGTAGGGCTGCTCGTCCGCGCCGGGGAAAAGCGCTCTCACTTCAGCGTTCATGCGCACTCCCGGGTCGCCGTCGGGCTCCGATTCACGCTCGCCTCGCTTCGGAACGGGCGACGAGCGATGCGCCGACCATGTCGCCCATGATGTTCACCGTCGTGTTGCTCATGTCCACCAGACGGTAGATCCCACCGACGATCGCCGCGACCTCGATCGGCAGGTTGAGCGCCTGCACGTAGATGAGCGCGACGACGAAGCCGCCGGCCGGGACCCCGCCCGTGCCGTGCGAGAGCAGGAGGCCCAGGAGCAGGATCGTGACGAAATCCGCCGGCGAAAAGGTGACGCCGGCCGCCTGCGCCGTGAAGAGGAGGACCGCCGTCAGCATGACCGAGGTCCCGTCCTTGTTGAGCTGCGCCCCGAGGGGGAGGACGAAGGAAAACACGCCGCGGGGAATGCTCAGACGGCGAGCCAACTCGAGTCCGACCGAGAGCGAGGCGAGGCTGGAGGTCGTGGCCGCGGTCGTCGCCCACAGCGAACCCGTCGAGCGCAGGAAGGGCCAGGGACGGTAGTCCGTGAAGAAACTGAGCAGGAGCATGTACCCGGTCACGATCACGATCTGCGCGCCCCACACGCCCGCGAGGAAGCGCGCCATCGGGCCGATCAGGTCGGCTCCGTAGCGCCCCACCGTGACCGCGACGAGGGCGCCGATCCCCACGGGGGCGGTCCACAGCACCATGTGGACGAGGCGCCGGAAGAGGCGCGCCGCGTCCTCGAACAGCGTCGCCAGGCGCGTGCGCGGGCCGTCCCCCAGAGCCATCGTCGCGACCCCGAGCAGGAGCGCGAGGACGACGAGTTGCACGACGTTCCCGTCCGCGACGGCCCGGAACACGTTCGTCGGAATCATGTCCAGGAGGACTTCCCCGACGGACGGCGCATCCCCCACCGGCCCCGAGACCGCGTCCCCCACCGGCTCCGTCAGTTGCATCCCCTCTCCCGGACGGAGGAGGGCGACGGCGCCCAGCCCCAGCGAGAGCGCGATGAGGTCCGTCGCGAGGAAGTAGCCGAGCGTCTTCCCGGCCAGCCGCCCGAGCGTGCGCGTGTCCGCGAGAGAGGTGAGCCCGGCGAGGAGATTGAAGAAGACGAGCGGCACGGCGGCCAGAACCAGGAGCGCGATGAAGAGGTCGCCGAGCGGCTGTATCGCCGCGACCCGCTCGCCGAGCGCAACGCCCAGGACGACGCCGGCGAGCATCCCGATCAGGATGCGCCCACCCGGCCCCACCTTCATTGACGGCGTTCGTAGAGTTCGTCGCGGGAGATGTTCTCGGACGCCCGGAATCCGCCGCTCGTTGCGCGAATGTCCTCAAGCAGTTCCTCGCGGATCCTGCGGCTGCGCTCGCGGGACGTCTCCACGACCTGCGAGTCACGTCCCGCCGAGGCCCTGTCCTCAGTGCCAAGATCCATCAAGTACTCCCCTCACAAGCGCTGTGAATGCGATACACAGCGTAAGGGAACACGGGCTGTGGGGGAACGAAGCGGAAGCAATACGCCTGCGAGGATTGGTTTCGCGTTACGGGCTCGGTTCGAAACTCACGCGGGCGACGCGCTGGACGTCGAGTTCGTCCCTGGTGGTGCCGTAGAGCGCCGTTTCCGTGACCCAAGGCGACCGCCCTGCCCGCACGCGCCTCGGCCAGCGGTATCTCGCCACGAGCGTTGTCCCCTCGTAGACGTCCGCCTCGATCGTGTCAGCCCCGCCCGCCGCCGTCTTCTGGACCCACAGTCGACCCCGCTGGTCGAAGAACAGCTCGGCCAACGGCGGCTTTCGCTCCGGAACGTCGAACAGCGGTGCGTCCAGATCGCCCCGTTCCACATCTGCGTCCAGACGCTCCCGGGCGTATTCCGCTTCGTCGGAGGTCAGGGGCGGGCCGGGATCGGACGGCCCGACAAGCTGCATGACCGTGCCGTCGGGACCGTGAAGTTCGATGACGTACGACGAACTCACGGCGCTCGCCCACACGCCGCCGGGACCGTACGCCTGCAGCCACTCGGGTCCATACGGCTGATAGAAGTACAGGAGACCCGGAAGGCCGTTCCGCGTAAACTCCAAGGTCGCTCGCCCTTCCGCTGCGGCGGCAGGTTCGTCCACCTGAACCGTGTCCTGGCGCCCGTCGGGATTCATACGGATGCGCGCTTCGACGAACCGTCCCTCCGCATCCGGGAGCATTCCCACGTCGACGAACCGTCCCTCGGCGTCGAAGACGACGGGGTGGCCGCCCATCTGCCCCGGGAAGGGGCGCCGCACGGTGCGAAGGTAGCGGGCGCCGGCGTCTTCCAGTTCGAACACCGTGTAGCGTGGCTGCTGGCCCACCCACAGCTCGCCATCGGGAGAGAAGCCGACATGGAATGGCCTCCTGAATTCGCCGGGGCCATCCCCTTCCCCGCCGAGGCGGAAGAGAAACTCCCCATCGGGAGCGAAGACGCGCACCTCGTGCGCCGGGCCGTCGGCGACGAGAATCCGCCCCGCCGGATCCGCCGCGACCCCGAACACGTTACTGAAGAGGTAGGGCTCGTCTCCCTCGATTTCCCCGATCTCGAGATTCACCGTCCCTTCGAAAGTGGGGACATCGGCCGCCGGCGCCGGGACCTCGCCGCCGGTGCAGGCTGCGGCTGCGAGCAGAACGGTCGCGCACAGAGGGACGGCGATCCGCGAGACGGGCCCGCGCAACCCTCGTGGCTTCGTGGATGGAAACAATGCGTCGGACATGGCGAGGCTCCCGCTGACGATCAGGTCGCCTCCGTTAGGGGCGACGTGACGGCGGCGTGCCGAGTTCGAAGTCCTGGCGGTCGAAGCGGCGGCCGCGCTTCAGCGTGAAGAGTACGGACTTGAGGTTCTCGACGCCCGCGCTGGGATCGTCCTCCAGGAAGACGAGGTTGGCGTACTTCCCTTCCTCGACCGTCCCGATCTCCTCCGCGAGGCCGAGCGCCAGCGCGCCGTGGCTCGTCGCGGCCCGGACCACGTCGACCATGGGCATGCCGACGCGCTTGCTGAAGTAGGCCAGTTCGTCGTACAGAGCCGGCCACTCGGAGCCCGGGGCGGGCGGCGCGTCGGTGCCGGCCGCGATCGGGACGCCGGCCCGCCAGGCTCGGCGGGTCAGTTCGACCCCCTGTTCGGGGCTGCACTGCGCCCGGACGCCGCGGCGGCGCGGATCGGGAGGCGGAGGCGGAGCATCCGGGGGTGGGCCGAGGCTGTCCCGGGCTAGCACGGCCATCCGCTCCTCGCGGAAGAAACCCACCTTCAGCGTCGCGTCGAGAACCGTGCCCTGACGCCTCATCTCCTCGAGGACCGCGTCGATGCGGGGATCGTCGAGATCCACGTCGACCATGCCGGAGCGGCGGCCCGCCAGCGCCTCCGCCATCACGTCGTCCGGAATCGCGGCGCTCGCCAGACTGCACACGTGGGACATCGACGTGACGCCCGCCCCCGCGACGTCCATCGGGAGGGCCGGGCCCACGTGCGTATGCGACCAGACCGGGATCCCCTGGCGCCGCGCCTCCGCCGCGATCCGGGCCAGGAGGGGACCTTCGATCGAGGCATAGGTCTTGAGCCCCGTCGCCCAGGTGCCTCGGGCCAGCGCGATCGTCTCCGTCAGGTCGGTCTCGTCGTCGACGATCTGCAGCCAGGGTACGCGCCCGGGCACCTCTCCCATGGACGAGGATCGCGTGCGCGGATCGACGAAGAACGATTCTCCCGCGACCAGCGCGGCATAGTGGATGTCGGGCGCGGGGATCTCACCGACGAGCGCCGCGCGCTGGAGTTCCGCGAGGGCCCGCACGTCGCCCGCCATGTCCCGCACCGTCGTCACGCCGCCGTAGATGAAGCGGTTGAGTTCGAACTCGGCCGCCGCGCGGTCCGCGCGCGTGGCCAGATGCGTGTGGCTCTCGATGAGTCCGGGGATGACGTAAAGCCCCCGCGCGTCCTCGATCTCTGCCTCGGGCCAGTCTTCGGGGGATAGTCCGTCCGTGCGGTCGACCGCGGCGATCCGTCCGTCGCGGACCACGATGGACATGTCCGGCAGGAGTGGGGCGCCGGTGCCGTCCAGCACCGAAACCCCTTCGTAGATGGTCGTCTCGGAGTCCGCGTTCGGATTCCGGGGCGGTTCCCCGCTCCGCGACTGGCCGGCGACGGGAGCGCTCAGCGTGGAGAGCGCCGCCAGCACCGCCAGCGCCGCCGTCGCCGCGGGTGGCGCCTCCGCCGCGAGACGCCCACCGGCGCCCGTTCTCGACATCATCATTCTCCCCACACGTCGCGCATGACGCGCAGCGCGTTCAGTCCCAGGATCCGCTCGATCCGCTCCGAGGAGTGCCCGCGCGCCGCCAGCATGCCGGCCAGCTTCCGGAACTGGTCCGGGCCCTGAAGGTCGGGGATGAAGGGGACGACGCCGGGACGCTCGCCCGCCGCGCTGATCCCTGCTCTGCGCCGCGCCTCCACCTCCCGGCGCGCCGCCTCGTACGCCGCCTCGAGATCGTCCACGGCCGTCGTCCCGCCATCGGTGCCGATACCGACGTGCTCCTCGCCGCACACCTGCACCGCGTGCTCGATGTGCCGCACCACATCCTCCGCCACGGCCATGCCGTCGGCCGCGAGGAAGGGCATGAAGTAGATGCCGACGATCCCGCCGCCCGCGGCGACGAGCCGCAACTCCCGGTCCGTCTTGTTGCGGGGAAGGTTCGTCACTGCGCGGCAGCCGGTGTGCGTGATCGCGACCGGCGCGCTGGAAGCGTCGATCCCGTCCAGGCACGTCTGCTCGCCGCTGTGGCTGAGGTCCACGAGCGTCCGCGTCGCGTTGAGTCCGGCGACGACGTCCCGCCCGAAGTCGGTGAGGCCGCCGTTTTCCGGCACCATCGAGCCGTGCCCGAGTTGGTTCGGGCCGTTGTAGGTGAGCTGAATAATTTTTATGCCGAGGCCCGCGAAGGTGCCGACGCGGCCCGCGTCGTCCCCCATCATCGCCCCGTTCTGGAAGCCCTGGATGACGCCCACCCGGTCTTCGCGCGCCGCTCGCTCGATGTCGTTCGCCGACCTAACCTTGAGGAGCGCCTCCGGATGGTTCCGGATGATCCGGTTCCAGCGCGCGACCTCGGCCACGGAGTACTCGAACGGATCCTGCGGGCCGGCCACGTAGCCGATCGTCGTGTTGACGGCGGCCGTCCCGGAGTCGAGGGCGTCGGAGAGCGCCCGTTCGTCCAGCGTGAGCGGCGCGTCCGGGGGGTCGCCGCCGAGAGGACCTCTCGAACCCCGGCGGTTGGGGTTCCGGATCCCGCCGAGCATGTTGACGACGAACAGATCGGGCTGCCCTCGCCCCGGCCCGCCGATCCGACCGCGGCCCGCCACACCCATGGCCGCGACACCGGTGGCCCCGGCACCTGCGGCTCCGAGGGCGAATCCGGCGGCGGCTCCGAGGAACGTCCGTCGTCCCATCAGCCGCAGATTCGTGGTCTTCATGGCCAGCGCCCATCAGAGTTCACAGGACCCTCCGTTCCTCCCCTGGTCTCGACCTCCCGCGATTCGGCGGGCCGGCGGCAGGTACAGCAGGAGTCCGTACACTAGGAAGAATCGGACGTGCAGGCACACCTCGCATGTCGCGTGAACGCCCGTGGAGACGCGCCGCCTCCGCCGATCCGGGACGGCGCGTCCGGAGGGGGGCGTCGGCCTTATCGCTCGGGAATTCCTCGGCTGAGCAGCACTTCGATCCCCGGTTCCGACATCAGCGCTCCGCCGTCGCTTGCGGTGAACCCTGCAACCGGATTCCGAAGAATGCCGCGTACCTGGCCGGTTCCGTCGCGCAGGATCGCCATCGGACGGTCCGTGTCACGATCCAGCACGGCCGACCCGGCCGGGCCTGCGAGCGTGATCTTCGCGAGGTTGTCGATCACTTCCGCCCCCACCGGAAGCGCGAAGACGAAATCCTTGTCTCCAGCTCCATCGGCTACCTGAGACATCCGGAAGCTCAGCGAGAACAACTCGTCTCCTCCGTCACCGTGCCCGCTGATTTCGTATTCGCCGGGCGCCTGCGGCAGCACGGGTGCGGCCTCCACCACGAACGAGGGATCGAGAAACGGGTCGCCCGCGCCGTCCACCCCGCCCCACAGAAGGAGAACCTGAGCCGGGGCTGCGTTCGCATCCGCTCCGACGGACCGCCTGTAGCGAAGCGCCTTGGCGAACGAGTAGTCGCTGATCCACCTCGGCGAGCAATAGGACATCAGGTCGGCCGTGGGGGGCGGGATCAGCGATCCGCCCTCCCGAAAAGCGTAGCCCCACGCTCCGATCGACCCATCGCCGTATGGGTACGATGGGTCCGGATCGGCGCTGCCACAGGGTGCGTGACCCAGGTGGAAGTTGTGTCCAAGTTCGTGCGCCATGGCCTGAGGCACGGCGACGCTCGTCCTGCCACCCAGGTCCGCCAGCCCCCCGCCCGCGACGCCGCCCAATCTCCCCGACATCATCCCCATGTAGAAGCCGCGGCCACTCTCCATGACCCTGATCGCCGAAGTCTCCCTGAGCAGCCCGTACGCGTTGTTGCTGGAAACCACCACGGGATCGTGAGCCGTTACGTCAAGACTCCCGATGGGCATGAGCGTTCGGGTTTCCCAGAGCTGTTCATGGTTCTCGGGGTCCGCCGCCATCCCTCGGACGATGTCCAGAATCGCGGAATCGGGTTCGGCGCTCCGGAGGAACGGAATCAAGGTGAGGTCCAGACCAGGCACGTCGTGCACCTCTACAGTCGCGCGACCCGTCTCGGGGATTCGCTTCGCAGTCAGCAGGCCGGGCTCCAGCGTCCCGTCGGGGTCGATCTCGATCACCACTTCAAGCCCCGGCCGGACGACCTCGCCGGGGATCGTGGCATTGGCCGACACCGGGAAGTCGCCCTCCTCGATCTCGGTCGGAACCGCGGCGCTGCCGGCCGGAATGATGATCTCATGCGCCTGAGCACCGCCAACAAAGAACCTGGCGCGAACGGGGGGCCGCCCGGCACTCGTGCTGCGTTCCGCGGTGACGAAGACGCGGAGGAGGGCATCACGCCCGGCAACCAGCGGCACGGCGGCCCTCCGAGACTGGACGACCTGCGTCAGGTAGGCCATGACCCGCACCGTTGCTTCGGCGGACCCGACGACCGGTCCCGCCTGCGCGGATACCGTCGCGCTGCCGTCTCCAACGGCCGTCACGAGACCCGAACCGTCCACCCGCACCACGGACGTGTCGCTCGAGGACCATGTGAGATCGGCTCCCGCCAAGGAACGCCCGTTCTGGTCGAGCACGCTTGCCGTCAGGCGGGCCGTCCCACCCTGAACGGTCAACTGTACGGCCTCCGGCGAGAGCGCGACCGTCGCGGGTCTCGGAGCGTCCGGCCCCGAAGGCGAGGCGGGGTCCGGCGCACCTTCGCCACACGAAACCACGACGAGCACTGCCAAGACGCTGAACTTGTTGATCCCGGTCATGCCCTTACCCCTTCTTCCCGTCCCGGTGGCGGCGCCAACCGAGCGCCCCGGATCTGACGCAGCCCGCCTCAGATCTCCAGCGCGTCGGCGATAGCCCTGACCACTCGCCTCGAATCGATGTGGTCGCTGTGATCGATCTTCCGGTCGGCGAGTTCCGTTGCGTTCACCGATCGGAATCCGGGGGGCGCGTTTCGGGGGGCCGGCGCCTCGCCGAGCCTCTTCTCCCAGCGTTGGTCCGGGTTGCGAGCAAGGAAATCCAGTAGCCCGAGCGAGATCTTGCTGACGGCGTCGCCAACCCCCAGCACCGCCTCGCGCGGCGCCTTCTCCAGGTCGGAGATCTTGAGGATTCTGTCGAACCGGGAGTAGACGTTGGTGATGCGGCGCGCGAGATGCTCCAGACCGGAGTAGAATTGTCCCACGTATTCGGTCTCCACGCCGACCCCGAGACATTTCGTCACGTGCCGCCGCTCGACATCCGGGGCGAGCATGACGTAGTTGTCGATCAGCCACTCGTCGTCTCGGCGCTTCACATGTTCCCGGTCGTCCGGATGGCTTGTCTCGCGGCGCTCGAAGAGCCCCAGCATCCACTGATCTCCCATCGCGACAGGCGGCACGAGATGCTTGTTGACGAGCGCAGCCAGCGTGTGGCAGGCGACGTAGTTCCCCATGGAATGGCAGACGAGATTGACCGACTTGCCCGTCATCCTCAACCGCGTGAGCAGGTGGCCGAACGGAGCAGCCGAACGGATCGCCTCACTCTGATCGGACGCGTACGCGAGCACTTTCCCATCGGAAGGCCACGAGAAGCCGACGAACGCAGTGAGACTGTTCGCCTCAGCGGAGGGCTTGTCCGCCAGATCCGCGAGGGAGGTGACGACTCGATCTCCGATGCCGGCGCCGTCGGTTCCGCGCAGGTTCTTCAGTGTGTGCGTTAGGATGCGGAACCATGTGAAGGCCTCGTGAAGTTCGACGTTGAATCCGTGAACGCAGACCACCACGGACCCGATCCGGTCATCGGAAAGGAACTCCTCGAAGACCGTGACTGGAGAGTCGGAGACGATGGCTCTCCTGGGCATTCGATCCGCATCCGTCGTGCCCAGGTAGTAGCGCATGTACCTGTGCATGTCGACGAAGTAGTGACCGCCGCGCGACAGCTTGTGGCGGCGGTCACGGCCCTGCTGGTCCGGATCAAGGATCCTGCCCAGGTTTTCCAGCGCGCGGTTCGTGGCGAAGAACTGGGGCATTCGGACACCCCCTATCGTCGGTCCGGTTGCCCGTCTCGCCTGCCATCGGAGTCGGGCGGCCGGAGGATGGCCATGCCCGCATAAGAGCTACCCCCCCTCACGGCGGCCGCAGACATCACGGCCCTGTAAGTGCCTCGGGATTCAGCCCTGAAACTGACCACCGGCACGTTGTCGTCCAGGACATCCTCGGCAATCAACGCGCCCTCCGGGCCGAAGAGGTGGATGTCGACATCCGCCTCGTCCAATCCGATTCCGACGAGCGAATAGGTCACGCCAACGTCGGCCGCGAATTCGACTGCCTTCTCATCACCCTTTTCGAAGCGACCGACGACGAATCCCCACCCCTCGCCCTCGATCGGAAAGCCGTAGCCCGTCTGATAACCGAGCAGCGTGTCCACGATCCTCTCGACGGCAGCTGCCGGTTCGGTCTCCGTCTGAGCCTTCAGGTGGCCCGCTCCAGCCCCCGCACATTGGAGCAGCATCACAGTTGCCAACGCCGCTTCCACCCAGTACCGCCTTTGCCCCACCATCCGCCCCCCTTGCTATCGCTCGCGTGTCGCCTTGGTTCTACGGCAGCAACCTCCCTCCTCGCAGATGCGCCCCACCTCAATTCGTCTAGTTCTGCGGGTTGGACATGGCTCAAGCAGCGCATGTGGCTACCGCGCTTCCACGTCACGCCACCACCTAGGAACATCATCCTTCTCACCCTGACGAATCTGCCGGCCATCGTCGATCCGTGCGCTCCGCTTTATTCGTGGCCACTATCGGCCACCGTCATCTTCGGGCATCGAAATCAGATGTCTCAAGCTCTTCGGGATCCGGATAACGGGCTCGGCACCCACAAGTGCTGACTCGTCGATCGACTCATCAGCAGTTGCGTCACGCCGGTGGCCTGTCTTCATGACTTCTTCTGTTGGTACTGCTGAGAGGATCCTATCAATCGCTGACAGGTGACCGTTTACGTCGCCTATGTGATCTGCAATCGACAGCCGTGCCGCCATGCTGTCACGTCGTTTAAGTAGCCTGAGTTGCCAACCCTGTCGCCGCTCTTCTAGCCGACTACGAAATTTCTCGTACTGACGCTTCAAGGCTAATTCAAGCTCTTGTTCTTTTTCTTGCAACTTTACTGCCAGCGTCTCCGTGCGGCTCTGCAGATTCTCCTCGTGTTGTTGTTGTGCCTCTTGCAGTTCGCGCAACAGGTTCGCCTGCTGCTGCTGACTATCCTCTCGGATCTTCGCTTCGCGGTCGCGACCGATCAGGTGAAGCCACCACGAAAAGGTCGCTATCAACAGGGGAACCAAGACATCATCGGCTAGCCCGGATTTCTCAAAGGATGGAGTAGGCACCGGCCTCCGGTAATCGCTAATTTGTTATTCCCCAATAACATGGCGGCTACAAAAAAGGAGGACCGGTGCCGACACAGCGTAAGCCCGTCTCGTTCGCTTTTCAAG
>JAJEEM010000009.1 GCA_022820995.1 Gemmatimonadota bacterium | reverse complement strand
CGGCGGCGCGGGCCAGACCGGCGACGGCGTCGAGGTCGCCGGAGGGCTCCGGGCCGTCCTCGGCTTCGTGCGCCTCGACGCCCAGGCCCGCATGCTCGCCCACCACACCGCGGAAGGCTACGGCGAGCGCGGCGCGGCGCTGACCCTCGCCCTCGGGAAGCACGGGAACGAAGAGGGCTTTTCGCTCTCGGTCTCGCCGCGCTGGGGCGGCCCGGCCCGCGCCACCGGCCAACTCCTGCGCGGCCCGCTCGGCGGAAGGCTCCGACCCGGCGGGCCGGACCCGGGGCGCTGGACCCTCGACGCGCGCGCCAGCTACGGCCTCCTTCTGCCCGGAGGCCTCAAGCTGGACGCGCAGGGCGGCTACGGCGGCGCGTCCGGCGGACTCGGCTTGAGTCTGCGCGTCGGCATGCCCGACAACGGCCGCGGCGACGCCGGACGCCGGTAGGGAGGAGTCCGCGCCCGAAGGTGGGCCGGCCCAGACGAGGATGGACGGCGGCCACCGATGCCCCCGGCGCGAGCCCTGCATATTCCCGCAAAACAATCCGGGTTTTCCCGCTCTCAAGGCACGGTCCAGCAAGGTCCGGTACAACGGCAGGAAACGCAGATCGTGCAGTCCCGTATGACTTTAGAAGATTCCCTGCCGTGATTCAGACCTCAGGCAATCCGCCCGTCCGGCGAGATGGAGACGCCGCGCGCGCCCGCGTTGTTGCGGTGGATGTTGTCGAGCGTGAGCTCGAGTTCCGCCGGCGCGCTCCCGCCGGGCGCCGCATCTCCGGGCGGCCCACAGGCCGAAACCACGATCAGAACAACGATCCACGAAGTCCCCGAAAGCCGATTCAAGTCCTTCACGCCGCCCCCTTCGCTCCCGGCAAATCCGGCATCTGTTCGCTCGTCGTCTCGGCCGCCTTCGATCCGGGACGGCGCAACACCTCACCCGGAAGAGCGTCCGTCGAAACGCCGCCGTCCACGACGAACTCGCCGTTCACGAGGACGTGCGTCATTCCCTGCTGGAAGACGAACGGGTCCAGGTACGTCGCGTCCGTGCGAATCGTCTCCGGGTCGAACACGACGACATCCGCCTTCATCCCGACGGCGAGGCGACCGCGGTCGGGTAGCCGCAGGATCTGGGCCGCAAGCCCCGTCAGCGACCGGATCGCATGCGGGAGCGTGATCGTCCCCCGCGTCATCACATGCTCGCGGATCAGACGGCCCGAAGTACCGTACTGGCCCGGATGGACGGCCGGGTTGTCACGGATGTCGGGCCGGTCCCCGCCGCGGTCGAGGGTGACCGCCGTGTAGTCCTGCACCATCCACTCGACGATGTCCTCGGTCCCTACCGCCTGCGCCATCCACAGGACGCCCCCGGGCCGGTCGAACCCGTTCATCTGCAGCCAGATCGCGGTCTCGAACGGCGTCTCCCCGCGCTCGGCCGACAGCTCCGCCAGCGTCTTCCCGACCAGCGACTCGTCCGGGAAGTCCGTGATCAGCAGGTTCCCGGGTCCCCCCTGGCGGATCATCTCGTACTCCGCGTCCCGCCGGATCATCTCCCGCGTGGCGGGATCCGCGAGCCGGGCCCGGAGGTTCGCCCGCATGTCCCCGTACGTCACGGGCGGGAAGTCGTCGGCCATGCTCTGCCCCGGGACCTCTCCCTCGATGAGCGCCCAGCGCGGCATGAGCGTGACATAGGCCGAGTATCCCTCGTACGAGTGCATGTTGAGGTAGACCGGGTGGCCGTCCTCCCACATTTCGTCGATAAGCTGGGTCGTGACCTTGCTCATCCCCCACTCGCGCGGGCCCTTGGGGTGGATGTGGTCGACCATCACCGGGATCCCCGCCTCGCGGCCGATGGTGAGGATTTCCATGATCGCGTCCATCCACGTCACGTGCCGCTGCGTCGGGTGGTCCATGTGGCTCGGCAGCTGCCACTTGGGGTAGCGGCCCTGACTGCGCATGTGGGCCTGGAAGTGCCCGCCGTAGGGAGCGACCTCCTTCGCCAGCTCAAGCACCTCCTCCTCGGAGGAATAGCGCATGGGGCTGTACTCGAGTCCGGTGGAAAGACCGAAGGCGCCCTCTTCCATCCCCTGGCGCACGAGGGCGCGCATGCGCTCGATCTCCGCCGGCGTCGCGTAGCGCATGACCTCTTCCGGCGCCGTCCCCATGACCATGTTGCGAATGATCCCGTGCGGGACGAGAAGGGCCAGATTCAGCGCGCTCCCCGCATCCTCGAGGAGTGCGCGTTCGCGCTCGAGCGGCCACAGAGGCTCCGGGGCGCCGAAGTTGAATCCGTCGGTGTTGATGACGGCGGTCGTAAACCCCTGCGTCGTATAGTTGGGCAGCGTGCCGTAGCCGTCGAGGATGTCGGGCCCGATGTGCTCGTGGAGCGCGATGAAGCCGGGCGTAACGTATTGTCCCGCTGCATCCACGATCCGTTCCGCAGCCGCCGCGGAAAGGTCGCCGATGGCGGTGATTTCATCTCCCCGGATCCCGATGTCCGCTGCGATCCAGGGGTTGCCGGAGCCATCGAGAACGCGCCCGCCCCGGACGATGATGTCGAAGGACTGCGCGGAGAGCGGCGCGCCGGCGAGCGCCCACGCGAGAACGGCAAGAGTTCGGGGTCTCATGGGGACACCTCCTCCCGCAGGCGCAGATGTCGGGTGAGGAACGCGTCCATCCGCTCGAGAATGTCGCGGACCGTCGCCTTGTAGCGCCGCAGGCTGTGGTCCTCGTCAGGGTATTCGACGTAGGTCAGGAGGTCCCCCTTTCCGGCGTCCCGCATGCGCTCCGCCCAGACCTGGGACTGGCGCGGAGGCACGGCGGCATCCCGCAGACCCTGAAGGAGGAGCTGGGGAACCTCGACGGCCTCGACGAAGTTGACGGGAGAACGTCGGTCGTACTCCTCCGGGATCTCCTCGTAGGAGCCGCCGAATTCCGAGCGCTCGCGGCGCGGAGTGCGGCCGGCCGTCCAGTGGCGTCCGGAGGCGGCGAAGCGGTCGTTCGCCAGCAGTCGCCAGTCGGAGACCGGCGCCCGGATCACCTGCGCCTCGAACGCGTCGGGCGCCTCGGTCGCGATCACCAGGCTCATGTACCCGCCGCCCGATCCGCCCCAGGTCGCCTTGCGCGACATGTCCACGTAGCCGAGTCCTTCGAGGAAGGGGATGACGTTCATCACGTCCTGGAACTCCACGCCGCCGTAGTCGGCGATGTGAAGGTCGTGGAAGCCCTGTCCGAAGCCGCGGCTCCCGCGCGGGTTGGGGGCCACGACGACGAAGCCGCGCTGAACCCAGTACTGGCGCATCATCTCGAACGAGTGGTTCCACTGGCCGGGGTGGCCGTGCAGCCGGACGATCACCGGATACCGGCGCGAAGGGTCGAAATCCCGCGGGCGGTAGAGGAGCGTGGGAACCGGCAGATTGTCGGGGCCGGGATAGTGGACTTCCTCGGCCTCGCTCAGTTGCATGGAATCCATGCGTCCCATCGAATGGGTGACCTGGACCGGCGCCTCCCCCCACGCGCCGTCGTTCCAGGAGGTCTTCCAGATGTCCGCCGTGCGCGTATCCGCCTGCTCGATCCAGGCGAGTTCGTCGCCATCCGGCGAGAAGCGGGGCTGAGCGCGCATGCCCCTGCCGCGCGTGACCTCGCGGGGGGGCTGTGCCCCGTCGCTCGGAGCGACGGCGACGTGGTTCGAGAATCCGGACTCGTCGGAGCGGGTGAAGGAGAGCCAGCCGCCGTCCGGAGACCAGGAGATGTCGCCGTGCCCGCGTTCCTCCCAGGTGATGGGCGTAACTTCTCCGGTCTCGACTGTCACGACGGCGACCTGGGCCCAGCCGCTCCGGCTGTTGGTGAAAGCGAGGCGGGCGCCGTCCGGAGACCAGGCGAAGCCGCCGTTCCCTCCTCCGATGGCGGGGTCGACGACGACACGCCGTTCCTCGCCTTCGAGCGTTCGGACCCGGATGTCGCCGCCGCTCGAGAAGGCGATGGACCCGCCGTCGGGCGAGAAGCGGGGAGAAGTCTCGTTCTCGTCTCCCGTCGTAAAGAGCCGGGGCCAGGCGCGGGGTTCGGCGAGGTCGCGGAGAAAGATCCGGGGGCCGGCGGGCGTTCGGACCTGATACGCGACCGTGCGGCCATCCGCCGAAAGGGTCGGGGCCGTCTCGATCACGGCGTCGTTGAAGGTGATCGGTCTCGGCTCGCCTCCCGATGGCGAGGCGGACAGCCGCCAGAGGTTGTCGAACCCCTGATAGTACCTTGCCGAGACGAAGATGAGTTCTTCGCCCGAAGGGGACACCTGGAGGCTTTGGGCGGGCTCCGGGCGGACACCGGGCGGCGGCCAGCCCAGGCGCTCCCGGTCGGAGCCGTCGGACCGCACGCGGAAGATTGCCCGCGTGCCGGACTCGTCATCGTTTGACGTGTAGAAGATGTGCGCGCCGTCCACCGACCACGAGAATTCTCCGACGCGGGAGACGCTCAACCAGTCCTCGATCGACTGGGCGGATGCCGCGGTGGCGGTGGACGGGATGAGACCGGCGAAGGCAAGCGGCATGTGCAGAAGGCGTCGCGTGGCGCGGGTCCGGCGGTGTGGGAGACCCATCCGATCCTCCGGTATGTGGGGCATGCGAAAGCTAGTCGAATTCGAATCCGACGCCCAGATCGAAGCCCAGCGCGATGGCGCGGTCGGCGCTCGACGGGGTGTCCGCGGACATGCGCCGCCACGACAGGCCCGGCCCGACGCGCAGGCGCCCGAAGCGAAGGCGGAGTCCGGCGCCCGCCTCCAGGCCTGGACCCGCCCGCGGGGCCTCCCCCTCCGTCCCGACGCGCGCCGTGCCGTAGAGGACGCCGACCCGGCCCCACAGCCAGCCATGCGACAACTCCGCGCCCAGGGCGGCGTGGTGGCCGGTGATCGTCGGCTCTCGCCCGCGGCAGAAGCCTTCCCTGCAACCGAAGGCGGTCCGGACATACCCCGCCGTGATGGCGACCTGCGGGCGCAGTCGCCTCGCCAGCCGGATTTCGTGCGACAGGGCGGGAGCCCATTCGAGACTCGCCGCGGTGGACGTGTGACTCCCCACCGTGATACCGCTCCGCGCCTCGACGGAGGTCTGGGCGCGGGCGCCGTGGCCCCCGAACAATGTGCCGGCCACGCCCAGCGCCAGCGCGAGGCCGGCGCGGGACATCCGGACGCTCACTGGCGGGGGTCCGTGACCCCGACCGCGGGCACGCCGTCGCTGGCCACGATCTCCATGCCGGCGGCCCACGGGGGAGGCGTCTCCCGCCCCCTCAGGATGCCGCGCAAACCACCCGTGTCGGGGTCCATGACCAGGGACGCCCGGCGACTCCCCGACCTCTCGATGGTGACGGAGCCCTCCGGCCCCGAGAGCCGGACATGATCCAGCCCTTCCGGACCGCCCCAGCGGTCGTCGTAGGGAATCGCGAAGGCGAACTGTCCGCCGCCGTGCTCCAGTTCGTCCGGAGCGAAGGGGAAGGAGAACAGGGGCCGGCCGGCCGCGTCGAACCCCTCCAGTCGATACGGACCCTCCCCGGCCGGCAGCTTCGGGGGCGCGTCGACCACGAAGGCCGGCTCCAGCAGAAGCTCCGGCGTGCCGGCGTTCCCCCAGAGGAGCAGCGTCGGCTCCGGATCGACGCTCCGCAGGATCAGCGACTCGTGCTCCCGCCGAAACTCCATGGCCTTGATGAAATGATAGTCGCTGATCCAGCTCGGATCGCAGTACGTCATCAGGTCCCAATACTCGGTCGGATCGACCATTTGCGTGTTCCCGTCCCGGGTCTCGTATCCGAAGACTCCGATGGAGCCGTCCTCGTACGGGAACTCCGGATCGGGGTTCACGATGACGCCGCACGGAGCATGCCGGAGCCCCATGTTGTGCCCCAGCTCGTGGGCGAACGTGTCGAGATCAGGTATACCTACGCCGACGGGCCTCCCAATGTAGCCCACTCCCTTGAGCGGGGACCGGGGGGGCGCTGCGACGGCTGCAAAATAATAGTCCCGCCGCCGCTCCGTGAGCCGGAGCACGCTGATCTCGCGCAGGAGCCCCAGCCAGCCTGCTCCGGTCGTGAGGTCTGCGGTCGTGTAGTAGGGCTCGCGTGTGGTCAGTTCCAGTTCACCGATCGGGAGTATGGAACGCACGAACTCCATCTCGGGGCTTGTCTCCGTCAGTCCTTCCACCCAGGTCAGCACCGCCTGCGCATCCCCGGAGTGCATCACCGGCACCACCGTCAGCTCCATTGGCGGCACCGTCAGCACGTCAAGCCTCAGGCGTCCTTCGGCGGGCACGTGCCGGTCGCTTCCCGGGACCGTCGGCACGGCGCCGTCCGGATCGAGTTCCACCACCAGTTCGACGCCCGGTTGCACGACGCGCCCCGGAACGACCCCGTTGAACGACCGGTCGAGGCGCCCTTCCTCGGGCTCCGTCGGGATCCGGTCCGCCGCGGGGTCCAGCCGCATCTCATGGATCGGGGCACCGTCTCCGTAGAAGGTCGCCAGCGGGCGGGGACGATAGAAATTCATCCTGTCGCCCGTGACAAAGACTCGAAGGAGCGCCGAACGGCCCGCAATCAGAGGAATGTCACCTCCCAGCGTCTGGACCGCCTGCGTCAGATGCACGGCAGCGGCTTCGATCTTCACGGTCCTGGGGTTCACCTTCACCCAGGCTCCGGCCTGCCGGCTCGCCACCTCCGCCGCCACCCGCGTCTCACGACCACCCTCGAGGCCGATGACCTCCCCGTGCGCACTCACGGCGGCGACGGACGGATCGGCCACGGACCAGCGCGGCGGCGCCCACGCCGGAATCGTGCTGAAGGGGGCGCCGCTCCCGTCGAGCACCCGAAACCGATACTGAACGGCCTCGCCTTCGAGGACGACGGCGTCGGCGGGAAGTAGCTCGAGCGAGCCCGGGACCCGCTCGGGTTGCGATGCCAGGTCGCTGCAGCCGGCCGCCGCGAGGATCGCGAGTAGAAATCGCCTGTTCACGCCGGTCACGTTGTTCTTCCGCCGCGGCACAGGCAAGCCGGACGTGGAGCGCGACGTCATGCGGCCGGAGAGCGGATTTGACGCAATCCCGCGGCGATGAGGGTCCACTGAAGCATCATCTGGTCCCGCACCGGCATGGGGACAAGCCCGAGTTTCTCCGCATCGACGGAGATGGTGTCCGGCGCTCCCCCCACGGCAAGCTCGCTCCTCCAGCCGTCGAGCCGACTCTTCCAGCGTTCGGCGACCGGATCCGGCGGACCCGGACTTCTTCCCACACCGGGGAGGATGAAGAGCGGCATCTCCGAGACGAGGGTCAGCGCGTCGTGGCCGAAGGCGCGCAGCGTTTCCATCGAACTCGGCCGGAAGCGGGAGGCCGTCGCCGAGTCGCCGAGGGCTTCGAAGTGCGCGGCCATGAGCTTCGAGTCGGGCCGTGAAGCGAACCCCGGCTCGAAGCGGAAGAAGCCCTTCTCCCCGTGGCGCTCGACGTCGTGCAGCGAGTAGCCGAGAGCCTCCGAGTGCCGCCGGCACGAGGCTTTCAGCGCTTCGCATCGAGCTTCCCAGGCGCGATCGATGAGGAAGAAGGGGCCGGCGGCGAACCCCATGCTGTGCAGGGAGGCGTGCAGCCCGAACGGTCGATCGCAGGTGCGCCACCAGTCGTACGCCGCGCGATTCTCGGGCCGCGCTCCGGGGTCGGCGTCGTCGCGCGGGAAGCCGAATTCGATGTCGTCTCCGGGCAGTTCCCGCACCTTGCCCGCCAGGTATCGCCCGAGATCGTACGCCTTCGCGTCGGGATCCTGCCACGGGGCGTTGCGGATCGCGCCATCGGGGTTGATGTGCGGGATGATCCACCACTGATAGCGGGTGAGCATCGGATCGTCGGCGTCGAGTCCTGCGAGGTAGCCGGCCACGCGACGCAGGAGGCGCGGACCCACCGGTTCGTCGGCGTGGCAGCCGCCGAGCAGGCTCACGGCTTCGGATCCCCGCCCGAAGCGGAATGCCGGGATCGGCCGCCCCTCGCGGGACGACCCGAGCACGCACCCCGCAGCCGCAGGAATGTCCGCGGACGCCATGATCCGGTCGAACCGTCCTGTCAGCGGGGTCTCGATGGGCTCTCCTTGCCGGCCGGCCGATTCCCGGGCGCGATTCCCGGTCGCGCCGGGGTTGGGCGGTGTCCTCCGTCACCCTACATTGAGGTCCCCCGCGCGTCACCTCGCGGCGGGGCTACGCCGGAACCCGGAGTCCGCTCGAAGATGATGGATGTCCTGAGCCCGATCGTCGTTCTGGGGCTGCTGTTGGCCGCGCTGGCGGGGTTTGTGCTCGGCTGGTGGATCCGTGGCCGACAGATGGCCGGGAGAGAGCTGACGCTCAAGCGTCAGTTCGACAATCGTCTGTCCGCCATCGAACAGGATGCACGGCACGTGCTCGAGCGGGCGCGGCTCGAATCCGAGGCGTCGCGCCGGAAGATCGAGGCCGAGCGGGACCGGCTCTACACCCGCCTATCGAAGCTGGATCCCGAGGGAAGCGGGATCGTGAACCCGCCGCCTCGCGCCCGCCTCTCGCGGACGCGAAAGATCCGCAAACGTCCGGCGCGTCCCGCGTCTGCCGCGGAACGGGCGCGTGCGCGCGCGGCGGGGGAGCGCGACGACCTGACGCGGATCAAGGGGATCGGGCCCGCTTTCGAGGCGCGGCTGAACGAAATGGGCTATCGGACGTACCGGGATCTGGCCCGATGGACCTCCGAAGACCTCGACACTCTCGGCAAGGGGCTCGGAGCACGGATCCGGCTCAAGGAGTGGTCCGACCGAGCCGCCGAACTCCACCGCCGGAAGTACGACGCATAAGCAGCTTGCGAGAAGCCGGCTCCTACAGCGCCAGCACGATCCCTCGCGCAGGTTCCCCTCCGGCCCGCCCGACCGCTTCCACGTAGCAGGCGACCTGCGCCTCGTATTCGGTGCGCCGCCCGGCCGGCCGCCGATCCGTCTTGTAGTCGACGACGGTCCAGCACGGGCCGGAGTCGGTGACCTCGCGGAAGGCGAGGTCCGCGACGCCTTCGACGATGGCCGCGCCCCGCCCGCCGGCCTGCTCCCCATCCGATCCCCCGGCGTCCCGGACGTGGAAGACGGGGACCTCGCGATGGACCGCGCCGGGCCGGGAGGCCGCGGCGGCTCGCGCCCGGTCCAGCACTTCGTGTTCCAGCGCGCGCTTCGCGAGCGTCGACGCCGCGACGATCTCGCTCTCGGGACTTCCGAGCGTCCGACCCAGGGCCCCGGCCAGTCGTTCGACCGCTCCGGAGTCGGCGTCGAGAGGGGCGGCGGCGAGTATGCGATGGACGAGATCGCCGAATCGCTCGCCTCCCGGGCGCCCCGCGCCATCCGGCCCCTCGGCTTCCGGCCGCTGTACCTCGACCCACGCGATGCGCGTGTCGGAAGGGGGCTCCTCGTCGGCTTCGGCGGCGGCTCGCGCGATCGCCCCGGCCGTCGTGACCGACATCGTCCGGCGTCCGCCGGCCTCCAGTCGCGCCGCGCGAGCCTCCTGCCACTCCCGGTGCGCGCCCCGCCCCGCCTCGACATCCAGGGTGGGTTGTTCCTCTCTCTCGACCTCGAGCAATCGGCGCTGGCGATCGCCCGCGCGCGGATCCACGTCGAGATCGAGCGCGGCGGGATCCCACCAGACGATGTCCGTTCCCGCTTCAGCGGCATGCAGCCCCGGCGCGACCGAGTCGCGCGGCGTGGGGCGCTGGCCGCCCTTCCCGTCCGGACGGTCGAGAACCGATTCGGCGCCGAAGGCCGGAGCTCCCAGACTCTTGGCGGAGGACGGCCGTCGGCGCGCACCGTGTGGCGGGTACACCGCCGGATTAAGTGATTCGAGCCACCATTCACCATCTTCCCCGGAGAATCCGCCGCGGCCGTCGCGGCCGTCTCCGAGAGCCGGCACGATGAGGAGGTCGCGCGCCCGCGTGGCCGCCACGTACGCGAGCCGGTCGGCTTCGGCCATCTCGCGGCGTCGCTCGACCTCGGCGTTGTCCAGGATGTCGCGGGGGGTCGCGCCGCAGAGGCGCTGAGCCCAGAGGCGCCGGGCGGCGTCCATGTGGCGCGATGGCGGCTCGTGCGCCGCGGCGCAGGTCATGTCCGCCAGGATGACGACCGGGAACTCGAGGCCCTTGGCCTTGTGTACGGTCATCATCCTCACGCCCTCGGTCCCCTCCTCCACGATGGGCGCCTCCTCGGACTGCCCGCGTTCGGCTTCGTCCTCTAGCCGGTCGAGAAACGCGCGGAAGGACGCGCTGCCCCCGCGCTCGAACGCGCGCGCCCGGTCGACGAGCCGGAGGACGTTGGCCAGCGCCTGCTCGCCCGTGGGCCAGATCGCGATGCCCGCGTGGGCGCGCGCGGCCGAGAGCAGACGCCGGACGGTCTCCGGAATCGGGCGCCGGTTCCGATGCCGGTGGAGGTCGCCGAGGAGCCCGAGAACCGCCGCCACGTCCCGCAGTTCAGGCTTCAGAGCCGCTTCGCCCTCCGTTCGGCCGTTTCCGCCGCCCGGCTCCCACTCGGCGAGGGGATGCAGCGGACCCGCGTCGACGCCGAACTCGAACAACGCGCGGTCGCCGAGCGAGAAGAGCGGACCCCGGAGCGCGGCGTAGACCGCCAGCCGATCGTCCGGCCACTCGATGGCCGTGAGCGCGTTCCGGACGGCGAGCACCTCCTCGCGGTCATGGTACGAACGGCCGCCGACCAGCACATGCGGAATGGCGCGGGCCTCGAGCGCGCGCACGTAGGGTCGCGTCACGTCCTCTCCCCACTTCTGAAAGCGGCGGAAGAGGAGGCAGATGTGGCGCGCCTGGACCGGGACCGGATCCTCCGGACGCTCCCGTTCCGTCACGACCCATCCCGACTCGTGGACCAGCCAGCGCACCATCTCCGCGACCGCGACGGGCAGGGATTCCTCGATCTCGATTCCGCGGATCTTGCCGAAGCGTCCATACGGCGCCGGGACCGGCAGGGCGATGATGGCGGGCTGGCTCCGGGTGTCCTCGCGGAACGGCGCGAGCGGCACGTAGGCCGCCTGGCTGCCGTCCTCGCTCGCCTTCATGCGCGTCGCGAACGCCCCGTTCACGGCGGTCTGCAGGCGCGGCTGCGACCGGAAGCTCGTGGACAGGTGCAGCACCCGGGCATCCGCCTCCTCCAGGCGGCGTTTCGTCCTCTCGTACAGCATCACGTCGGCCCGACGGAAGCGGTAGATCGACTGCTTCGGATCGCCGACGATGAAGAGCTTGCCGCGCTTGGGCACGATGCGCTCCGGCCGCGTTTCGTCCGGGTCCTCGCCGGACAGGAGCAGGAGGATCTCGACCTGCAGCGGATCGGTGTCCTGGAATTCGTCGACGAAGAACCGCGTGAAGCGTTCCCGGTAGTGCCTCCGGATCTGCGAGTTGTCGCGAAGGAGGCCCCGGGCCCGGATCAGGAGGTCCACGAAGTCGAGGCACCCGTCGCGTCGCTTCGCCTGCTCGTATCGCTCCGTTACGGGCCAGAGTTCGTCGCGGAGGTGCGCCGCCAGGTCCGCATCCGCCGTCTGGAGGATCGCCTCGACTTCCGCGCGAACCTCGTCGCGGCGCCAGACGACGTCCGCCTTCGCGAGGCCGCCGCCGAAATCCCGCGAGCGGAAGCCGCGCCAGAACCAGCCGCGCCAGCGCGCGCGTACGAAGGGCCGCAGCCAGGCTTCCAGGTAGTCGTAGTCGCGTCCGCGCGTTTTTTCCCTCAGTTCGATTTCGCGCACGCCGCGTTCGATGTGGCGCAGGTTCTGCGTGAGATAGTCTTCCGGACGGGAGGCCAGCGGGGCGAAGGCGGCAAGTTCCCGCAGGAGGTCGAGGGCGCGGTCGAGTTCGGCCTCCCGGTCCCACTCGGGTCCGGACCACGGCGCGTCGAAGTCGCGCTGGTCCACGAGACTGCCGGCCGCCGCCCGCAGGGCCGCGCGCGGACCGCCCGAATTCCGCGGATAGTGACGGCGCAACGCCCTCCTCACGCCGGGACCGGGATCCGCCAGCGCGCCCTCGAACCAGCTCGCGAAGGCGCCATCGAGGAGACGGCCGGCTTCGTCCTCGGCGGCGACCCGGAAGGCGGGATCGACGCCGGCCTCGATCGGCCGCTCCCGCAGCAGGTCCGCACAGAAGCCGTGGATCGTGCCGATATGGGCGAGTTCCAGGTGGCCCAGCGCACGCGAGAGGCGCTCACGGGCTTCCCCGTTCTCCTCGGCCACCCGCGCCTCCTCGATGGCCGCCCGCAGCCGGAGCTTCATCTCGCCGGCCGCCTTCTCGGTGAAGGTGACGGCGACGATGTCCTCCAGCGTGCCCAGGCCGTGCTTCAGCACCTCGACGATCCGGCCCGTGAGCGCGGTCGTCTTCCCCGTGCCCGCCGCCGCCTCGACGAAGAGGGTGTCGTCGAGATCGTTCAGGATCGCGTCGCGGGCCTCCTGGTCGGCGAGGCGGCCAGGCGGGGTCACGGGTACTCCCTCAGGCGCCGCAGATGGACGGGCGGGGGCTTGTTCCGGGTGCGACGTTCCTCATCGGGCCCGCAGACCTGCCGGTAGTCGCACCAGCGGCAGGCGTCCTCGCGCGGAAGCGCCGGAAAGCTCCCGGCCTCGAAGGCCCCGCTCACGATCTCGCCCAGGATTCCGGCCGCCTCGAGCGCCCGGTCGTCGAGCGGCACGACGTGGTCCCGGAATTCGCCATCCGCGGTGCAGTAGTAGAGCCGGCCCGATTCCACGCGCTGTTCCGGGAAGAGCGTCTGGGCGGCGAGCGCGTAGAGGACCGGCTGCAGGAGTTCGCCTCCCTGGATCGTGGCGCCCGCCTTTGCCCGGTAACGGCCCGTCTTGTGGTCCGTGACCCGCAGGACCCCGGCCGGGGTCCGTTCGATCAGGTCGATGGCGCCGCGGAGCTTCAGTCCGACGGCCAGGTCTACGGGATCCCCGACGGAGTGCGCGTCGCGGTCGGGGTCCCGGGGGAGCCCGAAGGAGAGCTCGAAGCGCCACGGCTCGAACGGCGATTTGCTGTCGCTCTCGTGCCGCAGCCACTCCCGCAGGTCCTGTCGGATCGCTTCGATGCCGTCGTCCCAGACCCGGCCGATCGCGGGCACGAGACGATCGCGAAAATCCCCCGCCACCTTCTCGAGCACCTCCTCGAGGAGTTCGGATACCCGCGCGTCGTTCTCCGGACCCACCGGAAGCAGGGGCCGCTCCTTCGTGCTTTCGGCCTGGAGCCGGGTCAGGAGTTCGAACTGGACCTGGTGCACGAGCGAACCGCGCTGCAGCGGATCGAGCGCCTCGATCCCCACCGGTTCCTCGCGCGGGCGCAGCCCCTGGATCGCCTGGAGATAGAAGCGGTAGGGACACGCCGCGAAGTGCTGCAGCGCCGTCGCCGAGTACGGACGTTCGCCGGGCGACCGCTCCGCCAGCGCTTCCGCCGCCCGTTCGGAGAGCTGGATGAGTCCGTCCGCCCACGTCCAGCGCGGCACCTCCCAGCGGTAGGCGCGGAAGCGGAGGGCACGCGCGAGATGGGGGTTCGAGTGGAGGAGATGGCCCGCGGCCTTCACCGCTCGTTCCCCGCGGAGATCGTGCCCGTCGAGTTCGTCGAGCACCGCAAGGTCGTACTCGGCTTCGTCGATCGCCTGCGCGCGGGACTTCGGCGCCGGCCATCCGATCCGCGCGTCGGAGACTTCCTCCGCCCGCTGCGCGAGCACCTCGAAGCCGGGCAGCCGGCCTTCCGCGGCGCGAATCGCCTCGAGGGCGTAGAAGGAGGGAACCCGGGGCCGGGTCTTCATGGCGTCGATGCGCGGGTAGGAGAGGACGACCTGCTTCCGCGCCGCCCCGACGGCAATCCTGAATGCGAGTCGCTCATGCTGTACGCGGTCGCGGTTCGTCGAGAGACGGCCGGGAGCCAGCCGGCGCCGCATCTCGTCGAGCAGGATCGGGTCCTCCCCGATCTTGGGGGGGAACACGCGCTCGGCCATGCCGGGGACGAACACGACATCGAAGGCGAGTCCCCGTGCCGCATCGATGGGCCCGATGAACACGCGGCCGTAGCGGCTCGCGGGTGGCGGCTCGGGAGCCTCCAGAAGCCGGGGCGTGAGGACGCGCAAGACCTCGTCCAGCTTCACCGGGCCCAGAGGCCCCATCGGCGCGAGGCCGGACAACGCGGCGAGTACGTTGCCGGGCCGCCGAAGCGAGCGGGCGGCAAGGGGGGTCAGCGCGGCCAGCCAGCGCTCCCACCGGGCCTCCGCGGGCAGTTCGGACAGCTCCGACAGCAGCGGCAAGGCGTATTCCCGGAGCGAAGCGAGATTGGCGCGCGTTCCGTCGATCCATGCGAGACGCGGGTTCTCGGCGTCCTCCGCTTCCAGCGCGGCGCGCTTGAATTCGAGTTCCGCAGCGAGACCATCGAGTCGCCGCTCCCATCGATCCAGGCCACCGACAACGGCCGCGTCGACGAGCAGCCGCTCCCAGCGGCGCGGCACCCGTTCCGCGTCCTCTCCCCCGCCCGGCACCTCGCCGATCGAGACGTACTCCGAGAAGCGAAGCGCCGAGTAGTCCTCGGCCCGGCACCGGAGAAGAGCGAGGAAGGCCCGGCCCGCCGGATCCGGACGCGGCACGCCGCGCGCGAACCAGGGCCGGATTCCCGCGCGATTGAGGGCCTCCTCCAGATACGGTCGATAGTCCTCCGGCTGCCGGAGAAGGATCGCGCACCGATCGAAGGGCGTTCCGGCCTCGGCGAGCGCGGTGAGCCTCCGGGCGATCTCCACGGCTTCCCGGCCCTCGCCCGGAGCGGAGAACACGGTGACCGCATCGTCCGCCGCGGATTCGGACGGCGCCGAGCCGAAGAGGTGCGCGTGAAGTCGTCCGATCGCCCCGGTGGCGGCCCCATCGGTCGCGGGCGGATCGGTGCGGCGCGCGCCCGCTTCTTCCAGCGCGCGCCGCGTGCGCTCATCCCCCTCGGGGACGGTCGCCAGCAACTCGCAGCCCCGCCCGATGAGGGCCGCGACGAACCGCCCCTCCAGTGCCGTCCAGATCCGGGCGTCGAGAATCATGAAACGGTCACCCGCGACCGCCTTGCCGGATTCCGGATCGCGGAGGGCCGACAGCACGGCCTCGAACGCCCCTGCCCGATCCGCGAGTCCCGCCGTCCGCCACTCCGCCTCGACCGCTTCGAAAAAGGCGGCGAGGTCCGCGTCGACGGGGGCGACCTCCGACGGCGTGATGCCCGCCATGCGAAGGGCATCCAGCGCTCGTCCCGTGGCGCGAACGAAGCCGGGCGTGTCCGACACCGCCGCCAACCGCCCCAGTTTCCCCCGCTCGAGCCCGGCCAGCGTGCGCGCGACGATGGCGTCGCGGGCCACCGAGTCTCCGAGCGCCCTCCCATCGGAAGCGAGCCGCGAGAGCGCGACGTCGCGGGCCAGCAGGCGCAGCGTCGTGCGGCGCCAGCCCATCGCGGCCCCGGCCGTCCGGACCCCGCGCAGGAGCAGTTCGTGAGGCCCCGACAGCGTCTCGCCGATGATCGTCACGCCCGCCGCGGAGGGTTGCCCTCCGAGCCATTTCCGCGCGGCGGCGAAGCGCGCGGCGGCGGTTGGGGAGACGATGAAGCGGGCGGAAGGAGCGGGCATGGACACAACCTATCGCCGCGGACGCAACGCGCTATCAACTCCGCATGCACGGTGCGCCGCTTGACGCCGCCGAGGGCCGCGGACGATCCTCAGAAATGACGCTCTTGCGCCGCTGCACCTCCGCGTAGCCACCCGTGGCCGCCATCGACCGCCGCGACTTCATGCGGGGCGCCACCCTGGCCGGCGCCGGGCTCGCGCTCGGCTGTGGCGGGGACGACCGGCGGGCGGCAACGGCAACCGGCGACTCCGCCGGAGAGGCGCCGGGTCCTCCCCTGCTCATCGACCGGGCCAGCGTCTTTGACGTCCGGGCCGGCGCCATGCGCCCGGACACGAGCGTCCTCGTCCGGGCCGGCCGGATCGAAGCCGTCGCCCCCGCCGCCGAGTTGAACGCGGATTCCGGCGCCGCCGCGGGCGCGGCGCGCATCGACGGGGCCGGCCTCTTCGTCCTCCCCGGGCTCATCGACGCCCACGTCCACGTCACCCACATCCTCTACCAGTCGCACATGACCGGCGACGAGGTCCTGCCCTTCTACCTCGGACACGGGGTCACGTCGATCCGGAGCACGGGAGACAACGTCCCGGCTCAGCGCCTCATCGAACGCTACGCCGAGGACCACCCGGAGATCTCTCCGAACCTTTTCCGGTGCAGCTTCCTCATCGACGGCAACCCGCCCTGGCATCCCGACGTCGGCTGGTACCTGGCGACGCCCGCCTACGTGGACCCCTTCGTCGCGGACATGGCGGCGTGGGGCGTGAAGACGCTCAAGCTCTATGTCGGCGCCGGGCGCGACGTCGGACGCCGCGTGATCGAGGCCGGCCACGAGCATGGCCTCGTCGTGAGCGGGCACCTCCTCGACTACCATACGGCGGACGCCGTTCGCGACGGGCTCGACTGCATCGAGCACATCTACACGGTGTCCAACTTCCTCCTGGACGACCCCGACGACCGCCATTCGATCAACCTCGACTCGGACGAGGCGCGGCGCCTCATCGACGTCATCGCCGAACACGGCGCGCGCGTCGACCCGACGCTCATGGTCTTCTGGGGCACGCTCCTCTTCATGGACCTCCCGGAGGTCTACGCACACCCCGACCACGACCCCATGCCGGCCAGACTCAGGGCGTTCTGGGACAGGGACCGGGAGCGGCGAAGCCTGGACTGGGGCGCCGCGCCCGTCTCCGTCCGCGAGGGGACGTGGGAGAAATACCTGAGGCTCACCGGCATGCTGCACGACGCCGGCGTTCAGTTGCTCGTCGGGACCGACGCCCCCGAGCCGCAGGTCGCGCCGGGCGCCTCGCTCCACCACGAGATGGAGTTTCTCGTCGAAGCCGGCATGCCGGCGCGGGAAGTCCTGTCCGCCGCCACGCTCGAAAACGCGCGGATTCTGAAAGAGGATGGGAACCGGGGAGCCGTCGAGGCGGGCCTGGAGGCCGATCTCGTACTGCTCGAAGCGGACCCTCTCGAGGACATCCGCAACACGAGACGCATCCGGACCGTCGTCCGCGCCGGACGCGCCCTCGATCCCGCCGGGATCCTGGCGGCGGCCCCGACCGAGTAGTCCCCGCAACCGGAGACGCCTGATGCCCGCAATCGGAGAATACGTTGTCCGCTCGCTCCTGGCGGCGGGCTGCACCGTGGCGGCCGTTGTACCGCAACCTGTTTTCGGCCAGGAGATTACGATCCTCGCAGTCGGAGACATCGAATGGTCGCGGGCGACGAAGCCGCCGTCCATGTACTACGACGCGGCCCCGTCGGGCCGCAGTAACGTGCTCTGGCACCGCGGCGACGGCTGGATCCGCGTGCCTTATGCCGCGACGCCGGATTCCCGCGACGTTCTCGAGGCGGCGCTCGATACGACCCTGATCACGGAAGATGCGCACCACCTCCGCGCCCATCACTACGGCCTCTCCTTCGAGGATGCGCAGGAAGAGGCGCGCTATCCGTTTCACGGCGCGGCCGACCTCCTGCGCGACGCGGACGTCGCCTTCGCCAACCTTGAAACGCCGCTCTCGGACGACGCCCGCTGGAGCGGCGCCTTCCGTACCCCATCGGCCTTCGCCGACGCCCTGGCCTGGGCGGGGATCGACGTAGTGGCGACGGCGAACAACCACTCGCTCGACGCCGAAGGGGAAGGGCTGCTCGACACGATCCATCACCTGCGCCGGGCGGGAGTCGGCCACGCGGGCACGGGGCACAACCTCGCCGACGCCCGCCGCCCCTGGATCATCGAACGTGGCGGGCTCCGTGTCGCGTTTCTCGCCTACGCGCAGTTCGTGAACGACGGCGGGTCCTCGTTCGCGACATCGAGCCAGTCGGGTGTCGTTCCCATGGACCCGCTCCTGATTCGGGAAGACATCGCCCGGGTACGCGACCGCGTCGATTTCGTCGCGGTGAGCTTCCACTGGGGGATCGAGAACAGCCAGGACGTGCATCCGGGAATGCGGGACTTCGCGCACGACGTGCTCGACGCCGGCGCCGACGCGATCCTGGGCCACCATCCCCACGTTCCGCGCGGGATCGAGGTTCGCGACGGCAAACCGATCGTTTATTCGATGGGGAACTTCATCTTCGGGCATGGTCACGACTACTGGATGGACAACATTGCAGTCCGGCTGCACCTCGGCGCGGAGGGCGTCACGCAGCTGGATGTCCTCCCCGTCGCGGGGCGCGGAGACGCCCTGTCCCAGCCTTATCTGCTCGAAGGCGAAGCCGCCCGTATCCTGCTCGAGGACATTCGCGCGCGCTCGGCCGCGTTGGGGACGACGCTGCGAATCGAAGGCAACGCCGGAGTCATCGACGTCTCGCGCTGAGATCCGGCCGCTCCGTTCCGGGACTTGGCCGGGACGCGGTCGCCGGGATCTCGACGTGGCGGGGGCGCGCACCGACATTGCACTACCGGCGGCGCAGACGGCTTCGGCCGGCGACGACACGGCGAGTGGCGCCATTCAGTCAGGAGGAAGACGATGAAGACACGACCCTGGACCCTCATCCTTCCCCTCGCCGCGGGACTCGCCTGCGCGGAGGCGAATCGCGACGATCCGTCCGGAGGGGCCGTCGAACTGGCGGCGCTCGACGCCGTCTTCGCGGACTACAGCGCTTCGGACGGCCCCGGGTGCGCCTTCGCCGTCTCGCGGGACGGACAGCAGGTCATGGCGCGCGCCTACGGCATGGCGAACCTCGAGTGGGACCTGCCGAACACGCCCGAGACCGTGTTCGAGCCGGGCTCCGTCTCGAAACAGTTCACCGCGGCGGCCACGATCCTGCTCGCGCTCGACGGACGCATCGACCTCGACGACGACATCCGGGAGTACTTCCCCGAGATGCCCGACTACGGCGAGCCCATCACGGTGCGGATGCTCATCCATCACACGAGCGGGCTCCGCGACTGGGGGTCGGTCGCCGGCATCCACGGCTGGGCGCGGACGACCCGAATCCACACGCACAAGCACGCGCTCGACATCGCGAGCCGCCAGCGCGCCCTCAACTACGAGCCGGGCCGCTACTACTCGTACACGAACACTGGATACAACCTCCAGGCGATGCTCGTGGAGCGGGTGACCGGACAGACCTTCGACGAGTTCTCGCAGGAGCGGATCTTCCGCCCCCTCGGAATGACGAAGACACAGTGGCGGGACGATTTCACCGAGATCGTCGAGGAGCGCTCGATCGGATACCGGCGCGGCGACGACGGCGAATGGCACATGCTGATGCCGTTCGAAAACGTGCACGGGAACGGCGGTCTCCTCACGACGGTCGGCGACCTTCTCAGGTTCACCCGCAACCTCGACACGGGCGAAGTCGGCGGGCCCGAGTTCATCCGGCTCATGCACGAGCAGGGGATGCTCGACTCGGGGCGGCGGATCAGCTACGCGGGCGGGCTTTTCGTCGGCGATTACAAGGGCGTGCGCGAGGTCCAGCACTCCGGAGGAACCGCGGCGTACCGGGGCTTCCTCACCCGCTTCCCCGATCACGGGCTCGCGGTGTCGGTGATGTGCAACGTGGGCGAGGCCAACCCCGGCGGGCTCGCGCGCGCGGTGGCCGACCTCTACCTCGGGGACGCCGTCAGCGAGGAAGCGTCGGAGGATCCCGCGGGCGCGGACGTCGACCCGGTTCGCGTCGCCGCCCTCGCCGGCGGATACCGCGACACCCGCACGGGCCAGTTCATGGAGTTGACGGCGGACGGCGCCTCGCTCCGCATGGGCGGAGGGCCGGGCGGGATGCCCCTCACGGCCATGAGCGAGACCGAATTCGCCTCACCGGCGGGCGTATCCATCGTCTTCGACGCCGCGGCCGACGGCGGAGCGAGGCCCGGGGCCACCATGGACACGCCGGTCGCCGATGGCGTGAGAATCGAACCCGTGGACGGGTTCGAGCCCACCGCGTCGGACCTGGCCGCCTACGTGGGCGCCTACCACAGCGACGAAGCGGAGGTCACGTACTGGGTCGCGGTCGAAGACGGCGGTCTGGTATTGAGGGACCGGTACGGAGACGGACCGTCGCTGGTGCCGGTGTACCCGGACGCGTTCCGGCAGGGCGGCAGCACGTTCATCTTCCGGCGCGACGAAAGCGGTCGGGTCACGCAGGCGAGCCTGAGTCAGGGACGCGTCTGGGATCTGCGCTTCGAACGGGTGCAGTAGCGCGACCCGCTCGAACGCCGCGGGGCTCCTGCCGCGGGCTATTGGAGTGCTACGAGGATCTTGCCGTCCGCGCGGCCGGTCTCGAGGGTCTCGTGTGCGGATGCCGTCTCCGCGTGGGGGAAGGTCGCGGCGATCCGCACCTCCAGCTGTCCGGCCGCGAGCCAGGTCGTGAGATCCCGGAGCGCGGCGCGGCGGGCGGCGGCGGGCAGCAGGTATCCCTGCAGGAAGTGGATGCGCAGGTCCTTGAAGGCGAGCGGATAGTAGGCGAGCGGCAGTTCCGGGCCGGAGGTTGACGAGTACGACGCGATGGTCCCGTTCTCCCGCAGGACCGCGACGTCCGTCTCGAGGTTCGCGGCGAGGTCTACCTCGATGATGCGGTCCACGCCTTCCCCGTCCGTGAGGTCGAGGATCCGGCCGGCGACATCCTCACGCCGGTAGTCGATCGTTTGCCTCGCCCCGCCCCCCCGCGCGACTTCCGCTTTGGCGGCGCTGCTCACCGTCGCGATGACTTCGGCGCCGCCCAGAGTGGCCAGCTGCACCGCGAGGTGCCCGACGGCCCCGGCGCCTCCCTGCACGAGGATGCGCTTCCCGCCCACCGGCCCGTCGCCGTACACGGCGTAGTGCGCCGTACACCCCGGTACTCCGAGGCCCGCACCGTCCGCGAAGGTTGCGTTGTCCGGCAACGGCACGGCCTGCGCCTCCGGCACCGTCGTGTACTCCGCCGCCGTTCCGAACGGACGGCCGCCGCTCTGGGCGTTCCACAGCCAGACGCGCTCGCCGACGCGGGACCCGTCCACCTCGGCCCCCACCGCGTCGATCGTTCCCGCCCCATCGGAGTGCGGGATGATGCGCGGGTGCGGCATCGACAGGCCGATCCAGCCGGCTCTCCGCTTCGTGTCCGACGGATTCACGCCCGAGGCCGCCAGCCGCACCCGAACCTCTCCCGCCCCCGGCACGGGCGCTTCCTGCCGCCCGAACCGGAGCACGTCCGGCGCGGGGCCGGTCTTCTCGTACCAGATCGCTTTCACGCGCCTTCTCCCGGCTACATTCCCGCGCCCGCCGCGGGTGCGCCGCAATCGGGCGTCCGCGGCCTTCGCGTGCAACGCCCCATCCATCCTCGAACCTTGTACATTCCCGGCTCCGCCGGCGCGGGAAGGCCGGGGAGGCGCACGCCCCGGGGACATCCGCCGGGGACTTCAGGGGAGTCGCCGGGGATGCTCGTGAACGGAGAGATGCCGTGAGACTCGAGGGTGCCGTCGCACTCGTGACCGGGGGCGCGCGCCGGCTGGGCCGCGCGCTGTCGCTGGGTCTGGCCGGGGCCGGGTGCGACGTCTTCATCCACTACCGGAGTTCGGCCGGGGCGGCCGACCGCACCGCGAACGAGGTGCGGGCCCTGGGGCGCCGCGCGGCGACGGCCGCGGCGGACCTCTCGCTTCCGGAGCAGATCGACGATCTGTTCGAGGCGTTCGACGCGGCGTTCGGGCGTCTCGACATCCTGGTGAACTCCGCCGCCAGCTTCGAGCGCACCCCCTTCGACGAAGTGACCGTCGCGGAGTGGGACGCCGCCCAGGCGCTCAACCTGCGCGCTCCCTTCCTCATGACGCAGCGGGCCGCCGTCCGAATGCGCGCCGCGCCCGACCGTCGCGGAAGCCAGGGGGAACCTCTGGCGCCCGGCGTCATAATCAACATGTCGGACATGGCGGCGGTCGCGGCCTGGAAGGGGTTCGCGCCGCACGGGGTCAGCAAGGCGGGACTTCTGCACCTGACGGCGCTGACGGCCCGCGAACTGGGCGCGGAGGTGCGCGCGAACGCGATCGTCCCCGGCCCGATCCTTCCGCCTCCCGGCGAGACGGAGGAGGACGCGGCCTGGCGGGATAAGGGTCGGAGGATCCCGCTCGGGCGGACGGGCGATCCGGAATACGTGGCGCACGCGGCGCGGTTCCTGGCCGAGAACGACTATGTGACGGGAGCGACGATCTACGTGGACGGCGGCGAACATCTGCTGACGGGAGGACGGGTCTGATGGCGTCCGATACGGTCCTCATCCGTGATCTCCTCGTCCGGGGCATCATCGGAGTCAACGACTGGGAACGCGAGAAGAAACAGGACATCGTGATCAACCTCTCCCTCTCCGTGGACGCCCGGGCCGCGGGCGAGTCCGATGACGTCGCGGACGTGCTGAACTACCGGACGCTGACGAAGCGCGTCATCGCGCACGTCGAGACCGCCGAGCCGTATCTCGTGGAGGCCCTCGCGCACCAGATCGCACGGATCGCGATCGTCGACTTCGGCGCGGCGCGGGCGAAGGTCCGGGTGGAGAAGCCCGGCGCGCTACGCTACGCGCGCTCTGTGGGGATCGAGGTCGAACGGACGGCAGCGGACTACGCGTGAACGCCTCGCCCCGAACAACCCTCCTCACGCTCGGCTCGAACATCGATCCGGAGCGACACATCGTTGCGGCCCTCGCGGCGCTCGACGAACTGCTGGGCATCGAGGAGGCCTCGCCGATCTACGAGGCGGACCCGGTCGGGAACCCCGGGATGCCCCGCTTCCTGAACGCGGCCGTGCGCATCACGACCGCCCTCCCTCCGGGAGAGCTGAAGTTCGAAGTCATCCGGCCGCTGGAGCGCCGCCTCGGACGCGTCCGGACCGCCGACCCCAACGCCCCCCGCACGATCGACATCGATATCGCGGCCGTGCAGGGCCTCGTCCTCGACCATGACGAACTGCAACTGCCGGACCCGGAGATCCCGACAAGGGCGCACCTGGCGGTCCCACTCGCGGATGTGGCGCCGGGATTCCGGCATCCGGACCTGGGAATCACGCTGGGTGAGATCGCGGCCCGTTTCCGCGGCGAGCCGGGGCTCGCGAAACGCGACGATGTCCGGTGGCCATGAACCCCGCGCGACCGTACCTTCCCGCCCCATGATTCCGTCCGCGGCGCCCTCGATCCAGGGGACGCGCCGGGCCCCGATCCGGGGCATGAACGTCGCCCACACCCTGCTTCTGCTGGGCCTTGTCGCCGCACCCGCGGCGCACGCGCAGGCATCCCCTCCCGCCGGGGGGACGGACGGCACTGCCGCCTCGATCATCGATACCGTCATCATCGGCCGGCAGGACGTCTTCCCGGAGGATGCCGCCGCCGGGAACTTCATCTACCGGCTCGGCAACGGACTGCACGGGACGACGCAGCCCTGGGTCATCCGCCGCGAACTCCTCCTGCAGCCGGGGACGCCCTACGACTCGCTCCTCGCCGCCGAGAGCGAACGGAACCTCCGCCGCCTGGGCCTCTTTCGCCGGGTCCGCGTGGATTCTACGCGCGTCGACGGGAAACTCGCGCTGAACGTGAGAACGCGCGACGCGTGGAGCCTGCAGCCGCGCATCACGATGCGGATCGCAGCGGACGGCACACTGACCGGCACCTTCGGGGTCACCGAGGTCAACCTCGCGGGCAGCGGGAACTCCATGCGCATGTGGTACGTCCGCGAGACCGATCGCGACGGCATGGACCTCCGGCTGACGTCGAACCGGCTGGCCTCCACCCGACTCGCGGCCAACGCGACGTGGCTCAATCTGTCGGACCGCGACGTCGTCTCATGGCGCCTGTCGAATCCCTTCCGCGCTCTCTCGGATCGCTCGGCGTTCTACTACGAGGGACGGGACTTCCGGGGGCGGATCCCACAGTACGTGCGCCACAACCCGGACAGCCTGCAGACGATCGAATGGCGGCGGCGAGCCCACATCCACCGCCTGACCGGAGCGATCGCGCCGATCGCGAATCCACGGAAGTTCCTCCGCATCGGGGCGACGCTCGAAATCCGGCACGAAGAGCACCTGCGGCTCGAACATCCCGGCGTCGACCTGGACAGCCTCGACGCCACGGTGCCGGACTCCGTGTACGGGCTCATCGGCGTATACGCCGAATGGCGGCGCGCCCGCTTCGAGCGCGTGCAGCGCTTCAACGGATTCTCCGAGGAGGACCAGGATCTGAGCGACCGCGTGTACGTCTCCGTCAAGCTCGCCCACGAGCGCCTGGGATACAGGTCGACGGGAATCGGAACGCGTCTTCTCCTGTCGTCCGGAAGGCGGGCGGGCCCCGCGATTCTCAAGGGTACGCTCGACGGCGGCGGTCTCTTCAACTCGGCGGGCCTCGACTCCGGATACGTCTTCGGCACCGGAACGGCGGCGGTGCGGGAGACGGAGCGGAACACGACGTTCCTGCAGGCATCCGCGGGGATCCAGGAGTCGCCCCGTCCGGGCTCCGAGCACGACATCGGCTTTCAGATACTGCCGCGCCTCTGGGGTCCGCACGCGTTCGTGGGCACCCGCACGGTGCGCGCGACGCTCGAACACCGCTCCTACCTGGTGGACAACTTCTACAACCTGTTCGGGCTCGGCGTCGGCGCGTTCGTCGACTATGGCGGCGCCTGGTACCCGGACCAGGATCCGAGGCTGGGCGGCAACATCGGGGTTACCGTGTTCGGAGGATCCCCGCTCTCCTCCTTCGCGCAGGTCACGAACCTCAATATCGGTTACCGCTTCGGCGGAGGGATCGGTGACAGCGAAAGATCGAGGTGGGCCTTCAGCGCCGGCGGCGGCTTACGATTCTGACGGACCTCTCCGGTCCCCGGACGAACCGCGCTAGGGTAGCAGGATGCCGCCGGCGACGAGGAGTTGCTCTCCCCCCTCGAGTTCGTACCTCGCCTCGACGAAGGGCGTGAATCCGACGAGGGGAAAGCGGAATCCGGCGACGACGTTCAGGCCGGACCGCCGCTCCAGAACCCCTTCCCTCCCGTTGGACGGGACCTTTTCCCACGCCACGTTCATTCCGCCGCCGGCGTACGGGACCAGGTTCGTGACCCGATCGAGCGGGATGTCGACGAGGACGTTCAAGTTGAGTTCGCGGTAGTCGTAGTCGCCGCCGGGGTCGCCGAGACCCGAGTCGGGGAAGAAGTAGTCGAAGGAGCCGGCGAGCCGGACCCCGGGGGCGATCCAGGGCAGCGACACCTGCGCGCGCGGACCGAGGCCGAAATCCGCGTCGTCCCCGAACGTGACCTGGCCCCCGGCCTTGAATTCCTGCGCGGCGACGGGCGGCCCGCCCGCGATGGCCGCGAGCAGAACGATGATCGATCCCGACGTACTCCGACGCATATTCCCCTCCCCTTTTCTCTGATTCCCCGCTGCTCGGACTCGCCGTCGGTCCCGCCCCGGCTTCCGACACGAGTGTGACGCCGCGAAGGCCCCGACGGTTGCACCCGGCCCGTCGATCCCGAACTTTCGTCCACCGACCCGCGTACGAGGCCCCATGGAAAGACTCCGGATCCCCAACCTGGCGACGTACCTGCCGGTCGCGCCTTCCGATCTGCTTCTCGCGGCCCCCGTTGCCGCCCGGGTGCTCTTCGGTCTGAGCCCGGCCGGGCGGGCGCTGCAGGCGGCGGCGCTCGGCGTGTACGCGGGCAGCGCGCTCATCGACTGGGCGGTCCGGGCGGACGCCCGCCGCGTGGATTTCGAGGACGCGTTCGGCTTCGACCCGCTCTCCCCGCCCCCGGCGTCGGAGGAGGAACGGAGACGGGACGTCGAAGTTCTCGTCGAGCGGCTGAACGCGAACCATGTGCCGATGGAGACGCCGCGGAAGGAACTCGCGGAGCAGGTCGACCTGTGCCTCACCGATTATCTCGCGGAGCTCACCGGCCAGCGTCTGGAGACGAGTTCGCAGGTCCGGGAGTTCATGCTCGCGCAGATCGTCTTCCCCTTCGCGCTCGGGGCGGCGGACCCCCTGACGGGGGACGTCGCGATCTTCCGGAGCACCGGCATCTTCGAACCCCATGTGATCGCGCACGAGTTCTGCCACCGCAAGGGATACATGAAGGAAGTCGAGGCGCAGATCCTCGGCTACCTCGCCCTGGTGCGTTCCGATGAGCCCGTTCTCGAGCAGTCGGCCCACTGCGAGCGCCTGGACCGCCAGCTCTGGGTGCTGGCGGAGCGGGACGCCGCCGCATACAACGGCCTCCTCGACGAGATCGGACTCCGGGAGGAGTTGAAGGTTGCCTTCGCCGTGCGCCACCCGGCGGAGGGTCCGGTCAGCGGCGTCGTGGGTCCGATGATGAAGAACGCCTACAACGCCCGCATGAAACTCACGGGGCAGAACGGCCTCTCCGACTACGACGAAGGCTTCACGAACTTCATCCTCGCGACGGAGCGAACCGCCGACTCGTGAACCTCCAGGATCCGGCGCTCACCTTCGCCCTCGCCGTCACCGCGGGCGTCGTTGCGCAGTCCGTGGCTCGACATGCGCGCGTACCCGGCATCCTCTTCCTGCTCGCGACCGGCATCCTCCTCGGGCCCGCCTTCGCCAACATCGTGCGGCCCGACACGCTGGGCGAGGGCCTCAACCCCATCGTCGGGCTGGCCGTCGCGGTGATCCTCTTCGAGGGCGCGCTGCAGCTCAACCTCGACCGGCTGCGGCGCGAGGCGGTGACGATCCGCCGGCTGATCACGCTCGGCGCGCTCGTCACGATCGCCGGGGCCACCGTCACGGCGATGCTCGCGCTGGGCTGGAGCCTCCGCATCGCGCTGCTGTTCGGGGCGCTCGTCTCGGTCACGGGTCCGACGGTGATCAACCCGCTCACGCGGCGGATTCGCCTGCGGAACAACCTGCGGACGATCCTCGAGGCGGAGGGCGTGCTCATCGATCCGGTCGGCGCGATCCTCGCGGTCGTCGCGTTCGAGTTGGCGCTCGCGTCGACGGCGGGAGACGTGGGGGCCGGCTTCCTCGGCCTCCTCACGCGCCTGGGCCTCGGCTCCGTCATCGGCGTGGCCGGAGGGTTCATCATCGGAGGACTGCTGAGGATGCGGCGCGCGATCCCCTCCGATCTGCGGAACATCTTCACGCTCGCATGCGTCCTCGCGCTCTACCAGGGTTCGCACGCCATCCTTCCCGAGAGCGGCATCATGACCGTCGCGATCGCCGGCCTCGTCGTCGGCAACATGGGGCCGCGGCACGCGCGCGAACTCGTCGAGTTCAAGGAGCAGCTCACGTTCCTGCTCGTGGGGCTCCTCTTCGTCCTCCTGTCGGCGGCGGTGGACCTCGGCGACGTGCGCGCGCTGGGGGTCGGCGGGATCGTGACGGTGATCGTGCTCGTCGCCGTCGTCCGTCCCCTCTGTGTGCTCCTCTGCACCCGGGGCGCCGGCCTGAGCCGCAACGAGCAGGCGTTCCTCGCCTGGCTCGCTCCGCGCGGGATCGTCGCCTTCGCCGTCTCCTCGCTGTTCGCGGCGGAACTCGCGCACAGCGGGATGGAGGCGGAGGGCAACCAGCTGCGCGCGATGGTCTTCCTCGTCATCGCCGTCACCGTCGTCGTCCTCGGCGGGACGGGCGGGCTCATGGCGCGTCTGCTGGGGGTACGGAAACCGTCCAGCCACGGGTTCGCCGTCGTCGGGGCGAATCCCATCGGGCGCGCGCTCGCCCGAACCCTGCGCGCCGCCCGCGCCGGGGATGCGCCCATCGTGCTCATCGACACGAACCCGACAGAGGCGGGGGCGGCGGAGAGTGACGGCTTCCGCGTCGTGCTCGGCAACGCGAACGAGTCGCGGGCGCTCCTGAAGGCGGGGGTCGAATCGCGCCGCGCCCTCGTCGCCCTCACGCCGAACGAAGGCGTGAACCTGCTCATCGCCAAACGGGTCGGCGAGAGCTGTCCGGGCGTGAGCCGCCTCGTGGCCATCGATCCGCTCACGCCGGGCGTCGGACCCGAACAGGTCGACGAGAGCGGCGCCTCGGTGCTGTTCGGGCTCGGGATCGACTACGAGCGTTGGGCGCACAACTTCCGGCGGGACCGCGTGGAGATCGAGCCTCTCGTCTTCGAGGGCATCGCCGGGCTGCGCATCCCCCAGATCGACGCGCTCGCCGACCGCCGGCTCCCCGCCCTCGCCCTCGTGCATCGCCGCGGCAAGCGCGAACAGCCGGTGTCGAGCGACACGACGCTGAAGCCCGGCGACGTCGTCTGGTTCGGCTGGCTGCGCGGACAGGCGGAAGTCGTCGCGCCGCGGCTCGCCCGGGCCGGATTCCGCCGCCCGGACGCCGAGCGCGCGGAGGACGGCGGCGAGACGGCGGAGGAAAACGTCCCCGGCGCCGGTGGCACACCGTTCGTCGACGGGCCAGATTCGGACCGATGAAGATCCACACCGCCCGGCGGACGCACGGCTTCACGGAATCCGTGATTCGGATGATGACCCGGCTCTCGAACGAGCACGGCGCCATCAACCTGTCGCAGGGTTTCCCCGACTTCGAGTCGCCCGACACGCTGAAGATCGGCGCCGCGCGCGCGATCTACGACGACGTGAACCAGTACGCGATCACGTGGGGCGCGAAACGGTACCGCGACGCACTCGCCGCGAGCTACCGCGACTGGTACGGGCTCGACGTCGATCCGGAAGCGCACCTCACGATCACCTGCGGCGCGACCGAGGCGATGATGGCCGTGCTCCTGGCGGTCGTGGACCCGGGGGAGGAAGTCATCGTCTTCGAGCCGTTCTACGAGAACTACGGCCCGGACACGACGCTCTGCGACGCGACCCCCGTGTTCGTGCCGCTGACCGCGGAGTGGCAGATCGACTTCGACCGCCTGCGGGCGGCGTTCAGCGACCGGACGCGCGCGATCATCGTGAACACCCCGAACAACCCCACGGGCCGCGTGCTCAGCCGCGACGAACTCGAGAAGATCGCGATCCTGTGCCAGGAGTTCGACGCCTACGCGATCACGGACGAGGTCTACGAGCACATCCTCTACGACGGCGCGCGGCACATTCCGATGGCGACGCTTCCCGGCATGCGGGACCGGACGATTACGATCAGCGCCGCCTCGAAGACGTTCGCGGTCACGGGCTGGCGGATGGGGACGATCGTCGCGCACCCGGAGTTGTCGGACGCCATCCGCAAGGTCCACGACTTCCTCACCGTGGGAGCCGCCGCGCCCCTCCAGGAAGGCGTGGCCACCGGCCTCGAGATGCTTCCGCCGTCCTACTATGAAGGGCTCGCCGACGTGTACGGCGCGAAGCGGGATCTCTTCTACCCCGCGCTCGTGGAGGCCGGGTTCGACTGCCGCAAGCCGGAGGGCGCGTACTACGTGCTCGCGGACTTCTCGGACCTCTCGGATCTGCCGGATGACGAATTCGCGTTCTGGCTCACGCGCACGATCGGCGTGGCGCCCGTCCCCGGATCCAGCTTCTTCCACAACCCGGAGGATGGACGAAAGCTCGTGCGGTTCGCGTTCTGCAAGACGGAAGCGCTGCTCGAGCAGGCCGCCGAGCGGCTCGTCACGATCAGAGCCCGGGTTTGAAGCTCCCCTCGGTCGAGCGGCTCGCCGCGGCGGCGTGGGCGACGGCCCGGCGGTTCCCCGTGGTCCTCGCATGCGCGGTCGTCGCCGCCATCGCCGCGATGCGGGCGATCAACGCGGAAACGGCGCTCGAGCTGCGCCTCCTGGCCTCGGCCAGTCTCGGCCTGCCGCTGCTCACCGGGCTCACCCTGTTCGCGGAGCGGTGGAAACTCCCCTGGCCGCGGCACTGGGCGTTGCGCGGACTCGGCGTGGCCGTGCTCGCCCTCTACTACTGGCAGTGGCCGAACTGGGGCGAGAACATCGCCGGTCTCCGCCATTTTCATCTGACCGCGACCCTGCATCTGCTCGTCGCCTTCATCGCCTACCTCGGCGTCCGCGAGCCGAACGGTTTCTGGCACTTCAACCGTACGCTCTTCTTCCGCTTCGGCCTCGGGGCGATCTACACGGGCGTCCTCTTCGCCGGACTCTCCATCGCCATGTTCGGCGTCGAGAATCTCTTCAACATCGACATCGCCGATGAGAACTACGGCCGCCTCTTCTTCTTCCTCGGCTTCGTCTTTCAGACGTGGTTCGTGCTCGCGGGCGTGCCGGACGATTTCGAGCAACTGGAACGCCGCGACGACTACCCCGCGGGTCTGCGCGTCTTCGCCCAATACGTGCTCCTCCCGCTCGTCGCCGTCTACCTGATCATCCTCACCGCCTACCTCGGACGCGTCGTCATCACGACGACGTGGCCCAGCGGGTGGATCGGACTCCTCGTCTCCGCCCTCGCCGCCTTCGGCATCCTGTCGCTCCTCCTGGTGCATCCGCGGCGCGGAGAGGAGGGCCACGCGTGGATCGACACGTACGCCCGCATCTTCTGGATTCTCATCATCCCGTCCATCGTCATGCTCCTGCTCGCCATCGGGCAGCGCATCGAGCAGTACGGGATCACGGAGCGCCGGTATCTCCTGCTGCTGCTCGGGATCTGGCTGGCGGGCGCCGCCCTTTACTACACGTTGACGCGGTCGCGCGAGATCAAGGGGATTCCGCTGACGCTGGCCGTCATCGGCGCCGTCACCTTCGTCGGCCCCTGGTCCGCCTACGCCGTGGCCGAACGGAGCCAGACGGGCCGGCTCGCGGACCTGCTCTCGACGCACGGCGTCCTGGCGGAGGGCAGGATCTCGCCCGCCGCCATCGAGGTCCCGCCGGAGGACTGGCAGCAGATCAACGATGTCCTGCTCTACCTGATTTCGTGGCACGGGACCTCCGCCATCGACGAGTGGTTCGAGGGCGGCGTGGCGGCGGTGGATACGATCGGAGACGGAATGGCGGCCTCGATGAGGGTCGCGGAGGCCGGACGCCGGGCGACGCTGATCGCGGATCACTTCGAGCTCGCGCCGTCCGAGGGACTGCTCGCGGATCCCTTCGGGTTCGTCGACATCTCGCCCCCGGGGGGGCGCAACGCGGCCGTCGCCGTGTCCGGCTTCGACCGGGCCGTCTTCGAGCGCAACCTCCTGGGAGGACGCTATCCGTTCGAGGGCGACTCCCTCACCTTCGAGGCCACTCCGGACAGCCTCGGCACGACGATCCGGCTCGGCGGGGAGGCGCTGGCCACGGTTTCGTTCGCCGAACTCATTGCGCGCGCCGGGCGCTCCGGGACCACGACGGCGCCGGGAAGAGTGCAACTGCCGCCGGACTCGCTGCGGCTCGAGATCTCCGGGGCGGACGTGACGGCTCGCATCCAGGTCACGCTCCTGCGGCTCCGGGACAGCGATGGGGAGCTGCGGCCGACCCGCGCGACCGGCACGCTGCTCCTCACCCGCCGCGAGGACTCCCCCCCGTAGCAGGCCGGCGACGGGCAGCGGACAACCTTTCGGATCGCGATTCGGTCGTACGGGGTGGAACCTGACCGCGGGCCCGCGCGTATGTCAGTGAGACACCACCTCGAGATTGCGGACACTCGACCTTTCCACCTGGAGCCGACGTGACGTTCATTCGAAGAGTCGCCGCCGCCTTCACCCTCTGGGCCCTCGCGATCTGCGCCTGGGCCGCCCTTTCCCACCTCACGAGCCTGCCCCGGCCGGCGAAGGCGAGTACGGCGACCCTGGAAGGGATGGCAAATCTCGTCGAACGGGCGGACCCGCCGGGCTCGGTCCGCGCGCCTCGATTCGCCGCGGAGCAGTTGCGCCGAACGGCACACACGGCCGGGCGGATCAACGGAGGCATCGAGCGCGCCATGGGGGCGTGGCTGGACCGCCTCGGCCACGACGCCGCCCACGGCCGGGACGCCCGCTTCGGATCCGCCGTAAAGGCAGCCGACGTGGCCGTCATCGACAATGGGCGCATCACGATCCGGGTGGATGCGAGATCCGATGCGGGCCGAGCGCGGATCGATGAACTCCGTGCGCTGCGCCTGACCGCGCCGCCCCTGCTGCGGACGCGCGACGCGGGAATCTGGATCGACCGGACCGAGAAGGCCCCGGCGGGATCGTCGGAGGCGGACCTCAGGCTGCACGCCGCGAGGCACGGAGAGACGTTCTCCCTCAAGGCCGCGGAGGCGGGATCCGCGCTGGATGAGGCGTCGATCAAACTGGATGTCGATGCGAGCCTCGACCGGGACAAGATCAGGAAGCGGCTCGAGAAGCTCCTCGACCTGCTGGAGGATCTGGAGAAGTTCGAGGGCGGCCGGTAGTTCGCGGATTTCCGGCACGCGACGCCGGAACCCCATGACGCGCCACGGTAGGCGGACCGGCGCCGCCGGGCTGCTGGTTGCGGTATCGCTCTCCTGTGCCGCGCCCGCCGTGTCCAGCCAGGAGACGCACGCGGGCCACGCCGGGTCGGCGGAAGCGGGCGTGCCGACCACGTCGACGGCGAGCATCCGGATCGTCGATCATCCGGAACGCAGGGAACTCGCGGTCATCCTGGGGCCGATCGATCTCCCGGCCCGTTCATCCCACCACATGGCCCAGCTGCCCGTGCAGGAAGGCACCGTCCCCTTCGACCTGACGATCCGGGGCTATCGCACGCACATCATCGACGGCGGCGGCGAGCCGGTCCCGCGCGTCGTCCTCCACCACATGAACCTGCTCGATCCGGGGCGGCGGGAGCTGTTCCTGCCGATCATGCTGCGGGTCCTGGCGGCGAGCCACGAGACGCGTCCGGTGAGTTTCCCCGGCTGGCTGTTCGGCATTCCGATGAAGGGCGGTTCGAGATTCCTCGCGCTCACCATGCTGCACAATCCGACGGACGTGGACTACCAAGGCGTCACCGTCCACCTGACGATCGAGTACGAGCGCATCGCCCCCCTTCCCGTCTACCCGGTGGCGCCGTTTCACCTCGACGCGATGTACCCCGAGGTCTCGGTGACGAAGGCCTGGGACCTTCCGCCCGGCCATTCGGTCAAGACATGGGACGCGAGTCCGGCGATCCGCGGGCTCATCGTCGGTCTCGGCGGTCATCTCCACGCGCACGCGTCCCGGCTCCGTCTCGAGAACCTGTCGACGGGCGACGTGCTGTACGACATCCGGCCCGGGCTGGATGCGGATGGGCACGTGGTGGACATCCCGACGCTCCTGCACAGGGGGCGGGGCGTGGGCGCGCTCGTCGTCCCGGAGCACCGGTACCGGATCACCGTCGAGTACCGAAACCCGTTCGATACGGTGATCGAGGACGGCGGGATGGGTTCGATCGCCGGCGCCT
This sequence comes from Gemmatimonadota bacterium, assembly GCA_022820995.1. Taxonomy (GTDB): domain Bacteria; phylum Gemmatimonadota; class Gemmatimonadetes; order Palauibacterales; family Palauibacteraceae; genus Palauibacter. The sequence continues at coordinate 12,294 of JAJEEM010000009.1, read as the reverse complement.
TCATCCCGCTTGAGGACTGGCCCGCCGCGAACCCCCGCGAGGCGCTGTTCGCCGCCGACTACGACTGGGTCCTCCGCAGTCAGATCCGGCACGGGGCCGTCAGTTCTCCCGGCTGTACTCCGTGCGACCGCCGATGATCGTGTAGTCCACCACGGTCTCCAGGATCTCGTCCGCGGGAATCGTGAGGATGTCCCGGGACAGGACCGTGATGTCCGCCAGCTTCCCGATTTCGAGCGTCCCCTTGAGGTCTTCCTCGAACGCGGCGTACGCGTTGGCCCACGTATAGGAACGGAGCGCCTCCTCGCGCGTCATCGCCTGCCCCTCGAAGAAGGTCCCGCCATCCTCGACCAGGCGCGTGACCGTGCAGTGGAAGCTCGCCAGGGGGTCCGCATCCTCGACCGGGACGTCCGTCCCGTTCGTCACGATCGCTCCGGCCCGCATGAGGTCCTGCCACACGTAGGCGCCCGAGCGCGCCCGGCCCTCGCCGAGCCGGAGAACCACCCACGGACCGTCCGAGCAGGCATGGACGCCCTGCATGGAGGCGATGACCCCGAGTTCGGCGAAGCGCGGAATATCCGCCGGATCGATGTGCTGCGCGTGCTCGATCCTCCAGCGCAGGTCGCTCATGTCCGCGTGGTCCGCGAACGTGCGCTCGTACAGGTCCAGCACCTCTCGGTTCGCCCGGTCTCCGATCGCGTGCGTATTCACCTGATAGCCCCGCGCGATCGCCAGCCGCGCGAGGCGCTCGATCTCCTCCGGCGGCGTCGTCGGCAGCCCGACGGACGAGGACATGTCCGCGTAGGGCTGGAGCAGCCAGGCGCCGTGCGACCCGAGCGCCCCATCCGCGACCTGCTTGATCGACCGCACGGTGAGCCGGTCGCCCCCGTACCCGACCATGTAGTACTCGTCCAGCCGCCCCTCGAGCGTCTCCACGCCGCCCTGCAGCATCACGTAGAGCCGCACGGGCAGCGCGTCCTCGTCCGCGAGCGTCCTGAGCAGGTCGACCGTCCCGAAGCCGGAACCCGCGTCCTGGAAGCTCGTGACGCCCTTCCGAAGCAGTTCCTCGTTCGCGAGCCGTACCTGTTCCCGGGCCCGCGCGTCGCGCTCGGCCTCGGAGCGTCCCGCCTCTTCCTCGGCAAAGGCCGCCCGCGCCAGCCGCTGCGCGGTCTCCCTCAGGACGCCGGTGGGCCGTCCCGCCGCATCATGCACGATCTCGCCGCCGGGAGGGTTGGGCGTGTCGGCATCGATCCCGGCCAACTCGAGCGCCCGCGCGTTCACGAAGGAGGCATGTCCGCTGGCATGCGTCAGGATGACGGGATTCGCGGGGCTCACCGCGCTGAGGCCGTCGTGGACCGGCTGCCCCTCGACCATCGGATCGGGCGCCTCGCTCCACTTCTCCTGGTGCCATCCCCTGCCGCTGATCCAGGCGCCCGGTTCCGCGCTCGAGGCCGCCTCGCCGACCAGGCTGACGATATCGTTCCAGGTGTCGGCGGTCGTGAGGTCGAGGATCATGCGCGCATTCCCCAGCCCCATGAAATGACCGTGGCCTTCGATGAACCCGGGGATCGCGAGCCGGCCCTCGAGGTCGATGACTTCGGTGCCCTCCCCGATCCATCCGGAGACATCGTCGTCCGCCCCGAGCGCGACGATCCGCCCCTCCCTCGACGCGAGCGCGCTGACCACCTCCCCGCCCTCGCCCGCCAGGGTCGCGATCTTCCCGTTGGTGAGGACGAGTTCAGCCACGCCCACCGGCGGATCCGCGGCCGCCGCGCCACCCGCGTCCCCCGAATCGCCGGCATCGGTCGCGCAGGCGGCAAGAGCAAGGAGAAGAGAAGATCGAATGAAGACGGACGGTACCTGGCGATGTCGAATCATGGTGTCCCTGGCCTCGATGTGAGCGGTTCGGCTCATCATAGCGGCGCGCCATTGACGGCGCACAGGAGCAGCAGGCCGTCCGCCCCCTCAGCTACCCCGACGGAGCCCGTGCGGGTACGTTTACGGAGAGTCCGCAGGCCTTCCGGGCACTCCCCGGATCGTCCGCAAACGAGGTGGGGAGAGGACCGGTGCAATGCGGAGGAAACGCAATGTCGGGAGGTGGGGCGCCGGCCTCGCCCTGGTCCTCGCCTGCGCGCTTCCGGCCGACGCCGAGGCCCAGATCGGCATCCTCGCGGGCTACAACCGCGACACGCTCGCGGAGTTCCTGCCGGAGAACGGATTCGATCTCACGGACATCACCGATGGGTATCACGTCGGCGTGTTCCTGAACTTCAACCTCGCGACCTTCTCCATCCGGCCGGCCGTCGTTTACCACCGCATGCCGCAACTCGTCGCGATGGCCGGCGACGAACGGGTCCGGTTCGACATCGACCTGGTCGAACTCCCGCTCGACTTCCGCATTCGGCTCCCCCTGCCGGCCGTCCAGCCCTATGTGCTGGGCGGGCCCGTGCTGACCTTCCCCTCCAGCACGTTTTCGGGCGTGGACGACCTTCTCACGGCGCGCCCGGTGCGCGCGGAGTTCGGCGTCGGCGTCGAACTCGACATCGGGTTCCGGCTCTGGCCCGAGGTGCGCTACGGGTTCGGGACCGGCTCGCTGATGGGGTCCGGTGTCGCCGTGGGATCCGGAGTGCTCCGGGGCGAGGGAGAGCCGCGACACGACACCCTGACCCTCCGGCTCGGCATCAGTTTCTAGCCGCCCGTGGCGGGACCGCTGACGGACCGCGCCCCCCACGGCTCGCCGGACTTGACGCTTCGATGGCCCGTTCCCCATTATGGCTCCAACGAAACCCGAACAAATGCCGAAATAGGCGCAGCGGAGGAAGATGCGGGGAGTTTCGGAGAAGCGGCGCTCGATCCGGGGACGTGGAAGCGCGCACAACCCGGCGAACCGCTTCCTCCCCCTCGCCGTCGAGCGGGAGGCCTGGACGCTCGCGTCTGATCCGGATCCGCGGACGGAGATCCTGGAGGATCGATCCCGCTCGATCATCTCCTACAACAAAAGTCCGGACCTCGGCTTCGACGCGAGTCTGAACCCGTACCGCGGGTGCGAGACCGGGTGTTCGTACTGCTACGCGCGACCCACCCACGAGTACTTCGGGCTCTCCGCGGGACTCGACTTCGAGAGCCGGATCCTGGCGAAGCCCGAGGCCCCCGCCCTGCTCCGACGCGAACTGGCATCGCCGCGATGGGAGCCGCAGGTGCTCGTGCTCAGCGGGGTCACGGATCCGTATCAGCCCGTGGAGCGCCGCCTCGGGATCACGCGCCGCTGCCTCGAGGTGCTGGCCGAAGCCCGGAACCCGGTGGGGATCGTGACGAAGCACCACCGGGTGACGCGGGACATCGACCTCCTGCGCGAACTCGCGCGCTACGACGCCGTGCACGTCCAACTCTCCATCACGACGCTGGACCGCTCGCTGCAGCGAAGGATGGAGCCGCGGGCGTCGACCCCCCAGCGGCGGCTCGACGCGATCGCGCGGCTGGCGGATGCGGGCATCCCGGTGGGGGTGAACGTCGCGCCCGTGATTCCCGGACTCACGGACCATGAGATCCCGGCCATCGTGGAAGCGGCGGCGAAGGCCGGCGCCGGGAGGGCGATCTACATCATGCTCCGTCTTCCCTACGGGGTCGCCGCCCTCTTCGAGGACTGGCTGCGGCGGACCTGTCCGGGGCGGGCGGAGAAGGTGCTCAACCGCATGCGGGAGTTGCGCGGCGGGAGCCTCTACGCGTCAAACTTCGGGGAGCGGATGCGCGGACGCGGCCCCTTCGCCGAACAGGTCGCGCGGCTCTTCTCACTTGCGCGTGCGAAGCACGGCATCGAGCCGCGCGACTACGAGCTCACGACGGAGCACTTCCGTCCGCCGCGGGCCGGTCCCCAACTGGGCCTGTTCGACTAGCGGTCGGGATCGGCGCTAGCGGTCGAGGTCTCCGGCGCGCGGCCGCCACCTGAATGCACCCTCCCGCTCCTCCAATTCGACGGTGAGCGTCTGCTCCGCGCCGTCGCGGACGACCCGAACCGACACTTCCCCCGGTTCGAGATCCGCGAGAGCCCGTCTCAGGTCGTCGGGGTCGTCGATCTCCTCGTCGCCGAGCCCGACGATGACGTCGCCCGCCCGCAGACCGCCCTCCGCGGCCGGCGTGTCCTCGTGGACCGAGGTGACGAGGACGCCCCCTTCCACACCGAAGTACTCCGCAAGCTGATCCCCCAGGCTCTGCGTATTCGCGCCGAGTCGCGGGCGCCCCGACAGGCTGTAGAAGATGCGATCCATCACCCCGTCGGCGGCTCGTTCCTGGACGTCCCGGAGCCGCTCTTCCACTTCGAGCGCCCGGGCCCGCGCGCGCGCAGACGAGGGGGCGATTTGCGTCAGCTCGACCTGCGGGGAGACGAAGGTCAAGCCACGGCCCCCCGAGAAAAAGCTCGCCCGCTCGGCGAGTTCGACGGACACCTCCCGTTCCGCCCCGTCGCGGAGCACCGTCAGATCCACGACACGCCCGGGCGGCGTCTCGCTCACCAGCCGCCGAAGCCCGGCGACGCTCTCGACGCGGTCGCCGTTCCAGGCCACGACCACATCCCCTTCTTCGATGCCGGCCTCGGCGGCCGGTTCGCCGTCGACGACGCCACCGATGTAGACGCCGTACGGGCGAGCCATCCCGAGCTCCGAGGCGCGCTCCCCGTCGACGTCCAGGATTTCCACGCCGAGGTATGCGCCACCCCCGGAAAAGGCCACCCGGACCCGTTCGCGCCGCTCGTCCTCATCGTCCTCCTGGGCCGCGGCCGGGGCCCAACCGCCGTACAACCCGGCCACCAGCGCCGTCGCGAGCCCGACGGCGAGTACCTCCCTCCAGTTCTTCATGTATCCTCCCTCGGGATCATTCCCCCAGGTGGTGAACTACCGCCTTCTTTTCCTGAAGGGTCGGACACTCCGGGGAGGGCGGTCGGTTGCCCGACAGCCCGCGGCTGCTCAGCGGTCCGGGGCGAAGAAGAGGGGGATGCCTCCCTCGGTCGGCGCGATGACCATGTTGTTGCTCCCCTCGCCGATCCGCCCGAGCATCTCCAGGTAGCGCCAGTACAGGTAGCGCTGGCCCGAGATGCCGGCGAGGCTCTCCGCGATGATGTCCTGCGCATCCCGGATCCCCTCGGCTTCGGCGCGCTGCTGGTTCGCCTGCTCGACGACGACCTGGGTCTGGTACTGCTCGGACTGCACCTGCTGCTCGCGCGACAGCTTGGCCTCGATCGCCTCGCGGATCGTCTCCGGCGGCACGACCTCGCGCACGAAAAAGTCGGTGATCTCGAGGCCGCGCGGGTTCAGACGGTTCGTCATCAGCGCCTCGATGCGCCCGGAGATGCCCGTGCGGTTGGTCGACAGGATGTCCGAGGCCTCGATCTCCGCGATCGCGTCACGGATCGCCGAGCGGTACGTGTTGTAGACGAACGAGGCGACCGCGTTCTCGTTCCCCACCGTGAGATAGAGATGGACCGCGCTGTCCGGGTTGATGCGGTAGCGGTAGGCCGCGTCGACCGCGATCTGGAGCTGGTCCGAGGTGAGGGCGTCCAGGCGCTCCGCCTGCCCGCCCGACGGGTACTGGACCTCGCGCAGCGGATAGTTCGTCCACGAGCGCAGGACGTTGTGGTACAGCCCCTGCGTGTAGGGGCGGGGCGCCACGGCGCCGGTCACCGGGTTCCGCTTGACCGCCACCTCGTACTCGTCGACGCGGTTGAAGCCGAACACGAACAGGATGAGTACGAAGAGAACCCCGGCGACGGCGGCGACCGTGCCGATGCGAAGCGATTTCACTGACTGAGCCATTCTCGTCCTCCAAAAACCGAGACAGTGTCCGCGGGCGGCGAGGCCGCGCGGACGGTATCGTGCGTGGTTAATTGCAAGATAAGCGCGCGGTCGCGCCCGTCCCACCTCGCGGGCGGGATCCGTGGTCGCATCTACACGCCTGACGGGAGGATCATTCGTGATTCGACGGATGTTGCGCGCGGCTCTGATGGCGCCGGTCGTGGCGTGGGCCTGCTCGGCCCCCGCCCCCGACTACGACGTCCTCATCCGCGGGGGGATGGTCTACGACGGCTCCGGAGACGCGCCGCGCACGGCGGATGTGGCGATCGCCGGCGACACGATCGCGGGCGTCGGCGACTTCGCCTCGGCCTCCGCCCGGATGACCATCGACGCCGCCGGGCTCGCCGTGTCCCCCGGTTTCATCAACATGCTCTCGTGGGCGACCGAGTCGCTCATCGTCGATGGCCGTTCGCTGAGCGACATCCGCCAGGGCGTCACGCTCGAGGTGTTCGGCGAGGGCAACTCCATGGGACCGCTGAATCCTGAGATGAAGGCGGACATGCTCGCCCGCCAGGGCGACGTGCGCTTCGAGATTCCGTGGACGTCGCTCGGCGAGTACCTGGACCACCTCGTGGAACGCGGCGTCGCGACCAACGTGGCCTCGTACGTCGGGGCCACGACCGTGCGCGTGCACGAGGTCGGCCACGAGGACCGGCCCCCGACGCCCGAGGAACTCGGGCGGATGCAGGATCTCGTGCGGGACGCGATGCGCGAGGGCGCCCTCGGCGTCGGCTCGTCGCTCATCTACGCCCCGGCCTTCTATGCCGACACCGATGAACTCATCGCCATCGCGAGCGCGGCCGGAGAGTTCGGCGGCGGCTACATCTCCCACCTGCGGAGCGAGGGGAACCGGCTCATCGAGTCCGTGGACGAGCTGATCTCGATCGCGCGGGAAGCCGGCGTGCGGGCGGAGATCTACCACCTGAAGGCCGCCGGGAGCGAGAACTGGGCGAAGCTGGACGAGGTCATCGAGCGGGTGGAGCGAGCGCAGGAGGAGGGACTCGAGATCACCGCCGACATGTACACCTACACGGCCGGCTCGACCGGGCTCGACGCGGCGATGCCGCCGTGGATCCACGAGGGCGGGCACGCCGCGATGATCGAGCGGCTCCGCGACCCCGAGACGCGCGCGCGGATCGCGGCGGAGATGCGGACGCCCACGGACGAGTGGGAGAACCTGCTGCTCGCGGCCGGCTCCCCCGAACGCGCGCTCCTCGTCGGCTTCCGGCAGGACTCCCTCAAGTACCTGACGGGCCGGACGCTCGCCGATGTGGCGGAGTCGCGCGGCACGGGCATCGAAGAGACCGCGATGGACCTCGTCGTGCAGGACGACAGCCGCGTGGGGACGGTCTATTTCATGATGTCCGAGGACAACGTGCGGCGGCAGATCGCGATCCCGTGGGTGAGCTTCGGGTCCGACGCGGGATCGCTCGCCCCGGAGGAACCCTTCGTGCGCTCGAGCACGCACCCGCGCGCGTACGGCAACTTCGCGCGGCTCCTCGGCCGGTACGTGCGCGACGAGGGCATCATCCCGCTGGAAGAGGCGGTCCGGAAACTCACGTCGCTGCCGGCCGCCAACCTCAGGCTGGAGGGGCGCGGACGGCTCGCGCCCGGGTATTTCGCCGACGTCGTGATCTTCGACCCCGCCACGATCGCGGATCACGCGACCTTCGAGGCGCCGCATCAGCTGGCGACCGGCGTGCGCGATGTGTTCGTGAACGGCGTGCAGGTCCTGGCGGAGGAGGCGCCGACGGGCGCCACGCCCGGGCGCGTGGTCCGGGGCCCCGGCTGGGAGGGCCCCTCCCGCTAGCGATCCTGCCGGCGGAAGTTCAAGCCCGCCGCCCGCGGCGCGGCTCCCGGCTAGTTCCCGCGGGCGCCGCCGTCGAAGGCGCGGCTGTCGGAGGCGCCCCAGCGGAGGCCCGTGTCCCAGTCGATGTAGATGCCCATCGCCTGCCCCTGTCCGCTCCGGGTCCGCATCACGTGACCCATGCCTTCGTAGAGACGCTTCGTGTCGGGCGAGAAACCCCACTCCTCGAACGAGGTCACGTCGGGCAGCCACTGGTGGTGGATGCGGGGCGACTCGATGGCGCGGCCGAACTGCGAACCGGTCATCCCGTGGTCGACGACGTTGAGCACGACCTGCAGCGTGGTGTTGATGATCGTCCGCCCTCCCGGACTCCCGATCGCGAGCACCGGCCGGCCGTCACGCGCGACGATCGTCGGCGTCATGCTCGACAGCGGCTGCTTCTCGGGCGCCACGAGGTTGGGCGGCGTCCCGATCGTGCCGCGTGAATTCGTGCGGCCCGGGACCGCGTTGAAGTCGCCCAGTTCGTTGTTCAGCAGAAAACCCGCGCCGGGGACGACGATGCTGGACCCGTAGCCGAACTCGAGCGTGTAGGTGACCGCGACCGCGTTCCCATCGGAATCCACCACCGAGTAGTGCGTCGTCTCCTCGCTCTCCTGGAGGAAGGCCCCGTTGAAGGCCGCCGAATCGCTCCGGGAGGCCCTCTCCATGTCGATGCTCGCCCGCAGGAGGCCGGCGTATTCCTTGGACGTCAGACGGTCGATCGGCATCTCGGGATTGAACTTCGGGTCGCCGAGATGGAGCGCCCGGTCCGCGTACGAGCGCCGCATCGACTCGGTGAGAAGGTGCAGGTAGAGCGCCGAGTTGTGTCCGATCTCGGCGAGGTCGTACCCCTCGAGGATGTTGAGCATCTCCACGAGCCCCGTGCCGCCCGAACTCGGCGGCGGCATCGAATAGACGTCGTATCCCCGGTACGTCCCGTGGATGGGGGTCAACTCGTCCGCCTCGTAGCGGGCCAGGTCCTCCTCCGTGATCAGGCCTCCGTGCTCGGCCATGAAGTCGGCGAGAAGCTTCGCCGTCGTGCCTCGGTAGAAGCCGTCGTGCCCGTCGCTCTGGATGCGGCGCAGCGTCCCGGCGAGGTCCGGCTGCCGGAAGGTCTCCCCCGGCTCGTACATGCGGACGCCGTCCTTGAGGAAGGCCGCGCGGGTCGCGTCATAGAGCGGCCCCGCGCGGCCGGGCAGGGAGCGGAGCCAGTTCTGCATCGCCCACGTGGAGGGCATGCCGTCCTCCGCGAGCCGGATCGCCGGTTCGAGGAGATCCTCCCACGGGAGACGCCCGAGACGCTGGTGCGCCTTCCACATCCCGGCCACGGTGCCGGGCACGCCGATGGCGAGCAGGCCGATGTGGTTCGAGTTGTCCCGGACTTCGCCGTCTTCGCCCAGGTACATGCGCTCCGTCGCCGCGAGCGCCGCCTTCTCGCGGAAGTTGAACGTCGTCACTTCGCCGTCCGCCCCGTGATACACGAGGAAGCCGCCGCCGCCCACGTTGCCGGCCGAAGGCAGCGTCACGGCCAGGGCGAAGGCGGTGGCCACGGCCGCGTCGACCGCGTTGCCGCCCCGGTTCAGGATCTCCTGGCCCGCTTCCGAGGCGAGGTAGTGGCTGCTCACGACCATGCCTCCGCGCGAGGGCGCGGCCATGCGGCCCGACTGGGCGGCGAGCGGCGCGAGGACGACCATGGCGATGGACGCGCTCAGGGCGAGGGTCCGGACGGCGAACGCGAACGCGTGCTTCCTGGGCATCAAGCGCCTCCTCTGCGGGTTTCGCGGGCAGTGTCGCGCAATCGCGCGCAATGTCGGGTGACCGCCCGCGGTCGGAAAGAGCGGCCGGGAAGGTGCACGGTCAATTCGAGGGCGGCACGATCGCGATCGCGCGCAGGGGACCGCCCGACCCGCCCGAGATCTTCATCGGCAGGGCAATGACCGTCGCGCCGCGGGGCGGAAGGCGGTCGAGGTTCGTGAGATTCTCGAGACCCGGCGCATTCGCCGCGGCGACGATCTGGTGCACGATGAAGTCGGTGGAGGCGCCGTAGTCGATGGACGCCACATCGGCTCCGAGGGCGGCGGCCCCTCGCTCTTCGACGAGGAGGCGCGCGGCGGCCTCGCCGTAACTCGGGAAGTGGAGTTGCGAGGCATCTCCGGGCGTGTCGTCCCCGAGGTATGAGAGGGCGTCGGGCCAGCGCGCGCTCCATCCCGTTCGGAGGAGAACGAGGCTCCCGGGATCGATCCGGCCGTGCTCCGCCTCGTGTGCCTCGACATCTGCCACGGTCAGCCGATAGTCGGCATCCTCGGCCGCCTGAGCGGTCATGTCGATCACGACGGCCGGACCGATGAGCCGCCCGAGCGGGATCGATGCGACATCGGGCCCTCCCTCGAGGAAATGGATGGGGGCATCGATGTGCGTGCCGCCGTGCTCGGCCGTCGCCAGGGAGTAGGCGGAATAGAAGTAGCCGGCCTCGGTCTCGCCGAAGGCCAGTTCCTGCAGTGCGAACCCTGCGGTGTCCGTCGGCCAGTAGACCGTCTCGTCGCCGAAGGCGTGGCTGAGGTCGACGAGGCTGTAGCCCTCCAGGTCGAGCGGGCCGGGAGCTTCGCCGCCGAGGTCCGCCGAGGCAGCCGACGTGTCGCCGGGCGTCTCCACCCACACCGAACAGGCCGCCGCCACGCACCCGACGAGGACGGCTGCCGCCGCGCGCGAAAGCTCCGAAACCGCCATGTCTCTCCTCCCTTCCCTGCCGGACCGTACCGGGGGTCGTCCGGCACCTGAAAGTGGCGACTCGCGGTTGGCGAAGCGAGATTCGCCCATGCGCAGGATCACTCGTGGTCTCCTCATCGTATTCGTCGCCTCCCTCGGCTACGGGGCCCTGCCGATCTTCGCCAAGCTCGCGTTCGCCGCGGGCGTCGACGTGCTGCCGCTGCTCGCCTGGCGCTTCCTGCTCGGGAGCGGGTCGCTGTGGATCTTCGTGGTCGCCACCGGACGGCCCCGGCCCCCGCGCGGACGATGGAACGGCCTCGTCCTGCTCGGTCTGCTGTACGCGTTCAACTCGGTGTGCTACATGCTCGGGCTCGACCGTCTGCCGGCCTCGGTCGCGACGCTCGTTCTGTTCAGCTATCCGGCGATGACCGTGCTCCTGTCGCGGTTCCGCCTCGGCGAACGGCTGACGCCGCGCCGCATCGCCGCCCTGGCGCTCACGACCATCGGGTGCGCGCTGACCGTGGGCGCCGGACTCGGAGGGGGCGATCCGCTGGGCGTGGGACTCGTCATGCTCGCGGTCGTGTTCCTGGCGGCGTGGATCGTGCGCAGTCACGGGGTCTTCGCCGGGCTGCCGCCCATCTCCGCGACGGCCACGGCGCTCACGTCTACGGCGGTAGCGATCTCGGTCACCGGGCTGGCGACAGGGGGAATCGGCGTGCCGCTCGCGCCCGCCCCGCTGCTTCTCCTGGGCGCGATCGGCCTCTTCTCGACCGCCATTCCGATCACGGCCTTTCTCATCGGGATCCAGTGGATCGGCCCGGGAAGAGCGGCGACCGCCGCCACGATGGAGCCCGCCGTGACGCTCGCGCTCGCCGCCGCCGTGCTCGGCGACCGCCTCTCGGCCGGACAGTGGATCGGCGCCGCGCTCATCCTCGCCGGGGTCATCTCGCTTCGACTGGAACCCCGGTCCGACATCCCCGATGGCCACCCGTGACCCACGCGCACGCGGCGGTGCTCCAACCTTCCGGGCGCAGGGCGCGTCTCAAGATCGAAACGGGAACGCGGACCAGGACGTGATCGAAACGAACGGCAAATCCCGAGGGCACGACCCGCACGCGCGGACGGAAGGACAGCCTTCCACCGGCGTCGTGGCGGACGTGCGGGCGGCGACGTTCGGAGATCAGGAGGCGTTCGAGCGCATCTACCGCGCCCACGTGTCGCGGGTCCATGGACTCGCTTGCCGAATGGCCGGCAGCGAACGGGCGGATGAACTCACGCAGGATGTCTTCGTTCGGGCGTGGGAGAAGCTCGGGACGTTCCGCGGGGAATCGGCCTTCAGTTCGTGGCTGTACCGGCTGGCGGTGAACCTCCTGTGCACCCGGCTGCGAGCGCTGAAGCTGCAGAGGGAACGGGAGATGGCGAACGAGATTCCCCTGGCTCTGGCCCGGGCGCGGCACGACAGCATCGAGATCCGTCTCGATTTCGAGGTCGCGCTCGAACGGCTCCCGGACGGGGCGCGCGAGATCTTCGTCCTGCACGACGTCGAGGGTTACAAGCACCGCGAGATCGCGGAGATGATGGAGATTACGGCCGGGACCTCGAAGTCCCAGCTGCACCGGGCGCGGATGATTCTGAGACGGCACCTGGAGAGGTAGTGAGCCGATGACAGATCGAGAACAGCGGAAGGATCGCTTTCGGGACCGTCTTTCCGAGTACATCGACGGCCACCTCGGCGTCGAGGAGGAGGTTCTGATCGAGCGGCACCTGGAGCGCTGCGAGGACTGCGCCCGGACGCTCGCGGAGCTCGAGGCCGTGGTGGACCGGGCCGCGAGCCTGGGGCCGCGCGAACCGGCCGAGGACCTCTGGCCCGGCATCGCGGCGCGGATCGGCGTCCGCGCCGCC
>JAJEEM010000076.1 GCA_022820995.1 Gemmatimonadota bacterium | reverse complement strand
AGCCGGGCGGCGCGCCCGAGATGACCTACACGATGGTGACGGTTCAGACCGGCGGGGAGCTGGAGGTCGAACTCCTCGACCCGATCCGGCCGGGCGACCTCCGGCCCGGGGACGCCTTGCAGTTCGGCGTAACGCGGCCGTTGATCGAGAACAACATGGTCCTCGTGCCGCTGAACTCGCTCATCAATGGCGAGATCACGGCGGTCGAGGCCGCGGCCGAAGCCGGGGACGACGATGAAGCCGGCGGGGAGAGCGAACGCGTGATGGTCAACGTCCGCTTCGTCGATGTCTTCTTCAACGGGGAGTCCTGGCCCCTCTCGGCGTCGGTGGTGGAGATCGTACCGGGGCCGGGAGGCGGCGCGGCGGCCGGAGGGGCGGCCCGCATGAACCTGGGACGCGTCCTCGCCGGTGGCCGCCGGGGCACCGTCGCGGGCGCCGCGGCGGGCGCCGCGGGGGGGTCCGCAATCCTCCTCGCGGCCGACGGAGCCGAGCCGGCGCTTCCGGTCGGGACGATCCTCCGGCTGCGGCTGGACGAGCCCCTGGTGTTCGGGCTTCCGAACATCGGAGGATGAAATCGACGCTGGCGGGCGCGCCCCGTCAGACGCCGACTCTCGGACACTCGCGTTCGAGCGGACATTCCCCGCAGCGCGGGGCTCTCGCGAGGCAGAGCGAACGTCCGAACGTGATGAGCAGCATGTGCATGCGGAAGCGCTCGGAGGGAGCGACGGTCCGCGAGAGGACGGTGTAGGTCAGGTCGGCGGAAGCCCGCGGCGGGACCCATGCCAGGCGCCGCGCGATCCGGAGGACATGCGTATCGACCGGGAGCACGGGCCGGCGGAGCGAGAAACAGAGCACGCAGGCGGCGGTCTTTACGCCGACTCCCCGGAACGTCGTGAGATAGGCGACCGCCTCCTCATCGCTCATCTCCTCGAGGTGGTCGAGCGTGATCCGCCCCATCTCGGCCCGGAGCCGCTCGAGAGCGGCATGGATGGCCGGCGCCTTCTGGTTCGCGAGGCCCGCCACGCGCACCGCGTCCTCCAGTTCGGCCGGCGTGGATCGAAGCACGGATTCCCATGAGATCGGCCCGGCCGCAGATGCTCCGTCCGCCCCATCCCCGACTTCCCCGGCCGGATACCGGGCAGCGAGACTTCGCCAGGCGCGATCCCGATTCTCATCGGTCGTCGATTGGCTGAGGATGGTGAGGACGAGTTCGTCCAGGGGGGCGAGGCGGGGCTTGTCGGGGACTCGGAAGCGTTCGGAGAGACGCTCGAGCACGAGGTCGGTCCCCGGACTCCGCGTCGTCTGAGGACCGGAACTCACGTCGCGCGTCTCTCCCCTTCGAACCGGTGTGACTCCCGCCCCCCGGGCGAACCTCCTACGTTGGCGCCAAATGTACCCGGACTCCGCGAACTCCAGCAACGAGCCGCAAGGCTCCCGAGGACCCGACGCGTGGATCCCCGCCTGACCGAGGGGCGCAACCCGCGTACCCGCGCGATCGATCGCGCGGACAGCGCGACGATCGTCCATATGATACAGGCGGAAGATCGCGCGGTGCCGGAGGCCGTCGCCTCGCAGGCCGATGCGCTCGCACGCGTCATCGATGATGTGGTGGAGCGCTTCCGCCGCGGCGGGCGTCTCGTCTACGTGGGCGCGGGGACGAGCGGCCGCCTCGGCGTGCTGGACGCGGCCGAGTGTCCACCCACGTTCGGCGTCGACCGGGGCCTCGTAGAGGCGATCATTGCAGGGGGCTTCGGCGCGCTCGTGCGAAGCGCCGAGGGAGCGGAGGACTCCCGGCGGGGGGGCGGTGAGGCGGTGCGGGCGTTCGGCGTCTCGCCCGCGGATCTCGTGCTCGGGATCGCGACCTCCGGAACGACGCCGTACGTCCTCGGGGCGCTGGCGGAGGCGGCGTCGCGCGGAGCGGGGACCGCGTTTCTCGGCTGCACCGTACCGCCCGCGGAGGTCACGGAGGTGGCGGACCATCTCATCCTGCCACTCGTGGGGCCCGAAGTCATCGCGGGTTCGACCCGCATGAAGGCGGGGACGGCGACGAAGCTCGTACTGAATACGATCACCACGGGGGCGATGATCCGCAGCGGCCGCGTGTTCGAGAATCTCATGGTCGACCTGCGGGCGCGATCCGCGAAGCTGGTCGACCGCGGGCTTCGCATCTTCGCTACGCTCACGGGGGCCTCGCGCGAGGAAGCGCGCCGCGCGCTGATCCGCACGGGCGGCGCGGTGAAGACCGCGCTTGCAATGCACGCGTTGCGCGTCGACCGCGCTCTGGCCGAGCGCTACCTGGACTGCGCGGACGGCTTCCTGGGCGTCGCGGTCGAGCGCTTCGGCGGCCCGGAGCGTCCCTGCTACGGCGGCTATCCGGCAGCGCCCGGCTGGCCCGACGGCGCGGCGCTGCTCGCGCGGCTGAGCGAGGCGCCGGATCGCCTCCTCGCGGCGCGTGCGGCCGGCGCCGCAGCCGAGGCGAAGGGGCAGCGCACCGCGGCGCGTCGAACGGCGTGGACGCCGGGCCAGCACGCCGCGCACCTGGCGGATTTCGAGCGAAGCGCCGTGCGGCCGCGCGTCGAGCGGTGGCTCGCAGCCGCCGACTCGGGAGGGTCCCTCCCGACGTTCGAGGACTGGACCGCGGACGTCCCTCCGTCCGGACGCGGCTTCGAGGCCGAGACCGCCGGTTTTTCCGCGGAAAGGGCCCTCACCGTGGCCGCCATCGCCGATGGTCCGGAGCCGGTCACCGCGGCCCTCGCTCGTCGCGCCCGCGTCGGCTCCGAGACGTTGACGCTGTACCAGTTTCTGCGGGGCGTCACGCAGCACGACGCCGCGCACGAAACGAGGCTCCGGGAGCGCGTGCACCCGGCATTGCTGGCGGGGGCGGACGGGTGACCCTCTGGGTCGGCGTGATGTCGGGGACTTCGCTGGACGGCATCGACGTCGCCGTCATCGAGACCGCGGGCGAGAGTGAGCGGCCGGAGGACTGGCGCGTCGTCGCCTTCGAGACGGAGAACTACGACAGCGCCGCGCGCGCACGGATCGCCATGGCCATCACCTCGGGAAGCGCGGCGTCGATCTGCGCGCTCGACTTCGAACTGGGCGATAGGATCGGCGCGGCCGTGAACCGGACGCTGGCTTCCGCCTCGCTCCGGCCGGCGGACATCGAAGCCATCGGCAGCCACGGCCAGACGGTGTGGCATGAGCCTCCCGCGGGCGCCCGGGGAGGGTCGACGCTGCAACTCGGCCAGCCGGCGGTCATCGCCGAGCGCACCTCGTGCGCGGTGGTGTCGGACTTCCGCGTACGCGACATGGCGGCGGGCGGGGAGGGCGCGCCCCTCACGGCGTATACGGACTGGCTCCTCTTCCGCGCACCGGAATCCCGCGCGATTCAGAACATCGGCGGCATCGGCAACGTGACGGCGCTCCCCGCCGAATCCGGCGGAGCGACGCCGCAGGCCTACGACACCGGTCCCGGGGTGGTGCTCATCGATGCGGCGGTCGAGTTCCTCACGGAAGGGCGATCCCGCTTCGATCTCGACGGAGGAATGGCGCGGCGGGGCGCGGCGAGCGAAGACGCCCTCTCCGATTGGCTGAGCGATCCGTTCTTCCGCCGGCCCCCGCCCCGGTCCACGGGGCGCGAGCGCTTCTCGCGGGACCGGCTGCTGGCATGGTTGCGGAGACACGCCGCGCTTTCACCGGAAGACAAGATCGCCACACTGACGGAACTCACCGCGCGCACGATCGCGGACGCCTACCGGTGGATCGAGGAGCCTCCCGCGGCGTGCTACCTCTGCGGCGGCGGAGCCCGAAACCCGGTTCTCGCCGCGCGACTGGAGCAACTGCTGAACCCCATGCCCGTCCGCGATCTGTCCGCCCTCGGCCTGGACGCGGACGCGCGCGAGGCCGTGGCCTTCGCGTTCCTGGCGAGACAGCATGTGCTCGGGTATCCGGCCAACGCCCCGTGGGCCACCGGTGCGCGCGGTCCCCGCCTTCTCGGAGTACGGACCGCCGCGTGATCCGGCGCGGCGCGGACCCGTCCCGGGTCGTCATCGAGGCGCTCCGGCTCGACCGCTGGTCGCCGGATGACGTCGAGAGGCGCGCGGACCGGGCGCTCTCGCTCGGCGTGGGAGGGTTTATTCTGTTCGGCGGCGAAGCGGAACGCGTCGGCCGTCTGGTCGAACGGCTCCGCGAAGACGCGGCGCGGCCGCTCTGGATCGGGGCGGATCTCGAGCGGGGCGCGGGCCAGCAGATCCGGGGCCTGACCGAGTTGCCGCCGCCCGCAGCTCTCGCGGCGGCGCCGGAGCCGGGCGCCGCAGTCGCCGCGGCGGGTCGCGTCACGGCTCGGGAGGCACTGTCCGTCGGGATCAACTGGGTGATCGCGCCGGTCCTCGATCTGGATGCGGAACCTGACAACCCGATCATCGCCACGCGCAGCTTCGGCGCGGATCCGCGGCGCGTCGGAGAGCTGGGCGTCCGCTGGATCGACGCCTGCCAGTCCGCCGGAGCCGCGGCGTGCGCGAAGCACTTCCCCGGCCACGGCAGAACGACCGAGGACTCGCATATCGGACTTCCCTCGATCGCCGCCGCCGCCGAACTCCTCGAGGAGGATTTCGCGCCCTTCGCCGCCGCCGCGGATCGGGTCGCAAGCGTGATGGTGGCGCACGTCGCCTATCCGGCGCTCGGCGGAGAGCGGGCCGCGACCGTGGAGCCGAATATCATCTCGGGACTTCTTCGCGGACGGCTGGGCTTCGAAGGGGTCGTGACGACGGACGCGATGATCATGGGCGGCGCCGGCCCCGACGATGCGAGCGCTGCCGTCGAGGCGGTCGCCGCGGGGTGCGATCTCATCTGCTACCCGACCGATGCCGGCGCGACGACCGCGTCGCTGGCGCGGGCCGCCGAGGACGCGCGCTTTGCCGCCAGGCTCGAGGAGGCCCTGACCCGCTCGGCCCGCAACTGCCCGCCCTCCGCCGGGACGTCGCGGCCGGAGTTCGAGCCGGTCGCCTTCGCCCGGGATACGATCGTCGGGGATGCGGAGGCCCTGCGCGGCTGGACGCCGCAGGTGCCGACGCGGGTCGTCGGAGTGTCGGACGACCCCGATGTCGGGCCGCCGGCCGGCCGGGCGGGAGCGCTGGGCACGATCGTCGCCGACGAACTGCGCGCGGCCGGCTGGCGGATCGCGGAGAACTCCGATTCCGCGCAGTGCATCGTCGTGCTCGCCGCGACGCCTCGCGGCTGGAAGGGCCGCGGCGCGCCCGCGGCCGAAGTCGTCGAGCGGACGCGCGCCCTCATCCGCTCGGCACACCGCGGCCTCGTCGTCCTGCTCGGCCACCGCCGCTGGCTCGATATGCTCGGCGTCCCCGGCATCTGCGCGTGGTCCACCGAGACGGTGATGGAGCGGGCCGCAGCGGACTGGCTGCGCTCCGCGGTCGGTGCGCCCGCGGCGGAGGCCCGGCCCGACGGGGCAGCCCGTTGAGTCCCGTCGACTGGTGGATCGTCGCGATATACCTCGCGCTCACGTTCGGCGTCGGACTGTGGCTCTCGCGCCGGGCGCGCGGGAGTATCGTCGACTTCTTCGTCGGGGGACGCGCGCTGCCATGGTGGCTCGCGGGCACGTCCATGGCCGCGACCACCTTCTCGGTGGATACGCCGCTCTACGTCTCGGCCCTCATCGCGCGGCGGGGCATCGCCGGCAACTGGGAATGGTGGTCGTTCGGCCTCTCCCACCTCCTCCTCATCTACCTCTTCGCGCGTCTGTGGCGCCGCGCCGGGATCGTCACGGACGTGGAACTGACGGAACTTCGCTACGGCGGCCGCCCCGCCGCCGTCCTGCGGGCCACGCGCGCCTTCCTGTTCGCGGTGCCGATCAACTGCATCTCCATCGGCTTCGTCATGCTCGCCATGCGCAAGGTCGTCGAGGCTCTCGGGCTCCTCCCGGACCTGTCCGGCTGGATGCCGGGGGACGAGCGCCTGTGGGCCGTCGTGGCCCTCTCCATCTTCGTGCTCGCCTACGCGAGCATCGCCGGGCTGTGGGGGGTCGTCGCGACCGACTTCTTCCAGTTTTTTCTCGCCCTCTTCGGGGCCATTCTCGTGGCGGCCTTCGCCCTCGCGGAAATCGGGGGCATCGCGGAACTCAAGGCGCAGCTCGCGGCAGCGGGGCGGAGCGATGTGCTGGAGATGGTCCCGCGGCCGGGATCCGAAGCCCTCCCGTTCGGGACCTTCCTCGCCTACCTCGGCATCCAGTGGTGGGCGTTCCGCCGCTCCGACGGCGGGGGCGAATTCGTGCAGCGCCTCCTCGCCTGCCGGACCGAGGCGGACGCCGAGCGCGCCGCATGGTGGTTCGTGTGGCTTCACTACGTGGTCCGCGCGTGGCCCTGGGTGCTCGTCGGACTCGTGGCCGTCGTCGTCTTCCCGGATCTGGCCGATCCCGATCTGGGGTACCCGATGCTCATGCTGCGCTACCTTCCCGCCGGCCTCCTGGGGCTCGTCGTCGCATCGTTCTTCGCCGCCTTCATGTCGACCGTCTCGACACAGATCAACTGGGGCGCGAGCTATCTCGTGAACGACCTCTATGCCCGCTTCATCGACCCTGACGCCTCGCCCGCGAGACTCGTGCTGCTGGGCCGGCTCGCCTCCGCGTGCATCGTTGCGGCCGCGACGGTCGCGGCGTTCTTCGCGAACGACATCGGGGCGCTCTTCCGTTTCATGATCGCCATCGGCACGGGGCCCGGAGCGGTGCTCATCCTGCGCTGGTTCTGGTGGCGGGTGAACGCCTGGGCCGAACTCGCCTCCATGCTCGCCGGCTTCGCCATCGCGCTCTGCTCCTATCTTCCGGCGTTCGGCGCCATGGAGTTCGGGACGCGGCTCGCCGTGACCGCCTTCGGGTCGGCGGCCGTCTGGCTCCCGGTGATGTGGCTCACGCGCGCCGAGGACGAGGCGACGCTGCTGGAGTTCTATCGACGGGTGCGGCCCGCCGGCCCGGGCTGGCGCGCGATCCGCGAGCGCGGGGGCCTTTCTCCCGACCTTCCCCTCCGCGAGGCGCTCCTGCGGACGGCCGGGGCGACGCTGCTCCTGTTCGGGGCGATGTTCGCCCTCGGCGCCATGCTGCTGCTCGAGCCAGGGACCGCCGCCCTCTCCGCCGTCGTCGCCGCCCTGGGCGGAGGCGGCCTCTGGGTCCTGCGCGCCCGTCGGACGGTCCGGTAGCCCGGAAGGCCGTTTCCCGGCTTGACCACAACATATGGTGTAGTTATCATTTGGAGGCCACCACATATAGCGGTACGTGTGGAAAAAACACGCATTTTGTGTGGAAAAGCTGTGGAGTCGTCGAAAACCTCACGACGGTCCGCAGCGATCGCATGGAAAGAACCAGAAAGATGGGCGCGGGGTTATATCGATCTCCGCGCCCGTCAGGCTTCCCGGCCTAGGCCGGCATTCGACTCGCGCGGTCGTCGGGTCCCGGCCGAAGCCGGTTTTTTCCGCGGATTGACCTGATTGTGGACGGTCGAGAACAGGAAGGCGGGGGGCGGCAATGAATCCACCTGATGTGGCGGTGAGGGAGGGCGCGTCGACGAGCGTCCCGGTACGGGGTGAAATGCGGGTGGGATCCAACGCCAGGCCGGCCGACCTCGCCGAGCCCGGACTTGCCGAGAACGCGCGGACGGTGTTGGCGCGCCGGTATCTGAAGAAGAACGACCGCGGCGAGCCCATCGAGGGGCCGCGCGACCTCTTCTGGCGCGTGGCCGATGTCATCGCATCGCAGGATGGCCGCTACGGGGCGACGGACGAGGAGGTCCTCGAGCGCACGGAGCGTTTCTATCACCTCATGGCCGACGGCATCTTCGAGCCGAACAGCCCCACGCTCATGAACGCCGGGCGTCCGCTCGGACAACTCTCCGCGTGCTTCGTGCTTCCCGTTCCGGACAGCCTCGACGGCATCTACGAAACGCTGCGGGACATGGCCCTCATCCACCAGAGCGGGGGCGGCACCGGGTTCGGCTTCAGCCGCCTTCGTCCCTCCGGCGATGTCGTCAAGTCGACGATGGGCGTGGCGAGCGGCCCGGTCAGCTTCATGGAGGTCTACGACGCCTCGACCGAGGCCGTGAAGCAGGGCGGGACGCGTCGGGGCGCGAACATGGGCATCCTGCGCGTCGATCATCCGGACATCCGCCACTTCATCGAGTGCAAGGCGGACAAGACCCGGATCACGAACTTCAACATCTCGGTAGGCGTCACCGACGCCTTCATGGCGGCGGCCCGGACGGGTTCGGACTACGATCTCATCAGCCCGCGCACCGGCGATGTCGTGGACCAGCTGAACGCCGAGGAAGTGTTTTCGAGCATCATCTCCAGCGCGTGGCGGAACGGCGAGCCCGGGGTCTTCTTCATCGACGAGGCGAACCGTTACAACCCGGTCCCGCACCTCGGCGGCTACGAAGCCACGAACCCCTGCGGCGAACAGCCGCTGCTCGCCTACGACGTGTGCAATCTCGGCTCGATCAACGTTGGCTACTTCGTCGACGACCAGGGTCGAATCGACTGGGACGGGCTCGGCGAGGCCGTCCACGAATCGACCCGCTTCCTCGACAACGTCATCGATGCCAACCGCTACCCGCTGCAGAAAATCGAAGACCTGTCCCAGCGGATCCGCCGCGTCGGCCTCGGGATCATGGGATGGGCCGACATGCTCGTGAGGATCGGCGAACCCTACGGTTCCGAGCGCGCCGTCGAACTCGCGCGCGAGTTGATGGCGTTCGTCGACGAGGAATGCAAGGTCGAGTCCGAACGGCTGGCCGCCGAGCGCGGCGTCTTCCCCGAGTGGGAGCGATCGATCTGGGGTCCCGACGAGACGTGCGCGCGGGACGCCGACGGCAATCGAATCCGCCCCGAACGCCGGCTCCGCAACTGCAACCTGACGACGGTCGCCCCCACGGGGACCATCTCGATCATTGCGGGGTGTTCAAGTGGGATCGAGCCTCTGTTCGCGGTCGCATTCATGAGGAATCAGGCAGGCGTGCTGATGCCGGATGTGAATCCGGACTTCGTGCGCCGTGCGAAGGAAGGGGGTTGGTACTCCGAGGAGCTGATGCAGCGCATCGCCGACGAGGGCCACATCCACTTCGATGAAGTGCCGGGGGATGTTCAGGGGATCTTCGTTACGGCGCACGATGTTCCGCCCGAGCAGCACATCCGCATGCAGGCGGCATTCCAGGCGCACTGCGACTCCGCCATCTCGAAGACGTGCAATTTTGCGACGACCGCCACGGAGGAGGACGTGCGCAAGATCTACGAGATGGCGTACGAGTTGCGGTGCAAGGGGGTCACCGTCTACCGGGATGGCTCGCGGGACGAGCAGGTGCTGTCGACGGGCAGTACGGCGAAGGATGTCCAGCGTCAGACGAGCGAGAGCGGCTCGGCCGTTGCGGCGGACGGAGTCCGGCTCGAAGCCGTCGATGTAGAGCCCGAACTCGCCGGCGATCTCGCGGGCACGCTGGCCCGGCTCGCCGCCGCGGAGGTGCAGAACAGCGAACTTCAGACGCACAACCGGAAGCTCGAGAAATCCGTCGAGGAGAAGCAGCGGCGGATCACCGAGCTCGAAGGTTCCAGAATGCGTCGCGTCGAGAGACGGCAGCGGCCCGCCGTTCTGCGGGGCCACACCCGGCAGATCGAATCGCCGCTGGGCACGATGTATGTGACGATCAACGAGGACGACCAGGGCCGCCCGTTCGAAGTCTTCGTCGCCCTCGGCAAGACCGGAGGGGCGGCGATGGCGGATGCCGAAGCCATCGGAAGGCTATGTTCGCTCGCCCTGCGCTCGGGGATTTCACTGCGCGATGTGCACAAGCAGTTGCGCGGAATCTCTTCCGACCGGGCCGTTGGACTCGGCGCGAGCAAGGTGCTCTCCGGCCCCGACGCGATCGCTCAGGTCATCGAGCGCTACCTCGAGGAGAAGGAAGGGATTCAGCAGACGCTTC
Source organism: Gemmatimonadota bacterium (assembly GCA_022820995.1). Classification (GTDB taxonomy): domain Bacteria; phylum Gemmatimonadota; class Gemmatimonadetes; order Palauibacterales; family Palauibacteraceae; genus Palauibacter. Next base: position 29,198 of record JAJEEM010000076.1, on the reverse strand, counting down.
CCATCGAGGATGTCGAGACCGCCCGGAGAAAGAACACGAACGGGGGCGCCCGGTCGGCGCAGCGCCCCGTGATCGAACGTTACCAGGAGTCGGCGGCCCGGCTTTTCCTGGGTGCGTGCTCGGAATGCGGGAGCAGCCTCGCCTTTGAAGAAGGCTGCGCGAAGTGCTACGCTTGCGGCTACAGCGAGTGCGGCTGACGCCAACGGTTCAACCACCGGCGTAGCGGCCTCCGTCGGGGTTTCCGGCGGGGGCCGCGGCATCCGCGCAACTCCGTCGGGGGCCTGCCACTTGAACACACCTTCTTCTTCACGCCGCTCGACGAGATCGGTCGACATCGGAGGCGTCCGCGTGGGGGGCGCCCACCCGATCGTCGTCCAGTCGATGACGAACACCGATACGGCGGACGTGGCGGCCACGGCGAATCAGGTCCGGGAACTGTTCGAGGCGGGCTCCGAGATCGTCCGCATCACGGTGAACACCTCGCGCGCCGCCGCGGCCGTGCCGGAGATCGCGCGGCGCCTCGGAGACCGGGGGTTCGACGTCCCGCTCGTCGGCGACTTTCATTTCAACGGGCACATCCTCCTGCCCGGCAACCCCGAGTGCGCCGCCGCCCTCTCCAAGTTTCGCATCAACCCGGGCAACGTCGGCCGAAAGCGGCGCGATGAGCAGTTTGCGACGATCGTCCGCTGCGCGATCGAGCACGACAAGCCGGTCCGCATCGGGGTCAACTGGGGCTCGCTGGATCAGATGCTCCTGACCCGGATGATGGACGAGAACGCGCGCCGGGCGGAGCCGCTCGATGCGCACCGGGTGACCCTGGACGCGATCGTGGAGAGCGCGCTGGCTTCCGCCGAAGCCGCGGAAGGCCTCGGTCTCGGGCCCGACCGGATCGTGCTGAGCGCGAAGGTCTCGCGCGTACCGGATCTCGTGACCGTGTACCGGGAACTCGCGTCCCGCTGCGACTACCCGCTGCACCTCGGACTCACGGAAGCGGGGATGGGGCGGAAGGGCACGGTCGCGTCCTCGGCCGCCCTCGCCATCCTGCTCTCCGAGGGGATCGGCGATACGATTCGCGTGTCGTTGACGCCGGAACCCGGCGCCGACCGGACCGAGGAAGTCCGGATCGCGCAGCAACTGCTGCAGTCGCTCGAGTTGAGGAGCTTCAAGCCCCAGGTGACGGCGTGTCCCGGGTGTGGAAGGACGACGAGCACCTTCTTCCAGCAGTTGGCGCTCGATGTCGAAAGCCATATCGCGGATCGTCTGGCGGCCTGGCGGGAGCACTATCCAGGCGTCGAGGACCTCTCCGTGGCCGTGATGGGGTGCGTGGTCAACGGGCCCGGCGAGTCGAAGCATGCGGATCTCGGCATCTCGCTGCCCGGGGTGGCCGAGGCGCCGACCGCACCGGTCTACGTCGATGGCAAGCACCACTCGACGCTGCGCGGCGATGGGATCGTGGAGGAGTTCCTGCAGATTCTCGACGGGTACGTCGAACGCCGCTTTTCCTGAGATTTACTGAGAACTGCGGCCTGCAGAGAGAACCGCCGGCCGGCGGCGGGCCTTCGGCTAGCGGCGGGCCTTCTGGCGACGCCGACGCCGGCGCCGGCGCCGTTCCGCCGCCTTCATCTTCCGACGGCGCGCCTCACTCGGCTTCTCGTAGAACCGGTGCTTCTTGATATCACGGAAGATCCCGGCTCGCTGCACCTTGCGGCGAAACTTCCGCAGCGCGCGGTCGAGTTCTTCGTTGTCGCGTAGCGTGTACTGCAAGTCTATGCCTCCTGGCAGGGCAACTCGGACGGCCCGTAAGCGCAACGGGGCGGAAGTTTAGCGGCCCGCGCGGCGGCGCGTCAAATTTCCCGCCCGCGTTCGGTCGCGGCTCGATCCCCTCCCGGGTGGCGTCGGGGAGCCGCACCCGGAGCAGGATGGGGCGGCAAGTTTGCATCGAGGGCACGTTCAAGCCTATAGTAGGTTCTGGAAGCCCGAGGACCGTGCGGCTGGGATGAAGGGGAATCGAGGAGATTGTCCGACCTTCCGGCGGCACGGTCTTTTGCGTCTCTGGTTGCTACGTAAGGCGTAAGGAGGCTGGACATGGCAGGTCCCGTTGCCATCTCATCAGACGGCACCCTCGAAATCGAAGGTCACGCCTATCTGATCCCCGCCGAGTTCTCCGCCCGCGAAGTCTACAGTTACCGCCGCCTCATGGAGCCGATCCCGGACATCCCCGGCGGGACGAGCCTCAACCCGGAACAGCGCCGCCGCCAGCGCACTTACTTTCTCCGCCGCGCCGCCGCCTGTATCATCCCGGGCTTGCAGGTGAAATCCCTCGAGGGGCTCCCGCTCGGCCAGCTGCAGCACATGCACGAGTGGATCGTAGCCCACCGACCCGATCTCTCGGAGGCTGGCCGGCTGCCTGGATAGGAACCGTGGCCTCCCACGCCATTTGGGCCACGGATGAGCGCAGGTTTCCGCAGAGCGAAGATCGTCAGCACGATCGGGCCCGCCTCCTGGGATCGGGACGTGCTGCACGACCTGATTGAAGCCGGCTCCGACGCAGTTCGCATCAACTTCACTCATACGCCGACGGATCTCGCCGCCGGCCTCGTGCGGAAGATCTCCGATGTGGCCCGCGATGTCGGCCGGCCGGTGGCGATCATCGGCGATCTGGGCGGGCCGAAGATCCGGGTCGGGGATCTGCCCGGCGACCGGCTCGATATCGAGCCCGAAGGCACGTACTGGTTCTTTCCCGAGGGCGAAGAACCTCCCGCGGACAGCTCGCCGCACCGGCAGATTCCGACCACCTATCCGGAGTTGGCCGAGGAGGTCGCGCCCGGAAACCGGATCCTGCTCGACGACGGGCACTTCGAGTTCGCGGTCCGCAAGGTCTCCGATGACCCGCCGTGGGTCTCGGCCACGGCCTTCAGCGCCGGCGTTCTCAGGTCGCAGAAGGGGATCAACCTCCCGGGCGTGCGGGTCGGGGCGCCGGCGCTGACGAGGAAGGACATCGCGGACATCGAGTTCTCCGTCGAACAGGTCATCGACTACCTGGCGCTGAGCTTCGTGCGGGAGCCGGCCGACCTCGAGACGACCCGCCGGAAAATGGACCGGGGGTGCCTGCTCATCGCGAAGATCGAAAAGTCGCAGGCGCTGGATAACCTGGCGGAGATCCTGCCCCTGAGCGACGCGGTCATGGTCGCGCGGGGCGACCTCGGCGTGGAACTGCCGTACGAGGAAGTGCCGATGATCCAGAAGCGGATCATCCGCCTGGCGCAGGAACGGGCGCGGCCGGTGATTACGGCGACGCAGATGCTGGAGTCGATGATCGAGAGCCCGCAGCCGACCCGGGCGGAGGTGTCGGATGTCGCGAACGCACTGCTCGACGGCACCGACGCGGTGATGCTCTCGGCCGAGACCGCCGCGGGCGGGTATCCGGTACGCGCCGTCCTCACGATGGACCGGATCATCCGCCGAATCGAGCACGAGCGGCTGGGACGGACCGGGCGGGCCGGCAAGCAGGTGGAGGGGTTCTCGAAGATCCAGCAGACCACGTCGGGCGCGATCGCGGCGTCGTCGCTCATCGCGGTCGAGCGCGTGGGCTCGCCGTTCATCGTGACGTTCACGCAGAGCGGCTATACGGCCCGCATCGTGTCGGCGCAGCGCCCCTCGGTCCCGATCCTGGCGATCACGGACCAGTGGAGGACCTACAACCAGCTGGCGCTCGTGTGGGGCGTGCAGCCGGTCCTCTTCAACGGCGGCATCAGCTATTCGAGCATGCTCGACCAGGCCCGGGATGTGGCTCTCGAGCTCGGCATGGGCGAGGCGGGACAGCGTTTCGTGGTGACGGCCGGAGTCCCCTTCCACGTCCCCGGCACGACCAACATGATGCGCGTCGAAGAGTTGTGATCCGCCCCCTCCGCCGCTGACGCCCGACCCGTGAGAGTCCGTTTTCTCGGTACCGGCACTTCCTTCGGGGTCCCGGTGATCGGCTGCGACTGCGCGACCTGCCGTTCGCCGGACCCCAGGGACCGGCGCATGCGTCACGGACTCCTCATCGAAAGCGGCGGGACCCGTCTCCTCGTGGACACGCCCCCGGAACTTCGGCTTCAGCTGCTGCGGGCGGGTGTCGAGCGGCTGGACGCCGTCTTTCTTTCGCACGAGCACGCGGACCATACGCACGGCATCGACGATCTGCGGGTCTTTTCGCTCCGGCAGGGCCGGCCCATCCCGCTCTACCTGGCGCGCGAGTTCGACGCCGGAATCCGGAGGCGCTTCTCCTATATCTGGGGAGACGCGCCCGCCCAGCCCGGATCCGCCGTGCCCCGGCTCGATCTGACCCTCTTCGACGACCGCGACGTCATCGAACCCGGCGGGCTCGCGCTGCAGGTCGTCGGGCTTCCGCACGGAGCGTACCGCAGCTACGGGTTCCGCCTCGACGGCCTCGGGGTCCTGATCGACGCGAAGTCCGTACCCGAGGATGCCATGGAGGTGTTCGCGGGCGTCGACGTCCTCGTCACGAACGCGCTCTGGTTCGGCGACCCGCACCCCGGACACTTCTCGATGGAGGAGGCCGCCGCGACGGCGCGTCGACTCGGGGCCGGACGCACGTACATCACGCACATCGCGCACAGGATGAGGCACGAGGAGATCGAGCGCCGCCTCCCGGCCGGCGTGACGCCGGCGTACGACGGACTGGTGGTGGAGCTGTGACGCCGTCCCCGACGACGAAGCACATCCGGAACTTCTCCATCATCGCGCACATCGACCACGGGAAGTCGACGCTCGCCGACCGGCTGCTCGAGCGTACCGGCGCGGTGGATGAGCGCCGGATGCGGAAGCAGGTCCTCGACACGATGGACCTCGAGCAGGAACGCGGCATCACGATCAAGCTCAATGCGATCCGCATGGCCTACGGATACCGGGACGGGGTCGAGTATCAGCTCAACCTCATCGACACGCCTGGACACGTCGACTTCGCCTACGAGGTGAGCCGGAGTCTCGCGGCGTGCGAAGGGGCCCTCCTCGTCGTCGACGCCACGCAGGGCATCGAGGCGCAGACGCTCGCGAACCTCTTCCTCGCGCTCGAGGCGGATCTCGAGGTCGTCCCCGTCATCAACAAGATCGATCTCCCGGCGGCCGACCCGGAACGCGTCGCGGCGGAGGTCTCGGAGTTGCTCGGCGTGGACCCCGCCTCGACGATCCGGACGTCAGCGAAGGAAGGGGTGGGGGTCGACGCGGTTCTCGACGCCATCGTCGAGCGTGTCCCGGCTCCGGCCGGCGACCCCGCGGCGCCGCTGCGCGCGCTGATCTTCGACTCCCAGTACGACCGCTACCGGGGGGCGATGCCCATGCTGCGCGTCGTGGACGGCGAATTGCGCGAGGGGATGCGCATCGGGTTCGGACGCCACGACGCCGTCTACGACGTCGACGAGGTCGGCTTCATGCGTCTCGGGTTCGAGCGCGCCGGCGCGCTCCGCTGCGGAGAGGTCGGGTACCTCACGGCCCAGATCAAGAACGTGGGCCACACCCGCGTCGGCGATACGGTGCTCGACGCGGGAGACCGGGCCACGGAGGTCCTCCCCGGCTACCGGGAGGCGAAGCCGATGGTCTTCGCCGGCCTCTATCCCACGGACTCCGACCAGTTCGAGGAACTCCGCGAGGCGCTCGAAAAGCTCCAGTTGAACGACGCCAGCCTCCACTACGAGCCGGAGACATCGGGCGCGCTCGGCTTCGGTTTCCGGTGCGGCTTTCTGGGACTCCTCCACCTGGAGATCGTGCAGGAGAGGCTCGACCGGGAGTTCGGCGTCGACCTCATCACGACGCTGCCCAGCGTGGAGTACCAGGTCACGCTCACGAACGACGACGAGATTCAGCTCGAGAACCCGTCGAAGATGCCGGACCGTGTCCACATCAGCGAAGTGCGGGAGCCCTTCGTACGGGTTCGCGTCGTGGCGCCGGCCGAGTACATCGGCGCAATCCAGAAGATCTGCCATGATCGGCGCGGCAGGTACGTCGACCTCCAATACCTGGATCCCACCCGGGTCGAGATCTCGTATTCGATGCCCCTGGGCGAGATCGTGCTCGACTTCTACGACAAGCTGAAATCCGTCTCCCGCGGATACGCGTCGCTCGACTACGAAGTGACGGGGCACGAGCGCTCGGACCTCGTGAAGCTCGACATCCTCCTCAACGGAGCGGCCGTGGACGCGCTGAGCGTCATCGTGCACCGAAGCCGGGCCTACGACTTCGGGCAGAAGATGGCCCGCAAGCTCAAGGAACTCATCCCGCGGCAGCTCTTCGATGTGGCGATCCAGGCGGCGATCGGGCGGGATGTGATCGCACGGACGACGGTGAAGGCGCTGCGCAAGAACGTGACCGCCAAATGCTATGGAGGCGACATCACGCGAAAGCGGAAGCTCCTCGAGAAGCAGAGGGAGGGGAAGCGGCGCATGAAGCAGGTCGGGAGCGTCGAGATCCCCCAGGAGGCCTTTCTCGCCGTCCTGCAGGTCGAAAGCGACTAGTCGGGCGGCTGGAGCGGTTCGGCCCGCCGGTCTATGATTCCCGTCCATGATTCTGCGAAGCGTGGCCGGCGGCGCGTAGTCCCACCAGCTCGAAGCGGGCAGGGGATGTGAGCGGAAGAAACCACATCATAGGTGTCGATCTCGGGGGAACCACGATCAACGTCGGCGCCGTCCCGGTGGATGGCGGCACCGTGCTCGGCATGCGTACGCTGCCCACGGACGCCCACATCGGCGCGAAATTCGTCGTGGACCGGATCGTGTCGATGATCCGCGAAGTCAAGCGCGATGCCGCGCGCGAGGGCGGATTCGGGGAGGATGCGATCGTCGGGGTCGGAATGGGGGCGCCCGGCCCGCTGGACCGCGACACCGGCACCGTGATCGAGACGCCGAATCTCGGGTGGCGGAACTTCCCGCTCCGCGACCTCATCGTGAAGGGAACGGGACTCGAGGCCGAACTCGACAACGACGCGAACGCCGCCACGCTCGGGGAGTGGTGGCGGGGTGCGGGGCGCGGCGTCGACAACCTCGTGGGGATCACGCTCGGGACGGGGATCGGCGGCGGCATCGTGCTCGACGGCGAGCTCTACCACGGGGCATCGGACGCGGCCGCGGAGATCGGACACATGACGATCGATTCCACGGGCCGGAAGTGCGCGTGCGGCAGCTACGGCTGTCTGGAAGCCTACGCCTCCGGGCCCGCGATCGCGGCCCGCGCGGTGGAAGGGCTGAAGGCGGGGGCCGAGAGCATGCTGCTGGATCTCGTGGAGGGCGACCTGCGGGCGGTAACAGCCGAAGCCGTATCGGATGCCATCGTCGCGGGCGACGAGTACGCCGCCGACGTGATGCGGGAGACGGCGGGGTACCTCGGGACCGGACTGGCGAACCTCATCAATATTCTCAACCCCGGGATGATCGTGGTTTCCGGGGGGGTGACGCGCGCGGGCAGGCACCTCTTCGATCCCCTGCGCCGCGAGGTCAGGAAGCGAGCTTTCCGGCCGGCGTCCGAGGCGTGCCGGATCGTGCGCACCGAACTCGGCGGGCTGGCGGGAGTCATCGGCGCCGCCGCCGTCTTCCGCGTCGCGCGGCTCGGACCCCTCTGAGCCGCCGATGCCGCGCCTCGGGGTCGTGGGGACGATGGTGTGGGATACGATCCGCGCGCGGGACGTCGGCCGGGAGGAGCCGGTCGAGGAATGGGGAGGGATCGCCTACGCGCTGGCCGCCGCCGACGCCGCCGCGGCGGAAGCCGGGGATGACTGGACCGTGTTTCCGATTCTCAAGGTCGGAAAGGACATGCGCGAGGCGGCGGATGTCTTCCTCGGGGGGCTCGAGCGGGTCGATTCCCTCGATGGCGTGTGGACCGTGACGGAACCGAACAACCGCGTCGAACTCGTCTACCTGGACGACGCGCGGCGCTCCGAGAAGCTCACCGGCGGAGTGCCGGGCTGGACCCGGGAGGAACTCGTGCCCCTCGCACGGTCGTGCGACGCGATCTACGTGAATTTCATCGCGGGCTGGGAGGTGGATCTCCCCGCCGCCGCAGCCCTCCGGACGGCGGCGGAGGGCCCGGTCTACGCGGATCTGCACTCGTTGATGCTCGGCGTGGGAACGGACGGAGTGCGCTCCCCGCGTCCGCTCGACGACTGGCGCGCGTGGTTGTCGTGTTTCGACGTCGTGCAGCTGAACGAAGAGGAACTCGGCACGCTGGCGGCGGGCTGGGAAGATCCCTGGGCGCTCGCCGCGGATGTCGTGGGTCCGGTCACGCGCGGCCTCCTCGTCACGCTCGGCGAGCGCGGCGCGGCCTGGGTCGCGACCCGCGGCTTCTGGAGAGCGCCGACGGACCCGCTCCCGCCGCCGGGCGCCGTCGCGCCCGCGGAAGCCCTCGTGAGCGGGAACGTGGAGCCCGACGCCCCCGTCACGGGGGGCGACCCGACCGGCTGCGGCGACGTGTGGGGGGCGACCTGCTTCGTGACGATGCTGAACGGCGAGAATCTCGAGTCATCCGTCAGGGCGGCGACGCAAGCGGCGCAACGAAACGCCGGATTCCGCGGCGCATCGGGGCTTGGCGAATACCTGCGCTCCGAGACCGGCCTCGTGACCGGCAGGACGGGAAGCCGGGCTCGAGGTTCCGCGTGAGCCGGGTCGTCCGGGTTCCCGGAAAGCTGGACGAGGCCTCCTTCGAGACGCTGGTCCGGCGCGTCCGCTCGGGAGGCAATCCGAAGGCGCGCCTCCTGCTCGATGCGCGGTCCGTGGACTGGGTCTCGCCGTACGGGCTCATTGGCCTTCTGGCGGTCGGCCAGGAGGCGAGGCAGCGCACGGGGCTGCCTCCGCTGATCGAGCCTCCGCGGGATTCCGAGGTCCGCTCCTACATCAACCGCATGCGCTTCTGGCCCGCCGCGGCGCAGGTGTTCGACCTGAAAGCGCTGCCGAAGCCGTCTCTCGAGATTTCCGATGCCCTCATCGAGGTCACGACGATCCGCTCCCATGAGGACGTCCACTCGGTCGTCGAGGGTGTGCGGGAGCGGGCACAGCGCATCCTGCACGACCGCCTCGGCTACCCCCGGCCCGCCGTGATCCACTTCTCCATCATGCTGTCGGAGGTGTGCCAGAACATCCTCGAACACGCCGACTCGATCGGCTGGGTGTGTGCACAGCGATACCGGTGGCAACGCCGCCTGGGCCGCGACGTCGTCGTGCTGGCCGTGATGGATGTGGGCGTGGGCTTCGAAGGCTCCCTGGGTGCCGAGCATGCGCGCCGGTATGGAGAGCGGTGGTCGGCGGCGGCGGCCCTGGAGGCGGCCTTTCTGCGCGGCGAGTCGCGGTTCCCGGATCCCGGTCGCGGCCAGGGCCTGCAGGCGATCCGAAGCCAGATCATCAAGTGGAACGGCGCCATCCGCATCCGAAGCGGCGATGCGAGCATCGCCAGGGTGCCCGACTGGGACGAGGGCGAGTCGCTCAGCACGGAGCTGCCCCGCTTCCCCGGCGCGCAGGTGCTGATCGTCCTGCCCGAGCGGATCGAGAGAGAAAGGACGTGACGGCGTGAGGCCGGCGGTCGCTCATACGACGCTGTTCAGCTACCTCGTCACGCGTCCCACGGGCCGAACGGTGCGGGCGACGATCGAACGCCAGATCGCCGATGCGGGCCAGACGGTCCTCGCGGTCCTCGACCTGCGCCACGTCCCCGTGATCGATTTCTCCTGCGCGGACGAGATCGTCGCGAAGCTTGTCCTGCTCGCGTCCGACGCCTCCACGCGCCGGTCCTTCATGCTCTTTCGCGGGGTCGCGGAGCACCACCTCGGCCCGATCGACTCGGTCCTCAGACGCCGGGGGCTTGCGGCCGCGGCCGAGAGCACCGACGGGAAACCGTTGCTGCTGGGCGCGCTCGATCCCCGCGCCACGGCGGTGTGGCGCGAGATCTGGAGCCTCGGCCGCACGGGCGTGTCTCCGCTCGCCGACCGGCTCGAACTTCCTCCGGACCGGGTGCGCGGGCTGCTGGACGACCTCGTCGCCCGGGCGCTCGTGATTCGTGACGGCGAGCGCTACGTCTCGCTCCACCACGCCCTGCTCGACGCGGGACCGCCAGCTTCCGGCCCCGCGGACCCATGAGCCTTCGGCGACGTGCGGGAGTCGTACTCGTGGCCGGCCTGGTGATCGCGGGGGTCCTCACGACGTTCGCGTGGTTCCATCTGCAACGATCCATGCAGCCTCGATCCGGCCGGCACATGCTGCCGGGCCTGGCGGCCCGCGCCGCGGTCACGTTCGATGAGTGGGCCGTTCCCTCCATCTCCGCCGCGACCGAACCCGACGCCATGCGCGTCCAGGGGTTCATGCACGCCTCCGACCGGTTGTGGCAGATGGAGCTCTTCCAGCGGGTCGCGCGCGGACGCCTGGCCGAGCTCTTCGGTCCGGTCGCCATCGACGCGGACCGCCTCGCGCGCACGCTGGACCTGTGGTCGGCTGCGGGCCGCGAACTCGACGACATCGCGGAGACGGAGCGGGTCCTCCTCGAGGCATACGCGGAGGGCGTCAACGCCCGCATCGCGAGTTGGCGCGGGCCGTGGCCGCCCGAATTCCTCATCCTCGGCATCGAACCGCAGCCGTGGAGTCCGCAGGCGTCGCTTTCGATCGGCCGCATCATGTCGCTGGACCTCTCCGAGTGGCGGGAGGAACTGGACCGGATGACCGCGCTCGCGACGCTCGACACGGATCACCGCCGGGCGCTGGGGGCCGGATACCCCGCGTGGGGGCCCACCATCCTCCAGGACACCCTGCCCTCCGGCACGCCGCCGCCGCGCATCGCCGTTGCGGGGACGCCGATTCCCCCGGATCCGAGCGCTGCGTCTTCGTCTCCCGATCCCCTGATCTACCTCTCCCGTTTCGGCTTCCACGCCTCGAACTCATGGGCGCTGGCGGGATCGCGCACTGCCGATGGCGTTCCACTGCTCGCGAACGACATGCACCTCGCCCTCCGGGCGCCGTCCACGTGGTACCTCAACTCCATCGCGGCCGAGGATTCGGACCTCGCCGTCGCGGGCCTGTCGATCCCGGGAACCCCCGGCGTCATCGTCGGACTCAACCGGGATATTGCATGGTCGTTCACGAACGCGGAGGTCGACGACGCGGACTTCGTCGTCGAAGGCATCAACCTCGACGGGTCGATGTATCGCGACGCCGACGACTGGCGGCCCTTCGAGACCCGGACGGAGGAGATCCGCGTGCGGGGGCGCGACGAGCCGGAGACCTGGGTCGTGCGTTCGACTGCGCGCGGCCCGGTGATCACGGATGTCGTCCCGGCCGGCGGACTCACGCTGTCGCTGTTGTGGACCGGGCTCGAACCCGGGGGGCCCTTCGCGGCTCTCCTCGAGATGAACCGGGCCTCGGACGTGGACGCGTTCGTGGCGGCGGTCGCGCACTTTCGTTCGCCTCACCAGAACGTGGTCTATGCGGCGTCGAGCGGAGAGATCGGCTACCGCATGGCCGGGTCCGTGCCCCTGCGCCCCGCGGGACAAGGCGCCTCCCCGATCTCGTTCGAACGCCTCCCCGCGGGCTGGCCGGGCTTCTGGCCGCCGGACGCGATGCCCGCGCTGCGCGACCCGGAACGGGGATATGTCGTCAGCGCGAACAACCTGCAGGCGTGGTCGCTGTTCGGGCGGGTGGGCGCCTATTATCCGGCGCCGTTCCGGGCCCGGCGCATCGATGACCTCGTGTCTCGCGCGACGGGCTGGACGGTGGAGGACATGCGCAAGACGCAACTGGACAGCCACAGCCTCTGGGCGGAGCGCTACCGGCCACGCGCCGTCCGGGCTGCCCGCCGCGCGGGCCTCGATTCGCTCGCGCTCCTGCTCGAGCGCTGGGATCTGCGCACCGAAACGGAGTCTCGTGGCGCCGTGCCCTTCTTCACCTGGCTCTACCGACTGCGCGAACTCATCGTCGCCGATGAGTTCGAGGACGGAGACGGGTGGTTCCCCGACCTCGCGTTCATGGAGATCGTCGAAACCGGAGACAGCGCCTGGATCGACGATGCACGCACGCCGGAGGTCGAACGCCTCGAAGCGCTGGAAGAGGAGGCGGCCCGCACCGCGGCAGCCGCGCCTGCAAGCTCGTGGGGGGAGGTCCATCGCGAACGGTCGGCCCACCCGCTCGGAACCGTGGCGCTGCTCGACCGCCTGTTCGGTTTCCACGTCGGACCCTATCCGTCGCGGGGCGGGCCCCACACCGTTCGCCCCGACGCCCCGTCGCTGAGATCGCGCCTCGACTCCACCGCGTGGAAGTTCCCGGCCGTGAGCGAGTACGGCCCGAGCGCGAGATTCGTCGCCCGCGCCGCGCCCGCGGACATGGCCGGCTACTTCCTGCTGCCCACGGGCCAGGCCGGGAATCCGCTCGATCCACACTATCGAAACATGGGAGCCGTGTGGACCGGGAGTCCGCTCATCCAGCTCCGCCCGGGCCAGCCGTCCACGAGTGTCGAAAGCGAGCTCCTTTTTCTGCCCGGCTCTCGTTGACCGCCGGACGGCGGAATCCTACCTTTCTCAAGCCCTCCGGACGTCGACTCCGGGTGTCCGCTGGGCCCGGAAACGCTCCCCCGACCCGCGCCAGGATCCAGACGATTTGAGCACTGCCACCGTTGAGAGCACGCTCGACGAGATCGAGAGAGTCCTCGACGACATCCGTCCCGCGGTCCGCGCGGATGGAGGGGACATTCAGCTCGTTTCGTTCGACCCGGAGAGCGGGTGCGTCGCGGTTCGGCTCGTCGGCGCCTGCTACGACTGTCCCATGTCGACCGCTACGCTTCGGGCCGGGATCGAACAGCACCTTTGCCACGCGCTCCCAATGGTCCATTCGGTCGAGGCCGTCGCGTAGTCGAGCGTCAACCCGTGTCCGACACACCGACCCGCGGCCCGCGGCCGCTTCCGATCATGGATCCCGCGCCCAAACGTCCCGGGCCGCCTCCGAAGGGGGACGCCGGGGAAGCGGCGCGCCGCCACCCCTCGCAGGCGCCGCCCATGCCGGGCGTGGGTCGCGTCGTCGCGGTGAGTTCGGGAAAGGGCGGGGTCGGGAAATCCACGATCTCCACGAATCTCGCCGCAACCTGGACCCGTCAGGGCCATCGCGTCGGACTGCTCGATGGCGACATCTACGGCCCGGACATCCCGACGATGTTCGGAATTCAGGAGAAGCCCCGGATCGACCGCGAGGAAGTCGTGCCTCTGGAGGCGCACGGCGTGAAGCTCATGAGCATCGGCTTCCTCATCGAGGAGGACGCCCCGGCGATCTGGCGCGGACCCATCATCATGGGGGTCATCCGCCAGTTCATCCAGCAGGTCGCCTGGGGGGAACTCGACTACCTCGTGATCGATCTGCCGCCCGGGACGGGCGACGCCCAGTTGTCGCTGTGTCAACTCGTGCGCGTGGACGGAGCGGTCATGGTGACGACGCCTCAGGACGTGGCCGTCGGCGGCGTGCTGCGCGGTATCCGGATGTTCGAGAAGCTCGATGTGCCGGTGCTGGGCATTGTCGAGAACATGCGCGGTTTCGCGTGTCCCGGGTGTGGGGAGACGCACGACATCTTCGGCGCCGGCGGCGGAGAGCGCCTCGCGGGCTCGATCGACGTGCCCTTCCTGGGCGCCGTGCCGCTCGGCGTGTCGGTCCGCGAGGAGAGCGATCGAGGGGTCCCCACGTCGATCGGAAGACCGGACGCACCGGAAGCCCGGGCTTTCGCAAGCATCGCCTCCGCGGCCGTGACCCGGCTGGAGGCGGTGGAAGCCTTGCGCGAGGAGGGTGCCGGCTAGCCGTGCTCCACGATGACGGAACCGAGCCCGGCGACCAGCGTGACTTCCAGCCGCACGCGCGCCGTCTCCCAGTTCGGACTCAGCCAGTAATCCCCCACCTTCTCGAAGTTTGCCGCGCTCAGTGAGGCGAGTCCGCTGCGCCGAACGCGGACGCCGATGTGCGCCGGAACCCGCATCACGACTTCCCCCAGTCCCATCCTGATCTCGGCTTCGGCGCTCGATCGCCAGGAGCCGGAGAAGTCCAGGACCACGTCGCCGACGAGACCGTAGAACTCCAGGCGCCGGAAGCGGGCGTTGCCGAGGTTCTCGGCCATGAAGGCCGTGGCGCCCGACTTGATGGACAGCAACTCCATCGCCGCGCGGTTCTCGCGGGCGAAACCGACCTCGACATCGCTGGCGCCGGTGATGAGTTCAACCGCCGTAAGGTGGGCGCCGCCGAGGTCGAGGCGCGCTCGTCCGGCGCCGATCCCGAGCCGCAGATCCGTGGGCACGGAGGAATTCAGCGACAGGTCCAGCCTCCCGGCTGCGTCCGCGTCGCGAGGGAGATCCTCGAGCTCGAGTTCGAGGTCGCCGAACGGCGTCGCACGGTCGGCATCGCGCCCGTCCTCGGGAGACGGCGACGCGGTCAGCCGAAGGTGTCCCGTTCGGCCGACACGACGCCATTCGCGATGGGGCAGGGAACGTTCGGCGTCGTAACGGAGCCGCACGTCGTAGAGCAGCTGTGTCTCCGAGGGGGACACGTCCAGCCGTCCGCCCGCGTAGACCAGTTCGATTTCCAGCGCTTCCACCTCGCCGATCCCCCGCGCCGCCCGGAAGTCCCGCCACTCCTGCGCCGCGACCGGCGCCAGCGCTCCGCCGAGCAGCAGGGGAACGAACACGACCGGCAGCGCCCGGGCCGAGGCGCGCGCTATCGGGGCATCAGGCATCATCTGCGGGGGCGGAGCGCGGATCGGTCCCGGCTCCCGGCGGCGCGCCGTCACCGGGAGCGCTGTCCGCCGACCAGTCGATCACGACGCTCCGTCCGCCGGCCCGCGTGAGCAGGACGCTCCCGAACCCGGCCGTGACGACGATCCAGGTGCCGACCGTGGCCACGGAGAGGATCAGACCGCGTACGAAATCCACCGCGCCGCCGAGCACCCACAGGGCGGCGCCGGCGGCGAAGGGGAGCATCAGAAGGGCGAGTCCGCTGACGACGTAGTAATAGGAGTTCGAACGGCGGAGTCGCTCGAGCCATTCCGAGCGGAAGCGGCGTCTGGCGAATATCTCGCCGCCGGCGTGCGCCGCCGCGAGATATCCGAAGACCCCGGCGAACGCTACGGCAGGAACGAGAAGGAGTGCGACCGGGATGGTGATGATCAGCACCGTGAGGACGAGAAGCGCGGGAAGGAACAACACCTCTCCGGCGAGGCCCATCGCAAACGAGCGGGCGAACTCCAGCCGGACCGTATCCGAGACGGTTTCCAGCCGGCGGCGCCCGAAGTACACGAGCAACAAGCCGAGCGCGGCGAAAACCATGAATGCGCAACCCGCGGCGATCACCCCCTCGGCGGCCCGCCCGAAATTGCGCGCGAGACGCGACCCGAGGCCCGGCTGCGCGGGTCGCATGCGCATCGGGGCTTCGAACGACTCGACGCGCTGAACGGAGGGAGCGTCCGGCGCTGCCTGCGCCGACGGTTCCGAAGGCGCCAGCCCGATGTCGGAGAGAATCTCCCCTTCGATCCTCGACGTATCTTCACCGAAGTCGACCTCGCCCCCCACCTGAAGCACATCGCCCAGCACGAGCGCGCCGCCGTCCAGCACGAGCGCACCGTCCAGCACGAGGATGTCGCCATCGACGTTCCCGCCGAGTCTCAGCGTTCCGTCGAGAATGGCGACATCTCCGGGGACCGTGGCCTCGGCGACAATCTCGTAGTCGCCGTGGACGATCATGGCGAGCCGGCCCTCGGTGAATTCACCGGAGTCGCCGAGCCGTTCGAGCGCGTCACGGAGCCGGTCCAGCTCGCCCGTGACGTCGAAGCCAAGTCCGCCCGGGACGATCTGCATGGGCCCCGGCTGGCCGGAGATCCCCGGCGCGGGCTCGCCCGCCGGAAGGGCGAGCGCCGCGCCGGCCGGCGCCGGGGCGGCGAGCCCGAGAATCGCGTCGATCCGACCGGCGAGAGCCAGGGCCGCATCCCGGTCGGCGGCCTCCTCCGATGCACCCCACTCCTCCAGGAACCGTCGGAATTCGACCATGCCGCCGCGCACCGCGGAAGCATCCTCTCCCGCGTGCTCGCGGAGGAAATCACGCCAGGCGTTCTCCAGGCCTCCGCGCTCCGCGTAGGATCCGATCCCGATGCCGTCCACCTCGACCGTCTCGCCCTCGAAACGAAGTCGATGCTCGGTACCGCTCTCCAGTTCGAACCACAACTCGGCCCGGCCGCCGGCCGACAACGTGATCGCGGCGTCGGCGATGCCCACCTCCTGCGCGCCGACGGGAACGGCGGCCGCGAAACAGGCCAGGAACGCCAGCGCCCGGGTCATGCGGCCCTCTCGATGCGAACGCGTTGTGGGAACGGCTGCCGGAACATCCTGGCCATGAACCAGAGGGAGGCGAGCCCGACGAGACTCGACAGCGCCAGACTGCCGAGCGCGGCGGCGGGGCTGATCCGGTCGGTGATCGATCCACCCGCGTCCACGAGCCCGAGACGGTATGCCAGACGGCCCGTCGCGAGCATGGCGTCGACCAGAACGGCCCGCGCACCGCCGAAGGCCACCGCGAGAAGCTGGCCGGGCGCCAGGCCCTGGGCGCCGAACAGCCAGGCTGCGGCGCCCCCCGACACGGCGAGCATGGCCGCGCCTGCCGTGGCCAGCGCCGCCCGGCGCCGCCGCGCGAAGCGGAGGAGGCGCTCCGGCCACGGGACCGGCAATCGCACGCGGGCCATTACCGCCGCGGCGAACGCCGGGGCGGGAGACCAGGTGCGGAGCCTCGAGAGCGCGCGGTCGAGCGCCGGATGAGGCAGGTCGACCTGCGCCAGGACATTGCTCGCGAAGGAAGGCGCCGGGGACCACTCGGGCAACTGTGCCAGCCCGTGATCGAGCGCGGCACCCGCGAAATCGACCCGCCGCGCTACACCCTCCGCAAAGCCCTCGGTCGGCCGATGCGACCCCAGACCCTCGAGAAACGCGATGACCTCCCGCAGCGCCTCCACTTCCTTTCGGCAACGGGCGCACGCGGCGAGATGGCCGGCCGTCGTCCCGGGCCGGGACGACACCGCCCTCCGGCTGGCGAGTCGCTCGATTTCCTCAGGTGTAAGATGCGGCAAATTCACTCCTGTTCTCCCCTGGAGGCGCCGGCAACCATCGAGAAAAGGGGCTGCGGGCTCCTACGGCTCCGTCAGATGTACGAGAGCGGCCTTCAATTCGTTTCTCGCCCGGTGGATATAGGTCTTCACGGTTCCGAGCGGAATCTCCATCACCTGCGCGATTTCGTCGTACGCGTAGCCCTCGATGTGCCGCAGGAGGATCGCGGTTCGGTATTCGGGTCGCAGCCGCCCGATGGCCGTTTCGATCTCGGAGCCGAGTTCGCGGGCCTCGAGGAGTTCATCGGGTCGTTCGTCACCCGAGACGAGCGTGATTTCCGTCGCGGCCTGGCGGTCCGGGGTCACCGCGTCCGGCGCCCCATGCATGGAAACGACATCGAGTTCCTTCCTGCGCAGATGATCTATCGTCAGGTTATAGCCGATCTTGAAGAGCCAGGAGGAAAACTTGTAGGAAGGATCGTAGCGGCGGAGATTGTTCAACGTGCGAACGAACGTCTCCTGGGCCAGGTCCTCGGCCAGTTCCCGGTCCCGCACCATCCTGAAGATGAGAGAGAAGACGGGACGTTCGAACCGGAGCACGATCTCGCGTGCCGCCCGTTCATCGCCGCGGAGGCACATCTCCACCAGCGTCTGCTCGCTGTGATCCGAGTAGCTCACTCGATCCTGCCCCTCCGGGTCGCGGCGGCGGGCCGGCGGCGGGCGGGGCGCCGCGACCGACGCGGCACGCCGGGTTCCGGCCCATCCTACACGGCTCCGCGACCAATATGCGCACCGAAGGCCGTCGGCGGCATGCACCGATCCCGTCCCGGGGCGAACGACGCTAACGCTGGCAGCCGGCACAGAAGAACGAACTCCGTCCGGCCTGCACGATCCGACGGATCGGCCGATCGCAAGCGGGGCAGGCGACACCCTCGCGCCCGTAGACGTCCAGCCGCGTCTGAAAGGAGCCCGAGCGGCCGTTGACGGCACGATAGTCCCGCAGCGTCGTTCCCGCGCTCTCGAGCGCCTCGCGCAGGACCCCCCGCACCGCGCGATGCAGCCGGCGCACCTCCCGCGCGTCGATCGAGCCCGATGGTCGGCGCGGGTCGATCCTCGCGCGGTACAACGCCTCACTGACGTAGATGTTCCCCAGGCCCGCGACGCGCCGCTGATTGAGCAGCGTGTTCTTGATCGGCGCCCGCAGCGGCGCGACGATTCGAGCCAGGCGGGCGGCGGTGAACGTTCGGCCGAGGGGCTCCGGTCCGAGCGCGGCCTCCCGGGTCTTCCACCCTTCGGGCGTCAGCAGGTCGAAGCCGCCGAGGCGGCGGACATCGTCGTAGAAGAGCGTCCGGCCATCGTCGAGTTCGAAGTCGAGGCCCGGATGCCGGAACTCCGCGGAGTCCGGACGCTCCGGGGCGAGCGCGAAACGGCCGGTCATGCGGACCTGGACGCGCATCAACCGCTCCACCGGACCGTCGATGCCGCCCGCCGCGTGGAGCGGGAAGAGCAGGTACTTGGCCCGGCGGCCCGCGTCTCCGAAAGTGCGCCCAAGCACGGCGCGGGAGAACGACCGCGCGGATAGCCCTCCGAGGATCAGGTCGTCGTGATGGACCCGGGTGCGGCGGATCCGCCGGCCTCGGAGGAGCGGGGCGAGATCCCGCCGCATCGTCTCGACCTCGGGAAGTTCCGGCACGATGGCGCGCTAGCGGCCCGGGGCTGTTCCAGAGGCACGGATTCGCGCCGCCGCCTCCGGCCCGAGCCGGCCGGGATCCAGTTCATGCCAGCCGATGTCGGATCGCGAATGGGCGCCCTCGAATCGGATCCGGGCCGCGGCCGCGCGGCTGCGCCGCGCCGCTTCCTCGAGCGTCCCGCCGAACCCGGTGACCCCGAGTACTCGCCCTCCGGCAGTGACCAGCCGCCCCTCCCTCATTGCGGTCCCGGCGTGAAACACCCTCACCCGGGCGGGGTCGAAGACCGGCATCTCGATCGGCCGCCCGGAATCCGAGCTCTCCGGATATCCGGCGCTCGCCAGCACGGTGACGAGCGCGTGCCCGGGAGCGGCTTCGGGACGCCAGCCGGCGAGCGAGTCCCCGTGGGCGACCCGCAGCATCGGCTCGAGCAGGTTCGAACTCGTGAGCGGGAGTACGACCTGCGTCTCCGGATCTCCCATCCGACAGTTGAACTCGACGACGCGCGGCCCCGTGGCGGTCAGCATGAGCCCCGCGTACAGGAAGCCGCGATAGGGGGCGCCGGACTCCGCCATCGCCTCGAGCACGGGCTGCGCGATCTCGCGCCGCACGTCGTCGATGAAATCCGGATCCGCGGGAGCCGCGGGGGAGTACGCCCCCATGCCGCCGGTGTTCAGGCCGCGGTCTCCCTCTCCGACCCGCTTGTAGTCGCGGGAGGTGAGCAGCGGGACGGCGCGCTCCCCGTCCGCCACGAAGAACACGGACAGCTCCACGCCGCGCATGAACTCCTCGATGACGACCCGTCCGCCGGCGTCCCCGAACTTGCGGCCGACCATCATCTCCTCGATCGCCGTCCGCGCTTCAGCGCGCGTTTCGCAGACGATCGCGCCCTTGCCGGCCGCGAGGCCGGAGGCCTTCACCACGAGGGGCTCCTCGTGGCCCGCGACGTAGTCCAGCGCAGCCGCGGCATCATCGAACGTCTCGTGATCCGCCGTCGGAACGCCGCAGTCGCGCATCAGCTGTTTGGCGAACGCCTTGGAAGCCTCGAGGCGGGCCCCCGCCCGGTCGGGCCCGAAAACAGGCAGTCCGGCCTCGGCGAAACGGTCGGCGATCCCCGCCGCGAGAGGCGCTTCGGGTCCGACGACGGTGAGGTCGATCCGCCGCGCCGCCGCGAAGTCGAGCAGTCCTCCGACGTCTTCGGCCCCGATGTCGACGAGTTCCGCCGTGCCAAGCATGCCCGGGTTGCCGGGCGCCGCGTAGATCGTGGCGTCCGGCGCGTCGCGGCGGAGGCAGTCCGCGAAGGCGTGCTCCCGGCCGCCGCTTCCGATGATGAGGAGGTTCATGGCGGCAGGATGACGCGCCCGTCCCCGCCGGGCAACGGCTGCCAGCAGGCCGGCTAGTCTTCCGTGCGTCCCCTGAAGGCGCCGGTCAGCCGGTCCCGCAATCGATCCACCGCGGCGTCGACCTCGTCGAAGAGTTCGCGCGCGCCGTCCTGGTAACCCTTCGCCGCCTCGCGCAGATCCTCGCGATACGGCCGGTCGTCCTTCTCGTCCCGGTGCTGGTACTCGCCCGCGAGAATGCGGTCGTACTCGCCGCTCTCGATCCAGTCGCGCAGTTCGGCCACGCGGATCACGGCGAACGGATGGGTCTGGCCGAGCACGTTGAGCACCTTGTAGACCGCGTCGAGGAGATCGCCGCCGGCCCGGTACTCGTCCGACTGCGCGATGAACTCGTCGAGATTCAGGGAAACACCGCGCCCGCCGCCCGCAAGCTGCATCAGCGCGGACATCGCGACCCGCGGATTCTGCACCGCGAGGAGCCCGGCGCGGTCCGACGAGAGTTCGCTCTTCCGATACCATTCCATGAGGGCCATGAGGATCGGCCGCAGCGCCAGCCCCGCGAGGGTGTATCGGAGGATCACCAGGTTGAGGATCAGGATCAGAAGCGTCCGGTAGAGCACGTGGCCGGACAGGATGTGTCCCACCTCGTGGCCGAGCACGCTCTCGACCTCGTCCTCCGAGAGGATCTCCAGCATCGACGAGTTGAGGACGATGAACGGCTCGCCGAAACCGACGGCCCCGGCGTTCACGATCGGCGTCTGCGACACGTAGCACTCCGGCGGCTTCTCCACATCGAGCACTTCGCAGACGCGGGCGAGACGCGCGTGAACCCAGGCGTATTGCGTCTCCGACGTCCGTACCGCGTTCGCCTTGAAGGCCAGCCGAAGCGCGCGCTCGCCGAACAGCGCGAGGATCTTTCGCAGGGCGAGGTCGAACCCCGGAATCCTGCGGAGCGCGTTCAGCGCCGCCCGGTCCGCCGGGTGTTCCCACGAGACCGCGGCGATCTGTGTGAGGATCCGCCTCTGGTGTTCGTCGCCTGCCGCCATCCATCACCCCCTGCGCGTCAAGTCGCGCTCATGTGAGCCGGCCGATTCGCGGGGCCGGCTTCCGTGCTCCCGGTTCTACGTCCGGCCCCGATTCCCTGTTTCAAAATGCCGGAAGTGCCGCAGCCCGCCGCTCAGAGACGGGCCAGGGCCTGCTCGATATCCTCCGCGAGATCCTCGCCGTCCTCCACGCCCACCGACAGCCGAACGAGTCCCGGCCCCAGTCCGATCTCCCGCTTCTTCTCGTCGGGCACGGAAGCGTGGGTCATCGAAGAGGGAACGCATACCAGGCTTTCGACCCCCCCGAGACTCTCGGCCAACTGGAACACCTGCGTGAGTCCGGCGAAGCGGTTGGCCCGTGCTTCCGTACCCAGGTCGAAGCTCACCATGGAGCCGAAGTCGCGCATCTGACGCCTGGCCAGGGCGTGCTGCGGGTGGTTCTCGAGGCCGGGATAGCGGACGGATTCGACTTCGTCGTGCCCCTGGAGGACACCGACGACCCGTTGCGCGTTCCGGCAGTGGGCCGGCATGCGGAGGTGCAGCGTCTTCGTGCCGCGGAGGACGAGCCAGCAGTCGAAGGGGCCGGGGATGGCCCCGCTCGTCTTCTGCTGAAAGCTGAACCCCTCGGCGAGTTCGTCGGAGTTCGTGACGAGCGCCCCACCGATCATGTCGCTGTGTCCGTTGAGGAACTTCGTCGTCGAGTGCATCACGACATCCGCGCCATCGTCGAGCGGGCGCTGGAGGAAGGGGGTCGCAAACGTGTTGTCGACGGACAAGAGGGCCCCCGCCTCGTGCGCGATCGCGGCGCACGCCGCGATGTCCGTGATCGTCATCGTCGGGTTGCTCGGTGTTTCGACGTGGACGAGGCGCGTCTCCGGACGGATCGCGGCGCGAACCTGATCGAGATCTGCCGTGTTCACGAAATCGAAGTCGACTCCGAACCGCTGCCACACGTGGCGCAGCATGCGATCGACGCCGCCATAGACGTCCGCGCCGCAGATGAGGTGGTCGCCCGCGTTGAGCACCGTCTTGACGATGGCTTCCGTCGCGGCGAGACCCGAGGAGAACGCTGCGCCGTACCGCCCGTTCTCGAGAGCGGCCAGGTTCGCCTGAAGGGCGTCGCGCGTGGGGTTGCTGACCCGCGCGTAATCGTAACCCTCGCGCGGCGAGCCGACGGCGTCCTGCACGTAGGTCGATGTCTGGAAGATCGGCGTCATGATCGCCCCGGTCGTGGGATCGGGGCGCTGTCCGGCGTGGATGGCCCGGGTTCCGAAGCGTCGGGCGGCTGGGTCCACGTCTTCATCTCCGGCTCGGGTAGAGGCAGACGACGCGTGGCACGACGCATCGCGGATCCAGCGCGCAAGGTATTCCCGCCGTGCGGGGAGGGCGACCGGAGCCGTTGCCGCAAGCCGCGCGGACGCCCAACCATTAAGATCCCGCGTCCATCTCACCGTTCGTGGAGAACAGCGTGTCAAGGTCACTCATCGTTTCTGCTTCAGGCATTCGCGGCATCGTCGGACGAGGCCTCACACCCGACATCGCGGCCCGCTACGGCGCCGCTTTCGCCAGCCACATCGCCGCCGGAGCTCCCGGCGGGGGGCATGTCCTGATCGGCCGTGACAGCCGCGTCTCCGGGCCCGTGCTGCTCGACGCCGTGTCCGCGGGGGTCCGGGCCGTCGGACTGGACGTGTGCGACCTCGGGATGGTGGCGACGCCCACGGGCCTCCTCGCCGTGGAGGAGGACGACGCCGCGATCGGCGGACTTCTCGTGACGGCCTCCCACAACCCCGCGCCGTGGAACGGGCTCAAGCTCGTGGCGCGCGAGGGGCGGTTCCTCTCGCCGGCTGCCGGACGGGACGTCCAGCGCAGGTTCGAGGGGGAGATCGCCTACGTCGAGTCTGCGCGCACGGGAGAGAGAAGCGCGCGGGAAGGCGCCGGCCGCGCCCACGTCGAGCGGATTCTGTCGCTGCCGATCATCGATCGCGAACGCATCGCGTCGAACGCCTTCCACGTCGCACTCGACTGCGTGCGCGGCGCCGGGGGGCCGATCATGCTCCCGCTGCTCGAGAGCCTCGGCTGCCGGGTGAGCGGCCTCGATCTCGAACCCGACGGCCGTTTCCCGCGGCCCCCCGAACCTCTGGTGGGGAACCTCGGGAAGCTCTCGGAACGCGTGACGGAAGTCGGCGCCGATGTCGGCTTTGCCGTGGACCCCGATGTCGACCGCCTCGCCCTGGTGGACGAGAACGGACGTCCCGTGGGCGAGGACTGGACCCTCGCGCTCGCCGTCGAACTCGTGGCGGAGCGCGAGCCCGCGCCCGTCGTGACGAACCTCTCCGCCAGCCGGCTGATCCAGGACGCCGCGGACCGCGTCGGCGTACCGCTGCTCCGCACGCCGGTGGCCGAGGCGAACGTCGTCGCCCGCATGCTCGAGGCGGGGAGCTCGATCGGGGGAGAGGGGAACGGCGGCGTGATCTACGGAGGACTGCACCACACGCGCGACGCCCCGCTCGCCGCCGCCCTCATCCTGCAGTTTCTCGCAGAGAGCCGTTCCACGCTCGGCGCCGTGGTCGATGCGCGGGCCTCGTACCGGATCGTGAAGCGAACGATCTCCCGGGAGGGACTGGCCGTGGAGGAGGCGCTGGCGGCGATCGCGGCCGCGGCCCCGTCCGGAGCGGAAGTGGACCGGCAGGACGGGATCCGGCTCGAGTGGCCGGATGGGTCATGGATCCACGCCAGGCCGTCCGGGACCGAGCCGATCTTCCGCATCATGGCGGAGGCGCCCCGCGAAGCGCTCGCGGACGAACGTGCGGACTGGATCGACGCCCTCGTGCGGCGCGGGGCCTGATCGGGGAATGTGCGGAATCGTCGGCTACGTCGGGGCGGGGGAAGCGGTCCCCCTGCTCCTGAACGGGCTCCGCCGCCTCGAGTATCGCGGGTACGACTCGGCGGGCCTTGCCGTCCACACCGGTTCCGGGCTCGATCTCCACAAGTGCGCGGGCCGCGTCGACGACCTGGCGGACCGGCTCGCCGAGGTGCGGCTCTCCGGAAAGGCCGGAATCGCTCACACCCGCTGGGCGACCCACGGCGCGCCCACCCGCGCGAACGCCCACCCGTTGACGGACTGTCGGGGCGAGGTCGCGCTCGTCCACAACGGCGTCATCGAGAACTGCGACGCGCTGCGGACGAAGCTCACCGAACTCGGCCATCGTTTCACATCGGAGACCGATACCGAGGTCGTCGCGCACCTGATCGAAGAGGCTTTCGAGGGGAACCTCGAGCGCGCCGTCGCCGCCTCGCTGACCCAGGTGGAGGGCACGCTGGGGCTCGCCGTGATGAGCGTGCACGATCCGGCCCGGATCGTGGCCGCCCGCCGCGGCGCCCCTCTCCTGCTCGGGATCGGGGAGGGGGACGCAGGAGCGACCTGGGTGGCCTCGGACGTGGCCGCGGTTCTCGAACACACCCGCAACATCGTGTACCTGGAGGACGACGAGATGGCCGTCCTCACCCCTTCCGTGCACCGGACCGTCGATCTCGGAAGAAACCGCGGCCACGTCGGCTGGGAGCCCGTCCCGAAGGAAGTCAGCCGCGTCGACTGGGACCTGGAGAAGATCGAAAAGGCGGGATACCCCCACTTCATGCTCCGCGAGATTCACGAACAGCCGCACACCGTGCGCGATGCGATGCGGGGCCGGCTGCTGGCGGAGGAAGGCATGGCCCGGCTGGGCGGACTCGACGAGTTCCGCCCGGACATCGACGGCGCCGAGCGCATCATCCTCACCGGGTGCGGGACGAGTTGGCACGCGGCGCTTGTCGGGGAGTACCTCATCGAGGCGCTCGCTCGCATTCCGGTCGAAGTGGAGTACGCCTCCGAGTTCCGATACCGGAACCCGATCATCGCTCCGGGGACCCTGGTGGGCGCCATCTCCCAGTCCGGGGAGACCGCGGATACGCTCGCGGCCGTGCGCGAAGCCGCTCGGCTCGATGCCCCCACCTTCGGCATCGTCAACGTCGTGGGCTCGACAATCGCGCGGGAGACGCGCGCCGGGATCTACACGCACGCAGGTCCGGAGATCGGCGTCGCGTCCACGAAGGCCTTCGTGGCGCAGGTCGTGTCTCTCGCGCTCCTCGGCCTCATGCTCGCGAGGCGGCGCGGGATGAGCCGCGAAGAGGGCCGCGGCTTCGTGCTCGCCCTCGACGGGCTTCCTGCCCTCATCGAAGAGGTGCTGGCAACGGAGGACCACATCCGGCGGGTGGCGGAGGAGTTCGCGCCGGCGCGCAACTTCCTCTATCTGGGGCGGGGCCCGAACTTCCCGATCGCCCTCGAGGGGGCGCTCAAGCTCAAGGAGATCTCCTACATCCACGCCGAGGGGTACCCGGCGGCCGAGATGAAGCACGGCCCGATCGCGCTCATCGACGAGGACATGCCCGTCGTCTTCATGGCTCCGCGCAGTGCGGTGTACTCGAAGGTGCTCGTGAACATCGAGGAGGTGAAGGCGCGCGGCGGCCGCGTGATCGCGCTCGTGACCCGCCGGGAGGATGATCTCGCCCGCAAGGTGGATCACCTCATCCCGGTGCCCGCGACGCTGCCCCTCCTGCAACCGATCGTCAACGTCGTTCCCCTGCAGCTTCTCGCCTACCATATCGCGGTCCTTCGGGGTTGCGACGTGGATCGCCCCCGGAACCTCGCGAAGACCGTGACGGTCGAGTAGCCCCTCGGATGCCGGAACCCCGCCACCGCGCCGGGTGAAGGGGTTACAGGGGGAAAGGGCCCGTGGTATGTTTGGGCGTCGCGGCCGCCGCCGGGCCGTGCCCATCAGGCTGGCCGCCCGGTTGCGTGTTCCACCGGGATCGGGATTGGACGGGGATGCCAAGCGCCTACCTCCAGGGGATGAAGGATCAGGTCGCACGATACGCCGGCACGTTGCGTGACGTCGTCATCCTCGCGCCCGTCTACGGTTTGTTGATGTTCACCCTCATGAAGGACCCGCGCCTGACCCGGCAGCAGCGGATTCTGGTGGATGCGGCGATCGCCTACCTCGTGAGTCCGGATGATGTGATCCCGGAGGATGAGGTCGGGCCGTACGGTTTTCTGGATGATGTTTTCTGCTGTGCGTATGTGACGCACCGAATCGGAGAGGAGCTTGGCTGGGATGTGGTGGAGGAGCACTGGACCGGCGAGCGGTCGGCGCTCGAGGTATCGAACAACCTGCTCGCCCGCGAGCGGGAACTGCTCGGCGGGGCAGGCGATGACGTGCTCGAATTCGCGGGGCTCCTCGACCGGCGGTCGGATTCCGAGGCGGAACGCCCCCAACTCGTCCTTACTGCGACCGGCGGGTAGCCCGGGCAGTCGATCGCGGATCACGGCGGCGCTGGCCGTGCTCGCCGGACTCGTCGGCGCGGAATCGCTGGACGCCCAGTATCGCCTGACCGCCCCTTCCGGCAGCGTCATGGAGTTCGAGGCCGACCTCCTCCTCCGCTTCCGGGATCGTTCCGACTCCCTCATGACCGATCTCGTGGAGGACCCTCTCGTGCTCTACTACCGGTCGTTCGGGCGGGACCTGGACGAATCCGAGGCGCGGGATGCGTGGCCATGGAACGCAGTCGAAGTCGTGACGGATTCGAGCGCCGCGCTCGTGATGCCGGGAAATCTGAGGGAGGCCGGCCGGGCGTACGAGAGCTACGCGGTCCTGCGGATGCACGCCGTGCGACAGGATCCCGACGTGGCCTGCGAGGAGCTCTTCTCACGGGAAGTCGAGGCGGTCGGCGGGTTCATCGACGGGTGGGTCGCGGCGCGACTCCTCTTCGGCGGGCCCGCGTACGAGCCGCTCGACGAACTCGCCTTCGCACGCGAGGCCGGCGTCCTCGCGGGACTCATCCTCGACCGGTCGGATCGCCAGCTGGGTGGTTGTCTGCAGAGCTCCCGCGAACGCGGAGCGGAGGAAATCGCCGCCTACCGTGCGTGGCGGACGGAACGCTACCTCCCGCCGGGCGGGCGATGAGTCTCCGGCTCCACGATTCCCTGACGCGGCGGCTCCGCCCGTTCGAGCCCGTCGAACCGGGCCGGGTGCGGATGTACACCTGCGGGCCCACGGTGTACGATCGCGCGCATGTCGGGAATTTCCGCGCCTTCATGTGGGAAGACCTGCTTCGTCGCTACCTCGGGTTCAAGGGATACGAAGTCTGCCAGGTCATGAACCTGACGGATGTCGATGACCGGACGATCGCGGCGGCCGCTGCGCGCGGCGTGCCGCTGGCCGACGTCACCGATCCCGTGATCGAGATGTTCCTCGAGGACTGGGAGACGCTGGGGCTCGAGGAGCCGGAGCATCGGCCGCGGGCGACCCGCTTCGTCGAGGGGATGATCCGTCTGGTCGAGATCCTCTCCGAGCGGGGACTCACCTACGAGAGCGAGGGTTCCGTGTACTTCGCGATCGAGCGCTCCCCCGGGTACGGGCGGCTGGCGGGCATCGACTCGGCGGGACTCGCGGCCGCGGGCAGGGCCGCGGGGGACGAGGAGTACGACAAGGACGACCCGAGAGACTTCGTCCTCTGGAAGGGCGGCGACCGCGGCGCCGACGGGGCCGTGGCGGTGTGGGATTCTCCGTGGGGGCCCGGCCGGCCGGGCTGGCACCTCGAGTGCTCGGCGATGGCGATGCACCACCTGGGCGAAACGCTCGATATCCATACCGGAGGAGTCGACAACCTCTTCCCGCACCACACCAACGAGATCGCCCAGTCGGAGGGGGCGACGGGGAAGAAGTTCTCGGAGTTCTGGCTCCATGCCGAACACCTTCTGGTGGAAGGCCGGAAGATGTCGAAGTCGCTCGGCAACTGCTTCACGATCCCGGAGCTCGTCGGCCGCGGACACGCGCCCTCCGCGATCCGGTACCTGCTGCTCAGCGGACACTATCGGGCCCAGCTGAACTTCACCTTCGACGGTCTGGAGGCCGCGGCCAAGGCGGTGAACCGGCTGTACGAGTTCAGGAACCGCCTGCGCGAGGCCGGCGAGGCGAAGACCGCTGCGTCGACCGATCTCGGAGAGGTCGCGGCGCGGGCGCTCGCCGCGTTCGAAGCGGCGATGGACGACGACCTGAACGTGAGTGAAGCGCTCTCGGCGGTGTTCGGACTTGTCCGGGAAGCCAATCACCTGCTCGACCGTGCCCATCCTCGAGCCCCGTCGGGCGCGGAGGCCGCCCTCGCGACGATCGACGCGTTCGATCGCGTCTTCGGGGTCCTCGCCGTGCGGGATCGCGAGTCATCCGGCGGCGACGGCGAACTCGTCGCATGGGCCACGGCTCGCGTCGGGGAACGCGAACGCGCCCGGACGAATCGGGACTTCGCCCGCGCCGACGCGATTCGCGCCGAGCTCGAGGCCCGGGGGGTGATCGTGGAGGATCTGGCGGAGTACACTCGCCTTCGGATGGGGGGTCGCTCGATCCAGGTGCCGCGTCCGCTTCGGGCGACGAGATGAGGCGACGGCGCCCGCGAAGTGACAGCCGAATCGCGTGCCCGAAAACACCTTGACGGTCGGCCACGCGTCCCCATATGTTAGAAGACTGTTGTGCGGAAGGGTCGCTGGCGTAGCTCAACCGGTAGAGCGTCGGATTTGTAATCCGGAGGTTGTGGGTTCGAGCCCCACCGCCAGCTCGGTCGAGTCGGACGAACAGCCGCCCCGAAGCGGCGAACCCTGGAACTCATCGATCGGGCGTCGATCGGGCGCCAGGTACCGGCGGTGGGGTACCGAAGCGGCCAAACGGGGCAGACTGTAAATCTGCTGGCTTATGCCTTCGGAGGTTCGAATCCTCCCCCCACCACCTTCACGAGACCACTGACGAAACAAAGGGCGTAGCCCGCGCGCGAGCAAGAGGAGCATCCGTCGCGGAGCCGCTCCGCCGAACCCGTAGTCCGAGAGGAGAACGAGGGGCGATGGCGAAGGAAAAGTTCGAGCGAACGAAGCCGCACGTGAACGTGGGGACGATCGGACACGTGGACCACGGGAAGACGACGCTGACGGCGGCGATCACGCAGGTGCAGGCGCAGAAGGGATACGG
>JAJEEM010000007.1 GCA_022820995.1 Gemmatimonadota bacterium | reverse complement strand
CCGTATCCCTTCTGCGCCTGCACCTGCGTGATCGCCGCCGTCAGCGTCGTCTTCCCGTGGTCCACGTGTCCGATCGTCCCCACGTTCACGTGCGGCTTCGTTCGCTCGAACTTTTCCTTCGCCATCGCCCCTCGTTCTCCTGTATCTCGTCTGCGGACTGCTCGCGGACGGCCCTTCGCCGCCTACGAACCGTTGGCGGAGACGATCTCCGCCGTCTTGGAGCCCGGAACTTCCTCGTAGTGCGAAAACTGCATGGTGTAGACCGCGCGACCCTGACTGATCGAGCGCAGGGACGTCGCGTAGCCGAACATTTCCGAGAGCGGCACGGACGCCCCGACGACCTGGGCCGACGAACGCTGCGTCATGCCGCCGATCTTGCCCCGCCGGCTGGAGAGATCTCCCATCACATCCCCGAGATAATCGTCGGGCGTCACGACCTCCACGTTCATGACAGGCTCGAGCAGGACCGGTTGCGCCTTGCGCGCACCCTCCTTGAGCGCGATGGAGCCCGCGATCTTGAAGGCCATCTCGCTGGAATCGACCTCGTGATAAGAGCCGTCGATCAGTGTGGCCTTGATGTCGATGATCGGGTAGCCGGCGACGATCCCGGAGTCCAGCGCCTCGCGAATTCCCTGCTCCACCGAGAGCACGTACTCGCGGGGCACGTTTCCGCCCCGGATCTCGGAGTCGAAGATGAAGCCGCCGCCGGGATCCGTGGGTTCGAGGTTGATGATCACGTGCCCGAACTGCCCGCGGCCGCCGGACTGCCGCACGAAGCGGCCTTCCACCTTGCGGACGGCCTTGCGGATCGTCTCGCGGTAGGCGACCTGCGGACGGCCGACGTTCGCGTTGACCCTGAACTCGCGCTGGAGCCGGTCGACGATGATTTCGAGATGCAGTTCGCCCATCCCGCTGATGATCGTCTGCCCCGTCTCCTCGTCGGTGTAGACGCGGAACGTCGGATCTTCCTCCGCCAGCTTCGCGAGAGCCCCCGACAGTTTCTCCTGATCCGCCTTCGTGCGAGGCTCGATCGCCACCCGGATCACGGGCTCGGGAAAGCTCATCGACTCGAGCACGATGGGATCGGTCGCCGATGAGAGGGTGTCTCCCGTCCGCGTATGCTTGAGCCCGATCGCGGCCGCGATATCACCCGCGAACACTTCGTCGCGCTCCTCGCGCTTGTTCGCGTGCATCTGGAGCAGCCGCCCGAAGCGCTCCTTCCGCCCCCTGGACGAATTCAGCGCTTTCGAGCCCGCCTTCGCCGTGCCGGAATAGACTCTGAAGTACGTCAGACGTCCCACGTACGGATCGGTCGCGATCTTGAACGCGAGGGCCGCGAACGGCGCTGCCTCGTCGGCGGCACGCTCGACCTCGGTTTCATCCTGTTGCGGGAGGTGGCCGGTGACGGGAGGGACATCGAGAGGAGAGGGGAGGAAGTCGATCACGGCGTCGAGCAGACGCTGCACGCCTTTGTTCTTGAAGGCGGAGCCACACAGGATCGGCGTGATCCCGTTGGCGAGCGTCGCCTTCCGCACGGCTCCACGGATTTCATCCTCGGTGAGCTCTTCCCCTTCAAGATACTTCTCGAGCATGGGCTCGTCGTACTCGACCGCGGCCTCGATGAGGGCGCTCCGCAGCTCAGCCACCTGGTCCACCAGGGCGTCCGGCACGGGGCCTTCGGTCCAGCGCGCGCCCAGGGATTCATCGTCGTAGACGACCTTGACCTCACGAATGAGGTCGACCATGCCCGTATAGAGCTCACCCTCGCCGAGAGGGATCTGTAGCGGATGCGCGTTCGCGCCCAGGCGGTCGCGCATCATCCGGACGACGTTCATGAAGTCGGCGCCGACGCGGTCCATCTTGTTGACGAACGCAATGCGCGGGACGCCGTACTTGTCGGCCTGTCGCCATACCGTCTCGGACTGCGGCTCCACGCCGCCGACGGCGCAGAAGAGGGCCACCGCGCCGTCGAGCACGCGAAGGCTGCGCTCCACCTCGACCGTGAAGTCGACGTGCCCCGGCGTGTCGATGATGTTGATGCGGTAGGGTTCGCCGTCGTGCGTCCAGTTACAGGTGGTGGCGGCCGATGTGATCGTGATGCCGCGTTCCTGCTCCTGCTCCATCCAGTCCATCGTCGCGTCGCCATGATGCACTTCGCCCAGGCGATGCGTCCGACCGGTGTAGAACAGCACCCGTTCGGTCGTCGTCGTCTTTCCGGCATCGATGTGCGCCATGATGCCGATATTTCGAAGCCGCTCGAGCGGCGTTCTTCTCTCCATGAGTCGATCTATTGGTCTCTATCTGTCGAACCTCGGGTGCCGGACGGACTCATTACCAGCGGTAGTGCGCGAACGCCTTGTTCGCGTCCGCCATCCGGTGCACGTCCTCCTTCTTCCTCACCGCCCCCCCGTCGCCGCGGGCGGCGTCGAGCAGTTCGCCCGCGAGCCGCAGCGACATCGTCTTGCCGGAGCGGGCACGCGAGTACTGCACGAGCCATCGGCGCGCGAGTGAATCGCGCCGACGGTACGACACTTCCATCGGTACCTGGTACGTCGCGCCACCGACGCGCCGACTGCGAACCTCGAGGATCGGCTTCGCGTTCTGCAGCGCCTGCCGGAACACGTTCATCGCCGGCTGTCCCGTCTTCATTTCGATGTTCTGCATTGCATCGTAGAAGATCCGCTCGGCGAGGGACTTCTTCCCGTCCAGCATCAGCATGTTGATGAATTTCGTGACCTCCGTGCTCCCGTATCGGGAGTCCGGAATCACCTCACGCTGTTCGGCACGGTTTCTTCGTGGCATCTCGTTTCGCCATATCCGGCTCCGGATTCATCCGGAGACTTCGCACTAAAGCCCGGCCACGGACTCCGAGGCCGGGCCCAACGGTGTTCGGCCCGCTCGAATTTCCGAGAGACTCCGAGCTATTTTCTCTTCTTCGAACCGTACTTCGACCGGCCCTGGTTCCTGTCATCCACGCCCGACGCGTCGAGGGTTCCGCGGATGATGTGATAACGCACACCCGGCAGGTCCTTCACTCGTCCGCCCCGGATCAGCACGATGCTGTGTTCCTGGAGGTTGTGGCCCTCGCCTCCGATATACGCGGTGACTTCGTATCCGTTCGTGAGTCGCACGCGGGCGACCTTCCGCAACGCCGAATTGGGTTTCTTCGGCGTCGTGGTGTACACGCGCGTGCACACGCCGCGCTTCTGGGGGTTTCCCTCCAGCGCCGGCGCCTTGCTCTTCTTCCGGACCTTCCTGCGGCCCTTGCGGACCAGCTGATTGATGGTCGGCATTCCCGCTCCATCGCTCCCTTCGGCCGCACCGGTGCGCCGATCACCGAACTCGGGGCCCGGCCGTTGGGGGTAAAAAAATCGGGGACGGATCCGAACCGCCCCCGCGGCGACTGCCGACCGGTCGGTCGACAGACAAGAGAGAGTAGTCTTGACGCCTCTCGGTGTCAAGCAACTTCCGTTTGCGGAGAGGGGGTGCGGAGATCCCGTAAACGCACCCCCCGCTTCGGTGTCCGACGGACGTCAGGTCGTCATGACCGCGCCTTCCTCCGCCACGGCGGCCTCGTCTTCCTCCGCCTGGTCCCGCAGGTCCGAGAAGAGACTCCGCGGCATCTCCTCGGGCACGACACGCCGCCGCATGGAGTCGATCTGCGCCTTGAGCGCGTCGTCCACGAGGAATTCGATATCGGAGAATCGGTGCGTCCCCGTACCCGCCGGGACCAGGTGTCCGATGATGATGTTCTCCTTGAGCCCGCGGAGGCGATCCTTCGCTCCACGCACAGCCGCGTCGGTGAGCACGCGCGTCGTCTCCTGGAAGGAGGCCGCGCTGATGAAGGACTCCGTGGTGAGGCTCGACTTCGTGATCCCGAGCAGGATCGGCTCCGCCCGCGGAGGTTTGCCTCCACCCTCGAGCACCTCGCGCGTCGCGTCGCGGAACTCCATCCGGTCCACGTGCTCACCCTCGAGGAATTCCGTGCCGCCCGGATCCGTGATGCGGACCTTCTGCAGCATCTGGCGCACGATCACCGCGATGTGCTTGTCGTTGATCCGCACGCCCTGCAGCCGGTACACCTCCTGGATTTCGTTGAGCAGGTACTCCTGCACCGCCCGCGGTCCCCGGACACGCAGGATGTCGTGCGGATTCACCGGACCCTCGGAGAGCCGGTCGCCGGCTCGCACGAGATCTCCCTCGTGCACGCGAAGGTGCTTGCCGACGGGGATCTGGTATACCATCTCCTCGCCGTCGTCCATGGTCACGATGATCTCGCGCTTCCCGCGCTTGATCCCTCCGAACGAGACGCGACCGTCGACCTCCGTGATCGTCGCGGGATCCTTCGGCCTCCGCGCCTCGAACAGCTCGGCGACCCGCGGCAGTCCACCCGTGATGTCGCGGGTCTTGTAGGCTTCGCGGCTGATCTTGGCGAGCGTCTCCCCCGCGTTGACGGCCTGTCCATCCTGCACGAGCAGCTGCGTGCCGACCGGCACGATGAACTCGCGCAGCTTGGCGCCCTTTCCGGTCACGATGTTGATGACGGGGTGGAGCTTTTTCTCCCGGTCGTCGATGATGACCTGCTGACGGCGCCCCGTCGCTTCGTCGAGTTCCTCGCGAACCGTCTCTTCCGGCACGATGTCCGTGAACCGGATCTTGCCCTTCTTGTCCGCAACGATGGGTTCGGAGTACGGGTCCCACCCGAAGAGCAGATCCCCGTGCCCCACGTCGGTGTCGTCCTCCACGAAGAGCGTCGCGCCGTAGGGGATGGCGAGCCGCGACAGGATGCGGTCGTCCGGCGTCTTCATGAGAAGCTCGCCCTCGCGGCTCGTGACGATCGTATCGCCCGAAGGACTCGTGACCGTCGTCACGCGCTCGAACGCGATCCGGCCTTCGAGCTTGGAGCGCCTCTGGGTCTGCGCCGCGATCCGCGCCGCCGTCCCTCCGATGTGGAAGGTTCTGAGCGTGAGCTGCGTTCCCGGCTCGCCGATCGACTGCGCAGCGAGGATTCCCGCCGCCTCGCCGAGGTCGACGAGTTCCATCGTCGCGAGATTGCGGCCGTAGCACTGCTGGCAGATGCCCCGCCGGGACTCGCAGGTGAGGACCGACCGGATGCGCACCTGCTGGACGCCGCTCTCATCGATGGCCCGTGCCCGCGCCTCCGTGATCATGTCCCCGGCCTCGACGATGACGTCGTCGTCGATGGGGTCGATCACGCCTTCGGCCGCGATGTTGCCGGCGACGCGATCCGACAGCGGCTCGATGATGTCCTCGCCTTCCTTGAGCGCCGTGACGTCAAGCCCGAGGATCGTATTGCAGTCCTCCTCGATGATGGTGACATCCTGCGCCACATCGACGAGCCGGCGCGTAAGGTAGCCGGCGTCCGCCGTCTTGAGGGCGGTGTCGGCGAGCCCCTTCCGCGCCCCGTGCGTCGAGATGAAGTACTCGAGCACGCTGAGGCCCTCCCTGAAGTTGGAGCGGATCGGGCTCTCGATGATCTCGCCGATGCCCCCGGTCAACTTCTTCTGGGGCTTGGCCATCAGGCCCCGCATTCCCGCGAGCTGCCGGATCTGGTCCCGGGAACCCCGGGCGCCCGAATCGAACATCATGAAGATCGGATTGAAGCCGTGCCTCGATTGCTGGAGTCCGCGGACCATCGCGTCGGCGACGTCGTTGTTCGCGTGGGTCCAGGCATCGATGACCTTGTTGTACCGTTCCCCGAAGGAGATCACGCCGCGGTGGTAGGCCTTCGTGAACCGGTTCACGTCCTCCTGGGCCTCTCCGAGGATCTCCTGCTTTTCGGCCGGGATCTCCATGTCGTCGAGTCCGATGGAAACGCCGGCCTTCGTCGCGTTGCGGAACCCGAAGTCCTTGAGTTCATCGAGAAACGCCGTGGTGTCCTCGAGTCCCGCGAGCCGGAACGACCGGAAGACGAGGTCTCCCAGCGCACCCTTGCCCAGCGTCTCGTTCACGTACGGCACCTTCGAGGGCAGGATCGCGTTGAAGAGGGCGCGTCCGACGCTGGTCACGACCCACTTCCTCTCGATCTCGCCGTCGTCCGCCTCTTCGTCGACGAGCAGCCGAATCGGCAGGTGGTAGTCCGGCGTCCCCGCGGGCGAGCGCAGATAACCCGCCTCGAGCGCCATTTCCACCTGGTCCGCGCTCGCGAAGTGAGGCAGCTCCGATCCCGCCTCGTATTCGTCGAAGTCCGGCCGGACCTTCGTCATGTAGTAGCACCCGAGGACCATGTCCTGGGACGGCGACGCGATCGGCCGGCCGTTCGCGGGCTTCAGAATGTTGTTGCTCGACAGCATGAGGATCCGCGCCTCGAGCTGCGATTCGAAGGACAGCGGCACGTGGACCGCCATCTGGTCGCCGTCGAAGTCCGCGTTGAACGCCGCGCACACGAGCGGGTGAATGCGGATGGCCTTCCCCTCCACGAGCACCGGCTCGAAGGCCTGGATCCCCAGCCGGTGAAGCGTCGGGGCCCGGTTCAGGAGCACCGGGTGATCCTTGATGATGTCCTCGAGGACCTCGTAGACCGTCGGGTCGTCGAGTTCGACGAGCTTCTTGGCGCGCTTCACCGTCTCGGCGTGCAGCCGCCGCTCGAGTTCATGGATGATGAACGGCTTGAACAGCTCGACGGCCATCTTCTTCGGCAGCCCGCACTGGTGCAGCTGGAGTTCCGGGCCCACGACGATGACCGAGCGGCCGGAATAGTCGACGCGCTTTCCGAGCAGATTCTGCCGGAACCGGCCCTGCTTGCCCTTGAGCATGTCGGACAGGGACTTGAGCGGCCGCTTGCCCCGCCCGCGAATCGCCTTGCCGCGGCGCCCGTTGTCGAACAGCGCGTCCACCGCCTCCTGGAGCATGCGCTTCTCGTTGCGCAGGATCACCTCCGGCGCGCGCATTTCCAGCAGCTTCTTGAGCCGGTTGTTCCGATTGATCACGCGACGGTAGAGGTCGTTGAGGTCCGACGTCGCGAACCGCCCGCCATCCAGCGGGACGAGGGGACGCAGATCCGGCGGGATCACCGGAATCACGTCCATGATCATGTGCTCGGGGCTGTTTCGCTTGGAGACTTCGTCGTCGCTGTTCCGGATCGCGTCGATCACCTTGAGCCGCTTGAGCTTCTTCTTCTTCCGGTGCTTCGAGGTCTCGTGTACGACCTCGTAGCGCAGCTGCTCGGCGAGTTCGTCGACGTCGAGCTGCCCGAGCAGCGTCCGGATCCCTTCCGCCCCGATTTCGGCGCGGAACTCGGTATCCCCCTCCTCGCGGGCCTTGTCCGTCAGCTCCCAGTACTCGTCCTCTTCCAGAACCTGCTTGAACTCGACGTCCTGCCGGCCGGGTTCGGTGACGACGTGCGCGGCGTAGTAAATGACCTTCTCGAGGTCCCGCAGCTTCATCCCGAGCAGGTAGCCCATCTGGGAAGGAAGCGTCTTGAAGAACCAGATGTGGGCCACCGGCACCGCGAGTTCGATGTGACCCATCCGCTCGCGGCGAACCTTGGACAGCGTGACCTCGACCCCGCACTTGTCACATATGTGGCCGCGGTATCGGATCCGCTTGAATTTTCCGCAGTGGCACTCCCAGTCCTTGACCGGCCCGAAGATGCGCTCGCAGAAGAGGCCGTCGCGCTCCGGCTTGAAGGACCGGTAGTTGATCGTCTCCGGCTTCGTGACCTCTCCGTGACTCCAGGAACGGATCTCCTCGGGCGAGGCGAGCTTGATCTGAATCCAGTCGAACTCGGACGAACCGGCACTGCGGTTTCGCGGAAAATCGATCATCTGTTACCCTCTTGTTTCGCTAGAACAGCGGCTCCGACTCGTCGCCGCCGAGCGTCACGCTCAACCCCAGCGCCTGTAGTTCCTTCACGAGCACGTTGAAGCTCTCGGGCACTCCCGGCTTGGGCAGGTTGTCGCCCTTCACGATCGCCTCGTACACCCGGCTCCGTCCCGTCACGTCGTCCGACTTGACGGTCAGCATCTCCTGCAGCGTGTGGGCCGCGCCGTAGGCTTCCAGCGCCCACACTTCCATCTCGCCGAAGCGCTGCCCTCCGAACTGCGCCTTGCCGGCCAGCGGCTGCTGCGTCACAAGGCTGTAGGGACCGATGGAGCGCGCGTGGATCTTGTCGTCGACGAGGTGGGAGAGCTTCATCATGTAGATCTCGCCGACCGCGATGTCCGCCACGAACTCCTCGCCCGTGCGGCCGTCGCGCAGCCTCATCTTGCCGTTCGAGCGCAGCCCCGCGCGCTCCATGAGCTCGACGACGGCCGCGTCCACGCCCGAGGTGATCCTGCGCCGCCCCGAGAGCGCGGCGGTCTTCGGCCAGCCCTCGGACTCCAGCTTCGCCGCCGTCGTCGCGCCCGAGACATCGCGCACGACCCGGAGGACGAAGGAAGCGAGGCTCCGCAGGTACGCGGCGAGCTCGCCTCCTCCCTCGAGATAGGCGTCGAGCGTGCGTCCGAGACTGGCCGGATCATCCGAAACCGGATCGTCACCCTCCCGGGCCTGAATCTCGTTGACGAGCGTCTGAATCGTCTCGTAGGACAGTTCGGGCGGTGCCACGTCCGATCCGAGCGTGCGGGCCGCCCAGTAGGCGCCGCCGATCTTCAGGAGGGCGCCGATCTCATGCTCGGTCGCTCCCTGGAAGACGGGCGTATTCGCCTCGAAGCCGAGAGCCCGGGCCGCCCAGCCCAGCGTGGTCTCGAGAATCTGTCCCACGTTCATCCGGCTCGGTACGCCGAGCGGATTGAGTACGATCTCGATGGACTGCCCGTCGGGCAGAACCGGCATGTCCTCTTCGGGAACGACGCGGGCGATGATGCCCTTGTTCCCGTGCCGGCCGGCCATCTTGTCTCCCACCGAGATCTTTCGCTTCTCCGCGAGGTAGACCTTCACGAGCTGGACGACGCCCGGAGACAACTCGTCGGGCTGGAAGATCTTGTCGATCCCCTCTTCCGTACGCTCGCGTATCCGTTCCACCCGCGTGCGGGCCTCGGCCTCGACGCGGCGGATGAGGTCGTTCGACTTCTCCGTCTTCACCTTCAGCGTCGCGAGATCGATCTCTCCCAGGTCGATGCTCCGAAGCTTCGTCTTCGTCAGCTTCGTGCCCTCGGCGAACAGCGGCTCGAGGGAGCCCCGGCCGAGGCACAGAACCACCGTCTCCCCCTCAAGCAACTCCAGGATCTCTTCGTCCCGGGCTTCCATCACCCGTGCGATTTCTTCGCGCTCGCCCTCGCGCAGTTCGGCGATTCGCTCGCCGTGCTCCCGCTCCAGCAGCGGATCGTCGATCCGCCTCGAGAAGATCTTGACGTCGATCACGGTCCCCTCGACGCCGGGGGGAACGCGCAGCGAACTGTCCTTCACATCCTTCGCCTTCTCTCCGAAGATCGCCGTCAACAGCTTTTCCTCGGGGGAAAGCTCGGTCTCCCCCTTCGGCGTGATCTTGCCGACGAGGATGTCTCCCGAGCGGACCGCGGCGCCGATGCGGACGATTCCCCGGTCGTCGAGGTCGACGAGCGCTTCCTCGGCCACGTTGGGGATCTCGCGCGTGATCTCCTCCATCCCGCGCTTCGTGTCGCGGACGTGGAGTTCGAGTTCCTGGATGTGGACCGACGTGTAGACGTCTCCCTTGACCAGCTTCTCGCTGATCACGATGGCGTCCTCGAAATTGTGGCCGAACCAGGGCATGAACGCGACGAGCGCGTTACGGCCGAGCGCGAGCGAACCGCCGTCCGTGCCCGCTCCGTCCGCGATCACATCGCCCGCTTCCACGCGGTCCCCGACCCGGACGATCGGGCGCTGGTTGATCGCCGTGTCCTGGTTCGTGCGCCAGAACTTCCTGAGCCGATAGGAGTCGTACTGCGTGAGGCGGGCGAGAGGGATCTCGCCGGCCGCCCGGCGGGGCTTGCCGGTGTCCACCTCGACCTCGTCCGCCGTGACCCGCGTCACCGTTCCGGCGCGGCGCGTCAGCACCACCGCGCCGGAGTCCCGGGCCACCTTGCCTTCCAGACCCGTGCCCACGAGCGGACGCTCGGGGAAGAGAAGCGGCACGGCCTGCCGCTGCATGTTCGATCCCATCAGCGCCCGGTTCGCGTCATCGTGCTCGAGGAACGGAATGAGCGCGGGCGACACGGCCACCAGCTGATCGGGCGCGACATCCATGAAGTCGATCTCGTCCGGCGGCAGCAGCGGATAGTCGTCGCGCCGCCGGCAGAGGACGAGCGAGCGGGCGAACGTACCATCGGGGTTGAGTTCGGCGTTCGCCTGCGCGACGGAGTATTCCTCCTCTTCGCTCGCCGAGAGCCAGACGATCTCGTCCTGGGAGACGCGCTCGTTGACCACCCTGCGGTAGGGGGTCTCGAGGAAGCCCAGCTCGTTCAGGCGGGAGTAGGTGGTCACCGAAGTGATGAGCCCGATGTTCGGGCCCTCCGGGGTCTCGATCGGGCACATCCGCCCGTAATGCGAGTAGTGCACGTCCCGCACTTCGAAGCCCGCGCGCTCCCGCGTCAGCCCGCCCGGACCCAGCGCGCTCAGGCGTCGCTTGTGCGTGAGTTCCGAGAGCGGGTTCGTCTGGTCCATGAACTGGCTGAGCTGCGAACTCCCGAAGAAGGCCTGGATGACAGCGCTTACCGTCCGCGCGTTCACGAGGTCGTCGATGGAGATTTTCTCGGGGTCGCTGTTGATCGACATGCGCTCGCGGACCAGGCGGGCCATACGGGACAGTCCGACGGAAAACTGGTTCGCGATGAGTTCGCCGATGGACCGCACGCGGCGGTTCCCCAGATGGTCGATGTCGTCCGTGTAGCCGCGGCCCTCGTGCAGTTCGACCAGGTAGCGGACGATCGCGACGAAGTCGGACGGGTCCAGCACCACGAGATCGCCCGCGGGGATCTCGAGGCCGAGCAGCCGATACACGTCCTTGAGCCGGTGGTTGATCTTGTGTCGCCCCACCCGGCCCAGGTCGTATCGCTTGGGGTTGAAGAAGAGCCGGTCGAGCGCGCCCCGGGCCGTCGCCAGGTTCGGCGCTTCGCCGGGCCGGACGAGAGAATAGATGGAGTGCAGCGCGGCCGCCTCGCTCCCCGTCGGATCCTTCGCGAGCGTATTGCGCAGCAGCGGCGATTCCCCGCGCGGCCCCCCCGTGAACACCAGAGCCTCGCGAGCCTTCTCCGCCTTGAGCTGCGCGAACAGGTTCGAATCGAACCGCGCCCCCTTCTCGGCCAGGACTTCTCCGGTGTCCTCGGCAACGACATCGGCGGCGAGTTGGGGACTCGAACTCCAGTCGCGGCGCATCGCGAGGTCCTCGTAGCTCCCCCGCAGCGGTACGAACGTCGCGCTCGAGTACACCTCCACCTCCGACACGCCCGCGCGCACGAGACGCTCGAGGGCTTCTTCGCTCAGCATCTCCCCGCGACGCACGATGAAGGCATCTTCCTCGTCGAACACCTCGACACTTGTGACCTCCAGGTCGAGGATGCGCTGCAGCAACTCCGTGTCGAGCGGGTCGCCGAGGGCCGCCACCGGCTCCCCGCCATCCGCGCCGGGAAGGTCGTCGGCCAGCCAGTGCGGCGCGTCCGGCGCGGGCTCGTAGCCGCGCAGTTCCAGCGCCTCGGGGTCCTCCCCGTAGTCCGGGTTCGCGATGCTCCGGGCCACCAGCGTGCCCGTAACCTCGCGATGCGTCGACGACTCCTCATCGACCTCCGCGTCGATCCGCACGAGGCGACGTCGGCAGAAACACTCGAGGATGTCCACGTCCCGCCCGTAGCCGAACGCCCGCAGGAGCGCGGTAGCGGGGAATTTCTTCTTCTTGTCGATGTGGACGTGAATCACGTCGTGAATGTCGAGCGTGAATTCGACCCAGGATCCGCGGAACGGGATGATCCGGGACGAGAAAAGACGCGTGCCGTTGGGGTGCAGCGTCTCCTCGAACACGACGCCGGGGGAACGGTGAAGCTGGCTCACGATGACCCGCTCCGCTCCGTTCACGACGAACGTTCCCTGCTCCGTCAGGAGCGGCAGATCCCCGAGATAGACTTCCTTCTCCAGGATATCGCCGGGACGCTTCTCGTCATCCTTCCCGACCGTCTCGAAGATGACCAGCCGGAGCCGCGCCTTCAAAGGCGC
This sequence comes from Gemmatimonadota bacterium, assembly GCA_022820995.1. Taxonomy (GTDB): domain Bacteria; phylum Gemmatimonadota; class Gemmatimonadetes; order Palauibacterales; family Palauibacteraceae; genus Palauibacter. Next base: position 3,672 of record JAJEEM010000007.1, on the reverse strand, counting down.
GGAGTAGGTCATGTCGCGCTCGATGCACTCCTCGACCTCGTACTTCGGCTCTCCGAGGGAGTAGCTGACGAACTCCAGCGAGAAATTCTCGTTGACGTCCGTGATCGGGAAGATCTCCCGAAAAACGCGCTCGAGACCGAGGTCCCGGCGCTCCTCTTCCATCGCCTTCGACTGCAGCAGACGCTCGAACGCCTCCCGCTGCACATCCAGGAAATGCGGCATGTGCATCGGGCGGGCGAGCTTGTCGAACGAGACCGCAGGTCTGCCGTTGGCCGTCAAATCGTACCTCCCGCGGGGAACCCCGCGAGTACATGGGAGATGCGCAAATACCGGAGACCGCCCGCAAGCGGTCGCGCCGGTCCGTGCACGGTGTGAGGTCGGACCCCTGCGTCATCGGGCCGGCTGCGGTCTCTCCGCAGTCCGGAACCGATCGGATGATCGACGCCGGGGCCTGCCACGCTCTTCAGCGCGGCTACTTGAGATCCGCCGTGGCGCCCTGCTCTTCGAGCTTGGCCTTGATCTCCTCCGCCTCCTCCCTGGACACGCCTTCCTTGACGGGTCCGGGGGCGTTGTCGACGACGGCTTTCGCCTCCTTGAGACCCAGGCTCGTCACCTCGCGCACAACCTTGATCACCTGGATCTTCTTGCTGCCCACCGTCGTGAGGACGACGTCGAACTCCGTCTGCTCCTCCTCGGCGGCATCCCCTCCGCCGCCGGGGGCGGCGGCGACGGCGACCGGCGCCGAGGCCGACACGCCGAAGGTTTCCTCCATCTTGTCTTTCAGCTCGGCGGCTTCGAGCACCGTCAGCGAGCCGATCTGCTGCAGAAGATCGTCGATTTTGGACATGTTCTTCCGTTCCCTGGATCCTTGATGCATTCCACGCGCCCGCACGTCACGGGCATGCGCCCCACCTCAGGCGGACTCGTTCTTCCTTCCGACCTGTTCGATCATGTCTGCGATGTCGCGGAAGAGCGCATTCAGAGCACCGGCGATGCCGCCGACGCTCGCCGTGAGCCCGCCCGCGATGCTGCCGAGCAGCACCTCGCGCGAAGGAAGATCGGCAAGGCGCCCCACTTCCTCCGGCGACGTCTCCACCCGGTTGATGACGCCGACCTTCACCACCGGCCGGTCCTCGTTCGCTTTCGCGAATTCCTTCAGCACTCTGGCCGGCGCGACCGGGTCCGCGTCGCTGAGGATGAGCCCCGTCGGACCCTCGAGATGGGCGCTCAGATCGGGGAGATCCAGATCCTCGAGCGCCCGCTTCATGAGGGTATTCTTCACGACCCGATAGCTCAGGCCCTCGTCTCGGAGTCGCGTTCGGAAATCCGTGATCGCCTTCACGTTCAGTCCGGTGAAGTCGGTCAGGTAGATCGTCCCGCTCTCTTCGATCTGCGCAGTGAGTTCCTGCGTGACGCGCTGCTTTTCTTCGAGTCTCATGGATCTATCGGTACAGGTCGTCGTCGACGGAAACACCGAGACCCATCGTGCTGGTCACGGTCACGCTCTTCACATACCGGCCCTTCGCCGCCGCGGGCTTCAGGCGCACGATCTCGTCCATGAGCGCATCGAGATTCTCGTTCAGCTGGTCGAGCTCGAAGCTCACTTTTCCGATCGGGGCATGCACGTTGCCGGTACGGTCCACCCGGAATTCGATCTTGCCCGCCTTCGATTCGCGAATCGCCCGACTCACGTCCATGGTGACCGTGCCGGCCTTCGGCGTGGGCATGAGCCCGCGCGGGCCGAGTATCCGACCCAGCCTGGCAACGTCCTTCATGAGATCCGGCGTCGCGATCGCCACGTCGAAATCGAGCCAGCCCTCCTGGATCTTCTCGATGTAGTCGGTTCCCACGTAGTCCGCGCCGGCCTCCTTCGCCTCGGCCGCCCGGTCCGCCTTCACCAGGGCGAGCACGCGCACCTTGCGTCCCGTGCCCGCGGGAAGGATGACCGTGCCGCGCACGATCTGGTCCGCCTTGCGCGGGTCCACGCCGAGGCGTACCGCGGCCTCGACCGTCTCGTCGAAGTTCGCGAACGCCGTCTTCTGCACGCGCTCGAGCGCCTCGCGCGGCGCGAGGACGCCGTTCGACGGAGCCGCCTGTACGGCGGAGCGGTATTTCTTGCCGTGTTTCGGCATGTTTCCCGATCTCTCCCGATCAGTCGGCCCGCTCGATCCCCATGGATCGTGCGGTGCCCGCGATCATTCGCATCGCGGCTTCTTCATCGGCCGCGTTGAGATCCTTCATCTTGATCCTGGCGATCCTGCGCAGCTGGTCGTCCGTGACCTTGCCGACCTTCTCACGGTTCGGGACCGGAGAACCCGACTCGAGACCGAGTTCCTTCTTGAGCAGCTCCACCGCCGGCGGCGTCTTGGTGATGAAGCTGAACGTCCGGTCCTTGTAGACCGTGATCTCGACCGGGATGATCGTGCCGGCTTCCTGCTGCGTCTGCGCGTTGAACGCCTTGCAGAAGTCCATGATGTTGAGGCCGTGCTGGCCCAGGGCAGGACCCACGGGCGGGGCCGGATTCGCCTGCCCACCCGGAATCTGCAGCTTGATGAATCCGGTAACCTGTTTCTTCGGCGGCATCAGAACCCCTGCAGCTGCGTGTAATCCAGTTCAACCGACGTCGGGCGTCCGAACAGGCTCACCTGCACGCGCACCTTGCCCTTCTCCGCAAACACTTCCTCCACCGTTCCGCTGAAATCGCTGAACGGTCCTTCCATGACTTCCACGACCTGCCCCGGCCGGAAGGGGATCTCCGTTTCCGGACCCGCCTGCTCGAGTTCATCCGCGATGCCGAGGATCTTGTTCATCTCCTCGGTCTTGAGCGGCTGCGGATCTTTCCCGCTCCCCACGAACTTGATGACGCCGGGGACGTTGTTGACGACGTACATCGTGTTCTGGTCCAGCAGCATCTGAATCAGCACGTAGCCCGGGTAGAGCCGCTTCGTCGACTTGACGCGCTTCCCTCCCTTGATCTCCACGACTTCCTGCGTGGGGACGATGACCTCCCGGATCGGAGGTTCATCCCCGTACTCCTGGATCTTCTGCTCCAGCAGCGTCTTCACCTTCTTCTCGTGGCCCGAGTACGTCTGCAGCGCGTACCAGCGCAGCGCATTCTCGGGAAGATCGGTCTGCGCGGCTCCCGCGCCCGCGGATTCAACCACCGAACGACCTGACGATGAACCGCACCGACGCCGCGAACACGGAATCCATGGCCCCGATGACGATGGCCATGATGAAGACGAAGATCAGGATGCCGATCGTTGCACCGCGCAACTGATCCTTGTCGGGCCATGTGACCCGACGCATCTCGACCTGTACCTGTTCCGCGAATTCCTGAGTTCTTCTGACGATGCCGGCCAATCCAACCCCTTACCGTGTTTCCTTGTGCATTTTGTGTCCGTTACAGCGGCGACAGTACTTCTTCTGCTCGGCCCGCTGCGGATGGGTCCGCCGATTCTTCGTCGTCGAATAGTTGCGCTCTTTGCACTCCGTACATTCGAGCGTGATCCGAACCCTCATTTGCGTTCCCTAGTCGTGGATGGCGGTGACGACCCCGGCGCCCACCGTCCGGCCTCCCTCGCGGATCGCGAACCGGAGGTTCTCCTCCATCGCGATCGGCGCGATCAGCTCCACCGCCATATTCACATTGTCCCCCGGCATCACCATCTC
>JAJEEM010000040.1 GCA_022820995.1 Gemmatimonadota bacterium | reverse complement strand
AGACATCCGTCCAGGCGGGACGGAAACGGGGGGTCGTGGGCCCAAAACGCCCGGTTTTCGCGTCTCCGAGCCCCTTCAGAGGCCAAAAATCGGCCGGATCGGCGCCATTCGGCCCGACACCGGCCGATTTGTCGACCTGTTCAGACCTTCCTAAGCTTCCCGTAAGCCTCTCGACCGAGATGGACGCCGTCCGCGCCGGTGGCGAGCGCGACATCGAGACGGTCGTTCACGATCAGGTTGGAGCCTGCGGACTCCGTGATCGCGCGGAGCCTCGCGACGGTCGTGGCGAGCGCCCGGCCGTCCGCGGTCTTGTCCCGGAGTTGGATCGCGGGTGCCCCGGCGTCCACGCATTCGGCCACGACCCGCTCGAGCGGACGGCCGCAGGCGGGCCGAGGGTGCGTGATCACCATCAGAGGCCAGCCATCCGACGCGGGCGAGCCGGGCATGGTCCTTCCCGTCCTACCGTTCCGCCGGCTCGCGGTCGAGGCGTATCCGGTTTATCGCGTTGTTGTGCTCGCGCAGAGTCCGGGTGAATTCGTGCGAGCCGTCGTTTCGTGCCACAAAGAAGATGTACTCGTGGTCGGCGGGCCGGAGGGCGGCGTGCAGCGAGGCCGCGCCCGGCGACGCGATGGGCCCGGGCGGCAGTCCCTGCTGCGTGTAGGTGTTGTAGGGGTGATCGGCGACGGAGTCGATGTCGCGGTAGAGCAGGCGCGCGCGCGGCTCGCCGAGGGCGTACTGCACCGTGGGATCCGCCTGCAGCAGCATGTCGCGCTGAAGGCGGTTCCAGTAGACCCCCGCGACCACCGAACGCTCGTCGTCCCACCGGACTTCCTTCTCGACAATGCTCGCGAGCGTCACGACCTCTCGTTCATCGAGGCCGAGCGCGGCAGCTCGAGCGCGCTCCTCGGCCCCCCAGAAAGCCCTGTACCGTCCGACGATCGCCTGGACGATGACCGGGAGTCCGACACCATCGGCGAATCGATACGTCTCCGGGAACAGATATCCCTCCAGGGTAGGGCCGGGCACGCCCAGCTCCCCGACCCGCTTCGGATTCGTCAGATAGGCAAGGACGATCGCGGCCGAATCGCCGACGTACGCGGCCAGGCGTTCCGCCACCTGCGGGACCCGAAGACCCTCCGGGATCGTGAGCGGCGTCGTAACGACGGCTCCGGTTCGGAGCACCTCTAGCAGGTAGGTGTACGAGGCGCCGCGCGGAATCTCGTACCGGCCGGCCTTCAGCTGCCGCCCCTGACCCTTGAGGCGGACGTACGCGTCGAAGATGCGGGGATGGAAGATCAGCTCCTGCGCCCGGAGCACGCCGGCGACCTCGAGCGACGCGGCGCCATCCGGGACGACAACCTCGACCACCGACCCATCGGGCACGCCGCGGCCCCGGAACTCGACGGAGAAGAACCCGTATGCCACGGGCGCGATGGCAGCGAGAGCGGCGAGGAGCAGGCGAACGCCCGTCCGTTTCGGCAGGAGTTTCACGGGCCTCGGGGGACGCCGGCACCGGCAGGGGCGCTGCGCAGGTAAGCAGCGAGCATCAGCGCCGCGGCCATCTCGTCCGTCCGGCCCTTCCGCCGCCGTCGGCCTCGAGGCGGATCCATGCTGAGGATCTCCCGTTCCGCGCGGGCGGTCGACAGCCGCTCATCCCATTCGATCGTTCGTACTCCCGTTGCTTCCTCCAAAGCCCGGGCGAAGGCCCGCGCCTCCTCCGCCATCTCGCCCGCGGTCCCATCCATCGAGAACGGGATACCCACGAGGATGGCGGACGGATCCATTTCCGCCACGAGTTCGGTCAGCCCACCCGGGATCGCGGTTCCCGGAGCCCGCCGGTTGGACCTCTCCACCACGCCGTGGGGCGCCGCGATCGTCCGTGTCGGATCCGTGACAGCCACCCCGATGCGGCGCCGGCCGTAGTCGAGCGCCATCAAACGACCGCGGGGCATGCTCAGTGCGCCTGGTCCCCGGCCCCCGATTGACCACCGATCCGCAGTCGTTCGATGGCCTCCGCGGATCCGAACACGAACCAGCATGGCTCCCCGCCGCCGCTGCATTGCACCTCGGCGACCTCCACCGCGCGGTCCGCCACACGGCTCAGAACGCCGCGCAACAGCGCGGCCGAAAAGTGGCAGCGGACGTTCCCGGCCGTTGTGGCCTCCGGCGGGTCACGCCAGGCGATGGCGGCGGATGTTCCTCCCCCGGGCTTGAACGATATCGATCCGAGGCCCGCCTTCCGGAGGATCTCGTCGAGGAAAGCCCAGAACTCCGCTGCGGGAAGCGCGTCCGGCGAGTCGCCGAGGAGGGCGACGGCCTCCGCTCCCGTACGGTCCCCCGCCTCGTTCAACGCCGCGATACCGGCGTCGCCCAGGCTCGCGCAACGGTGAAAGAGATCCGCGAGGACCGATCTCGGCAGGATGACGGGAGGGACCTGCGTGGGGGTGATCATCGGCAAAAAAGCTAGACAGGGGGCCGGGGGCGGACAAGGTTGGCGCCCCATGCTCCCCACCCGGATCATCGAGAGGAAGCGAGACGGCGGGCGGCTCTCTTCCGACGAACTCGCGGCATTCCTGCGCGCTTATCTTCAGGGAGACGTCGCCGAGTATCAGATGTCCGCCTTCCTCATGGCCGCGTTCATCCGCGGGCTGGATCCCGCCGAGCTCTCCGTGCTCCTGCGTGAGATCATCGACTCCGGGGCGCGACTGCGGTTCGCGGACGACGGTCCGCCGACCGTCGACAAGCACTCCACCGGCGGGGTCGGCGACAAGGTCTCGCTCATCCTCGCGCCTCTCCTGGCCGAAGCCGGACTTCGCGTCCCCATGATGTCGGGTCGCGGCCTCGGACATACCGGGGGGACGCTGGACAAGCTCGAGGCGATCCCCGGCTTCGACGTGTCCGTGGATCTGGCACGGTTCCGGGCCATTCTCGATGAGGTCGGGTGCGCGATGATCGGCCAGACGAAGGAAATCGCACCGCTCGACGGACGTCTATACGCCCTCCGGGATGTGACGGGGACCGTGCCTTCCCCACCCCTGATCGCGGCCTCGATCGTTTCCAAGAAGGTGGCGGAAGGGATCGGGGCGCTCGTGCTCGACGTGAAGTGCGGGCGCGGCGCCTTCATTACCGACCGTGAGCAGGCGCGTGGGCTGGCGCGGACCATGGTCGACCTTGCGGCCGCCGAGGGAGTGCGGACGAGCGCGCTTCTCACCGCCATGGACGCCCCCCTGGGCCGCACCGTCGGCAACGCGCTGGAGGTGCGAGAGGCGATCGAGACCTTGAGAGGCGGAGGGCCCGCGGATTTGCGCGAAGTCACTCTCGCGTTGAGCGCCGAGTTGCTCGTCTCCGTCGGTCGCGCCCCCGACGCCGGAGAGGCGGCGGCGGAACTCGGCGCGATCCTGGATGGCGGAGCCGCGCTCGAGCGCTTCGTGCGGCTCATCGAGGTCCAGGGAGGGGATCCGAAGGTGGCGGACGATCCCGGGCGACTCCCCACGGCTCCGATCCGCGAACCCTTCCGGTCCCCCGGCTCCGGCTGGCTCGATGTCCACGCTCGCAGGGTGGGCGTCGCCTCGGTGGAACTCGGAGCCGGTCGACGGCGCGTAGAGGATGCGGTGGATCCAAGGGTGGGGTTCGAGTTTCACCGCCACGCCGGCGACAGAGTTTCCGAAGGCGAGTCTCTCGTCACCGTACACGCGGCGGACGCGGCGAGCGCCGCGACGGCCGCCCGCCGCCTGAGAAATGCGATCCGGCTCTCTCCCGAGCCGCCCGCGCCGCAACCGCTGATTCTGGAGCGAATCGCCTGAACGGCTCGTGAACCGGCTGGCGCAGGTGTCTAGTGTCGCGCGAAATCTCGCCGGACGGGGGCGTGCGCGCTCCACGGACCGTGCGCGTCGCAGGTCTCGGTCGGTTCAGTCCCCTCGAGGTAGATCTCGACGTACCTGACGTCGATCGGACACCAGCGCGTCGACAGCAGCCCCGTCGTCTCGTCCACGATCCGCTCGATGAGGCCGGGCGGCCGCTCCCACGGGTCGGGGTGTTCGTGCGTCTCGTAGTAGTGTGCGAGCACCGCGGCTCCGACCGGCGCCGCCGTGCCTCCGCCCGTGGCGCCGTTGTAGATGCGGCGGGGCCGGTCGAGCCCGATCCACGTCGTCGTCACGAGGTCCGGCGTGAATCCGACGAACCAGGTATTGGTCGCATCGTTCGTCGTTCCCGTCTTGCCCGCCACCGGTATGGAGAAGGGAATCGCATAGCGGGACCTCACCGCCAGCGTCCCGGTCCCCCGGTCCACCGCATCCCGCAGCATGGACTGGGCGATCCAGGCGATGTCCGGCTCCAGCACGCGCTCACGCTGGACCCGGCTTTCCCAGAGCACGCGGCCGTCCCTGCTCTCCACGCGGAGAATCGACCGGGGGGAGACCCGGACGCCGAGGTTCGCGAAGGTGCTGTAGGCGCTGGCGATCTCGATCGGACGCACGTCCATCGAGCCGATCGCGGCCGATGGCACCCGCGGGACACTCGATGAAACGCCCATGCGCTCGGCCATCTGGGCGAACGACTCCTCGCCGACGCGCTGCCCCAGCTTCACCGCCACGATGTTGATGGACCGGGCCAGCGCCCGCCGCAGGGTCAGCGGGCCCTTGAAGTCGTTGTCGAAGTTGCGCGGCGCGTAGGGATCGCCGCCGACGTTCTCCAGGTAGTACGGCTGGTCGTAGATGATCTCCGAGGCCGGGATGCCGGACGCGATCGCCGTCGCGAAGACGAACGGCTTGAACACGGAACCCGGCTGCCGGATGGCCTGGGTCGCCCGGTTGAACTCCGAGTCGCCGAAATCGCGCCCGCCCACCAGCGCGCGCACGTCGCCTGTCGCCGCATCCAGCGCGATGAACATCCCCTGCACGTACGGCATCTCCGCGCCGCCGCGGCTCACCTGATACAGGCTGTCGGGCGGCCACGCCCGCACTTCCTCGAAGGTGACGCCGGAATAGGCCGGGTGGCGGTCCACCCATTCCAGCTGGGCGAGGAGCGCGGAATCCGCGACCGCCTGGAGATCCGGGTCGAGCGTCGTGTAGACGCGGAACCCCTTCTCGTAGATGTCGGTGCCGTATCGGTCGTAGAGCCGCTGCCGCACCCATTCCACGAAGTAGGGCGCGTCCTGCTCGATGCGGGCTCCCCTCGCGAGTTCCAGAGGATACGCCTTCGCCGCCTCGGCGTCCTCGACGCTCACGAGTCCCTGCGCGGCCATCAGTTGAAGGACGAGATTGCGCCGTCCGACAGCCCGCTCGGGGCGGCGGATCGGGTTGTACCCCGCCGGATTCCGCGGGATCGCCGCGAGCAGCGCCGCCTCCGGCAGATTGAGCTGCGCAGCGGTCTTCCCGAAGTAGCGCTCCGCCGCGGCCTGGACCCCGAACACCCCGTCGAAATTGATCTGGTTGAGGTAGGCCTCGAGGATCTCCCACTTGCTGTACGCGCGCTCGAGATCGATCGCGACCCGCATCTCGCGCAGCTTCCTCCGGATGCTGATGTCGCGCCGGTTCACGGAACTCTCGAACATGTTGCCCGCGAGCTGCTGTGTGATCGAACTGCCGCCCGCGGCCCCGTACCCCCTCATCAGGAAATCGAAAAAGGCCCGGGTCGTCCGCAGCAGATCCACCCCGGCGTGCCCCCAGAAACGCTTGTCCTCGACGGCGATGAAGGCGTTGTACACATGGCGCGGAAGCGCCTCCATCCGGATGGGCGTCCGCCGTTCGATGGCGAGTTCCGCGAGGAGCGATCCGTCCGCCGCGAAGAGTTTCGTCGCTTCCCTGGGTTCGAAGGCATAGATCTGGGCGATGGAGGGACACTCGTCGCACACGTGCGTCCACCCGCGCCACGCCACGCCTCCCCCCAGTCCGCCGCCGACCAGGACCGCGAGCAGCAGAATCCGCCGCACATGGCTCCGCTTCCGGGGCGTCCTCTTCCGGGGCGTCCGCTTTTTCGCGCCCCGCGACCGGCGCGCGCCTCGTCGTCGACGGATCATCCCCGTTCCCCCCCTGCGTTCTCCCGGCCGTTCACTCTTCACCCCTCGCGTCGAACCGCCGATGGTCCGATTCTATCGTCACGCCGTCCCGGCGGGAGCGACCCGCGACGGGACGATAGGGAATATACCGACACCAGGCGCAGATGTTTCTCCCCGTAGACGAACAGATCCGCCGGATCCGGGCGGGAGCCGAGTCCATCGTCCCCGAAGACGAACTCGTGGCCAAGCTCGAGCGTTCGGCGCGAGAGGATCGGCCTCTCCTTATTAAACAGGGGTTCGATCCGACCCGGCCCGATCTCCACATCGGCCACGGCGTGTCGATCCACAAGCTGCGGACATTCCAGGAACTCGGCCACCGCGTGGTCTTCGTGATGGGCGACTTCACGGCCCGCGTGGGCGACCCGAGCGGAAGGGACGAGACGCGGCCGATGCTGTCCGAGGAGGAGATCGAATCGAACCTGGCCACCTACGAGGACCAGGTGTTTCGCATCCTCGATCCGGAGGCGACGGAGATCCGGAAGAACAGCGAATGGCTCGCCGGCCTCGCGCTGGCGGACATCCTGCGGCTGACCTCGCAGTACACCGTCGCCCGCATGCTCGAGCGCGACGACTTCGCCGCGCGTCACCGGGAGGGGCGTCCCATCAGCCTCGTCGAATTCCTCTATCCGATGATGCAGGCGTACGATTCCGTCGCGTTGCGGGCCGACGTCGAACTCGGCGGCACCGATCAGCGGTTCAACCTGCTGCTCGGGAGAACGCTTCAGGAGCGCGCGGGCCAGGAGCCGCAGGTGTGCCTCATCATGCCGCTTCTGCGCGGGACCGACGGGCATAGGAAGATGTCCAAGAGCTACGGCAACTACGTCGGTATCGCGATGGAGGCGAGAGAGACGTTCGGGCGAGTGATGTCGATCCCGGACACGCTGCTCGACGAGTGGCTCGTGCTCGTATCGAGCGCCTCCGGCGAGGCACTTGCGTCGCGTCGCGCGCAGGCCGGGACCGATCCGCTCGCTGCCAAGCGGTGGCTGGCCGAAGACCTCGTGGCCCGCTACCACGGCGCGGCGGCGGCCGAGGAGGCGCGGGAAGCGTTCGACCGCCTGCACCGGCGCCGGGAGGTGCCGGAGGATGTCCCCGCGGTGTCGCTCTCGCTCGGAGAGCGGGAGACGCTCTGGATCGCGCACATCCTTCGCGATTCGGGGCTCGCGGCTTCCTCTTCGGAGGCGGGTCGCCTCATACGCCAGGGAGCGGTGCGGGTGGACGGCAGCGTGATCCGGCAGGGCGACCTCCGCCTGGGAGAAGGCGAGTACCTCGTGCAGCGCGGCAAACGAACCTTCGCGCGGGTCGCCCTCCGGCCCTGAGACCCCGGGTTTCGGGAGCCCGAATGGCCGCGCGCGGGGTCCCGCGGCGGTCCCTTCGAGGGTCTTGCACGGGCCGAAGTCGGCGCTCATGTTGACCGGTCCCGTTCGTCGGGGGAGTTGCGGGTGTGCGCCGAGAGGCCGCACGCCTGAGTTGGGAATCGTTGAGTTTCGGAGTGCGGCGGGGAGCGCGGTTCGGGCCCGTTGCGCGCCGCGCCTCCGGTGCCGCGGCGTCGGAGGCGTCGCAAAACGGTTCCGCCAATCGTTGTAAAGGAGTAGCGGCACGACATGACGTGCAGGAACGACAGCCGGAAGGCTTCTTTGGTTCGTTTCGACGCGGTGTACTGACCCGGCCGCGTCGGGCGAGGGTTCGGCCCTCGAACAGGTCCGGGTCGCAGAGGATCCCACTGCCACAGGAGGGAGATCCATGTTGTTTCACTTGTCAGGACGGCGGCGGCGCGCGAGTGCGCTGACCGCCACAGCAGTGAGCGTCTGGCTCTTTATCGGCGCGGCCCCGCTGCTCGCTCAGGGAGCGATCTCGGGGACGGTGACCGACGCGGAGTCGCTGGCCCCGGTGGCCGGCGCGCAGGTGTTCGTTGCAGGAACGGTGATCGGTTCGCTGTCGGGTCCGGAGGGCACGTACCGGCTGGACGGCGTACCGGCGGGCGAGCAGACCGTGACGGTTCGCCTGATCGGCTACCGGGAGCTGTCGCAGACGGTGACGGTGGCGTCGGGTCAGGTGGCGTCGGTAGACTTCGCCGTGACGCAGACGGCGCTTCGACTCCAGGACATCGTCGTGACGGGGGTCGTGGGCGAGACGCCCCAGGTGAAGCTCCCGTTCACGGTGGAGCGGCTGTCGGCGCAGGACCTTCCGGTCCCGGCGGCGGACGCCTCCTCGTTGCTGGCCGGTAAGGCGGCCGGCGTCTCCGTAATTTCCGGTTCCGGCCAGCCCGGAGCCGAGGCGTCCATCACGCTGCGCGGTCCCACGTCGATCAACGCCTCCGGCCGAAGCCAGTCGCCGCTGATCGTGATCGACGGCGTGATCCAGGCCGACGGCGCTTCGCTTTCGGACGTGGGCGCGCTGGACATCGACCACGTGGAGATCGTGAAGGGCGCGGCGGCGGCGTCGCTGTACGGTTCGCGTGCGCAGAACGGCGTGATCGAGATCACGACGAAGCGCGGCACGGGCCTGCAGACGAATTCGCTGAACATCACGGGCCGCGGCGAATACGGCTTCGGCCAGCTCGTCGGCGATGTCGGCCTCGTGCGTTCGCATCCGTACGAGATGAACGCGTCCGGCTCGAAGTTCATCGACAGCGAGGGCAACGAGGTGGACTTCGGCGACCTGAACCGCCCCGGTTTCGGTTCCGCCAAGCTCTACAACCAGATCAACCCGGGCGAGGCGCCGACGCCGCAGACCGCGTTCGCGAACCAGGCGTTCCCGAACGAGCTGTTCGACCACATGGACACGTTCTTCGACCCCGGCGAGACGTTGGACGTCTACGGCGCCGTGACGGGCCGGTTCGGCGAGTCGAGCTTCCGGGTGAGCGTGAACCAGTTCCGCGAGGCCGGCGTCGTGAGTTGCTCCGTCTGCGTCGACAACCTCGCCACGCTGAACGCGGATCGCGTGGCGCAGGGTCTCACGGCCTTTGACGTCGGTATTCCGAACGACGAGGGCTACGAGCGGCAGAACGTGCGCCTGAACGTCGACACGCGCTTCGGTGATCTCGACATCGCGGCGAGCGGCTTCTACTCGCGTTCCGACCAGGACGACAAGGCCGTGTCGACGGGCGCATTCTCCCGGCTGACCTTTATGTCCCCGGCGCTCGATATTTCGCAGGTCGACCCGATGGACGGGTATCCGGATCTCAACGCGGATCCGCAGTCGATCGAGCCCAATCCGCTGTACCTTCTGGCCGTCAACGACAGCCGGGACGAGCGGACGCGGACGATGGGTTCCGCGGACCTCAACTTCTCGCCCGCGGCCCTCGACTGGCTGACGCTCGAGGCGAATGCCTCCTTCGACCGGACGGACTGGAGTGATTACACGATCCGGCCCAAGAACGAGCGTACTGCGGGCGGCGGCGGCACCGGCGACTTCACGGGTGGCAGCCTTGAGGAGCGCAGCAGCGTCACCGAAGCGGTCAACGCCTCGATGACGCTCGGCGCGAGCCAGACGTTCATGGACGGCGACCTGACCGTTCGAGGGAAGGCCCGCTACCTGATCGAAGACCAGAGCTTTGTGTCCAACGGCGTGTTCGGCAGCCGGTTCTCGGTGCAGGACGTGCCGAACTTCGGTGCGATCATCGGTGAGACCACCGGCGAAAACGAGGTCCGGGCGATCAAGTCGGAGGGGCTGTTCGGTATCGCGAGCGCCGACTACCGCGGCCGCTACATCCTCGACGGTCTCGTTCGGCGCGACGGCTCCTCGCTGTTCGGACCCGATGAGCGGTGGCAGACGTACTACCGCGGCTCCATCGCGTGGCGCGTGGCGCAGGAAGACTTCTGGAACATCGACGCGATCGATGAGCTGAAGGTGCGCTTCTCGCTGGGGACGGCGGGCGGGCGCCCGAACTTCGCCGCCCAGTACGAGACGTTCGGCGTCTCGGCGGGCGCGATCTTCCCGATCAACCTCGGGAACCGCGCGTTGAAGCCGGAGTTCACGTCCGAGAAAGAGGCGGGATTGAACTTCGTGTTCTTCGAGAACCTCGGTCTCGACCTGACGTATGCCTGGCAGACGACGGACCAGCAGCTTCTGCAGGTTCCGCAGCCGGCGTTCGTCGGCTTCTCGAGCCAGTGGCAGAACGCGGGCGAGATCGCGGCATCGACGTATGAGGTCTCGATGCGCTACGCGGTGATCGACGAGCAGGACATGGGCCTCCAGTTCCGGCTGAACTGGGACCGGACGCGGCAGGAGATCACGCGACTCGACGTGCCCGACTACACGTTCGGCAACTTCTACGTTTCCGAGGGTCGTCCGCTGGGCGAGCTGTGGGGCGAAGTGTGGGCCACGAGTTGTGCGGACCTGGCGCCGATCGGCGTGTCGGCTTCCGACTGCAGCGCCAACTTCCAGGTCAACGATGACGGCCTCCTCGTCCCGACGGGCGGCGCCGCCTTCACGGAAGGCTTCAGCAAGAAGCTGTGGGGAACCCAGGTCGAAGTCGCGACGGCGGACGGCTCCAACTCGTACCACTGGGGTCTCCCGATCAAGGTCCAGGATTACTCGCCGGCGTGCGTGGCGAAGAATCCCGGCGACTACGAGGAGAAGTGCACGCTGACCGAGTTCCTGCCGTTCGGGAACACGACGCCGGACTTCAACGCATCGTTCGCGACGAACTTCCGGTATCACGGTCTCAGCCTGAACGCGCTCCTGGAGACCTCGCAGGGCCAGTCGATCTACAACGGCACGGCACAGTGGTCGCTTCGCGAACTGCGGGGCGAGGACACGGACCAGACGGGCAAGCCGCTGGAGCACAACAAGCCTGTGGGCTACGCCTCCGCGGTCTACTCGGTCAACGCCGACAACTCCTGGTTCCGCGAGGACGGCAGCTGGGTCAAGCTGCGTGAGCTTTCGCTCGGCTACACACTGCCCCAGAACATGGTCGAGAGCCTGTTCAGCGGCGTCTTCGATCGGGTTACGCTGAACGTGATCGGCCGCAACCTGTTCACGATCACGGACTACCGCGGCTACGACCCCGAGGTCGGTGGGGGCGGCGGCCAGCTTGGTAGTGCCGCGCTCAACCGTGTGGACAGCTTCGGGTATCCGAACTTCCGGTCGTTCACCTTCTCGGCGGAACTGGTATTCTGATTCCCTGTCCGTGGCGGCGGCGGGTCGCCCTCTCCGGAGGGCGGCCTCGCCTCGTTACGCGGGGGGATCGGAGATACCGACTGAACAACGGAGAGATCATGAAAAGGAAGCTGACGCTACCGGCTTTTGCGCTGGCGCTGACGGTCGGCTTTTCGGGCTGCGATCTTCAGGTCGACAACCCGAACCAGCCGGACCGGGCGCGAGCCCTCGCCGGCCCGGACGACGTGGAGACGCTCATCGCGAGCTCCTTCCTCAAGGTCTGGGAAATCGGACATTATTGGAACAACGCGAACTTCGCGTTCGGCCACATGGCCAGTCGCCACACGGCGACCTGGGGCAACATGGGGATGAACGACCTCGGTCGTGAGCCCCGCGAGTCCCTGCCGAACTCGCCTTCGTATCGCTGGGCCTACGTCTTCGAGGCCAACTGGGGCGACGCCTACGGCGGCATCTCGGGGGCATCGGACGGCATTCGGGCGATCGAGGCGGGTCTCGAGATCGGGCCGGGCGGCGAGCGTAACGCGCGTGCTCTCGCTTTCGCCGCCGGGAACCAGGCGATCCTTTCCTGTTTGCTCGCGCTCTGGTACGACCAGGCCTTCATCGTCGACGAGACGACGGATCTCGGGGGCGAACTCGAAACGGTCGACTACAACGCCATGTTCAGCTACGCCATGGGCAAGCTGGACGCGGCGGAGTCGCAGGCCCGTGGGAGTTCGTTCACGCTCGAGGAGACGTGGATCAACGGGAATTCCTGGGACAACAACCAGTGGGCGGACTATCTCGTGGGCTGGAAGGCGCGCTGCGCGGCGAACATGCCGCGGACGGACGCCGAGGCCGCCGGGGCGAACTGGGGTCAGATCATCTCGAACGCCCAGAACGGCATCCAGGATGTCGTCGTCACGGGTGAGGACTCTTCATCGGACAGCCCGTGGTACGATGGCCTCAAGACCCTCATGCAGGAGAACGAAACCTGGCACCGGATGCACATGGACTGGGTGGGCATGGCCGACCAGACCGGGGAGTATCAGGACTGGCTGTCGATCCCGACGCAGCAGCGCACCGCGCGCCGGATGGCGTTCGGCGACGACATGCGGTTCCCGGCGGTCAATGAGAACGGCGCCACGTCGGACGTGGTAAGCCCGTCGGTTGCGTCGGACGGTCCGCGGTCGCGCTACAACTCGACGATCATCTTCCGGCCGGAGCGTGGGACGTATCGGCAGTCGCACTACGGCGACATGCGGTACGACGCCTACACGCTCAGCTGCAGCTTCTGCTTCTTCGGCGACATGGAGCACATGACGTCGCAGGAGATGGACGGCTACGTGGCCGAGGCGCACTATCGAATGGGCAACTTCGCGGCCGCTGCGGAGATGGTGAACAAGACGCGGATGGAGGCCGGGCTGCCCGCGGCGCCGTCGAACCCGACGGATGTCGTGCCGTCCAACGGTGCGGGCGAGTGCACGCCGAGGAAGCGGTACGACGTGCAGGGACGCTGCGGCAACCTGCGCGATGCGATGTGGTTCGAGCACTTCGAGACCGTGTTCAACGTGTTCGGCGGACTCGAGTTCTGGCACGGGCGTCGCAACGACATCCTGCCGGCGGGTACGGCGCTGCAGTTGCCGATTCCCGCCGCGGACCTCGAAGTGCTTCAGCGCGACATCTACACGTTTGGCGGCGGCGGTGGGAGTTCGGCCGGCGATCCTACGCCGAGCGTCGTTCCCGGCAGCCTCGACGCTG
The DNA here is from genome assembly GCA_022820995.1 of Gemmatimonadota bacterium. Lineage (GTDB taxonomy): Bacteria > Gemmatimonadota > Gemmatimonadetes > Palauibacterales > Palauibacteraceae > Palauibacter. The sequence continues at coordinate 16,105 of JAJEEM010000040.1, read as the reverse complement.
CGCTGGAGCGGGTGACCTTTGCGCTTGAGCGCATTCGTGAGCAACAGGCTGCGGAACGCCGCTCGCGGGATCTCGTCGTTCGGTAGCAAGCGGTAGCCCGGCAAGGCCCGGGCCGGGGATGGGTTCTCCCCGAGGTTTTTGAACCAGGAAGGCGGTTGTTTGGTTAGACAGCCCTTCCAGGGAGCGTGGACGCCTCCCGGCGCCGTCAGTGACGGTTCCGGGAGGCGTGCGCTTAACGACGAGGCGAACGCTTACGAAACAATGATCGGGGGTCGCGGTCCTGCGCCCCCGATCATTTCCATTTATGAGGAGGGGAAAGGGTTCGGGTCGCCGAGGGTATCACGCTAAAGGAAGGGCAATCCATGTTGCGCAAGTCGTCAGGACGGCGGAGGCGCGCGAGCGCGCTGGCCGCCACGGCAGTGAGCGCCTGGCTCTTTATCGGCGCGGCCCCGCTGCTCGCTCAGGGAGCGATCTCCGGGACGGTGACCGACGCGGAGTCGCTGGCCCCGGTGGCCGGCGCGCAGGTGTTCGTTGCGGGAACGGTGATCGGTGGGCTGACGGGTCTGGAGGGCACGTACCGGCTGGACGGCGTACCGGCGGGCGAGCAGACCGTGACGGTTCGCCTGATCGGCTACCGGGAACTGTCGCAGACGGTGACGGTGGCGTCGGGTCAGGTGGCGACGGCGGACTTCGCCGTGGAGCAGACGGCGCTACGCCTCCAGGACATCGTCGTGACGGGAGTGGTGGGCGAGACGCCGCAGGTGAAGCTCCCGTTCACGGTGGAGCGGCTGTCGGCGCAGAACTTCCCGGTACCCGCGGCCGATGTCTCCTCGCTGCTGACGGCGAAGGCTGCTGGCGTATCGGTCGTTTCCGGTTCCGGCCAGCCCGGAGCGGAGGCGTCGATCATGCTGCGCGGCCCGACCTCCATCAACTCATCCGGCCGGTCGCTGTCGCCGCTGATCGTGATCGACGGCGTGATCCAGTCGGAGTCGGCCTCGCTCTCCGACATCGGATCGCTGGACATCGACCACGTGGAGATCGTGAAGGGCGCGGCGGCGGCGTCGCTGTACGGTTCGCGGGCGCAGAACGGCGTGATTGAGATCACGACCAAGCGCGGCACGGGCCTGCAGATGAACTCGCTGAACATCCTCGCGCGTGGCGAGTACGGCATCAGCCAGCTCGTCGGCGACGTGGGGCTGACGCGGTCCCACCCGTACCAGATGAACGCTGCGGGAACGCTCTTCATCGACTCCGACGGCAACGAGGTCGCCTTCACCGACCTCAGCCGCCCCGGCTTCGGCGCCCCGGTGCTTGCGAACCAGATCAATCCGGACGAGCCCGGCGATTCCTTCACGTCATTTGCGAACCAGGCGTTCCCGCATGAGCTGTTCGACCACATGGACACGTTCTTCGACCCCGGAGAGACCGTGGACATCTACGGCGCGGTCACGGGCCGCTTCGGCGAGTCGAGCTTCCGCGTGAGCGTGGACCAGTTCAGGGAGGGCGGCGTCGTGCGCTGCTCGGTCTGCATCGAAAACCTCGGGGCCCTGAACGCGGATCGGGTGGCCCAGGGTCTGACGGCGTTTGACGTGGGGCTGCCGGACGACGAGGGATACGAGCGGCAGAACGTGCGCCTGAACGTGGACACGCGGTTCGGCGACCTGGACATCGCGGCGAGCGGGTTCTATTCGCGCGCCAGGCAGGACGACAAGGCGCTCGAAAACGGAGCGTTCAGCCAGCTGACCTTCGCCTCGCCGGCCGTCGACCTGGCGCAGATCGATCCGGTCGACGGATACCCGAGAATCGACGCGGACACGCAGTCCATCTCCAGCAACCCGCTCTACCTGCTCGCGATCGTCGAAAGCCAGGACGAGCGGACGCGGACGATGGGGTCGGTGGACCTCAACTACTCGCCGGCGGGCATCGATTGGCTGACGCTCGAGGCGAACGCGTCGTTCGACCGGACGGACTTCTACGACTACGAACTCTATCCGAAGAACGAGAAGACGCGGGAGGGGCCGACCGGCGGCAGCCTGCGCGAGGGCAACTTCGAGGACGAGGCGATCAACGCTTCGGTGACCCTGGGCGCGACCCAGACGTTCATGGACGGCGATCTCACCGTGCGCGGGAAGGCCCGTTACCTGATCGAGGACCAGAGCTTCGGTTCGAACGGTGTGTTCGGGAGCCAGTTCTCGGTGCAGGACGTGCCGAACTTCGGCGCGATCATCGGCTCCACGACCGGCAGCAACTCCGTCCGGAGCATCAAGGCGGAAGGGCTGTTCGGCATCGCGAGCGTGGACTACCGCGGCCGCTACATCGTCGACGGCCTCGTCCGGCGCGACGGCTCCTCGCTGTTCGGGCCGGACGAGCGGTGGCAGACGTACTACCGCGGCTCGTTCGCCTGGCGCATTACGCAGGAGGATTTCTGGAGCATCGATGCGATCGATGAACTGAAACTGCGCTTCTCGCTGGGCACGGCGGGCGGGCGGCCGAACTTCCAGGCGCAGTACGAGACGTTCGGCATCGCCGGCGGTGCGATTTTCCCGGTCAACCTGGGGAACACCGCGCTCAAGCCGGAATTCACGACGGAGCGCGAAGCGGGGATCAACTTCGTGTTCTTCGAAAACCTGGGCCTCGACCTCACGTATGCGTGGCAGACGACGGATGACCAGTTGCTGCGCGTGCCGCAGCCGGCGTTCGTGGGCTTCTCGAGCCAGTGGCAGAACGCGGGCGAGATCTCGGCGGAGACCTACGAGGCGTCGCTGCGCTACGCGCCGATCGACACGCAGGACATGGGCCTGCAGTTCCGGCTGAACTGGGACCGAACGCGCCAGGAGATCACGCGTCTGGACGTTCCCGCCTACCGCCAGGGGACCTTCTTCGTCGCCGAAGGTCGTCCGCTGGGCGAGATGTGGGGTCACGTGCTGGCGACGACCTGTGCGGATCTCGAACCCGTCGGCATCGCGGCGTCCGACTGCAACGCGAACTTCCAGGTGAACGACGACGGCATCCTCGTGTGGACGGGAGGCGCCGACTTCACCGAAGGGTTCAGCAAGAAGCTCTGGGGGACGGACGGGACGGTGCCCACGACGGATGGTGGCGAGAACACGTATCTGTGGGGCATCCCGATCAAGGTTCTGGATTATTCGCCGGCGTGCGTCGCGAAGAACCCGGGCAACTACATGGAAAAGTGCCAGCTCACGGACGTGCTCCCGTTCGGGAACACGACGCCGGACTTCAACGTGTCGTTCGGGTCGAACTTCCGCTACAAGAGCCTGAGCGTGAACGCCCTCGTCGAATCGTCGATGGGGCACTCCATCTACAACAACACCGCGCAGTGGTCGCTTCGGGATGACCGGGGCGAGGATGTGGACCAGACGGGCAAGCCCCTGGAGTTCACCAAGTCCATCGGCTACGTGGCCGGGGTCTATCTCTCGAACAACGACAACGCGTGGTTCCGCGAGGACGGCGACTGGATCAAGGTTCGCGAGCTGGCGGTCGGCTACACGCTGCCCGAGAGTGCGGTCAACGCTCTGTTCGGCAACATGTTCGAGCGCATCACCCTCAACGCGATCGGCAGGAATCTGCTGACGATCACGGACTACCGGGGATACGACCCGGAGGTCGGCCGCACGGGCGGCGAGCTCTCGAGTTCCACGCTGCAGCGGTACGACAGCTTCGGCTATCCGAACTTCCGCACGTTCACTTTCTCGGCGGAACTGGTGTTCTGATGCCCCTCCGGAAAAAGGAGGCTGGACGAACATGGACCGAGCTTATGGAGGGGTCATGAACAGGAAGCTGACACTGCCGGCCGTCGCGCTGGCCCTCGGCGTCGGTTTTTCGGGTTGCGACCTTCAGGTCAACAACCCGAACGAGCCGGACCGGGCGCGCGCGCTGGCGAGTCCGGATGACGTCGAGTCGCTCATCGCCAGTTCCTACCAGCAGGTGTGGGCGATGGGCCATTACTGGAACAACGCGAACTTCGCGTTCAACCACATGTCGAGCCGGCACACGGCGACGTGGGGCAACAACGGCCAGAACGACCTCGGCCGGGAGCCCCGCGAACCGATGCCGAACTCGACTTCCTATCGCTGGTCGTACGTGTTCTCGGAGCACTGGAATGACGCCTACGGAGGGATCGCGGCGGCGTCGGACGGGATCCGCGCGATCGACGAGGGTCTGGAAATCGGGCCGGGCGGCGAGCGGAACGCGCGGGCCCGCGCGTTCGCCCTTTCCAGTCAGGCGATGCTGAGTTGCCTGCTCTCGCTGTGGTACGACCAGGCCTTCATCGTCGACGAGACGACGGATCTCACCGGCGAACTCGAGACGGTCGACTACAACAGCATGTTCAGCTACGCGATGGGCAAGCTGAACGAGGCGGAATCCGCCGTGCGGGCGGCGTCGTTCTCGCTCCCGGACACCTGGATCAACGGGAATTCCTGGGACAACAACCAGTTCGCCGACTATCTCGTGGGGTGGAAGGCACGCTGCGCGGCGAACCTGCCGCGGACGGATGCCGAGGCGGCGGGTGCGAACTGGAGCCAGATCATCTCCGACGCGCGGGCCGGCATCCAGGATGTCGTCGTCGTCGGCGAGGACCGTTCGTCCGACACGGCCTGGTTCGACGATCTGAAGGCCAAGGCGCAGCAGAACGGCACCTGGCACCGGATGCACATGGACTGGGCCGGCATGGCGGACCAGAGCGGACAGTACCAGGACTGGCTGTCCTTCGAGACCTCGAAGCGGACGGCGCGCAAGATGGACTTCGGGGATGACCGGCGTTACCCCGCCGTGAACGAGGATGGGACGCTGGGGGAGAGCGTGAGCCCCACGGCCGCTTCCATGGGCCCGATCCACCGCTACAACGCGAACATCATCTTCATCGCCTCGCGCGGGACGTACCGGCAGTCGCACTACGGAGATGCGCGGTACGACCACTACACCCTGAGCTGCAACTTCTGCGAGTCCGGGGACATGGAGGAGATGACGAGCCAGGAGATGGACCACTACGTCGCGGAGGGCCTGTACCGGATGGGCGACTTCGGGGGGGCCGCGGACATCATCAACGTGACGCGGATGCAGGCCGGACTGCCTCCCGCGCCGTCGGATGCGACATCTCCGGTACCGTCCAACGGTGCGGGCGAATGCACGCCGCGCAAGCGGTACGACCTGCAGGGGCGCTGCGGCAACCTGCGGGACGCTATCTGGTTCGAGCACTTCGAGAACGTGTTCAACGTGTTCGGCGGGCTCGAGTTCTGGCACGGGCGACGCAACGACATCCTGCCTGCGGGCACGGCGCTGCAACTGCCGATGCCGGCCGCGGACCTGGAGGTCCTGCAGCGGGACATCTACACCTTCGGCGGGAGTGCGGGCGGCGCGGCAGGCAATCCGACGCCACCGTCGATCGTTCCGGGCAGCCTCGACTCGGCGCTGGAGAGGGCGGCCTTCACGCTGCACCGCCTCCAGCGGCACCAGAAGGCCGCCCGCGCCAGCGAGGATCTCGTCGTGCGTTGAGGTTTGAGGAAAAATGACCGGGGAGGCGCCGGCGGGCGCTTCCCGGTCTGACTCGGATAAAGGACGGTCGTATACGAAGCACGAACGGATCTCACTGCTACAAGGAGAGTGATCCATGTTGTTCAAGTTGTCAGGACGGCGGCGGCGCGCGAGCGCGCTGACCGCCACGGCAGTGAGCGCCTGGCTCTTTATCGGCGCGGCCCCGCTGCTCGCTCAGGGAGCGATCTCGGGGACGGTGACCGACGCGGAGTCGCTGGCCCCGGTGGCCGGCGCGCAGGTGTTCGTTGCCGGAACGGTGATCGGTTCGCTCACGGGTCCGGAGGGCACGTACCGGTTGGACGGCGTACCGGCGGGCGAGCAGACCGTGACGGTTCGCCTGATCGGCTACCGGGAACTGTCGCAGACGGTGACGGTGGCGTCCGGTCAGGTGGCGACGGCGGACTTCGCCGTGGAGCAGACGGCGCTACGCCTCCAGGACATCGTCGTGACGGGAGTGGTGGGCGAGTCGCCGCAGGTGAAGCTCCCGTTCACGGTGGAGCGGCTGTCGGCGCAGGACCTCCCGGTCCCGGCGGCGGACGCTTCCTCGCTGCTGACGGGGAAGGCGGCGGGAGTGTCGGTGATTTCCGGTTCCGGCCAGCCCGGCCAGCCGGCCTCGATCATGCTGCGCGGTCCGACGTCGATCAACGCGGCCGGCCGAAGCCAGTCGCCGCTGATCGTGATCGACGGCGTGATCCAGTCGGAAGGCGCATCGCTTTCGGACGTGGGCGCGCTGGACATCGACCACGTCGAGATCGTGAAGGGCGCGGCGGCGGCGTCGCTGTACGGTTCGCGTGCGCAGAACGGCGTGATCGAGATCACCACGAAGCGCGGCACGGGCCTGCAGATGAATACGCTGGACATCCTCGCCCGCGGCGAGTATGGCCTGGGCGAACTCGTCGGTGATATCGGCCTCGTGCGCTCGCACCCGTACACCATGAACGCGTCCGGGACGAAGTTCATCGACTCGCAGGGCAGCGAGGTCGACTTCCGCGATCTCAACCGGCGGGGGTTCGGCTCGGCCCTGCTCTACAACCAGATCAACCCCGGCGATCCGGGCACCACGGCCACCGCGTTCGCGAACCAGGCGTTCCCCGGAGAACTGTTCGACCATATGGACACGTTCTTCGATCCCGGTGAGACGATGGACATCTACGGCGCCGTGACGGGCCGGTTCGGCGAGTCGAGCTTCCGGGTGAGCGTGGACCAGTTCCGCGAGGCGGGCGTGGTGAGTTGCTCGCAGTGCATCGACAACCTCGCGACGCTGAACTCGGACCGCGTCGCGCAGGGGCTGGCGCCCTTCAACGTCGGCGTTCCCGACGACGAGGGCTTCGAGCGGCAGAACGTGCGCCTGAACGTGGATACGCGCTTCGGGGACCTCGACATCGCGGCGAGCGGCTTCTACTCGCGCTCCGACCAGGATGACAAGGCGGTCACCACGGGCGCCTTCTCGCGACTCACCTTCATGTCGCCGGCGATTGAGTTGACGGGCGTCTCCTCGTTCGACGGATACCCCGACATCGATGCGGATCCGCAGTCGATCGAGGCGAACCCGCTCTACCTGCTCGCGGTGAACGACAGCCGGGACAAGCGTACGCGGTCGATGGGGTCGGTGGACCTCAACTTCTCGCCCGCGGCCATCGACTGGCTGACGCTCGAGGCGAACGCCTCGTTCGACCGGACGGACTTCCAGGACTACACGATCCGGCCCAAGAACGAGCGGACGTCGAGCGCCAGCGGCACGGGCGAACTCACCGGCGGCAGCCTGCGCGAGTTCAACTTCACGGACGAGGCGATCAATGCCTCCGTGACGCTCGGCGCGAGCCGGACGTTCATGGACGGCGACCTCACGGTGCGCGGGAAGGCCCGCTACCTCATCGAGGACCAGAGCTTCAAGTCGAACGGCGTATTCGGCAGCCGCTTCTCGGTGCAGGACGTGCCGAACTTCGGCGCGATCATCGGCGAGACGAGCGGAAACAATCAGGTCCGCTCGATCAAGGCGGAGGGGCTGTTCGGGATCGCGAGCGCCGACTACCGGGGCCGCTACATCCTCGACGGTCTCGTTCGGCGCGACGGCTCGTCGCTGTTCGGACCGGACGAGCGGTGGCAGACGTACTACCGCGGCTCCATCGCGTGGCGGGTGACGCAGGAAGACTTCTGGAACATCGACGCGATCGATGAGTTGAAGCTGCGCTTCTCGCTGGGGACGGCGGGTGGTCGGCCCAACTTCAACGCCCAGTACGAGACGTTCGGCGTCGCGCAGGGCGCGATCTTCCCGGTCAACCTCGGGAACCGCGCGCTCAGGCCGGAGTTCACGACCGAGCGCGAGGCGGGGTTGAACTTCGTGTTCTTCGACAATCTGGGCCTCGACCTCACCTACGCGTGGCAGACGACGGACGACCAGCTCCTTCAGGTGCCGCAGCCGGCGTTCGTGGGTTTCTCGAACCAGTGGCAGAACGCGGGCGAGATCTCGGCGCAGACGTACGAGATTTCGCTGCGCTACGCGGCGATCGACGAGCAGGACATGGGCCTCCAGTTCCGGCTGAACTGGGACCGGACGAGGCAGGAGATCACGCGCCTGGACGTGCCCGACTACACGGTGGGGACCTTCTACGTCTCCGAGGGTCGTCCGCTGGGCGAACTGTGGGGCGAGGTGCTGGCCACCAGTTGTGCGGATCTGGCGCCGGTCGGCGTGTCGGCTTCCGACTGCAACGCCAACTTCCAGGTCAACGATGACGGCCTTCTCGTCTACACCGGCGGGAACGATCACACGGAAGGCTTCTCCAAGAAGCTGTGGGGGACGCAGGGGACCGTGTCCACTCCGGACGGCGACCGCACCTACGCCTGGGGGCATCCGTTCTACGTCGAAGACTACTCGCCGGCCTGCATCGCCAAGAACCCGGGCGACTACGAGGAGAAGTGCCGACTGACGGACTTCCTCCCCTACGGGAACACGACGCCGGACTTCAACGCGTCCTTCGCGACGAACTTCCGGTACAGGAACCTCAGCCTGAACGCGCTCCTCGAGTCGTCGGTGGGGCACTCGATCTACAACAACACGGCGCAGTGGGCGCTTCGCGAACTGCGCGGCGAGGATGTGGACCAGACGGGCAAGCCGCTCGAACTGAACAAGCCCACCGGCTACGCCTCGGTCATCTACAACGTCGGGTCCGACAATTCATGGTTCCGCGAAGACGGCGACTGGCTCAAGGTGCGCGAGCTGTCGCTCGGCTACACGCTGCCGGAGTCGGTCTCGTCGGCCCTGTTCGGGAACGTGTTCGACCGGATCACTCTGAGCGCCATCGGACGCAACCTGTTCACGTTCACCGCGTACCGCGGGTACGATCCCGAAGTCGGCTCGGACGGCGGGGAGGTCGGGAGCGCGACCCTGAACCGCGTCGACAGCTTCGGTTACCCGAACTTCCGAACGTTCACCTTCTCGGCGGAACTCGTCTTCTGACGGCCTCCGGGAACGGGGGTTCGGACGGATATGGATTTGAGTAATGGAGGGGTCATGAAAAGGAAGCTGACATTGCCTGCCGTCGCGCTGGCGCTGACGGTCGGCTTTACGGGTTGCGACCTGCAGGTCGACAACCTGAACGAGCCGGACCGGGCGCGAGCCCTGGCGGGCCCGGACGATGTGGAGACGCTCATCGCGAGCTCCTACCTCAAGGTCTGGGAAATCGGGCACTACTGGAACAACGCGAACTTCGCCTTCAACCACATGTCGAGCCGCCACACGGCGACGTGGGGCAACATGGGGATGAACGACCTCGGTCGTGAGCCCCGCGAGCCGCTGCCGAATTCGGCCGCGTACAGCCCTTCGTACATCTTCGAGGCGAACTGGGGTGACGCCTACAGCGGCATCTCGGCCGCGTCGGACGGGATCCGGGCCATTGACGAGGGCCTGGAGATCGGCCCGGGAGGCGAGCGGAACGTGCGTGCCCGCACCTTCGCCCTCGGCAGCCAGGCGATACTCAACTGCCTGCTCGCGCTGTGGTACGATCAGGCCTTCATCATCGACGAGACCGTGGATCTGGCCGGGGAGCTGGACACGGTCGACTACAATGGGGTGTACCAGTACGCCGTGAACAAGCTGGATGAGGCCGAGGCGGCGGCCCGGTCGTCGTCGTTCACGCTCCCGGATACCTGGATCAACGGGAATCCCTGGGACAACAACCAGTACGCCGACTACCTGGTGAGCTGGAAGGCGCGCTGCGCGGCGAACCTGCCGCGGACGGATGCCGAGGCCGCCGGCGTGAACTGGGGCAAGGTCATCTCGGATGCCGAGAACGGCATTCGCGAACTCGTGGCCATAGGCGAGGATCGCTCTTCCGGAACCCCGTGGTGGAGCGGCATCAAGATCTTCATGCAGGAGAACTCGACCTGGCACCGCATGCACATGGACTGGGTCGGCATGGCGGACCAGAGCGGCCAGTACCAGGACTGGCTCACGTTCCCGACGGAGCAGAAGACGGCGCGCGAGATGACGTTCGGGGACGACAAGCGGTTCCCGGCGGTGAACGAGAACGGCACGCTCGGGGAGCCGGTGAGCCCCTCGGCGGCCTCGTACGGTCCGCGCCACCGGTACAACGCGACGATCATCTTCCGGCCGGAGCGCGGAACGTACCGGCAGTCGCACTACGGCGACTCGCGATACGACGACTACACGCTGAGTTGCAGTCGCTGCGAGTTCGGCGAGATGGAGTCCATGACGCACCAGGAAATGGACGCCTACGTTGCGGAAGCCCATTACCGCATGGGGAACTTCGGAGCCGCCGCGGACATCGTGAACAAGACGCGCATGGAGGCGGGCCTGCCGCCCGCGCCGTCGAACCCGACGGATGCCGTGCCGACCAACGCGGCGGGAGAGTGCACGCCGCGGAAGCGGTACGACGTGCAGGGCCGTTGCGGGAACCTGCGCGATGCGATGTGGTTCGAGCACTTCGAGAACGTGTTCAACGTGTTCGGCGGGCTCGAGTTCTGGCACGGACGGCGTAACGACATCATGCCGGCGGGGAGTGCGCTGCAATTGCCGATCCCGGCTGCCGACCTCGAGGTGCTGCAGCGGGACATCTACACCTTCGGCGGGGGAGAGGCGAGTTCCGCCGGGAACCCGATACCGCCCGCGATCGTGCCGGGCAGTCTCGACGCGGCGCTGCTGCGTGCGGCGTACTCGCTGGAGCGTATCCAGAGGAGTATCGCGGCTGAGAGTCGGGCGGCAAACGCCGATCTCGTAGTCCGTTAGCAGTCCTCTGCGGAGGATCCGTGCGGGGGCGCCTGCGGGCGCCTTCGAGCTGGCGGCGGAGGCCACCGGGATTCGTTCCGGTGGCCTCCTCGCATTCACGGTCCGGCGTGTCAGAAAAGGCGGACTTCGGACGTTTCCTCGTTGTGCGGCGATCGTCCGCCGCGCTAGCTTCCGGCTACGGAGACGGTCTCGAGCAAGAGTACAGAGGCATACATGAAACTGAGAGCCACGCACTTCCTGGCGACATGCGCGGTCCTGATCGGCCTGGCCGGGGTGTCCGCGACCGGGTGTCTGGACCTCACCGTCGGGCCCACGGTTCCGTCCGTCGATTCGATGGAAGACACCGCGCTCGATGAGCCGGGCAACACGAATCCGGGGAACAGCATCGTCCCGATCCTCCCGGAGAATCGCTAGCGATTCGGTGACCGGCGCGCCTTGACGGGATCCGATCGGCCAGCTTCCGGCGTCCCCTCCTCCGGCATCGACGCCTCGATGCGGGAGGTCGCCCTCGGGATGGGATCGAATCTGGGTCCTCGCATCGACCATCTGCGCGCCGCCGCGCGGCACTTGGCGAAGACAGTGCTGGTCGAGCCCCGGTTCTCCAGAGTCTATGAGACGGTGCCCGCGTACGGCCTGGACCAGCCTGTCTACCTGAACGCCTGCTGCGTCGGCCGGACCCGTCTCGAGCCCGGCGCTCTGCTCGTCTCGCTCAAGGATCTCGAATCGAACGCAGGACGCGACCCGGATGCGCCGAGGTTCTCCTCCCGTCCTCTCGATCTCGACATCCTTCTCTACGCGGACGAAGTTGTCGACACGCCGCAGCTGGCGATTCCGCACACCGCGCTCGCGGAGCGGGCCTTCGTTCTCCTGCCGCTGGCGGAGGTCGCCGGCGCCTGGCGACATCCCGCGCTCGGGCGCTCGATCGCCGAGTTGGCCGCCGCTATCGACCCGCAGGGCGTCGCCGTCACGGATCTGCGCCTGACCGGTGGCTCCCATGGAGGCTCATGAGCCGCAGGACTCTGGAAGTTCAGGTTGCCGGAAGCGGGAGCTACCCGATTCACATCGAACCGGGCCTGCTCGGCGAAACGGCGTCCGTCTGCCGGCGGCATGCGCCGGCGCACCGGTACGCGGTGATCGCGGATTCGCAGGTCGCGCGGCTCTATGGCGCCGGGATCGTGTCCCACCTGGAAGATGCCGGTCTCGCCGCCGATCTCTTCCCGTTCCCCGCGGGCGAGTGGAACAAGAGCCGGGAGCAGTGGGCCGCACTGAGCGATCGCATGCTTCGTGCGCGGTTCGGTCGCGACTCCGCCGTCGTCGCGCTCGGGGGCGGGGTCGCGGGCGACCTGGCCGGTTTCGTCGCCGCCACCTACATGCGCGGCGTCCCCGTCATTCAGATTCCCACGACGTTGCTGGCCATGCTGGACAGTTCCGTGGGAGGGAAGACGGGGGTCGATACCGAAGCGGGCAAGAATCTGGTCGGGGCCTTCCATCACCCATCGGCCGTGCTCATCGACCCGGCCGTACTCGAGACGCTGCCGCGGCACCAGCGCTGCGCCGGGTTGGCGGAGGCCGTGAAGACGGCGGCGATTCTCGACGAGGAGCTCTGGGACTGGATGGTGCGCGGGTCTTCGGTGCTGTCGCGCGGCGACCCGGGCGCATCGGCGGAGCTCATCGAGCGCGTCGTGCGGCACAAGGCGGCGGTGGTCGGCGACGATCCGCTGGAGCGCGGCCGCCGCGAGATTCTGAATTTCGGACACACCGTCGGCCACGCGCTGGAAGCGCTCGAGGGCTACAAGCTCCTCCATGGCGAGGCCGTCGCGGCGGGCATGCGCGTGGAATCGCGCCTCGGGGAGCTGCTCGGGATCACGGAGCGGGGAACCTCCGAACGGCTTGCCGCGCTGCTGGAGGCGTGCGGGCTCGGCGGCGACTGGGAGACCGACCGCGAGCCAACCGAGATCCGGGATGCGATGTCGAAGGACAAGAAGGCCCGTCGGGATCGGGTTCGCTGCGTCTTCCTTTCGCAACTCGGCGAGGTGGCCACCGACGCCGGTGGACGACACAGCTTCGGTCTCGGCGAGGAAGATCTCGCAGAACCTCTCGCGACGGCTTTACGGCCGACCGAACGAGTTTGAGATTGTCGACCTCGGCGGAAGGCGCCCAGGGCTTGCATACCCATTCACCGACCGGCACGAAGTGATCCCAGCCGAACCGTCACCGACCTCCGCGCTCAGCGTCGCCGGTCTCTTCGCCCGACACGCGGAGTCGAGTCCGCACGCGCCCTGCATGGGGGCGCGCGACGGGTCGTGGAGCTATTCCCGCGTCGCGGCGCAGTCCCGCGCCCTGGCCGTGGGGCTTCACAACCTGGGAGTCGAACCCGGAGACCGCGTCGCCGTCCAGCTGCCCAACTGGCCCGAGTTCGTGATCTCGGCCCTCGCGGTCGCGGAAGCGGGCGCCGTTCTCGTGCCCATCGGTCCGAACTGTTCGGCGCGCGAGCTCCGTTTCGCGCTCCGGAATTCCGAGGCCGCCGTCGCGATTACGGCCGAGAACTGGGGCGGGGTGGATTATCTCCAGCGGTTCGAGAACCTCCTCGCCCGGCTGCCGGACCTTCAGTACGTGGTGACGGTCGGAGAGGAGGATCTCTGGTACGACGACCGGATCTTCCAGTTCGAGGACCTCATCGCGAGCGGCCGCGGTCGGGAAGTCCCGCCGACGGACGTGGACCCGCACCGGGATCCGTGCGCGATTCTGTACACGCCCGGGACGACGGGGGCTCCGAAGGGGGTCGTCCTCACGCACGACAACCTGGTGCGGACCGCCCTCGCCACGGCGGCGCAGCTGGGGTTGGACGGCGATGATCGAACGCTGTGCATCGTCCCGCTGCCGAACATCTTCGGGCTCACCGCCCTGCTCACCACGCTCGGCACGGGAGGGACGCTCGTGCTGCAGGAGACCTTCGACGCGGCGGGCGCGCTCGCGCTCGCGCGGGAGCACGGAGCCACGGTCGTCCACGGTGTCCCGACCATGTTCGTGATGCTGCTGCGGGCGCTGGAACGCGGCGGGGTCCGGCCCGACTCGCTGCGCACCGGAGTCATCGCGGGCGCCCCGATCGGTGCCGACCTGGTGCGCGACGTGCGCCGTCGCCTGATCCCCGATCTCGAGAGCGCCTACGGCCTCACCGAGACCTCCCCCACGGTCTCGATCACGACCCCGTCGGATCCCGAGGCGAAACGGGCCCACACGGTGGGCCGCCCCCTCGAGGGGGTCGAACTCAAGGTGCTCGACGAGGCCGGCGCGGAGCTCCCCACGGAGTCCGTGGGCGAACTCGCCGTGCGTGGTTTCAACGTGATGCACGGCTACTACCATCAGCCCGGCCGGACCCGAGACACCATGACGGACGACGGCTTCCTCAAGACCGGCGACCTTGCGATGGTCGACCCCGAGGGTTACCTGCATATCGTCGGTCGCTTGAGCGACGTGATTCTTCGCGGGGGCAACAGCGTTCACCCCGCCGAAATCGAAGCGCAGCTCAGGTCCCACCCCGCGGTGGAAGAAGCGGTGGTTCTCGGGATCCCCAACGACGTGCTGGGTGAACTCATCTGCGCCTGCGTAGTCACCGCCGAAGGGGCCCTGATCACGGCCGACGAAATCCGGGATTTCTGCCATGAATCTCTGGCAGAGCACAGAGTGCCGGATCTCATTCACTTTCTGGATGAGCTTCCGGAGGCCTCCAGCGCACAAGCGCGCCGCGTGAAACTGGCCCGCAGCATACGCGCCGAGGCCGACTAGATCAGATCGCCGCGGCGGTCGCCGGGCAAAGCGGCCCGCGATCGGACCGGCGAGAACGCGAACGGCTGTCCGCAGACCCCTCTCACCATCCCCCCCGCCACCGGGGGCGAGGCAGAGGGGCCTTCTCGGACCGTTCGCGGCAACGAACGGAACAGAGGGACATGAACGACATGTACACCCGGGCGCCTCACCGGCGCCCCTCCGCCGATATGGCAGCCGCCGCGGCGCTTCTCATCGACTTCGACAACGTGACGATGGGGATCCGGTCCAACCTGGGACAGGAACTCCGGAATTTCCTCGATTCGGACATCATCCGCGGCAAGGTGGCCGTCCAGCGAGCGTACGCGGACTGGCGACGCTACCCCCAGTACATCGTGCCGCTCTCCGAGTCCTCCGTCGACCTCATCTTCGCGCCCGCCTACGGGTCGTCGAAGAAGAACGCGACCGATATCCGGCTCGCGATCGATGCGCTCGAACTGGTGTTCACGCGCCCCGAGATCGGCACCTTCATCCTCCTCTCCGGGGACTCCGACTTTTCGAGCCTCGTGCTGAAACTGAAGGAGTACGGGAAGTACGTGATCGGCGTGGGGCTCCAGGAGTCCACTTCGGACATCCTCGTCCAGAACTGCGACGAGTACTACAGCTACAACCGGCTGTCCGGGCTCACGTCGGCCGACGAAATCCAGACCGAGAAGCACGACCCGTGGGAGTTGACGAGCAGGGCCGTCGCGCGCATGGCCGAGCGCGGCGATGTCATGCGGTCGGATCGCCTGAAGCAGGTGATGCTGGAGATGGACCCGGGCTTCGACGAGAAGACGACCGGTTTCTCCCGATTCAACCGGTTCCTGAGCGAAGCGGCCAAGCGCAATCGAATCGTGCTGCAGAAGCGGGAGAACGGCCAGTACGATGTCGGCCTGCCGTCCGGCGCGGCGTCGGCTTCAGCGGCGGGTGGCGACCCGGTTTCCTCCAGGGGGGAGGCCGCCACGGCGAGGAGCCGCGGTCAGCGCGGCCGTCGCGGAGGCCGCGGGCGCGCATCCGCTCCGAAAACCCCGGAGGAACGTTCGCCCGCGAAGGCCGCGAAACCGTCGGAAAGAACGACGGACTCCTCCGCAGCCGACGTCAAAGGCGCCTACGAGGCGCTGAAGCGCGCGGTGGCCGAACTCTCCCGGGACGGAGCCCCGGTCCGCGACTCCATGGCGAAGCGCAAGCTCCTGCAGTACGACGCCACCTTCGATGAAGGCGTCTTCGGCTTCAGCAAGTTCAGCCTGTTCCTGCGGGCGGCGCACGACGCGGGCGTCGTCCGGATGTCGCGCCACGAGGACGGCAATCACTATCTGACAGTGGCGATCGCCACGGCCACGCCCGCGCGCAAGGCGGAGTCGCGCAAGGCGGAGTCGGCGCCGGACGGGAGCCCGGACGAGACGGGTGGACGGTCACCCCTGTCCGCTGCGGCCAGGGCCGCGCGCAAGACGCTCGGCCGCCTCCGGCGCGGACCTGCGGCTCGCGGCGAGGCGGCGTCCG
>JAJEEM010000001.1 GCA_022820995.1 Gemmatimonadota bacterium | reverse complement strand
CGCCCTCCTCCTCACCCCAGAACGCCTTGTACCGGCCGACCATGGCGGTCACGATCGCCGGGACCCCGACCCCTTCCGCGAAGCGGTACGCCCGCCGCCGCGCCCTTCACGATCTCCACTCCATTCTCGATTCGATGTTGGGTGCTGCTCAACGCTGGTATCTTTGCGTCCGTGTCCGGGGAGCAATCACCGTCTTGCGTCTTCGCACGAGAGCCCCGACGCTTTCGACTATACTCTCAACACACACGGAGCCCGTCCGGACGCCGCGTGTCACCCATGTCACCCATGTCATCACACTCCTCTGTGTAAAGCTCACACTGCTCGCAATACCATGGGTGCGTAGGATTGTCTTCGCACAGCGAACAGTACTCTGCCGCAAAGATACAAGCATTCAGTGGCGGCGGTGGCGGGGGTGGAGGCGGGGGTGGCGGGCAGGGATGCTCATCGGAGGGATCACAGTCCGCCAAGACGCCCAGTTCGAAACCCCCGGAAACAGCCGATGCTGAGCCGGGCCCCGCAGTGCCAACGTCTACGCACGAGCTGGTAACGAGCAGTCCGAGCAGTATCGGTACGAGTCGTCTCATGAGGCCTCCACGTTGAGTCTGAATCTGTAAGGTTGATTCTGAATCTGTAAGCTCCCGGAACTCGGAGCCTAAGGCCCCACATCTCGCAGGGTCAAGAGGTCTCCTTCCAATCAGGGTTTGGGGCTTGGAGACCTCATGGCCGGAGAGCGGCGGGTCGTCGACACCCCCCAACCCTCGCCATCGGCAGCGCGAGACTCCCCGCCGGCCGTGTCAGGGCTGGATCGACACGCGTGTGAAGCGGCGCTTGCCCCGCTGGACCAAGTACTCACCCACAGGGAGCTGTAGGTTGCGGTCCCTGACCACGTCGCCGTCGATCCTCACGGCCCCTTGGCGGATCAACCGGCCCGCCTCCGACGAGGACGCGGCGAGGCCGGTGTCGCGGAGGACGTGCGCGATCCAAGCCGTCTGGCGCTCCGCAAGGCCAAGAGTGACGGCGGGGATGTCCTCGGGCACTTCGCGGCGCCGGTGGAGGCGGTCGAAGGCCTCGCGCGCCGTCGCGGCGGCGGACGTCCCGTGGTACCGCGCCACGATGTTGCGGGCGAGCCACCGCTTGGCGCCCAAAGGGTCGGTCCGGGCCTGCTCCCGGCGCGCCGCGATCTCCTTGCCATGGGTGCCGGAGGCGAGCACCAGCCACTCGTCGAGAAGCGCGTGCGGAATCGACATCGCGCGCCCGAACGCCTCGTTTGGCGGCGTCGAAATCCCGATGTAGTTGCCGTAGCTCTTCGACATCTTTCGGTGGCCGTCCGTCCCGCGGAGGAGCGGCATGATCAGACACACCTGGGGCTCCTGCCCGGCCCGCTCCTGCAGCGTCCTGCCCAAGAGCAGGTTGAAGAGCTGGTCCTCGTACGTGGCCAGGTTCGCCTCGATCTCCTCCTCCGACAGCATGGGCCGCGTATCGTCCCTCCCGCTCGGGTCGCCGACCCGGGCCGTGAAGTCGCCCATCACGAAGACCACGCGGTGCCCGAGCTCTTGGAACGTCCGCAGCTTATGGATCGACACGCCGTGCCCGATGTGGAGGTCCGGCCGGGTTGGATCGAAACCCTGCTTGACGATGAGGAGCCTACGCGCGCGCGTGGCGCGCTCGAGCTTGGCGGCGAGATCGCCTTCCGGCACGATGCGCTCGGCCCCCTCTCGAATTCGCTTGAGTTGTTCGTTTACGGGGAGAAACATCCGCGCCAAGGGTCGGTAGTATCGAGGTGATGGCTCCCGCCGGAAGCCGCGTCGCGATAGAATCGGTCTCTCGGCGGCCGGACGCGAGCGGTTCGGGGACGAGGGGAGCGAGGGGACGTGGCTTGCTTGGCACCGGTCGCGCGCCCCGCGGAAACGAGGAGCTCCGCGGCGAGGGCGATCATCACCGCCCGCAGGTCCGCGGGTCCGCCGCCCCGCAGCGTTTCGATGGCTTCACGTACTTCGAGGGCGTTGCCCACCGCGCGGCCCAGCGGCGCATCCATGGCCGTGAGCAGGGCGGTGGTGCGCACGCCCTCGGCGGCCGCGAGCGCGACCATCGTCTGGGCCAGCTCACGCGCGCGGCGCTCATCGGTCATGAAGGCACCCCGGCCGCACTTCACGTCAAGCACCAGCGCGCCGATCCCCTCGGCCACCTTCTTGGAGACGATGGAGGCGGCGATGAGCGGCGTTGAGGGCACGGTTCCGGTCACGTCGCGGAGGGCGTAGAGCCGGCCGTCGAGCGGCGCGATCTGCGTCGTTTGGCCGATCATCGCGCAGCCCACGTCGTCCAGGATGGCGCGGAAGCGGTCGAGACCGATAGACACCTGGAACCCCGGGATGGCCTCAAGCTTGTCCAACGTTCCGCCGGTGTGCCCCAGACCGCGGCCCGACATCATGGGGACGCGCAGCCCTGCCTCGGCAAGCAGTGGCGCGAGCACGAGCGACACCTTGTCGCCGACGCCTCCCGTCGAGTGCTTGTCCACCAGCGGTCCACCCAAGTCCGCGAACTCGAGGCGCGCGCCGGACGCGATGATCTCCCGGGTGAGCACCGAGAGCTCACCCGCAGCGAGGCCCTGGATGAAGGACGCCATGAGGAAGGCCGACATCTGGTAGTCCGCCGTCCCGCTTCTTCTCGATGACTCGGGTTGGGAGCAATCGCCTCTCCTTACTGGTAACGGGGCGCCGCCGCGACCCGGCCGCTTGTGGTGACGGTGCGGGGCAAAGCTTGTCCGGCCCCGGTCCGCTGTCTAGCTTTCGGTTCCGATGAAGCCCTCCACCCCGCTCGCCGGCGTCCTCCCCCCGAGCGCCGCCTGCTCGGCCCCCACGCGCAGCCCCACCGGCCAACCGTCGTATGCGCACACTTGGCTCGCGGGGGGGCCGTGGACCTGACCCCGCCGGGGAGCCGGCTGATGGCGCTTGACTACGGCCGGCGGCGCATTGGTGTCGCCGTGACGGATCCAACCCGGACGATCGCGGCCCCGCACGGCGTGGTCGACCGTTCCCCCGCCGATCCGGTGGCCACGGTGCCTGACGCGCTGGTGGCGCTCGTGGCGGAGCTGGGGCCCGCCGTCATTCTGGTGGGGATTCCCTTCTCAATGGATGGGACGGCGGGTGCGATGGCCACCGAGGCGCGGACCTTCGCGCGAGCCGTTGAGGAGGCCACGGGTGTCCGCACCGCCGAGTGGGACGAGCGGCTCTCGACGGCGCGCGCCGAGCGAGAGCTCGCCGGCATGGCGCTGTCGCGCGCCAAACGGCGGCTGAAGGGGCGAACCGACGAGCTGGCGGCGGCTCTGATGTTGTCCGCGTATCTGCGGAGCGGCGCGACCGCCGGCCCCATGCGCCCCGCCGGCCCGATCCGTGCCCCCGGCTCATGACCCGCGCGCCGCCGCCACCGAGGACGCGCCGCGGTCTGCTCGCCGCCGCGTTGGTGGCCGCGGCGCCGGTGGTGTACGGGTTCCTTTCCACCGAGTTTCGGGGACCCGGCATCCCGGATGGATCGGTGATCGATATCCGCGTGCCCGCGGGCTTCTCGTCGCGGCAGATCGCGCGTCTTCTCGAGGCGGAGGAGCTGATCTTCCATGCGCGCATCTTCGACACCTACGTTCGCCTTCGGGGTGCGGCGCGAGTCCTGAAGGCCGGCCGGTACGAAATCCCGCGCGGTGCATCGTACGCCTACCTGCTCAAGGTTCTGCGCGACGGGGCCGTCGCCACCACCCCGCTCACGATCCCGGAGGGCCTGCGGGTCGAAGCCGTGGCGGAACGGATCGCGGAGTACACGGGAGAGGCCCCACGCTCGAGGGCTACCTCTTCCCCGAGACGTACCGCTTCGCGGAAGGGGTCGGGGTCCCGGCGATCGTGACCGCCATGGTCGGCCGGTACAAGGCGTTCTGGGGTGAGGAGGAGGGCGCGCGCGCCGCTGAAATCGGGATGGAGGAGCGGGAGGTCGTGACGCTCGCCAGTATCGTCGAGAAGGAGGTCCTATGGGGGGACGAGCGGCGCACCGTCTCCGGCGTGTATTGGAACCGTCTGCGGAGGGGGATGCTCCTCCAAGCCGATCCGACCGTGCAGTTCGCCCTCGGGGAACCGCGCGCGCGGCTCCTGTATCGCGATATCGATTCGGTCGCGGATCACCCGTATAACACGTACACGCAGCCGGGGCTGCCGCCGGGTCCGATCGCCTCGCCGGGGGCCGCGTCGCTGCGCGCCGCCCTCCACCCCGCCGAGCACGACTACATCTTCTTCGTGGCGCGGGGTGACGGGCGGCACGAGTTCACGCGCACGCTGCGCGAGCACAACGACGCCCGAAACCGCATCCGGCTCGCGCGCGACGCCGCCCAACGCTGACGCCGCCCGGCCCACGCTCGCGCCTGGCGGCCGCCCGGGTCATGGTGCTGACGCATCCCCGCCCGCGCAGCGGTCGCCCCCTGCACCAAGTCGTCGCCGAGTGCGTGGCCGCCGGGGTGCCGGTCATTCAGCTTCGCGACAAGACCGCCGACGCACGGGCGCTCACCGCCCAAGCCGCGGCCCTCCGCGCCGCCATGGACGGCTCCGGCGCGCTTCTCATCGTCAACGACCGCCTAGACGTCGCCCTCGCCGCCGGGGCCGACGGCGTCCACCTCGGCCCGGACGACCTCCCCCTCCACGCCGCGCGCGAACTCGCTCCCAAGGGCTTCCTCATCGGTTACTCCACCGACGATCCCACCGAAGCCCGCCGCGCGGCCCGCGCCGGCGCCGACTATCTCGGCGTCGGGGCCGTGTTCGGGACGCACTCCAAGCCCGGCCTGGCCCATGAGGCCGTCGGTCCCGAGCGCGTGCGAGCCGTGCGTCGCTCAAGCGGGATTCCCTGTTTCGGCATCGGGGGCATCACCGCCCGTAACGCCCCAGCCGTCTTCGCCACCGGCGCCGCCATCGCCGTCCTGCGCGCGGTCATGCACGCCCCCGAGCCCTCCCAGGCTGTGCGCAGCCTCCTCAATCTCGCCCGGCGTCCCTAAGCTTCCCGTAAGCCTCTCGATGGAAAAAACGCCCCGCATCCTCTCGGATCCGGGGCGTTCATCCTCCTTCTAAACGCCGGCAGCGACCTACTCTCCCAGGGCGTCCCCGCCCAAGTACCATCGGCGCTGAGGGGCTTAACTGCTGGGTTCGGGATGGGACCAGGTGTTTCCCCCTCGCTAAAGCCGCCGGCAATCCGGGATCCGGCACACGAGTCGAGTGCAAGGGCGATCGAGCGCGCTGAAGCGCTTATCGACCTCATATGAAGATATGGATCAAGCCTCACGGACGATTAGTACGGCTCGGCTGAGGCGCTCACACGCCTTACACCTGCCGCCTATCCACGCAGTCGTCTCCTGCGGTCCTTCAGGCACCTTGCGGTGCGGGAGATCTCATCTTGAAGTAGGCTTCCCACTTAGATGCTTTCAGCGGTTATCCCTTCGCGACATAGCTACCCTGCGATGCCCCTGGCGGGACAACAGGTACACCAGCGGTCACTCCACTCCGGTCCTCTCGTACTAGGAGCGGCTCTTCTCAAATCTCCAACGCCCACGGCGGATACAGACCGAACTGTCTCACGACGTTCTAAACCCAGCTCGCGTACCGCTTTAACGGGCGAACAGCCCGACCCTTGGGACCTTCTCCGGCCCCAGGATGCGATGAGCCGACATCGAGGTGCCAAACCGCCCCGTCTATGTGAACTATCGGGGGCGATAAGCCTGTTATCCCCGGCGTACCTTTTATCCGTTGAGCGACGGCCTTTCCACACAGAACCGCCGGATCACTAAGGCCTGCTTTCGCATCTGCTCGACCTGTCGGTCTCGCAGTTAAGCTCCCTTATGCCTTTGCACTCTTCGCGCGATTGCCGACCGCGCTGAGGGAACCTTTGCGCGCCTCCGTTACCTTTTGGGAGGCGACCGCCCCAGTCAAACTACCCGCCTGACACTGTTCCCAGACCGGATTCACGGCCCCAGGTTAGAATCCAGACATCGCAAGGGTGGTATTTCACCAGTGGCTCCACAGAACCTGGCGGCCCTGCTTCAATGCCTCCCACCTATCCTACACAGACGGTGCCCGAACCCAATATCAGGTTATAGTAAAGGTGCACGGGGTCTTTTTGTCCTGCCGCGGGTACTCGGTATCCTCACCGAGACTCCAATTTCGCCGAGCTCTTGGTTGAGACAGTGCCCAAGTCGTTACGCCATTCGTGCAGGTCGGAACTTACCCGACAAGGAATTTCGCTCAGTTGATCCCACCTGTTTCCAGACGGGCTGGACTCTCTCTTGACCGACCGCGGTTCATCTGCGCAGCGATCATCCGAATCGCCTCGAGTCCTTCCGGCGTCAAATGATCGCCCTTCTCCATTCTGAGAAGAACCTTCCGGAACTTGATGAAATCCAGTCGCTTCTTCGTCTTCAGTCGATGCTTCATGAAGAACGGCACGATGTGCCGCATCAGATGTTCGCGTTTTCTCACGCGATACGCCATCCGGTCGCCGTGGTTTCGTCGAACCACGCCGCAACCGAAATAGCTCTTCAACGCGTGAAGAACCTGTACGTCACGGGTATGCTGTACGACGGTGAATTCCGGAAGCACCTGGTATCCTGTGCTCATCTGCTCGTGACGGCTCACACCGACATGAAAGCAGCCTTCACCATCGACAAATCCCGTAATCCACTCCGCATTGAGATTCATAAGTCAGTCCCGAACGTTTGGTCTCTGAGGGTTCCCGGCTTGCACCGGGCCTTCCCTGCGGATTACCCCCCTGTCCGTCGGATTTTTACTGCCGCGTCCCGAGCCGAAGCCGGAACCGACGAGTACCGATCGATTTTCGAGGGCTTTCCCGCATATAGTTCGGTTTCTCTAAGGCTAGCGATTCCGTTAACCTTAGGACCGTTATAGTTACGGCCGCCGTTTACCGGGGCTTCATTTCAGAGCTTCGCCGAAGCTAACCCTTCCATTTAACCTTCCGGCACCGGGCAGGCGTCAGTGCCTATACGTCGTCTTGACGACTTTGCAGACACCTGTGTTTTTACTAAACAGTCGCTTGGGCCGATTCTCTGCGGCCGGTTTCGGCTCCCCTGCGCGAGGCAGGATCACCTACCGCCGGCTCCCCTTCTCCCTAAGTTACGGGGACATTTTGCCGAGTTCCTTAACCAAGACTCACTCGAGCGCCTGAGGCTACTCGCCTCGCCCACCTGTGTCGGTTTGCGGTACGGTCACACGTACTCCTCGTCCACGAAGCTTTTCTTGGCAGTACGATTACGGTCCCTTAGCGAAGTCCGAAGACTTCTTCGGCATCGGATCTCGGCTTTACCAGGCGGATTTGCCTACCCGGAAACGCCTACCTCCTTACATCGTTCATGTCCATTGAAACGACGGACCTTTCACCTCTGCGTCCCTCCGCGAACTCAAGCGCAGTATCGTGTGGTACGGGAATGTTGACCCGTTTTCCATCGGCTACGCCTTTCGGCCTCACCTTAGGGGCCGACTAACCCTGAGCTGATTGGCATGGCTCAGGAAACCTTGGGCTTACGGCGACAAGGGTTCTCACCTTGTTTCTCGCGTACTCATTCCGGCATTCTCACTTGCCTGCGCTCCACGGGTAGCCTTCCGGCCCCGCTTCACGGCTCAGGCAACGCTCCCCTACCCCGCGCGCAGATGCGCGCAGCCTTAGCTTCGGTGGCTAACTTGAGTCCCGACCATTATCGGCGCAGATCCGCTTGACTGGTGAGCTATTACGCACTCTTTCAAGGATGGGTGCTGCTAAGCCATCCTCCCATTGGTCTGCGCAAATCCACCACCTTTGTCACTTAGCTAGCACTTGGGGACCTTAGCTGAAGGTCTGGGCTCTTTCCCTCTCGCGCACGAACATTATCGCACGTGCACTTCCTCCCTGAGACCAACTAACGGGCATTCGGAGTTTAGTAGGGGTTGGTACCCGGTTTAGGGCCCTAGCCCTTCCAGTGCTCTACCTCCCGCAGTCTACACTCAGAGGCGATACCTAAATATCTTTCGGGGAGAACCAGCTATCTCCAGGTTTGATTGGCCTTTCACCCCTATCCACAGCTCATCCGAGCAGTTTTCAACCCACAACGGTTCGGTCCTCCACGAAGCATTACCCTCGCTTCAACCTGGCCATGGATAGATCACTCTGGTTTCGGGTCTGTCCCCAGCAACTTTACGCCCAGTTAAGACTCGCTTTCGCTTCGGCTCCGCCGCTGAACGGCTTAACCTCGCTACTGAGGAACAACTCGCCGGATCATAATGCAAAAGGCACGCGGTCACCCGACGTCTCTCACGAAGAGAGGGTCGAGCTCCCACCGCTTGTAGGCACACGGTTTCAGGATCTGTTTCACCCGCCTCCCGGCGTACTTTTCATCTTTCCCTCACGGTACTCGTTCGCTATCGGTCACGGACGTGTATTTAGCCTTGGCAGGTGGTCCTGCCGGATTCAATCGGGATTTCACGTGTCCCGACCTACTCAGGAATGGTCCAGAGATCGCGACGTCGGCTTCGCCTACGGGGCTGTCACCCTCTATGGCTTGGCTTTCCAGACGGATTCGACTCACCGTCGCGCGACGCTCCGAGAGCCGGCAGACTCTCACGAACCACCCTGCTACCCCATGGAAGCAACGGCTGCCGCCTTGACACCTCCATGGTTTGGGCTCTTCCCCGTTCGCTCGCCGCTACTGAGGGAATCACGGTTGTTTTCTCTTCCTCGAGGTACTTAGATGTTTCAGTTCCCTCGGTTCGCTTCCCGACGCCTATGTATTCAGCGAAGGGATGACCGGGCATCACCCCGGCCGGGTTTCCCCATTCGGAAATCCGGGGATTAACGCTTGCTTGCAGCTACCCCCGGCTTATCGCAGCTTGCCACGTCCTTCATCGCCAGTCCGTGCCTAGACATCCACCCTGTGCCCTTGATCGCTTGATCCATCTTCGTTGACGGCATCAAGCACCTCAGACGCACTCGGCGCCCAGCACTCTCACTCGCTACCGGATTGTCAAAAAAGCGGACCCCGCAAGACGCCCCAGGGCGCTCGCAGGGAAGACGGGAAAAATAGGGCCGGGTCGGACGAGCGTCAAGCGCCCGCCACGGACCCCGGAAACGTCAGTTCTCCGCGGCCGGCTCCACCTCTTCGGCAAGGACGGCGACGGTGTTGTCGAGGACCTGCAGGAAGCCCCGGGCAACGCGGAATCGGCGGGGGCCGTCGTCCGTGCGGATCCGAAGGAGGCCCTCGCCCAGGAGGACGACCATGGGCGCGTGGCCGTACAGAATCCCCAATTCGCCGTCGTGCGCGGGGGCGATGATCGACGTCGCGGCGCCGGAGAAGGCGGCGGCGGACGGCGAGATCACCGTGACGTTCAATCGCCGTTGGGCGGACGCCGTCCCCGTCATGCGGCCTCTGCCTCCAGTTTCCTCGCCTGCTCGATCGCTTCCTCGATCCCGCCGACCATGTAGAACGCCTGTTCCGGCAGGTGGTCGAACTCGCCCTCGACGACCCGCTCGAACGACTCGATCGTCGTCTCCAGCGGAACGTAGCGGCCCGGGATGCCGGTGAACTGCTCGGCCACGTGGAAGGGCTGCGACAGGAACTTCTGGATCCGCCGGGCCCGGTTCACGATGACCTTGTCCTCCTCGGAGAGTTCATCCATCCCGAGGATCGCGATGATGTCCTGCAGGTCCTTGTATCGCTGCAGGGTGCGCTGCACGGCGGTGGCCACGCGGTAGTGCCGTTCGCCGAGGAACTGCTCGCTGAGGATGCGGCTGCTGGAGTCGAGCGGGTCCACGGCCGGGTAGATGCCGAGTTCGGCGATCTGGCGCGAGAGGACGGTCTGGGAGTCGAGGTGCGTGAAGGCCGCGGCCGGCGCGGGGTCCGTGAGGTCGTCGGCCGGCACGTAAATCGCCTGCACGGAGGTGATCGAGCCTCGGGTCGTCGACGTGATGCGCTCCTGGAGGTTGCCCATTTCCGTGGCGAGCGTCGGCTGGTAGCCCACCGCGCTCGGCATGCGGCCGAGCAGCGCGGACACCTCGGACCCGGCCTGGCTGAAGCGGAAGATGTTGTCGATGAAGAGGAGGACGTCGAGCCCCTCCACCTCGCGGAAGTACTCCGCCACCGTGAGGCCGGTGAGTCCCACGCGCAGCCGGGCGCCCGGCGGCTCGTTCATCTGTCCGTAGATGAGCGCCGTCGAGTCGATGACGCCCGACTCCTTCATCTCGAGCCAGAGGTCGTTCCCCTCCCGGGTGCGCTCGCCCACGCCGCAGAAGACGGAGCGGCCGCCGTGCTCCTGCGCGATGTTGTTGATGAGCTCCATGATGATGACGGTCTTGCCGACGCCGGCCCCGCCGAAGAGTCCCGTCTTGCCGCCCTTCACGTAGGGAGCGATGAGATCCACGACCTTGATCCCGGTGACGAAGATCTCCGTCTTCGGCTCGAGGTTCTGCAGCGTGGGCGACTTGCGGTGGATCGGCCAGCGCTCCGCCGCATCGACCGGACCCAGCTCGTCCACGGGCTCGCCGAGGACGTTGAGGATGCGGCCCAGCGACGCCTCGCCGACGGGCGCCGAGATGGGATGTCCGGTGTCCACGACTTCCATCCCGCGCGTCACGCCGTCCGTCGCGTCCATCGCGACCGCGCGCACCTGGTTGCGTCCGATGTGCTGCGCCACCTCGCACACGAGATCGTGCACGGTCCCGTCATCGTCCTCCCAGGAGAGGGAGAGCGCGTTGTAGATCTCGGGCAAGTGCTCGGGCTCGAACTCCGCATCGATCGTGGGCCCGATGACCTGCACGACCTTGCCTTTGCCTCGTTCGGTCGATCCTTCAGACATGTGTCAGCCTCATGGCTATCGGTTCTCGGGGGCGCCGCCGCCCCTGTACGCTGTTCGTCCGTTACCCGTCCAACGCGTCCGCGCCGCCGATGATCTCCGCGATCTGATTCGTGATCTCGGCCTGGCGGGCGCGGTTGTACGTCCGCCGCAGGTTGTCGAGGAAATCGTTGGCGTTGTCCGTCGCCGATTTCATCGCCGTCCGGCGGGCCGCCTGCTCCGCCGCCGCCGTCTCCAGGAGCGCGCTGTACGTCGAGTTCGTCACGTAGAGCGGCAGGAGGTGATCGAGGATTTCCTCCTCCGACGGGTCCAGGATGTAAAAGGGCTGCGGGCCCTTGCGCGCCTCGCCTACGCCGACCGGGAGCACCTGCCGGACCGCAGGGGGCGTGCTCACCATGTTCCGGAACTCCGCGAAGACGAGCCGCACGGCGTCCAGTTCGCCGGCCACGAAGCGGGCGGCGAGGCCGTCGATGAGCGCGCGGGCGTCATCCGTCGTCGGCGGATCCCCCAGGTCGTTGCGCGTATGCGTCATCTCGACGCCGCGGAACCTGAAGTACGAGATCCCCTTGTTCCCGTAGACGTGGAACTCGACCCGGGCTCCCGCTTCATCCAGCTCGGCGAGCTGCGCCTGCGCGGTGCGAATGAGATTCGCGTTGAAGGCGCCGCACAGCCCGCGATTGCTCGTCACGAGCACCACCGCGGCGCGTTCGATGCGCGCCGGCTGGCGCAGGAGCGGCCGGGATTCCGCCAGATCCGGCGTGGCGAGCCGGGCGATCATGTCCATCAGTTCGGCCGAGTAGGGACGTGCGCGGATCACCCGCCCCTGCGCCTGCGCGAGCTTGGCGGTCGCGACCATCTCCATGGTGCGCGTGATCTTCTTCGTGCTGTCGACGGATTTCATCCGCCGATAGATGTCCCTCGACTTGCTCATGCCGCGGCGTCCGAAGCGTCTCCTCGGGAGGCGTCGTCATGCACGAAGGTGTCGGAGTAGGACTCGATCGCCTCGCGGAGCGCGGCTTCGGTCTCGTCCGACATCACGTTGTCCGTCCGGATCGCCTCCCCGACCTCCGGATGGTTCGTGCCCATGTACTCGAGGAACCCGACCTCCCAGCCGCGAATCCGCGACACGTCCAGGCCGTCCAGGAACCCCTGGGTGGCCGCGAAGATCACCATCACCTGCTCCTCGACCGGCATTGGCTCGTACTGCCCCTGCTTCAGGATCTCGACGGTGCGCCGGCCCCGGTCCAGCTGCCGCTGCGTCGCGGCGTCCAGTTCCGTGCCGAACTGCGCGAAGGCCTCGATCTCACGGAACTG
The DNA here is from genome assembly GCA_022820995.1 of Gemmatimonadota bacterium. Taxonomy (GTDB): domain Bacteria; phylum Gemmatimonadota; class Gemmatimonadetes; order Palauibacterales; family Palauibacteraceae; genus Palauibacter. The sequence goes on along the minus strand of JAJEEM010000001.1, from coordinate 61,435 downwards.
CGCGAGGTCGAGCCGCAGACGCCCGGCGACCTTCTTCATCGCCTTGATCTGCGCGTTTCCGCCCACGCGCGAGACCGAGATCCCCACGTTCACCGCCGGGCGCACGCCCGAGTAGAAGAGGTCGGTTTCGAGAAAGATCTGGCCGTCGGTGATCGAGATCACGTTCGTCGGGATGTAGGCGGACACGTCGCCGGCGGCCGTCTGGATGATCGGGAGCGCGGTCAGCGAACCGCCGGGCTTCCTGATGTCCGGGTGGCCGGCGACCGCTTCGGGATCGTTGCTGATCTTGGCCGCGCGCTCGAGCAGGCGGCTGTGCAGATAGAAGACGTCGCCCGGGTATGCCTCGCGCCCCGGCGGACGCCGCAGGATGAGCGACGCCTCGCGGTAGGCATCGGCCTGCTTCGTGAGGTCGTCGTAGATGACGAGGACGGCCTTCCCTTCCTCGTACATGAAGTACTCGCCGATCGCGCACGCGGCGTAGGGGGCCATGAACTGCATCGGCGCGGGCTCCGACGCGTTCGCGGCGACCACGACCGTGTAGTCGAGCGCGCCCTCCTCGCGGAGCTTTTCGACGATGCCGGCGACCGTCGAGCCCTTCTGGCCGATCGCGCAGTAGACGCAGACGACGTCCTCGCCCTTCTGGTTGATGATCGCGTCGATCGCCACGGCCGTCTTGCCGGTGCCCCGGTCCCCGATGATCAGTTCCCGCTGGCCGCGGCCGATCGGGATCATGGAGTCGATCGCCTTGAGGCCCGTCTGGAGCGGCTCGTTCACCGGCCGGCGGTACACGATGCCGGGGGCCTTCCGGTCGACCTTCATGTAGGTGACCGACTCGATCGGCCCGCGGCCGTCGCGCGGCTGCCCCAGCGTGTCCACGACGCGGCCGAGAATCGCCGGACCGACGGGCACGGAGAGGACGCGGCCGGTGCGGCGCACGGGGTCCCCCTCCTTGAGGGCCAGGTAATCGCCGAGGATCACGGCGCCGATGTTGTCTTCCTCGAGATTCGAGGCGAGACCGATCACCGAGACCCCGGTGTCGCGGGACGTGATCTCCAGCATCTCGTTCGCGACGCACGTGGAGAGACCCCAGATGCGGGCGACGCCGTCCTTCACCTCGAGGACCTCGCCCACCTCCTCGACCCGGAGTTCCTCCTCGTAGCGGTCGATCTGCTCGAGCAGGGCCTTCTTGATCTCGCTCGCTCGAAGGGAGCTGTCGAAACCTGTCATCGTCTTCTCTTCTCTATTTCTCGTTACCGAGCGTCTCAGTACAGTTCGCGCCGCATCTGCTCGAGCTGCCGCCGCAGCGAGGCGTCCAGCAACTCGTCGCCGACGCGGATGATCACGCCGCCCAGGATCTTCGGGTCCTCGTGGAACTCCGGAACGACCTCCCGCTCGAAGCGCCGCTCCAGCGCCGAAACGACCTCGTTCCGGACGCGGTCATCCGCCTCGAAGGGCAGCGTCACGGTGGCGCGGACCCGTCCCGCCCTCTCGTCCAGAAGGTCGCGGTAGGCCCGCGCGATCCCGGGGAGGGCCCGCTGCCGGTGGCGATCCAGGATGACGAGCAGAAAGCGGATGAAGAGATCCGGCGCCCTTCCGGCGAGCGCCGCATGGATCGCCTCCTTCTTCTCGAACAGCGACACCGCGGGCACTTCGAGGAAGCGCTGAAAGTCCGGGACGTTCGTGTACAGGTCCCCAATCTCCTCGATCAGCCGGCCGTACTCCGCCTCGCTCCCGTCCCGCGCCGCGAGTTCGAAGAGAGTCGCCGCGTAGTTGCGGGCCACCGCCGACGCGCTCATCGCTTCCGCTAGACGTCCGACACGAACTCGTGGACGAGACGCCGGTTCTCTTCGGCGTCCAGCCGCGCGCGGATCAGCCGCTCGGAGGCCGCCAGCGCGAGGTCCACGGCATCGCGCCGGATCTCCTCGCGCAGGCGGTCCCGCTCGTGACCGATCTCGCGGCGCGCGTCATCGAGCATCTGCGACTGCTGCGCCCGCGCCTCCTCCAGCATCTCCTTGCGAAGGCCGTCGGCGTGCTGCCGGGCGCTCTCCAGCATCTCGCGAGCTTCGCCGCGGGCCGCTTCGAGCGCGGCCTCCTGCTGCGAGAGCAGTCCCTTCGCCTCGTCGCGCGCGGAGAGGGCATCGTCGATCGCGCCCTGGATCTTCGCGTGCCTCTGCTCGAGTCCGCCCGCGATGAGCGGGAAGACCCACTTCGCCAGGACGAGGAGCGTGAGCACGAACAGGATCACCGTCCAGAAGAACAGTCCCAGATTGAGCGAGAAGATCCCGGTCTCCGCCTGGGCCGCCAGCGCCGTCGGCACAGCGAGCGCGCAGCAGCCGGCGACCCCGGACGAACGCATCATCCGCGGATGAAGCCGGCGATCACGAGTCCGAACAGCGCCACACCCTCGATGAACACGGCCAGCACGATCGCCGCCGTCTGGATGGTCTGCGCTTCCTCGGGCTGGCGGGCCATCGCTTCCGTCATGCGCCCGCCGATGAGACCGATTCCGATACCGGCTCCGAGCACGGAGAGCCCGCCCCCGACGATGGCGAGTCCGATCGCGAGACCGTCTCCCGTCGACATGCCCTGCAGCAGCGTCAACATGTTCAGCATCGTTTGCTCCAGTTTCCTTTCTCAGTCGGGGGTTCGGACGACACCCCCCGTTCCGTCCGCGCCTCCCCGGCGCGGAAGTTGCCCGCGGACCCTTCCGGATCAGTGCGCGTGGCGAATCAAGCCGATGAATACGGAGACCAGCATCGCGAAGATGTACGCCTGAAGAAGCGCGATGAAGATCTCCAGCATCATCACGAACAGCGCGAGGCCCATGGACCCCAGAATCGTCGCGGCGCCGACGGTCGTTCCGAAAATGCCCTGGCCGACCATCGAGCCGTAGGTGAGGATGAGACCCATGAAGGCGAGGATGACGAAGTGCCCCGCCGTCATGTTGGCGAAGAGCCGGATGGCGAGCGCCATGATCTTCGAGAACTTCGCGATGAGTTCGACCGGGGCCATGATGAGCAGCGTGACCGGCTTCAGCGGCCCGGGCAGCCCGGGCGGAAGGAAGAAGACGGTCTTCGCGTAGCCCAGCGGGCCGAGGGCAATGAACCCGGCCGTCTCGATCACGACGAGCGCGATGATCGCGAGCGCGGCCGTGACCATGATGTTCCCCGTCGCCGTCGCGCCGAAGGGGATGAGGCCGAGCAGGTTCGCGTAGAGGATGAAGAAGAAGAAGGTGATGACGAGGGGGACGAACCTCTCTCCTCCACGGCCGATGTTGGCCATCACGACGTCATCTCTCAGGTAGAGATAGAACGCCTCGATCCCGTTGAGGAGCCCTCCGGGCGCCTTCTCGCCCTGCTCGAGCCGTTCCGTCGAGCGCGCGGCGATGAACATCGTCACGATCGTGAGGACGGCCGCGAACATCAGGAACAGCACGTGCTTCGTGATCGAGAGGTCGATCGGGTGGCCCGCGATCTCGAACGGCAGCGGGGGGAACTCCGGGAGATGGATCTCGCCGAACGGCTTGAACTCCCAGATCTTCGAGTCCACGACGTGGTGCATCATGACCTCGGTGCCCCACTCCTCGGCGTGCTCGCCCGCCGCGGCGGCTTCGCCGTGGTGTTCCTGGGCGGCCGCAGCCGCGGGAGCGGCGTGCTCCTGCACCCGTTCCGCGAGACTCCGCAGGGAGGCCATCGATCTATCGAGCACCCGGTTCATCCGGTCGTGCGTTCCGTGTCGAGTTGGTCTTCTTGGTCTTCGTGCGCGCGAGCGCGAGCCACAAGGCTTCCGTCCACAACAGCACCAGCATGGCGAGTCCGTACGCGATGGGCAGGTCGGACGTCGCCGACCCCGTCCACGCGAGTCCGCCCGTCACGACCAGCCCTCCCATGCGGAGGCCGATCCCGGCCAGCCAGGGCCGGGTCGCCCGCCGTCCTTCCAGGAGCGCCCGGTTCAGCGGCCAGACCGCCACCACCTGAATCAGCCAGGCCGTCGCGATCCCCCAAGTGCGCTCGCCGTCCTGCAGCCACGCGGCCGCCACCGCCGCCAGCCCCAACGTGGCCAGCGCATAGATCGGCGTACGCCGCAACCAGCCGGCGGGAATCCTCTTCACTTCCTGCGGTCCGCCTCCCCACCGGTCCCATCGGCCTCGGAGCCACCGCGCTGCGCGGCCAGCCGACCGAACATGCTGTAGCAGCCTCCCGCGAACCCGGCGAACACGCCGAGGAGCACGAAGAGAGGCGCGGTCCCGAGACGGTTGTCGAGCCAGTTGCCGCCGACGGCAAGGAGCGCAATCGCCAGGCCCATCGCGATGCCGAGGCTCGCGAATTCCGAGCCCGCCGCCTTCGCGTACCGGCGGCCGATGCTCTCCTGTGGCTTCTCGGGTTCCGGCCGGTTTGTCGAACCGGGAGGCGGCTGGTGCATGGGGACACATCTCCGTCGTCAGAGCCCCACGCCAACCGCTTGTGAAAAATTTCCCAAGCGCAATCTGTCCGCTTGTGAAAAATTTCGCAATGCCGGTTTCGCTTGACGCTGGGCAGAGAAGGCCTAGGTTGCTGCCACCATATTGAAGGCCTCTGGTCAACTCCGAAACGGCCTCGCCGACGCCCGGGTCTCGCATTCCCGCGGCCCCCCTCACGCCTGGAGCCGATTGAGTCTTGGAAGCCGGTCGAAAGGTCGAAACGGATGACGTTCGGCTGCTCGAGGAACTGGGTCACTCCCGGCTCCGGATCGAGGAGGAAGTCGGGAAGCGGATCATCGGGCAGCGGGAGATCGTCGAGAAGCTGCTCATCACGCTGCTCGCCGATGGACACGCGCTCCTGGTCGGCGTCCCCGGCCTGGCCAAGACGCTGCTCGTGTCGACGCTCGCCGAAGCCCTTCACCTGGAGTTCAGCCGGATCCAGTTCACGCCGGACCTCATGCCCTCCGACATCACCGGGACGGAAGTGCTCCAGGACGACCAGCGCACGGGTGAGCGCCGTTTCGCCTTCGTCCGGGGGCCGATCTTCGCGGATGTGATCCTGGCGGACGAGATCAACCGGACGCCGCCCAAGACGCAGGCCGCCCTCCTGCAGGCGATGCAGGAGGGGGAGGTCACGGTGGGCAGCGAGACGTTCCCGCTCGGCCGTCCGTTCTTCGTCCTCGCGACGCAGAACCCGATCGAGCAGGAGGGAACGTATCCCCTGCCCGAAGCCCAGCTCGACCGCTTCATGTTCGAGCTTCGGATCGGATATCCAACGGCGGAGGAGGAGTCGGTCATCGCGGACATGGCGGCGAGCGGACCGCCCGCCCAGGTGAACCCCGTCGTGACCGCGGGCCAGCTTCTCGATTACCAGGCGCTCGTGCAGAGGGTCCCGGCCTCGGCATCGGTGGTCGGCTACGCGGTGCGGCTGGCGCGCGCGACCCGGCCGCGCGAAGCCTCCTCGCCGGAGTTCGTGCGCCGCATGGTGAGCTGGGGCGCCGGGCCGCGCGCCTCGCAGCACACGGTGCTGGCGGCGAAGGCGCGGGCGGCGCTCGACGGTCGTCCCGCCCCCAATCTCGACGACGTGCGGGCGGTGGCGCCCGCCGTGCTCCGGCACCGGGTGGTGCCGGGGTTCGAGGCGGAGGCCGAGGGGAAGACCGCGGACGACATCGTCGCGGAGTTGATCGAACACAGCCGCGGCTGGTAGACGTTGGACGAAACCGACAGTACGCAGCGCTGGACGACGGTTCGCGCGGGCCGTGAGGCTCGGGCCGGGATCCCCCGTCCGTGACCGGCATCCTGGCGCTGCTCGTCATCCTTCTCATCCTCTCCGGGTTCTTCTCCGGAGCCGAGATCGCGTTCTTCTCGCTCGGAGAACCCCGGGTCCGGGCCCTTGTCCGCGCCCGGCGTCCGGGGGCGCGCGCGCTGGAGAGGCTGAAGCGGAACCCGGAGCGCCTGCTCATCATCCTCCGGATCGGGAACAACGTCGCCAACATCGGGGCCGCGGCGGTCGCGACCTACACGGCGACCGAACGGTTCGGTTCCGCGGGGGTGGGGCTCGCCACGGGCGTCATGACCCTCGTGGTCCTCTTCTTCGGAGAGATGACGCCGAAGAGCTTCGCGGCGCGTCACGCGGACCGGCTGTCGCTGCTGGCCGCCCCGCTTCTCGCGGGCCTGGGGCGCCTGCTGCTGCCGGTCGTCCTCCCGATCGAATGGCTCGCGCGGCGGGTGCTGCCCGACGCCGGGGGCGACACGCACGTGAGCGAGGGGGAGATCCGCTCCATGGTGCGCCTCGGGCACCAGGCGGGCGACATCGAAGCGCACGAGCGCCGGTTCATCGACCGCGTCTTCACGCTGGACCGCCTCCGGGCGAGGGAGATCATGACCCCCAGGGTCGAGATCCTCGCCTGGGAGGACTCGAGCAGCCTCGGAGACATCGCGGACGAGCTCGCCGACGTGCGCTTCAGCCGGATCCCCGTGTACGGCGAATCGCTCGATGACGTGACCGGCGTGCTGTACCGCACGGAAGCATACCGGGCGCTGCTCGCCGGCCGGCGGGACGCGGCGCTCTCGGGCATCGCCCGCGAACCCTACTTCGTGCCGGATACGATCACCCTCATCGAACTGCTCGAGCAGTTCCGGGCGCGGCGGGTGCACATGGGACTCGTGGTGGATGAGCACGGCGGGCTCGACGGACTCGTGACGCTCGAGGACATCCTCGAGGAACTCGTCGGCGATATCGAGGACGAGACCGACCTGCCGCCGGAGCCGATCGTCCGGCTGCGGCGGGACGAGATCGCCGTGGACGCCGGGGCGGAACTCCGCGAGATCAACGATGCCTTCGGCACTTCGTTCCCGGTGGACGAGTACCGCTCACTGAACGGGTTCCTGCTCGGCGTTCTGGGCCGGGTTCCGGCCGCGGGAGAGACCGTCGAACACGGCGATGTTCGAATCCGGGTCGTCGCGAGCACCGACACGCAGGTGACGCGGGCCCGCATCCGCCGCCGCTAAGCGAGATCCGGCGGCAGCGTCGCCGCCGGGGCCGAAGCGGCCGATCGCAGATACCAATCGAACAGGGCGTCGCCGAACAGGAACGCGAGGGCCGCGCCGAGCGCGAGGAAGGTCCCGAACGGCACGGGCTTTCCCGTCCGGAGCGAGACGGGGCCGTAGATGAGGGACCCGGCGAGCGCTCCCAGGAAGATCGTGAGAAGGGCGCCGCCGGGCCCGAGGAACGCTCCCACCATCGCCATCATCTTCATGTCGCCGCCGCCGAGCGCGGGCTTGCGGAATGCTCGTTCGCCGAGCCAGCCCACGATGTACATGAGGCCGAAGCCGAGCAGGGCCCCGACAAGGGCGGCGGGCGGCGACGCCGGCCCCGGGAGCGCGGAGAGGGCGAGGCCCGCGGCACACCCCCCGAGCGACAGCTCATCGGGGATGATGTAGTGGCGCGCATCGATGACCGCGATTCCGATGAGCAGGGTGAAGAGGACCGCGCCCGCCAGCGCGGTGGGCGACACGCCGTACGCCCAGGCCATCCCTCCCCAGATCAGGGCGGTCGCGACCTCGATCGCCGGGTAGCGCCAAGAGATGCGGACGCCGCAGTCGCGGCACCGTCGCCGCAGGAACAGCCAGGAGAGAACGGGGAGATTGTCGCGCCAACGGATCGTGGCCCCGCACGCCGGACAGCGGCTGCGCGGACGCACGACGCTGTCTCCGGCGGGCATGCGCGTGATGCACACGTTGAGGAAGGAGCCGAGCGCCGCGCCGAGCACGACGGCCGCGCCCAGGGCGGCGGCGCCCGTCAATCGGGCGTCCGGGCCAGCAGACGGTCGAGCAGGATGGCGCCGGCCGAGGCGACGTTCAGCGATTCCACGCCCGGGGCGAGCGGCACGGAGACGGCGCGGTCGGCGGCGGCGCGGAGAGAGGCGGAGACGCCGTGTGCCTCGCTCCCCAGCGCGAGCGCCACCGGCCCGGGAGGCGGACTCCGGAGCGGCGGGGCGCCGGCCGCGGCGACCCAGATCGGGGTCCCCCGGTCGGCGAGCCGCTCCACGGCATCCCGGGCGTCCGTGCGGAAGACGGGGCCGCGGAACGATGCGCCCGCCGAAGCCCTCAGCGCCTTCGGCCCCCAGGGATCCGCGGCCTCCCCGACGCCGATCACGGCGGCCGCTCCGAGCGCCAGCGCGGTGCGCACGAGGGTGCCGACGTTGCCCGGATCCTGAACGCCGTCCAGGAGCACGATCGCGCCGTCTCCCACGTCGTCCCAGCCGCACGCCGGGATCTCACCGATCGCGAGGATGGGCTGGGGCGTGGCGGCATCCGCCAGCGTCCGGACGACGGCTTCGGGCACCGCCTCCGTGCGCACGCCCCGGGCGGCGGCACGCGCGAGCAACTTCTCCACCTCGGGCGCGTCCCCTGCCGCGTCGGCGTGCAGCACGGCGACCGTGCGACCCGTCCACTCGAGCATCTCGCCGACGAGCCGCCGCCCCTCGGCCAGGAAACACCCGGTTTCCCGGCGTCCCTTTCCGCGGTGCAGCGACCGCCAGGTCTTGATCTCCGCGCGCGTCGCCATGCCCTTATTTTACGCCGCGGCGCAACGCAGTGTCATCGCGGCGCTCGCGGGAGCGAGCCGGTCGACCTTTGCGGAGCTGAACGGAGTCGAGCGTGAACCCCAAGAATGCGGCGCGGGCGACGGCCCTCACGATCGCGGGAAGCGATTCGGGGGGCGGAGCCGGCATCCAGGCCGACCTCAAGACCTTCCACGCGTTCGGCGTGTTCGGAACGAGCGCGGTCACCGCCGTGACGGCGCAGAACACCCTCGGGGTCCAGGCGGTGCAGGCGCTCGACCCGTCGATCGTGCGGCGCCAGATCGAGTCGGTGCGGGCGGATCTGCCGCCGGGGGCCGCGAAGACGGGGATGCTCGCCCACGAGGACCTCGTGCGGGCCGTCGTCGCGGGGCTGCATGGTTTTGAAGCACCGCTGGTCGTCGATCCCGTGATGGTGGCGACGAGCGGCGACCGGCTGCTCGACCCGGCTGCCGTCGCCGCCATCGTCGAGGAACTCCTGCCTCTCGCCGCCCTCGTCACGCCGAACCTGCCGGAGGCCGGGATCCTCGCGGGACGGACGGTGAGCACCGAAGCCGACATGTCCGCCGCCGCGAGCGACATCCTCGCGCGCGGAGCCGGGGCCGTGCTCGTGAAGGGCGGCCACCTGGACGGCGAGGAGGTCGTCGACCTGTTCCGGGACGGGGATCGCGAGCGCGTGTGGCGGACGCCGCGCATCCCGACGGCGGAGACCCACGGGACCGGGTGCACGCTCTCGGCCGCGATCACGGCGGGGCTGGCCTCGGGGCTCGCCCTCGAGCCGGCGATCGAGCGGGGACTCGCCTTCACGCACGCCGCCATCGCCGCGGCGCCGGGTCTCGGCTCCGGCCGCGGTCCGCTGGATCACTGGGCCGATCCCGGAGGGGGCACTCCCGGAGGACGCCCCCGCGACTGAAGGCTACTCTCCGTACGGAACCCAGATGTTCTTGATCTGGGAGGCGTGCCGGAGGAACTCGCGTCCTTCGCCGCGAGAACAGAACCAGTCCCGCCTCTCGCCTGCGTTCACCCACGTGCGCTTGAGGTTCGAGGCGGAGCGGCGCTCCACGTCGGCGGCCCCCGCTTCCGTCCCGAAGTACCACATCCCATCCACCGCATCGTGGCCGGCGAGGGTGGGCCGAAGCTCCTCCTCGAGGCCCGTGAGGATGTTGATGACCCCCGGGGGCACGTCCGAGGTCTCGATCACCTGTTGGAAGTCGGTGGCGAGCAGCGGCCAACGCTCCGAGGCGACGGCGACGACGGAGTTCCCGAGCGCGACCGGCGGGATCACGGTGGAGATGAAGCCCAGGAGGCCGGGCTCCGGCGGACAGGCGACCGCCATCACGCCCAGCGGTTCGGGCATGGCGAGCGTCACGTTGCGGAAGGGCGTCCGGTGGGCGGCCCCATCCCACTTGTCCGCCCACGCCGCGTACGTGAAGAGGCGCCGCACGGAGGCCTCAATCTCGCGCCGCGCCGCTTCCCCATCGCAGCCGGTGAGCGCGCGCAGCCGGTCCTCGAACGCCGCTCGGCGCGCGTCGAGGTTCTCGCCCAGGTAGTAGAGGATCTGCGCTCGCAGGTGGGCCGTCGTCCGGGCCCAGCCCGCGGCGAGCGCCGCCTCCACCGCGTTACGCGCGTCCTTTCGGTTTCCGCGGGCCACGTGCCCCGCGGCGCGGCCCCGGTAGTCCAGGATCTCGAGGCTGTAGCCGCCGTCCGGCCGGGTCTGCCGCCCGCCGATGTAGAGCTTCGCCGTCCGGTCTATCGCGGGCATCGGCGACGCGGGGGCCCGGGCCGTCTCCCCGGCGTCCCCCCACCCGTCGCGCGCCTCTTCCCGCCCGTCGACTTCCGCGGTCTCCGCGTGAATCTGGGGGGTCGACTCCTCAGGCTCGGGGCGCCGGCGGACGTACTCGCGGAGCCCTTCCCGACCGCCCTCGCGGCCGAATCCGCTCTCGCGGTAGCCGCCGAACCCGGACGCCGCGTCGAATACGTTCGTGCAGTTGATCCAGACCGTCCCGGCCTTGATCTGCGAGGCGATGTCGAGCGCGAGGTTCACGTTTTCGGTCCAGACGCTCGCCGCGAGGCCGTAGCGCGTGTTGTTCGCGAGCGCGACCGCCTCCGCGGGCGTGCGGAACGTCATCTGAACCACGACGGGACCGAAGATCTCGACCTGGGCGATCCGCGCGGCCGGCGACACGTCGGTGCAGAGGGTGGGCGGATAGAACCAGCCGTCCTTCGGGACGCTCCAGGAGGGCTGCCAGATCGCGGCGCCCTCCTCGCGGCCTTCTTCGACAAGCGACTCGATCTTCTTCAACTGGACGGGAGCGATGATCGCGCCGATGTCGACGCCCTTGTCGAGCGGGGCCCCCATGCGGAGGGTCTCCATGCGGGCGCGCAGGCGGTCGGCGAGCGCGTCGGCGATCCCTTCGTGGGCGAGGATCCGCGAGCCGGCGCAGCACACCTGTCCCTGGTTGAACCAGATCGCGTCGACGACGCCCTCGACCACGCTGTCGAGGTCCGCGTCGTCGAAGACGAGGAAGGGCGATTTTCCGCCGAGTTCGAGCGAGATCTTCTTCCCCGTGCCCGCCGTCGCCTCCCGGATGAGGCGCCCGACCTCCGTCGAGCCCGTGAAGGCGATCTTGTCGACGTCCGGGTGTTCGACGATCGCGGCGCCCGTGCGGCCATCGCCGGTGACGATGTTGACGACGCCGGGCGGGAGATCGATCTCGCGGCAGAGTTCGGCGAACCGGAGCGCGGTCAGCGACGTGAACTCGGCGGGCTTGAGGACGACGGTGTTCCCGGTGGCGAGGGCGGGCGCGATCTTCCACGCGAGCATGAGGAGCGGGAAGTTCCAGGGGATGATCTGGCCCGCGACGCCGAGCGGCTCGCAGTCCGCGAGTTCGGCGTCCATGAGCTGGGCCCAGCCCGCATGGTGATAGAAGTGCCGCGCGACGAGCGGAATGTCGATGTCGCGCGATTCGCGGATGGGCTTCCCGTTGTCGAGCGTCTCGAGCGTCGCGAAGAGCCGCGAGTGCTTCTGCAGGTGACGGGCGATCGCGTACAGGTAGCGCGCCCGTCCGTGTCCTCCGAGGTCCCGCCAGGCCGCCTGGGCCGCCCGCGCCGCGGCCACCGCGCGGTCCACATCGCCGGGGCCGCCCTGCGCGATCTCGCCCAGCTGCTCCTCGTTGCTCGGATCGAGGGTCGCGAAGAACTCCCCGTCCGCCGGTTCGCGCCAGGCGCCGCCGATGTAGTGCCCGAAGCGGGGTCCCCGTTCGGCGATCCACGCCCGCGCCTCGTCCGCGGCCTCCGGGGCCGGACCGTACTCCATCGTCTCGAACAGTTCGGCGATCTTCGGCATCTCCCTCAACCCCCTCTCAACCCGACCCTCGCCCCCGGCCTCATCCCAGCGGATGCCGGTGGTATGCGGAGTACCGCCCCGTCACGTGGTGCTCCAACTGGCGTTCGATGTCCGCGAGCAGCGAACTCGCGCCGAATCGGAACAGGGACCGGTCGAGCCATGCCCCGCCCAGTTCTTCCTTGATCATGATCAGCCACTCGATCGCCTGCTTCGCCTTTCCGATGCCGCCGGCCGGCTTCAGGCCCACGTGGAAACCGGAGAGCCGCCGGTAGGCGCGGATCGCGCGCGCCATCACGAGTCCGACGGGGAGCGTCGCGTTGACCTTCTCCTTGCCGGTCGAGGTCTTGATGAAGTCGGCTCCGGCCATCATGCACGTCCAGCTCGCGCGGGCGACGTTGCGCAGGCTCCCGAGTTCGCCCGTGGCCATGATCGTCTTCAGGTGGGCCTCGCCGCACGCCTCGCGGAAGGCGCGGACCTCGTCGTACAGCGCCTGCCAGTCGCCGGCGAGGGCGTGGCGGCGGGTGATGACGATGTCGATCTCGCGCGCTCCGGCCTCGACCGCTTCGTGGATCTCTTCGACGCGCTGGGCGAACGGCGTGAGCCCGGCGGGGAAGCCGGCGGCGACCGCGCACACCGGGATGTCGTCGCCGGCGAGCGCCTCCACGACGGCCGGGACCATCGTCGGATACACGCAGACGGAGGCCACGCGCAGGCCGAGGTCTTCCACTCCCAGCGCGCGGAGAAGGTCGGGGCGCACGGGCTGGCGGGCCTTGGCGGCGAGCCGGGCCACCCGTCCGGGGGTGTCGTCGCCGGCGAGCGTCGTGAGGTCGATCATCGTCACGGCGCGGAGGAGCCAAGCGGCCTGCCACTCCTTCTTGACGCTGCGGCGCTTCCCCAGCGTCGCGGCGCGACGTTCGATTGCACTGCGGTTCGCGGCCTGGGCCCGGATCAGGTCCAGGTCGAGCGGGATCCCCGCGTTCCGCGCCCGCATGGGCACCACGCGGGCCTTCCCGGCCCCCCGGACAGGACGGACGGACGACGTCTCGAGATTGGCGGAGAGCCTCGGTTCCGGTGCCTTGGTCATGCCTTGAATATCGCGCACTCTCCTCACACGGGCGAGCGAACCCCTCTGGCCCGCATGCGTGGAGCGCTACCAGGCGCCGACGGCTTCTTGACGGGGGGCGGCCGCAGGCCGAAGCTGCCGCAGCACCCCCGCGACACTTCAGGGTGGAATATCAGGTGCATCCCGGAGCCGAGGCTCAGGGGGCACCCGCCCGTCCATACAACCGAGAGAATCCCATGACGACGAACGAAACCTGGTGGCCGAACCAGCTGAGCCTGAAGGCCCTTCGACAGAACTCCTCCTCATCGGACCCGATGGGCGGCGACTTCAACTACGCGGAGGCGTTCCGGAACGTCGACGTGGAGGAACTGAAGCGGGACATCGAGGAGGTGATGACGACGTCCCAGGACTGGTGGCCGGCGGACTACGGCCACTACGGACCGCTCTTCATCCGCATGACGTGGCACGCGGCGGGCACCTACCGCATCACCGACGGCCGCGGGGGCGGCGGCTCGGGCTACCAGCGCTTCGCACCGCTCAACAGCTGGCCCGACAACGGGAACCTCGACAAGGCCCGCCGGCTGCTGTGGCCGGTGAAGCAGAAGTACGGCCGCAACCTTTCGTGGGCGGACCTCATCATCTTCGCCGGCAACTGCGCCCTGGAGTCGATGGGGTTCCGGACGTTCGGGTTCGCCTTCGGCCGGCCGGACGTGTGGGAGGCCGACGAGACGGACTGGGGATCCGAGACCGAGTGGCTCGCGGACGAACGCCACGACGATGACGGGGAGCTGCAGGAAGGCCTCGGCGCCGACCACATGGGTCTCATCTACGTGAACCCGGAGGGTCCGGGCGGCAGGCCGGATCCCGCGGCCGCCGCGAAGTTCATCCGCACGACCTTCGCCCGCATGGCGATGAACGACGAGGAGACGGTCGCGCTCATCGCCGGCGGTCACACCTTCGGCAAGGCGCACGGCGCCGGCCCCGAGTCGCACGTCGGCACCGAGCCGGAGGGCGCGGGGCTGGAGGCGCAGGGGTTCGGCTGGCACAGCAGCCACGGCAGCGGAAAGGCCGGCGACACGATCACGAGCGGCCTGGAGGGCGCCTGGACCACCGAACCCACCCGGTGGGACAACAACTTCATGGAGAACCTGCACGACCACGAGTGGAAGCTGACGAAGAGCCCCGCCGGCAAGTCGCAGTACACGCCGGTCAACGCCTCCGAGGTCGCCACCGTGCCGGACGCGCACGATCCCTCGAAGAAGCACGCGCCCATGATGCTCACGACGGACCTCTCGCTGCGCGAGGATCCCGTCTACGCGCCGATCTCGAAGCGCTTCCACGAGAACCCGGCGGACCTCGAAGACGCCTTCGCGAAGGCATGGTTCAAGCTGCTTCACCGCGACATGGGGCCGCGCAGCCGGTACCTCGGGCCGCTGGTCCCGGCGGAGCCGCAGTTGTGGCAGGATCCCGTGCCCGACGTCCACCACGAGTTGATCGATGAGCGGGATGTCGCGGAGCTCAAGGCCAGGGTCCTCGCCTCGGGCCTGTCCGTATCCCGGCTGGTTGCGACGGCCTGGGCGTCGGCGGCCTCATTCCGCGGCACCGACAAGCGCGGCGGCGCGAACGGGGCCCGCGTCCGCCTCTCGCCGCAGAAGGACTGGGAAGCGAACGACCCGGCCGAACTGGCGAGTGCGCTGGAGACGCTGGAGGGGATTCAGGCGGAGTTCAACGACGCGCAGGCGGGCGGGAAGCGGGTTTCGCTGGCCGACCTCATCGTCCTCGCCGGGTGCGCGGGGGTCGAGCGGGCCGCGCACGCCGCCGGACACGACGTACAGGTGCCGTTCGCACCGGGGCGTACGGACGCGTCGGAGGAGTGGACGGACGCGGAATCGTTCGCCGTGCTCGAGCCCGCCGCGGACGGGTTCCGCAACTACGTCGGGGACGGAAACGGAGCGTCAGCGGCGGAGCAGCTGGTGGAGCGGGCCTGCCTGCTCACGCTGACCGCGCCCGAGATGACCGCGCTGCTCGGTGGCATGCGCGTCCTGAACGCGAACACCGGGCAGTCCGCGCACGGCGTGTTCACGGACCGGCCGGGCGCGCTGACGAACGACTTCTTCGTGAACCTGCTCGACATGAGCACCGAGTGGCGGGCGTCCTCCGATGGCGCCTTCGAGGGCCGGGATGCGGCCTCCGGCGACGCCAAGTGGACGGCCACCGAGGTGGATCTCGTGTTCGGTTCGAACTCCGAACTCCGGGCGCTCGCGGAGGTCTACGGGTGCGATGACGGCGAGGAGGCGTTCGTGCGCGACTTCGTCGCCGCCTGGAACAAGGTGATGAACCTCGACCGCTACGATCTGACCTGATCCGCGGAGCGGACGGCGTGGTGCGCTACGGAACGATGTCGTAGCGCACCACGTACGGGATGTCGAGTGCGTCCCTTTCCACGACCCAGACCTCGGTCCGGTTCGCATGCGATACCCGCCAAGTCGTTGGAAGCCGAAACCGGCCGATGGACGATCCCGAGCCATCCAGCACGAGCCACTCGCGCACACCGTCTTCGTCCGGGCCAGCCAACCACGTCGTGCCGTCGCTCCCCATGCGAACGGCGGTGACCGGCGGAAAATACCGACGCTGCTCATAGAACTCGCGGAGGGCTCTTGCATGAGCCCTGCGGTTGACCACGCTTCGCCCATCTAGACTCCGATTGATCTCGTCGTTGAAGAAGCCACTCGGAACCCGACGAGGCTCATAGCCGATGCGACGTTGAAACAGTGTGTCACCCAGAACGCCGATTCTCGTCACCTCGAACTCCGCAGACCCCGAACCCTCCCAGCTCCCGCGCTTGAGCCAGACCCCGGCCGAACCGTCGGGCGCGAAGGATATCATGTCGTCGTCCGACAGCGGATGCGTCCGATAAGATCTCGCGCCGGCCGCGAGTCCGGCCCTGATCTCGACGGGTCCGCCTCCGAGGGAGAGCAGGGCCAGCGTGTCGCGCAGGGTGCCCGTGGTGTCGGAAACGAGCTGCGGCAAGTGCCAAATCCCCCCCCTCGCGGCGACCCGAAGCGCGGAGTAGGTCGGGGATCCGACCAGGCGGCCGTTGTCAAGGATGGCCCTGGGCACGACGCTCGAGAAGTGGTAGGCCAGCGGAGCGTCCACGTCATACGGGATTGTTTCGGCCTCGCCGGTCGCCACATCCAAGAGCGTGAACCTCCGCAATCCAACATCGGCCACCCACAGCCGCGACCCGCGCCAGCCCATCGACGACGGCATCATCAACTCCCCCGGGCCCTCGCCTCGACCGCCGAGGTCGCGAACGAACTCGCCGGCGCGCGTGAAGACCCTGACTTTCCCCTCCTGGCCGAGCAGAACGTACACGTGGTCGGCGTCCGCCAGCACGCCGCGCACTTCCGATAGGCCGTAAACCGGATCGTCCACGCTGCCAATCGCGACGCCCCGCCGAAGGGACCACTCCGGCGTCTGGCCCAGAACCGGGCCGGACGCCAGGTGAATCCCAGATATGAGCAGGAGCCCCCGCATCACACGGTCGAAGATCCGTCCGCACGCCTGACGCATGCCGCTACCCTCCCGACAGCCTACAGCCGAAGCTGCGCCATCTCGCTTCGTATCGCGCTCACGGCGGCGGGTGCATACCGTTTCGAGATGATCCCTCCATCGCATGATCGCCTGATCTCGCCTGCCCGCCGGGGAGTTGCCAGAAAATCGACCGATCCGTACGCCGCGCCGAGTGCGTGTAATTCGATCGTGGCCGTGTAGACTGGCGATTCGAACTGCTCCAAGGCTCCCGCAGGCGCGTCACGTCCGTCGAGCATCGAAACAACCACGCAGAGATTGCCTTCCCAATTGCAGTGACGGCATGCTGGCGTCGAGCATTCCTCCACGCCGAGCCCCGATTGGCCAGCCACACAGTTGGCGCAGTTGCTGCCGGGAAAATGACCAAACTGGCAATCCCAGCACTGTGCGACCACGGGTTCGGCGGACGCCGCCACGGCGAAGACAGCAAGACCCAGGCTCAGCATGAGGATTCGTGCGAGTTTCATCATCTCTCTCCTTTGCTCCGAGTGGAATCTTGGACACGTGCCCAAGAGTACTTCACGAGTTCGCTGGCATTCAGCGTTCGCACTGCGAGTGCGGCGGGTGCCTCCGTGGCGCTGGCGACAAACCCGAAGGGTGCTTCGACCCTTGTGTACCTCAGGAATCGACCATGTGAGTCGAACCGGAGCAGGAGCCGCTCGTCGGTCCCGCGGTGCGCCAGCGTCTGGACGTATCCAGGTCCGACGGCGACGACCGAGGTCGAACTCCAGATGCCCGAATCCAGCCGCAATGACTGGGCCACCTCATCGGTGAACCAATCGGGATTGACCCGTGCAAGCTCCACTGGCTTCCCGTCCGTGCCGGCGCCGATACGCGACACGCGGAAGGGACTGGAGCCTTGCCACACGAGGGCTGCCCGTCCGCCGCCCGACAGCCCGAGGGTTCTCGCGTAGGACGAATCCGGCACCCAGGTGCCACGCCCCTTGGGCATCCGCAGGTCGGACGGCGTCGAATCGGAACCGGAAGTCGCGAGGATCACGGGGGGGCGGGTGGCTCGATACCGGGCGGATCGGAGCTACGATCGCACGATTCTCGGTTTCCCCCCGGGGGTCGAAGCGCCGGGCATGACGCTCCTGCAGGCATACGAAAGCCGGGTCGTCGCAAATCCTGCCGGACACCGCCTGGCGGCGGGGACGCTTCTTGGGGGTCTGCTCGACATCATCGACTACGATGGCACTCTGATCGCTCAGGCCGCCGTGCCCGGAGCCTTTCAGCCGGTGTGGCGGCAGGGCCGGTCACGGGACGGGAGGGCCGTGATGTCCCTCGGACCGGAGGCGCGCTACGGATTCACGGATCTGGTGGGTACGGAGCGCTACGTGTACGGCCTCTTCTCCGGGCAGAGCGTGGATGAGCCCGGCACTCCGTGGGCCACGACGCACGTGCAGGTCTACACGTGGGATGGCAACTACGTGAAGACGCTGCACCTGGACCGAGCCGCGGAGGCCATCACCGTGGATGCCTCCGACACGTGGCTATACGCCACGGGCCCCGACCCCGCGCCGTGGGTCGGACGCTTCTTACTACGGGGCCACCTGAGATGACGACCACGATTTCCTTCGCGGACTGGGTGGACTGGCTCGCAATGGAACTGACCGTCGCCCGACTCTACGAGTCGGCGCCTCCGTCTGTGAAGCATGAGATGGAGGCAACGGTCCGTCGGCTCGCCGAGGGTATCGGCGAAGGTGAGATCGAAGCGTTCACGTCGCAGATTCCGAACTTCGCACGAGCGCTGGGCAGTTTTTCGCCAGAAGAACAGCGCCGCTTCAACCGTCAGTTCGCGTTATCCGTCACCGAGGTATCCCTCCATTGGGCTTCGATATTCGCCGACCGGGATTGAGCACGTACCGGCGTCGATGGCGCTGGTGCCCCCGAGGCCGGCGCAGAACGGGAGCTAGGCCATCGAGTGGGACGATGCGCGCGCCGTCAACCGATGCAGGCGCCGCCGGACGACCCTCGCGGAGCTACCTCGTCCAGACCACGACGACGCCGCACTGCCCTGTCGGGCCTCCAAAGTCCGCGGGTAGCGAGGCGGCACCCTTGTACACTTCGATCCCTGCGACCTCGTGCGGTTTCGCCCAGCCAAGGAACCTCTCAACACGAACTCCGTCGAGGTAGTTTGTCATGGGGCAGGAGGATCTTCGGTTGATCATACGCCCGTTGCGGTCCACCGAAATGCCCGGGGCCAGCATGCTGACCAGGTGGGCGACTTCCTTCGGACGCCAGCGTTCGATGTAGTCCTCCGTGATGTACGTTCCGAGTCCGAGAAGCTCGCCCCATCGTTTTCGCTCGTAGAACCCCTTGATCTCGAGGCGACGCGACCGGACCGCCGTGGTCACCAGGGGCTCCATCTCCACCGGCGCCGGGACAAGGGCGATGTCGACTTCCGTCGTGCGGCCCTCCTCTACCGAAACCACGTGGCGGAGCGGCGCGTAGCCGATCCGCCGGGTCTCCAGCACATGTGTGCCGGCGGGCACGCCGCTCATCACGAACCGGCCCTGGCGGCCCGTGTCGACCGACTTGGGCTGGCCGGCCAACGAAACGATCACCACATGGACGGGATCATCCGTCAGCGCGTCGCGCACCGAGCCGATGAGACGCCCAGGTCGGCCCGGGGGGCGCGGAGCCGCGGTCGCGACATCGAGCGGGATGCGGAGGACGACCTCGCGCGCGGCCTCCGGCTCGAACAGGACGGAGGCCTCGCCGCTCGTCTGGTCGCCCAGTTCCGCCCGCACGACGGCGCGCTCGGCAGAACGCGGCACGCAAAGGAGGAGCGAGCCATCGGCCCGCGTGGACGCCCGAACCGGCGGCGCGGTCGCGTCGCCCCACTCGACAATCACCGTGGCCCCCGGCAGAGAAATGCTCCCCGACTGGTCCGTGACAGCTACGGCCAGTTCGGCTCCGCCACCGCAGTCGTCCACCTCCTGTCCCCATGCCCCGCCGCCCCCGAACACCAGCCACGTCGAGACGAACGCCGCCGCCGTCAGGGAGCGGGGATTCCGGGCCGTGAACATCCCGCCGCGAACCATCAGTCTCTCCAATCTCGCCCGTCCGGCCACGCGGGACGCCAACCCCTAATCGCAGGAAGGTCGAGCTCGTCCTGAATCACCGTCCATAGCAGACCTCCGGTTGCGGTCAGCAGAGCATGAGCGGGGGGCAACTCCACGACCCCGATGAACCCATCCTCAAATCGATATGCGGCCCATCGCTCGGCATCGTGCGGCGCACGCGCACTCGCGCGAAACCAGACCGTCCCGGCCTCGCTCGCGGTCATTGCATCTACCGCCGTCTCCGCGGGGCGAGGGATCTGCTGCAGGAACGCTCGCGCCAAAGTCCCTGACGACACGCGGGAACGGAACGAATCCGGCATCCCGCCGTGAAGTCCCTGAGCATACGATCGAACTTCTTCTCGAGAAAGTGGGCGCCGCCCCCGAACGGCAGCAGCTAGCGGCGACAGGTCTCCACGGTGACGGTTTCCCCGATCCGGCTTTCAAGCTGTAGTCGGAGCACGTGGCTGATTCCCAACGTGCCCACGACAACGGCATGGACTTCGCCTGCGGCGCCGATGTGCACCGCGCGCACCCGCCACGGCATGGTGACGACACCCCGGTATCGGCTGCAGTTATCCAGGATATCCCAGCTTGAGAAGCCCTCGTCAGGTCCCTCGTTGGGTTCTCGCCGCACCCACAGCCAGCCCTCGGGAGATACGTCGAGCGCGGCTATCGCGGGCTCGAACTCCGCCTGCTCGCGGCCGACATCCGCCAAGGGAATTGGCGAACCCAGCTCGACGGTACGGATCGTGTCGCCCGTGAAGGTCATTTCGTGCAGCCGGTACGTGGCCCTGTGCGCCAGCCAGACCGTGCCATCGTGCCCGACTCCCCAAGCCACCCTTGGTTCGCGTGGGTGCGCCATTCTCAATCGGATCGTTGTGCTACCGCGCAGCGTCTCCCTCCGATCACCCAGGCTTAGCGGCATCGTCTCGATTGCCAGTGTGTCGCCGGCCAGTACCTCGTACTCGTCGGATAGCCAGACACGAGCCACCGAAACTTGTTGTTCGAGAGATGCTCCTCGATTCAGGTCGGCGGGCGATGTGTAACTGGTCAGTTCCAGGTACAGCACTGAGTGTCGCGTACCCGTCTCGGCGGCGATAACCCTAACTCTTGGATCGACGGGCCCCGATGAGCTGATGGCCGATCCGAGGACAACCCGGTTCAACTCGTTTCCGATTGAGTCCAGTGTGAGGCGCTGAGCACCGTCGCTGACCCATAAGCGGTTGGGCTCCTCCCATGCGATCCTGTGGGGGAGCCCGGAATAGCGTTTCTCCCCCGGCCCGTCGCCCTCGCCAGCCATCCGCCGGACGTGTCGTCCCTGGCGCCCGAAGACGCGGACCTCCTTCCACCCGGCGTCGATCACATAGATGTTGCCGCCCAGGTCGACGGTTATGTCCTGGATGTCGCCGAAGACATCCGGTCCGGAACCTTCGAGTCTGCCCAGTCGCAGTGTCTCGAGTAGGCTCCACAAATCGCCGTCGTCAGGCCGCTGGGGGGGCGGGTTCCGCACCAGAACGCGCCCCCCCTCCAGCGTGTCTACACTCACACCAGGCAATTGAGCCGAGGACTGTGCGAGCGCCGAAACGGGGACGGTGAAGAGAGCCACTGTCAATGGCATCCCCCTGAGGATCGAGCCCATGGGTTGCACTAGCTGAGGCTACGGGAACCGGCGGGTGGACTCGGCGACGAGGCGCTGGAAATCGGCCTGGGCGAGCTTTGTCGTCTCGAGGACTTCCTCGTGATTCAGCGGTTCGTCGAGGACCCCGGCGGCGTAGTTCGTGAGGCAGGAGATGGCGACGCAGCGCATGCCGAGGGCGCGGGCCGCGATGACCTCCGGCGCGGTGGACATGCCGACGGCGTCGGCGCCCAGCGTCCGCAGCATGCGGATTTCGGCGGGGGTCTCGAAGGCGGGGCCGTGCATCGCCGCGTAGACCCCTTCGTGGAGCGTGTGGCCCAGTTCGGCCGAGGTTTCGCGTACGATCGTGCGTAGTTTGCGGTCATAGGCGAACGTCAGGTCCGGGAAGCGGTTCTCCGTTCCCACGACGGGGCCGATGAGCGGGCTCGTGCCGGTCAGGTTCAGGTGGTCCGAGATCAGCATCAGCTCGCCGGGGTGCCAGCCCTCCCGGATCGCCCCGGCCGCGTTCGAGAGGAAGAGGACCGGGATCCCCAGCGCGGCCGCGACGCGCACGTAGAAGACGACGCGGTCCGGCGGACCTCCCTCGTAGAGGTGGACGCGTCCGCTCAGGCCCAGCACGGGCCGGCCGCCGAGCGTCCCGATGAGCGCGTACCCGGCGTGCCCGATCACCGTGGGGCGCGGCCAGCCGGGAAGGTCCTCGTACGGCACCCGCACCGGATCCTCGATCTCCCCGCCGAGGCCGCCGAGTCCCGAACCCATCGTGATCGCGACGTGCGGCGCGTCGCCGCTCAGCCGATCCCGGATGCGGGCCCGCAGCGCCTCGGCCGCCGCGTCGACGCCGGCCTGGATGTCGGCGGCGCGGGTCACGCGAGGACTCCGGCCAGCGTCGCCGTCATCCAGGTCGCGACCGTCCCCCCGAGCATCGCCCGCAGGCCGAGCTTCGACAGGTCCTCGCGGCGGGCCGGCGCGATCCCTCCGATACCCCCGATCTGGATCGCGATCGAGCTGAAGTTCGCGAAGCCCGTCAGCGCGTACGTGCAGATGATGAGCGACTTGTTCGAAAGCTGAAGGTCGCCGCCGAGGCCGGCCCCGAGGTTCGTGAAGGCGAGGAACTCGTTCGCGACCATCTTCACCCCGAACAGCGTCCCGACATCGACCGCGTCGGCCCACGGCACTCCGATGAGCCAGGCCACGGGGGCGAAGACCCAGCCGAAGATCCGCTCGAGCGTGATTCCCTCGACGCCGAACAGCCCCGTCACCCAGCCGATGATGCCGTTCCCCAGGGCGATGATGGCGAGGAAGGCGAGGAGCATGGCTCCCACGTTCAGGGCGAGCTTCAGCCCGTCCCCCGCCCCTCCGGCCGCCGCGTCGATCACGTTCGCGTGCGCCTGAGGCGGGTCGATGTCCAGCGTGCCGCGCGTCTCGGGTTCTTCCGTCTCGGGCATCAGCATCTTGCTCACCACGATCCCCGCCGGCGCCGCCATGATGCTCGCCGCCAGGAGGTGCCCGGCGATACCCGGAAACACGCCTACGAGGATCGCGACGTACGCGGCCAGTGCTCCGCCCGCCACGGTCGCGAACCCTCCAGTCATGACCGTGTTGAGTTCCGACATCGTCATCCGGTCCACGAAGGGCCGGATGAGGAGGGGCGCCTCCGTCTGGCCGACGAAGATGTTGCCGGCTGCCGAGGTCGTCTCCGCGCCGCTCGTCCCGAGGGTCCGCTGCATCGCCCAGGCGACGCCGCGCACGACGCGCTGCATGAACCCCAGGTGATAGGCGAGGGCCATGAGAGAGGAGAAGAAGATGATCGTGGGCAGGACGCTGAAGGCGAAATTCGCGCCGATGTTCACGACGCCGCCGGCGCCCCCGTCGACCGGGGTCCCATAATCCACGAGCGACCCGAACACGAAGCGCGAACCGGCGTTCGTGTACCCGATGAGCGCGACGAACACGTCGTTGACGGCACTGAAGAAGGTCCGTCCGAGCCCCGTCTTGAGGACGAGGAGGGCGAAGACGACCTGAAGCCCGAGCCCCTTCGCGACGAGCGGCCAGGCGATCGACTTCCGGTGCGCGGAGCAGAGCCACACGGTCGTGAGCAGGAAGGCGATCCCGACAAGGCCCCGCAGGAGGCGGGAGAAGAACGGTTCGTCGATCGCGCCGCCCACCCCCTCGAGTCCCTGCGCCGCCAGCGGCGCCGCGTCGACAGCCAGCAGCCCGCAGAGCGCGGCCGTTGCGGCCGCGGCGGCCACTGCGGAGCGGGGTGGGTCGCGACGCTTGGACATCGGCGCACTCCGGTTGGGGTTCGGGGCGACGGGAACGGCGGAAACATACCCCGTCCCGTCTTCCGCGCCACGCCACGCACCTTTCCATGCCAATTTGGCACCCTACCCCGGCCGGTGGCCCCGGCGAGTGCCATTTTGTCGGAAAAGACGGCTTACGGACGGGCCGCGGCACGGCACGGCGCTTGCAACTTCGTTTCCTGTTCGCGGGCGTGCCGGAAATCGCGGCGCCGGACCCGCGCGACTCGAAACCCGATGGAAGAACAACCGGACAAGGAAAACCAATGGGCAAGATCATCGGAATCGATCTCGGGACGACGAACTCGGTCGTCGCCGTCATGGAAGGTGGAGACCCCGTCGTCATCCCGAGCGCGGAGGGCGCGCGCACGACGCCCTCGGTGGTCGCGTTCACGAAGGAGGGCGAGCGGCTCGTCGGACAGGTCGCCAAGCGGCAGGCCGTCACGAACCCGCTCAACACCGTCGCCTCGATCAAGCGCTTCATGGGCCGCAAGCGGTCCGAGGTGGGCGAGGAGATGAAGCTCGTCACCTACGACATCCAGGGCGACAACCAGGACCGCGTCCAGGTGCGGATTGCGCACGCGGACAAGACCTTCACGCCGCCCGAACTCTCGGCCATGGTGCTGCAGAAGATGAAGCAGACGGCCGAGGACTACCTGGGACAGGAAGTGACCGAGGCGGTGATCACGGTCCCGGCCTACTTCAACGACGCCCAGCGCCAGGCGACGAAGGATGCGGGCCGCGTGGCCGGCCTCACGGTCCGCCGGATCATCAACGAGCCGACGGCGGCGGCGCTCGCCTACGGCCTCGACAAGAAGTCGGACGAGAAGATCGCCGTGTTCGACCTCGGCGGCGGCACCTACGACATTTCCGTACTCGAACTCGGGGACGGCGTGTTCGAGGTGAAGGCCACCAACGGCGACACGCATCTCGGCGGAGACGATTTCGACCAGCGCCTCATCAACTGGCTCGTGGAAGAGTTCAAGAAGGACCAGGGGATCGATCTTTCGGCGGACCCGATGGCCCTGCAGCGCCTCAAGGAGGCGGCGGAGAAGGCGAAGATCGAACTCAGCTCCACGATGCAGACGGACATCAACCTCCCCTTCATCACCGCCGACGCGTCGGGACCCAAGCACCTCAACCTCGCCCTCACGCGGGCGAAGTTCGAGCAGCTGGTGGACGACCTGATCCAGCGCACGATCCCGCCGATGGAGAAGGCGCTGGCGGACGCCGGTCTCTCGGTCGACGAGATCGACGAGGTCATTCTCGTCGGCGGCTCGACCCGGATCCCCAAGATCCAGGACGTCGTGAAGGAGTTCTTCGGCCAGGACCCGCACAAGGGCGTGAACCCGGACGAAGTCGTCGGCATCGGGGCCGCGATCCAGGGCGGCGTGCTCGGGGGCGACGTGAAGGACGTCCTCCTCCTCGACGTGACCCCGCTCTCGCTCGGGATCGAGACGCTGGGCGGCGTCATGACGTCGCTCATCGAGCGCAACACGACGATTCCCACGAAGAAGTCGGAGATCTTCTCGACCGCGGAGGACAACCAGAACACGGTCGACATCCACGTGCTCCAGGGCGAGCGGAAGATGGCGAGCGGCAACAAGACGATCGGCCGCTTCCAGCTCACCGGCCTCCCGCCCGCGCCGCGCGGCGTGCCCCAGGTCGAGGTCACCTTCGACATCGACGCGAACGGCATTCTGCACGTGAGCGCGAGGGACAAGGCGACGGGCAAGGAGCAGAAGATCCGCATCGAGGCGTCTTCGGGGCTCTCCGACGCCGAGATCGAGAGCATGGTGAGGGACGCGGAATCGCACGCGGCGGAGGACCAGGAGCGTCGCGAGACCGTCGAGGCCCGCAACCGGCTCGACTCTCTCGTGTACCAGACGGAGAAGAACCTCGAGGACTGGAAGGAGTCGCTCGACGACGCGGACCGGTCCGCGATCGAGGAGACGCTGGAGCGGGGACGGGCCGCGCTGAAGCAGGACGACACCGAGGAGGTGGCGGCGGCCGCCACGGCCATCCAGGAAGCGGTCGGCGCGGCGGCGCAGAAGATGTACGCCGCGGCCGGGATGGGAGCCGACGCCTCGCCGGGCGACATGCCGGGCGCGGGCGACGAGGAGGCCGAAGTCGAGGTTGAGGCGGACGACGCCGGTGACGAGGACGTCGTCGAGGCGGACTACGAGATCGTCGAGGAGTCCGACGACAAGTAGGCCTCCGCCGGGAACATCTCACCGCGCGACCCGGGGGCGTCCACGGGCAACCCCGGGTCGCGCGCCGTTCATCCCATGGTTCGGTCCGCTATATTGGGTTCTTCGGCCGTGGAGTCGCGGCCGGTGATGAGGGAGACAGAGTGATGAGCGAATCGTTGCGTACTCGACTGAATCTGCTGATCGCCACGGCGATCGCGTTCGCGTTCGGCGTGGGGCTGGCTTCGGTGCTGGACCTGACGCCGGTTTCGATCGCGGCGGACACGGACAGCGATCCGGGGTGGGTGATCGGAGCCCCCTCGGGCACCGCGGTGACGATGGAGGACGGCTTCTCCCAAGTGGCCCGGCGCGTGGCTCCCGCCGTCGTGACCATCTACCTCACGGCCGTCCGGGAGGTGAGCACGGCCGACTTCCCGCCCGGTTTCGAGTTCCCGCCCGGTTTCGAGTTTCCCCCCGGCTTCGAGTTCCCGCCCGGCGTCCGGCCGCCCTCCGGCGATGAACCCCCGGCCGACGATGCGCCGCCCGAGGCCGACCCGCCCGTGCGAAGGGACTCCTGGAGCGGATCCGGGTTCATCGTCTCCGAGGACGGTTACGTGGTCACGAACAATCACGTCGTCGCGGGCGCCGAGCGCATCGACATCGAACTCCACGACGGACGGGTGTTCGAGGATGTGGAACTCGTGGGGCGAGATCCGCAGACGGACGTGGCGCTGCTTCGCCTCGACGTGGACGACATCGCCGTCCTGCCGATCGGATCCAGCGACGAGACGGCGGTCGGGGAGTGGGTGCTCGCCATCGGGAGCCCCGGGTTCCGCACGCAGACGGGACCGCTCCTCTCTTCGGTGACCGCGGGGATCGTCTCCGCCAAGGGGCGGAACATCCGGATTCTGCAGAACAGCTCCCCCCTCGCGATCGAGGACTTCATCCAGACGGACGCGGTCATCAACCGGGGCAATTCGGGCGGGCCGCTCGTGAATTCCGCGGGGGAGGTGATCGGCATCAACACCGCGATTCTCTCGACGTCCGGGAATTACCAGGGGTACGGTTTCGCCGTGCCGATCGAACTCGCGCGGGAGGTCGTCGACGATCTCATCGAGTTCGGGGAGGTCCGCCGGGCCCTCATCGGCGTCTCGATCACGGACGTCAATGCTGCGGACGCCGCCTTCTACGGTCTCGATCGAGTCGGGGGGGCGAAGATCCAGACCTTTTCCTTCGATGACAGTCCCGCGCGGCTGGCCGGACTCGAGGGCGGTGACGTCATCGTGGGCGTGGCTGGACAACCCGTCTCCGGCGTGTCGGAGCTTCAGCGGCGGATCCGCGCTTTCGAGCCGGGGGAGACGGTGGAACTGGACGTCGTGCGCCGCGCCACCCTGGAGCGCGACCGGGCGCGCGTCCGTCTCATCCCGGCGGAGAGCGATCTGCCTCCCCGGATCGCGGTGCGCCCCGAAGCGCCCGAACCGACGGGCGACGTCCTCGGCCTCGAGGTTCGGGATGACGCGCAACTGGAAGCGGGCCATGACCGCTACCGGGTCGATCCCGGATTCGCGGGCGTCGTCATCGTCGACGCCGATTCGCGTGGCGCGGTGGGACGGGCGGGCATCCTTCCCGGCGCGCTCATCGTCGACATCAACGGCGAGGCGGTCCGCACGCGGGCCGACTACGAGCGAATCATCTCCGGACTCGGATCCGGTGACGCCGTGAGCCTGCAGTTCAGCTTCCGCACGCCTGATGGGGGGCGGCAGAGCCAGTTCCGGAGCGTCGTGATTCCGGAGCGTTGAACCGCCGGGGCCGAACGGGCGGGGGCGGGCGCTTGCTTGCCCCTGCCCCACCCGGTCCCGAGATTCCCGCCCGATCCGGCGTCGCGCCGCGCCGCGCGGAGTCGCGCGAAAGTGGCGGAACTGGCAGACGCGCCAGCCTTAGGAGCTGGTGGCCCATGGCCGTGGGGGTTCGAATCCCCCCTTTCGCACTTCGCCACTCGAAGGCAGCAGGACACGAGCGGGAGCCATACCGACCTTGACCGCAGCCGATTCACAAGCCACCGCGACGGATCCTTTCGACATCGCGATCAAGCGGGAGAACGACTACCTGCGGCGTCTCGATGTGTCCGTGGACCCCGCGCAGGTCGCGGCGGCGCGTCGCCGCGAAGCCGCCAGACTCCGGAAGACGACCCGCATCAAGGGATTCCGGAAGGGGAAGGTCCCTGTGCGGATCATCGAGGAGCGCTACGGGCCCCTCATCGACGAACGGACGGTCGATGCGCTCGTCAACCGGGCGTACCGGAACGCCGTGCAGCGGCACGACCTCTCCACGATCGGCGAACCCGTGGTGAGCGAACTGGATTACCGGCCGGGAGAGCGACTCTCCTTCCGCATCGACGTGGAAGTGATGCCGGTGGTCGAACTCGCGCGGACCGGAGGGTTCCGGGTCAAGCGGCGCGAGGTGGCGGTCGAGGACGCGGACGTCGATGAGGTCGTCGAGAACATCCGCAAGGAAAACGCCGTGCTCCAGCCCGTGGACCGGGCGCCGCGGAACGGGGACGTCGTCGCCGTGGCCATCAGGGAACGCGAGGGGGGCGGCGGCGGCGCGGAGAAACCGTACCGGTTCGAACTGGGCGCGGGCTACGCGATTCCGGACGTGGAAGACGCGATCCTTGCGCTGGCGCCCGGCGAGGAAGGCACGTTCACGGTCTCCTACCCGGACGACTTCGGGGCCGCGGAACTCGCCGGAACCACCCGTTCGCTGCAGATCCGTCTCGACGAGGTCCGCGCCAGCGAGCTCCCGGATCTCACGGACGATTTCGCGAGCGAGATCGGCAATTTCGGGTCACTGGCGGAACTTCGCGAAGCGGTCGAGAAGGAACTCCTGGCGCGGGGTGAACGTCAGGCGGACGAGGAGGTCGGCGAGCGACTCCTCGACGCGGTGATCGAAGCCAACGCCTTCGAGGTGCCGCCGAGTCTCACGTCGCGTTATCTTGACCGGGTGATCGACGCCCCCGAGGGAGCGGATCCCGAGCAGGTCGAAGAGGCCCGCAAGTCCGTAGCCCCCCAGGTGGAGCGTCAGATAAAGCGGGATCTGGTGCTCGAGCGACTCATCGAGGATCAGGGACTCGATCTGTCGAGCGAGGAGTTCGACGAGCGCCTGTCGGAACTGGGGAAGGCGAGGGGCAAGAGCCTGGTGGAGACGCGCCGGCAGCTCGCGAAGGAGAAGCAGCTCGACCCGCTCCGCCGCCGTTTCGCCATCGACAAGGCGTTCCGATTTCTGATCGACGGCTCGGACGTGAGCTGATGGGCTTCGCAAACCACGTGAGGGACTGATTTGAGCACGATATTCGCACCGTACGTCATCGAACGGTCAAGCCGCGGGGAACGCACGTACGACATCTTCTCGCGCCTCCTCATGGACCGGATCGTCTTCCTCGGAGCTCCGATCAACGACGATGTGGCGAACGTGGTGATCGCCCAGCTGCTCTTCCTTGAGGCGGACAACCCGGAGCGCGAGATCAACATCTACATCAACTCGCCGGGGGGGAGCGTCCAGGCGGGACTCGCGATCTACGACACGATGCAGTTCCTGAACGCCCCGGTGGCGACGATGTGCATGGGGATGGCGGCGTCGATGGGAGCGTTCCTGCTCGCCGCCGGCACGCCCGGCAGACGGCGCTCGCTGCCGAACGCGCGGATCATGATCCACCAGCCTTCCGGCGGCTCCTACGGGACGGCGGCGGACATCGAGATCCAGGCGAAGGAAATCCTCAACGCCCGTGAGCGGCTGAACCGGATTCTCGCCGAACACACCGGGCAGGATCTCGATCGGATCGCCGAGGATGTCGACCGCGACCGCTTCATGTCCCCCGAGGAGGCGCGGGATTACGGGCTCATCGATCTCGTGGTCGTGCGGGAGGCGGAGGTTGACGGCAAGAACGGCCGACGCGGCCCCGCCGTGGCGAAGTAGCGCCGGGCGACCCGAGGGACCGAGGGGAGGCGACGATGCCGAGCGACAAGCACCTGCGCTGCTCCTTCTGCGGCAAGTCCAAGGACGCCGTCCAGAAGTTCATCTCCGGACCCAACGTCTACATCTGCAACGAGTGCATCTCGCTCTGTAACGAGATCCTCGCCGAGGAAGAGGAGCGCGAACAGTGCGGGCGCTTCACGGAGATCCCGACGCCGTCGGAGATCAAGGAGACGCTCGACGAGTACGTGATCGGCCAGGAGGTGGCGAAGAAAACGCTCTCCGTCGCCGTCTACAATCACTACAAGCGGATCAACCACCGCAGTCTCGTCGACGACGTCGAGATCGAGAAGTCGAACATCCTGCTGCTCGGTCCCACCGGAGTGGGCAAGACGCTGCTCGCGCAGACGCTGGCGCGGATTCTCCAGGTCCCGTTCACGATCGCGGACGCGACGACGCTCACCGAGGCGGGGTATGTGGGGGAGGACGTCGAGAACATCCTCGTCCGGCTCCTGCAGGCGGGCGAATACAACGTGGCGGAGTGCGAGCGCGGCATCGTCTACATCGACGAGATCGACAAGATCGCGCGCAAATCGGACAACCCGTCGATCACGCGCGATGTCTCCGGCGAGGGCGTCCAGCAGGCCCTGCTCAAGATCCTCGAGGGGACGGTGGCGTCCGTGCCGCCGCAGGGCGGGCGCAAGCATCCGCAGCAGGAGTACATCCAGATCGACACGCGGAATATCCTTTTCATCTGCGGCGGCGCCTTCGACGGGCTCGAGGAGATCATCCAGGAACGGCAGGGGCGCAGGCAGATCGGTTTCCGCGATGACTTCATCGCGGGAGGGGTGGCGCCGAACGACGAGGACAACCTCCTTGCCTGCGTCGAACCCGAGGACATGCTCCGCTACGGGCTCATCCCCGAACTCGTCGGGCGGCTGCCGGTGCTCGTTGCGCTGCACGACCTCGACGAGGATGCGCTGGTGGAGATCCTGCAGCGTCCCAAGAACGCGCTGCTCAAGCAGTACACGAAGATGTTCGAGCTCGAGGGCGTGGGCCTCACGCTGGACCCGGAGGCGCTGCGCGCGATCGCCCGCAAGACGATCGACCGCGGGACGGGCGCACGCGGGCTGAGGGCCGTGATGGAATCCATCATGCTCGACGTGATGTTCGACCTGCCGGGGCGCATGGACATCCGCGAGGTCGTCGTCACGCGGGAAACCGTCGAGGAGAGCAACCAGCCGCTCCTCATCCTCGAGCCCGAGGCCAAGCGCAGGGAAGCGTAGCGGGCCAGTGCCGCCGACGGACCGGGGCGTCGCGCGTGTCAGGACGGTCGAGTTTGTCGGCGCCATCGGCGCGGCCGGCCAGAAGCCGCCGCGCGACCTCCCCCAGATCGCGATCGCCGGGCGCTCGAACGTCGGGAAGTCCTCGCTGCTCAACCGGCTCGTGGGACGGAAGAGCCTCGCGCGAACCTCGAAGCAGCCCGGGCGCACGCGCGAGATCAACTTCTTCCTCGTCGACGACCGCTACATGCTCGTCGATCTGCCGGGCTACGGGTTCGCGCAGGCGCCGAAGACGGTGCGGGAGAAGTGGGGACGGCTGATCGACCGGTATCTGCGCCGGACGCCGAAGCTGCTCGGACTCGTGCTGCTCGTGGATGCGCGCCGCGGACTCACGGACGACGATGAGCGGATGATCGAGTTCCTGGGGGCGACGGGGACGCCGACGCTCTTCGCGCTCACGAAGGCCGACAAGCTGAACCGGTCCGGGCGCCGGCGGGCGACGAAGGAGCTGCGCGAGGCGCTCGAACTCGATGCGGATCAGCTGGTCGAGACGTCCGCGCGCACGGGCGCCGGAGTCGACACGCTGCGGGAGAGCATCGCCGCCCTCCTCGCCGAGGCGGAGCCCGGCTAACACTTCCGCTCCGGCGCCCGGGCCGACCGGTGCGGGACGCGGCGGCAGTGTAGAACGCCACGCTAGTGTTCGATGCCGTACTTCCGGATCTTGCGGTAGATCGTGCGCTCGCCGATGCCCAGAGCCTCCGCGGCCCTGCGCCGGTTGCCGCCGGACTGGCGGAGCACGGCGATGATCGCCTCGCGCTCGATCTCCTCCATCGTCATCCCGGGCCGGATCGCGATCATGTCCGCCTCCTCCGGGTCGGAGCCGTCCTGCACCGGCGAGACGATTTCGGACCCGGTCGCATCGATCGCATCGACGGCATCGATCGCGTCGACCGCGTCGGTGATGTCGATCTCGATCGCGTCCTCGATGCCTTCTCCCGCCCCGCGCCGGGAAGGGGCTGCGGGGAGTTGGCGAGCGCCCGACTTGTAGGCCTCGAAGTCCCGCCGCAGGTCGTCGATGTCCACCTTTAGGTCGACGAGCGTGCGGAACACGAACTCGAGCTGCGGCGGGCCCGGGACGCGCCCGGAGCCGGCTTCGATGGAGGGGACCGGGAGGTGGGGCACCGGCACGAGGCTAACGCCGCCGGACCGGATCTCGGGCGGGATGTCCTCCGAACGAATGACGGAGCCGGGCGCGAGCACGACCATGGACTCGATCAGGTTGCGGAGTTCACGGACGTTCCCCGGCCAGTCGTAGTCGAGGAGGATCTGGAGCGCTTCCGGGGCGAGTCCGCGGAACTCCCGGTCGTGCTGGCGGCTGAACTCCGAGATGAAGCGGCGGATGAGGACGGGGATGTCGCGGCGGCGTTCCCGGAGCGGGGGGACGTGGACGCTGAGGACGTTGAGACGGTAGTACAGGTCGCGGCGGAACTCCCCCGTCTCGACGGCCTGCCTGAGGTCGCGGTTCGTGGCGGCGACGACGCGCACGCTGACCTGGATCTCGTGGTCCCCGCCCACCCTCATGAAGCGGCGACTCTCGAGAATCCTCAGGAGCCGCGTCTGGGTGGGGAGCGGCATCTCGGCGATCTCGTCGAGGAGAAGCGTGCCGCCATCGGCAAGTTCGAACATGCCCCGCCGCAGCGAGGTCGCTCCGGTGAAGGCGCCCTTCTCGTGCCCGAACAGTTCGGATTCGAGCAGCGACTCGGGGAGGGCGGCGCAGTTCACCGCGATGAAGGCCCTGGCGCGCCTCGGGGAGAGCCGGTGGAAGGCGCGCGCCACGAGTTCCTTTCCGGTTCCGCTCTCGCCGGTGAGGAGGACGGTGCTCATCACGGGAGCGATCATGTGCACCCGCTCGAGGATCTCGCGCACGGCCTCGGTGCGCCCGATGATCCCCGTCTTTCGCTGGAGGTCGTAGCGGTCGAGGTGCGTCTGCAGGACGACCCGCATCTCGTCGGGATCGACGGGAAGCGAGAGCGCCTCATCGAGATCGCAGGACCGTGCGAGCTGCCGGCGCGCGTCGGGGTGGGTCTCCTCCGTGAGTCCGAGCACGGGGGGACGCGGGATCTCCGCCTCGAACAGGCCGCGCATCGCGGCGGCGCGCGCTTCGTCGGGAGGGCCCGTGAGGACCAGGGCGACCTCGGCCGCCCCGCCCAGTCGTCCCTCGAGTTCGCGCACGGACTCCACGAACTCGACCTCGTGTCCATCGGCCTGCGCTGCCTGGCGAACGGCGATGGCGGCCTCGACCGCGCGCCCGTCAACGAAGACGCGCGCCATCAGCCGCCGGGAGACGCGTGCACGGTATCGCCGCGCAGGAGGTCGACGGCGTGGTCGACGACCGGCTCGAGAGCGGCGAGGCCTTCGGAGACGCCCTGCGGGCTTCCCGGCAGATTGACGATGAGCGTCTCGCCGCGAATGCCGGCCAGCCCGCGGCCAAGCGCGGCGTACGGTGTGGATTCGGCGCCGATGCGCCGCAGCATCTCGGCGATCCCCGGCGCTTCGCGTTCCAGGACGGTGCGCGTCGCCTCCGGGGTCACGTCGCGCGGGGCGAGCCCGGTGCCGCCGGTCGTGAGGACGACGTCGACCCCCTGCACATCGCACCAGTGCAGGAGCCGCGCGGCAATGGCCTCGCCTTCGTCGGGCACGACGTCCGCGCCGGCGAGCGAGTACGCGGACCGCCTGACCCATGTCTTGATGAGATCCCCGGAGCCATCTGCCCGCTCTCCGGCGAACACGCCGTCGGACACCGTCACGACCGCGATCCGCGGCGCGATGCGGTGCAGCGAGCCGCGCGGGTAGAAGGGCGGACGCACGACCTCGGCCGCGATCCCCTTCCCCCGGATCATGATCTCGACCGCATCGCCGATGCCGGCTTCGACCGGCAGGTACGCGGTGGCGATCCCGTGGCCCATCGAGGGGCTCACGGTGCCGCTTCGCACGCTCCCGACGGTCTCGCCCTTGAAGCACACGTCGTAGCCCGCCCTGGGGAAGCCCCGTTCCAGCAGTCGCAGGAAGCGCAGCTGACGGGTGAGACCCTCGGCGCGCTGCGCCGCCAGCGCCTCCCCGCCCATGAAGTCGCCCTTCGCGTGCTTCACGAGCCACCCGAGGCCGGCCTCGAGCGCGGTCGTTTCGTCGTCCACGTCGTTTCCGTAGAGCGCGTACCCCATCTCGAGCCGGAGCGAATCCCGGGCCCCCAGACCCGTGGGGACGGCGCCGGCCTCGACCAGCGCCCGCCACGTCGGCACCGCGTACTCGTTGGGCAGGTAGAGTTCGAATCCGATCTCGCCCGTGTACCCGGTCCGGCTGATGATACACGGTGCGCCGGCCACCTCGCCGTGCGCGAACCGGTAGTACTCGATGTCCGCCAGCGGGTACTCGGTCAGCGGCTCCAGCATCACCTCGGCGAGGGGCCCCTGGAGGGCGAGGAGGGCGATCTCATCGCTCTCGTCCGTCATCTCCACGTCGAAGTCCTGCGCGAGCCCGCTGAGGTGCGCCCAATCCTTCGCCATGTTGGCCGCGTTCACGACGAGTCGATAATCCGCCTCGCCCATGCAGTAGACGATGAGGTCGTCGATCACGCCGCCGGTCGCGTGGCACATCGCGCTGTACTGCGCGTCTCCCGGCTCCAGGCCCGAAGGATCGTTCGTCGTCGCGTAGGCCACGAACGCCTGTGCGCCTTCGCCGCGCACGCGGAACTCTCCCATGTGGGAGACGTCGAACAGGCCCGCCTTCTCGCGCACGGCACGGTGTTCGGCCCTGATGCCGGTCGGATACTGGACGGGCATCGCGTAGCCGGCGAAGGGGACGATCTTCCCGCCGAGCCGGACGTGTTCCTCGAATAGCGGGGTCTCTTTCAGGTCCTTCACGATGCGGCTCCCATGAGCATGGCGAGGATCGCCTTCTGCGAGTGGAGCCGGTTCTCCGCCTCGTCCCACACGCGAGACGCCGGCCCGTCGATGACTTCGGCGGCGACCTCCTCACCGCGGTGGGCGGGGAGGCAGTGGAGAAAGATCGCATCGGCGGCGGCCCGGGCCATGATCTCCGCGCCCACATGGTATCCTTCGAAGGCCCGCGCACGTTCGGCGGCTTCCTCCTCCTGTCCCATCGAGGCCCAGACATCCGTCGTCACGACGTGCGCCCCCTCGGCCGCCTCCGCGGGGGCCCGGCAGAGGTCGACCTGGGTCGCGCGGCCCGCGTCGGCGAGGATCGCAGGGTCGGGATCGTAGCCCTCGGGACAGGCGAGGCGGAGCCGGAAGCCGAGCTTCGCCGCCGCGTTCAACCACGAGTTCGCGACGTTGTTGCCGTCGCCGATCCAGGCGACGGTCCGTCCCGAGAGGTCGGGGCCGAACTCCGCGCGCGCGGTCTGCAGGTCCGCCATGATCTGGCACGGGTGCAGCAGGTCCGTGAGTCCGTTGATGACGGGAATCGAACCGTGCTCGGCCAGCGCCTCTACATCAGCCTGCGCGAACGTCCGGATCATGATCCCGTGCACGAAGCGCGACAGGACCCGGGCCGTATCGGAGAGCGGTTCCCCGCGACCGATCTGGATGTCGCGCGAGGAGAGGAAGAGCGCCTGCCCGCCCAGTTGGTGCGTCCCCACCTGGAAGGAGACCCGGGTGCGGGTCGAACTCTTGGTGAAGATCATGGCGAGCGTCTTCCCGGTGAGGGGACGGCCCGCCGCGTCGGGATCGGCCTTGAGGCGGTCGGCGAGATCGAGGGCCTCGCGCAGCCGCTCGGGCGACCAGTCGGCGATCGAGAGAAAGTGTCGGGTCCGGTCCATGGCTTCGTGAGTCCTCGGGTCTCCGTTCAGAGGATATACCGTCTCAGGTCTTCGTCGTCCGCGATGCGTGACAGGCGATCCTGCACGAAGTCCGCATCGACGGTGATCGTCTCGTTCGCCCGGGCTTCCGGAAGATCGAAGAGGATCTTCTCGAGAAGCGTGCTGAGCACGGTGTGGAGACGCCGGGCGCCGATGTTCTCCGTCCTCTCGTTCACGTGGCTGGCGATGCGGGCGATCTCGCGGACCGCGCTCTCCTCGAACTCGAGCCGGGCGGACTCTGTCTCCACGAGCGCCTGGTACTGCTGAAGGAGGGCGTAGCGAGGTTCCTGGAGGATGCGCGTGAACGCCTCCGCGTCCAGACTCTCGAGTTCCACGCGGATCGGGAACCGGCCCTGCAGTTCGGGAATCAGGTCCGAGGGCTTCGCGATGTGGAAGGCCCCGGCGGCGATGAACAGGATGTGGTCCGTGCGAACCATCCCGTGCCGCGTCTTGACCGTGGATCCCTCGACGATGGGCAGGAGGTCGCGCTGCACGCCCTCGCGCGAAACGTCGGGTCCGGAGCCGCGGTGCTTCCCGGCGACCTTGTCGATCTCGTCGAGGAAGACGATTCCCATGCTCTCGGTCCGGCGGAGCGCCTGCTCCGTGACTTCCTCCATGTCCACCAGGTTCGCGAGTTCCTCGGAGCGAAGGATCCGGTGGGCGTCCGCGACCGTGACCCGGCGGCGGCGCGTCTTCTTCGGCAGTACCCCCTTGAGGACCTCCCCGACGTTGAAGTCCACGCCCTCCATGCCGCCTCCCACATCGAGCATCGGGATCGCGCTGTCGCTGACCTCGACTTCGACTTCCCGCTCATCGAGCATGCCGTCGCGCAGGAGGCCGCGGAGCTTCTCTCGCGTGCGCTGCTTGCGCTGCTCGGAAGGCTCGTCGGAGCGGGTCTCGGAGGCCTGTCCCGCGAGCGAGACGACGAACTGCCGCTGCGCGCCCCCGCCGGAACCCGCCGCGGGCTCGCCCTCCGCCACGGGAGGGAGAAGGAGGTCGAGGAGACGCTCCTCGACCCGCCGGTCGGCGACCTCTCCGTGCCGTGCCTCCTGCTCCTCGCGCACGAGCTTGATCGCGATCTCGAGGAGGTCGCGGATCATCGATTCCACGTCGCGGCCGACGTAGCCCACTTCGGTGAACTTCGAGGCCTCGACCTTGATGAACGGAGCCCCGGCGAGCCGCGAGAGGCGGCGGGCGATCTCGGTCTTCCCCACGCCGGTCGGGCCGATGAGGATGATGTTGTTGGGGAGGATCTCCTCGCGCATCCCTTCGTCGACGTTCTGCCGGCGCCAGCGGTTGCGGAGCGCGATCGCGACGGCCTTTTTCGCCTCGTCCTGTCCGATGATGTACTGGTCGAGTTCCTCGACGATCTGTCGCGGGGTGAGCGCCGCCGCGATGCCGGGGTCGCCGGGATCCGGGGCGGGGCTGATGTCGGGGCGGTGCGTCACCTGACCGCCATCGCTCGTCGTCATGTATCGTTCCCGTTGCTGTCGGCGTTGCCCGGGAGTTCGAGCACGGTGATCTCCCGGTTCGTGTACACGCAGATCTCCGCCGCGATCTCGAGGGCCTGCCGCGCCACCTCCGCGGCCGGCAAATCCGTCCGGCGGGCGAGGGCCCGCGCGGCGGCGAGCGCGTGCGGCCCTCCGGAACCGAGCGCGAGAATGCCGTCGTCCGGTTCGATGACCTCTCCCGTCCCGGCAATCAGCAGGCTCGTCTCCCGGTCGGCGACGGCCAGCAGCGCCTCGAGCCGCCGAAGATAACGGTCGCTCCGCCACTCCTTCGCGAGTTCCACGGCCGCGCGGGTGAGGTGGCGAGGGTAGCGTTCGAGTTGCGCCTCGAACTTCTCGAACAGGGTGAGCGCATCGGCGACGCCGCCGGCGAAGCCCGCCAGGATGCGGCCGTCGCGCATCGTGCGGAGCTTGCTCGCCTTCGCCTTGACGACGGTTTCTCCCATGGTCACCTGGCCGTCGCCCGCCATCGCGACCTCACCCCCGACCCGAACGCAGAGGATCGTCGTGGCTCGTATCATTCTCTTCATTCTCCCCCGCGCGGATGGGCCCGGGAGTGTACGCGCTTGAGGCGGTCCACGGATGTGTGCGTGTAGACCCGGGTCGTGCTCAGGCTCGCGTGCCCCAGCATCTCCTTCACGGAGACGAGGTCCGCCCCCCGGTCGAGAAGGTGGGTCGCGAAGGAGTGGCGCAGCGAATGGGTCGTCAGCCGCTCGCCGTCCGCGACCCGCGCGAGTTGGGCCGTCACGTCGCGCTGGATCTGCCGCCGCGAGAGGCGGGTGCCGCGAACGGAGAGGAACGCGGCGCGGGAGGCGCTTTCCCCCCGCTCTCCGAAATAGGCGCCGAGGGCCTCCGAGGCGCGCCGGCCGAGCGGGACGACGCGCTCCTTGCCGCCCTTGCCGAGAGCGCGTACCTGCCCGGCGCCGCGATCCACGGCGGTCACATCGAGACCGTGCACCTCCGCCAGGCGCAGCCCGCACGAGTAGAGCAACTCGAGGAGGGCCCAGCGGCGGAGCGCCACCGCGGATCCGTCCCTACGCGCCGCCTCGCCGGCGGAGTCGAGCAGTTCGCGGGCGTCCTCCTCGCTCAGAAAGGAGGGCAGCGTCCGGTCCTTCCGCGGCGTGCGGATCAGCAGCGCCGGGCTGGACTCCACGCGGTCCGTGCGCTGGAGGAAGGCGAAGTAGGCGCGCACGGCGGCGAGCTTGCGGGCGATCGAGGAACGCTTCAACCGGCGCCGTGGGCGGCGCGTCCGGCCGCCCAACTCGAGCGCTCCCATGAAGGATCTGATGTCCACGCGATCCACATCCCCCCAACCCCAGCCGTCCGTTCCCCGGTGCTCGTTCATGAAGATCTCGAACTGGCCGAGATCACGGCGGTACGCGGACACTGTCGCAGGGGACAGCCGGCGCTCGTCACGGGCGTAGCGAAGGAAGTCTTCGACCCACGCGCGCCGGGCTCGCGCTCGCGCATCGGCGGGCGCGGACGTTCGGGTCATTTTTTCGACGACTTCCTGCGGGGGCCGCCGCGCCGCCCCCCCGGCTTTCTGGTCGCGTCGCGCTCCTTCCGCTTCTTCAGCAGGTCCAGCGCCACGTCCAGCGTCACCTCGTCGGGTTCCGTCCCCTTCGGCAGCGAAGCGTTCGTCTTGCCGTGCTTCACGTAGGGACCGTAGCGACCCTTGTAGATCGCGATCGACTCGCCGTCATCCGGGTGCGCGCCGACTTCCCGCAGCGGCGTGGCGCTCGCCCGGCGACCCCGCGTCTTGGGCGCGGAAAGCAGTTCCATGGCGCGCTCGAACGTGATTTCGAGCGGGTCGTCGTTCTCCGTCAGCGAGCGATAGTCCCGCTGGTGGACGACGTATGGACCATAGCGCCCGATTCCCACCTTCACCGGATCGCCGCTCTCCGGGTGCGGGCCGAGCGGGGCCGGCATTGCAAGCAGCTTGAGCGCCGTCGCCAGCGACACATCCTCGGGCCCAACGTTCTTCGGGAGGGACGCGCGTTTCGGCTTCTTCCCGTCCGTCCTCTCGCCTCGCTGCACGTAGGGGCCGAAGCGCCCCTCCATGAGATAGATGGCCTCGCCGGAATCGGGGTCCTCCCCCAGACGATCCGGACCTTCCGCCCGTTTCCGGAGGAGATCGATCGCCTGCTCCTCGCTGAGGTCGGCCGGGGCGACGTCGTCGGGCAGTGACGCGGTGAGCCGGTCGCCGTTGCGCTCGAGTTCGAGGAACGGCCCGTAGCGGCCGATCCGCACGCGGGGCGTGAGGTCCTGGAGTTGCACCGTCGAGGCCTCGCGCGGGTCGATGGCCGCTTCGCGCTCGACAAGTCGCGCCTCGAGACCTTCTCCCCCGCTGTAGAACTCCCCGAGGTAGGCACGCCAGTCCACGTTGCCGCGGGCGATTTCGTCCAGCGCCTCCTCCATCTCGGACGTGAACCCGGTGTCGACGAGATTCGGAAAGTGATCCTCCAGGAGACCGGTCACCGCGAAGGCGATGAAGGTGGGGACGAGTTGCTTGTTCTGCCGCACCGCGTACCCTCGATCGACGACGGTCGAGATGATGGCGGCGTACGTGGATGGACGCCCGATTCCATCCGCCTCCAGTTCCTTCACGAGCGCCGCATCGGTGAAGCGGGGGGGCGGCTTCGTCTCGTGCTTTCGACTCTCCAGCCTGCGGTTCTCGAGCGTCTGACCCTCCCGCATGTCGGGGAGAATCGTTTCCTGGTTCTCCAGCGCCGCATCCGGGTCGTCCGAGCCTTCGACGTAGGCGCGGAAGAAGCCGGGGAACTCGATCACCTTCCCCGCGGCGCGGAAGCGCGCCTCTTCCGCATCCACCTGGACGTTCAGGTGCCGCAGCCGGGCATCCGCCATCTGCGTCGCGACGGCGCGTCTCCAGATCAGTTCGTAGAGCGCCTTCTGCCGGCCGGAGAGTCCGAGTTCATCGGCCGTCCGCATGTCGGTGCCGGCCGGGCGAATCGCCTCGTGGGCCTCCTGCGCCGAGCGGGACTTCGTCTTGTAGCGCCGTGGGGCCGGGCTCAGGTATTCCTCCCCGTACCGGGTCGCCACGCGGCTTCGAATCGCCGTGATCGCGGCTTCGGAGAGGGTGACGGAATCGGTCCTCATGTAGGTGATGCGGCCGGCCTCGTAGAGCGCCTGGGCGATCCGCATGGTCTCCCGGGCCCCGAGGTTCAGCTTGCGGTTGGCCTCCTGCTGCAGGGTCGCCGTCGTGAACGGAGGATACGGGCTCCGCTTCGAGCGCTTCTCCTGCAGGCGGACGACCGTGAAGGTCGCGTCGGCCAACCTCGCGCGGAGCGCCTCGGCGCGTTCCCGGTCCAGCAGGACGACCTTGCGGCCGGACTTGAGGGCGCCGGTGCGCTCATCGAAATCCCGCCCCGTCGCGATCGCCACGCCGTCGAGCGCAGCCAGATGGGCGGTGAAGGCGCCGCCGTCCGCGGCGAGGTGCGCGCGCAGCCGCCACCAGGCGCCGCTCCGGAAGGCGCGCCGCTCCCGTTCGCGCTCCACGAGCAGGCGGACGGCGACCGACTGCACGCGCCCCGCGGAGAGTCCGGGCCTGATCTTCTTCCACAAGAGCGGGGAGACCCTGTACCCGACGAGACGATCCAGAATCCTGCGCGCCTGCTGGGCCTCGATGCGGGGGAGGTCGATCTCTCCCGGCCGCTCGAGCGCCTCGAGCACGGCACTCTTCGTGATTTCGTTGAACGTGATGCGGTGGAAGCGCTCCCGAAGCGACCGCTTCCGCGCGGTCAGGGCCTCCACGATATGGTACGCGATCGCCTCGCCCTCCCGGTCGGGGTCCGTGGCGAGAAGGATGGAATCCGCCTTCGCCGCCGCGGCGCGCAGCTTCCGGAGGACGGGTTCCTTTCCCTCGATCGTGACGTACTCCGGCTCGAACCCCTTTTCGACGTCGACGCCGAGGCCGCTCCTGGGGAGGTCCCGGACGTGCCCGACGGATGCCTGCACGCTGAAGCCGGCCCCGAGGTACGACTCCAGGGTGCGGGCCTTCGCGGGCGACTCCACGATGACGAGATTCACGGGCGGTCTCTCAATTCTCCTGTTGTCCTTCCGTTCGTCCTTCGCTGTCCGCCGGGGGACGGGCGGCGAAACGCCGCAGACTGCTCAGCGCCAACTCCACGACATCTTCCGGTTCCCGTCCATCCGTCTCCAGTACCACTTCGGCCTCCGCGTAAGCGGCCTCCCGCGCCGCGAGCAGCGTGGCGAGCGCGGCCGCGGGGTCGGGTCCGGCCAGAAGCGGCCGCGCCTCGGCGCCCTCCCGGGAGAGGCGATGGATCGCGGTCTCGGGGCGTACGCGCAACCAGATGCGCACGCGGCCGCCGGACGTGCGGTCGATGTCCCGGCGCGCCATCCACCCGCCCCCGGTCGCCACGACGACGTCCGTTTCCCGCGCCGCCCGGGACGCGGCCCTGGCCTCGATCCGTCGGAACCCGGCTTCCCCGCCGACGCGAAACAGCCGAGGGATCGTCTCCCCGGCCAGTTCCTCGACCTCGCGGTCGAGATCCACATAGCGATACCCCAGCCGTCGCGCGAGGAGGGGACCTATCGTGCTCTTCCCCGCCCCGGACAGGCCGACGAGCCAGATCCTTCGGGGCACGCCCGACACGTCACGTCCCGAGCCGGGCGAGATAGCTCTCCACGTTGGACCGCATCTCCGCGACGCTGTCGCCGCCGAACTTCTCGATCCACGCGTCCGCCAGCACCAGCGCCATCATTGCCTCCCCGACGACCCCGGCGGCCGGCACCGAGCACACATCGCTGCGCTCGAGGAACGCCTTGGCGGGTTCTCCGGTCCGGATGTCCACGCTGTCCAGGGGGCGGCGCAGCGAACTGAGCGGCTTCATCGCCACGCGTGCAACGATGTCGCCTCCCGTCGACATGCCCCCTTCCAGGCCTCCCGCGTTGTTCCGGCGCCGCGCGTAGCCCCCGCTCTCGCGACGCGCCGGATCCCGTTCGATCTCGTCGTGTACATCGGACCCGCGGAGGCGCGCGGCTTCGAATCCCATCCCGATCTCGACGCCCTTCATCGCGTGGATCGACATCATCGCGCCGCCGATCCGGCCGCCAAGGCGGGTCTCCCACGTGACGTGACTCCCGAGCCCCACCGGCACGCCGCGAGCGACGACCTCGAACACGCCTCCCAGCGAGTCGCCGGCGCGGCGGGCGGCATCGATCGCGTCGATCATCGCGGCGGTCGCATCCGGGTCGATGCAGCGCACGGGCGAGGCGTCGGCCACGGAGAGGAGATCGTGCGGCAGCGGCAGCGCCGGCGGCGCCTCCACCGGACCGATCGACACCACGTGACTCGCGACGCGCACTCCGAACTCGCCGAGCAGCCGCTTGGCGACGGCCCCGGCAGCGACGCGGGCGGCCGTCTCCCGCGCGCTCGCCCGCTCGAGGATGTCGCGCGCGTCCTTCCGCCCGTACTTGAGCATTCCCGCGAGGTCAGCGTGACCCGGCCGGGGCAGGTACGCCCGGCGCAGGAGTTCGTCGTCGTCCACCTCCGGCGCCTCGACCGCCATCGCCACGCCCCAGTTTCTGAAGTCGCGGTTCGGGATCCGGACCGCGACCGGAGACCCCAGCGTCTCCCCGAGGCGCACGCCGCCGAAGATCTCGCCCTCATCCTTCTCGATCTTCATGCGGCCCCCGCGGCCGTGCCCGCCCTGCCGGCGCGCGAGTTC
Organism: Gemmatimonadota bacterium; assembly: GCA_022820995.1. Classification (GTDB taxonomy): domain Bacteria; phylum Gemmatimonadota; class Gemmatimonadetes; order Palauibacterales; family Palauibacteraceae; genus Palauibacter. The sequence goes on along the minus strand of JAJEEM010000001.1, from coordinate 18,363 downwards.
CCGCGCGACATCGTCGGGCTCGAGCGCCAGTCCGGCGGGGATCCCCTCCAGCACGGCGACCACGGCGGGGCCGTGCGTTTCGCCTGCCGTGGTCAGCCTCAGGCACCTCAGCATTCTGTCGGCATCGTGTGGATTCTCTCCTCATCGAACGGCTGTTCCAACGGCGGGAAAAGGATGCGTCGGGGGCAGGGGCCGCAACTACGGGCCCCTCCCGGAGCTTCCGGAGACGGGCCGAATGATGTGAGGAGTGACGAGGATGATGAGGTCCTGCTTCACTTCATTCTCCTTCGTGCTACGGAACAGGGCCCCGAGCAGTGGAAGGTCCATGAGGCCGGGAATGCCGCTCCGACTCCGACTTACCTCGCTCAGCGTGAGTCCTCCGATGACGGCCGTCTCCCCGTCCTCGAGCAGGAGGGTCGTCTCTCCGATCTGTTTCTCGAACACGAAACCCACATCCGACAGACCGAGCTTGAGGCCGGACCGCTCCGCCATCAGCTCCAAACGGATCTGGTTGTTGTTCGTCACGTGCGGGACGACATCCAGAATGATCCCCGTGTCCTGGAAATCGACGTTGACGCGCGCGGACTCGGTCTGGGCCCCCGGCTCCAGGACCCTGATCGGGGTGCGTTCGCCCACCTGGATCCTTGCATGCGCGTGGTCCACGACCCGGATGGAGGGCGCCGCCTGCACGTCCGACAACTGGTGGGACTCGAGCGCTTCGAGGAACGAGAACAACGAGAACTCGCCGAACGCCACGGCCGTCAGGATCTGGAGCGCCGGCCCGATCGGGCGATCGTTCGCGTTCGCCAGCGCCGCGACCGCCGTGCCTCCCAGGCTCACGAGTGTCTCGTTCGTCCGCCTGACGAACCCCTGATCGACCGTACCATCGCCGTCCACGTCGACGAACTGGGGCGGCGAGTTGGGGTCCGGCGCCGCGATGAGATCGTTGATGCCCTGCTCCACGAAGCCGCCGTTGCGTTCCTTGAGGTCGTACACAATCCCCATCTGCTGTACGTTCGTCCGATCAACGAACACGATCTTCGCCTCGATCGCGACCTGGGGGAGGCGGCGGTCCAGCGCCGCAACGATCGTGTCCATGCGCGCGACGACGGATGGTGCGTCGGTCACGATGACGGTGTTGCTGCCGGAGAACGACACAACCTGGCCGCGGTCGGGCGTGGCCAGATGTCGGAGCGTCTCCGCCACCGAGTCCGCTTGCGCATAGTTGACCCGGATCACGCGCGTTTCGCTGAGCAGCTGATCCCGCGCCTGGAGGTTCTCCAGCCAGTCGACGACGATGATCCCGCTCTCGGTCCTGTGCCAGCCGAGGTTCTGAGCCGACAGGATCGCGTTCAGCGCCACATCCCACGGCTGGTCCCGGATGTCGATGCCTCGAACGACGACGGATGCGACTTCCCCGTTCGGGACAACCGAGATGTCCGCGAACTCCGAGAAACCGGCGAGCACGTCGAGCATGCTGGCGCTGTCGTACACGACGGAGATCCGGGGCAGGGCCTGCTCGGGAGGCCGTGGCGACCGCGGGGCGTGCGGCGTTTCCCGGACCTCGGATGTCGCGACGACATCGGAAGTCGACCAGGGGGAGAAAGGCGGCCCGGGGTTCAGAAAGGTCACGCGAACGACACCGGAGTCCGCGGTTACCCCGTAGGCGATTTCTCGATCGAGGTCGAATACGAGCCGCACCGTCTCGGGCCGAAACTGGGTGGAACGCATGCCTAGAACTCCGCCGCGGTCGATCCGATCGTAGTGGCGGCGCGCGAGTCCCCGGTTCACACCGTCGATGTCCAGAAGCAGCCGCGGAGGATTGGCGAGCATCATGTGGCGGGGCGTGGCCGGTCCGCCGACGACCACTGTGATCTCGGTTTCCGTCCCCTCGGACGCGATCCTCACTTCCCGCACCTCGGTTGGAGACGCCGTCGCGACCGCTACGGCGAACGCGAGAATGGCCCGGGAGATCATCTGCCTGTCCCCCGTTCACGCCTTGCCCGCAACGTCTCCTGACGGCTGACCCCGAAGCTCGTGATCACGAAATCCACCTCTTCCATGCGAATCCGCACGACGCGGGCCGCGCCGATGATGTCGCGTTCGCGGGCTCGGTACCGCCGGCCCGTCGATCGATCGGTCAGAATCGCCACGCTTCCCGGTTGCGGGCTGTACAGGACGCCGACCAGCGTAAGGTCTCCGAACCGGGGCCCCGCCTGCGTATCGAGGTGGAGCGGCTGGAACGGGTCCCGTCGGTCGAAGGCGGGGTAGGTGAAGACCTCCCGTTCGTAGATCGGCGATGGTCGTGTCTGCGCCGCGGCCTCCGTTGGCTCGATCCGGAACGCCGCGGCGAGCACGACGGCGAAAGTCAAACGAATCATCCTTCCTCCGGTGAAGCGCTGTCCTCTTGCGGGAGCACGAAGGTCTCGAGGCTGAAGCGCGCGTGAACGAGTTGCCGTCCCGAGTTGGTGATCCGGGAGGGTACGATTTCCTCGACCTCGGGCCGCACGATTCGGCCGAAGCCGGCGATTCGCGTCAGGAGCGTCCCGACATCGTGGTACGCCCCCTCCACCTGGAGCGCCCACTGTTGCCGCACGAAGTAGCCGGTGGAATCGGCCACGGGATCGGCGGGGAGAGCGTGGACCAGTTCGAGACCGAGCGACTGTGTTTCGGCCGCGATGGCTTCGTAGATGGCCTCGACTTCACCCTCGCGCGGAACGAGCCGTTTCAGCACTGCGAGTTGCCGCTCGCCGAGTACGAGACTCTCGCGAATCGCGTCCAGGTCGCCTGCGGGCAGCTCGGCGAGGGCGTTGGCCCGCTCCGCCTGCTCGACCCTCGCCGCCAACTCGGCCAGTTCCACCCCGCGCGGGTGCCCGAAGTACAGATGGAAGGCCGTCCCGCAGCCCAGCAGGAGCACGAATCCGAGCACGCGGTAGGGCGCGCGGGAATCCCTCGGCAGCACGGTCAGGTGGGTTCGATCCGCCCAACGGCGGACGCAGGAGCGAACCGAAGAACGAGGGTGAAGGCCTGCCGGGAGACCTGATCGGGATCGGATCCCTGCTGCTGGCTGCCGACGATCTTCACATCGGCGATGTAGTCCGAGGTCCCCAGGCTGCGGACGAATTCCGTAATCGCGAGCGGATTGCCCGCGACCCCCTGGAGTTCGATGGCAAGGTCGGGCGGCGGCGACAGTTGACGCAGGGAGGTCAGCCACGCCGGCGGCGGGAGCGCGCGGCTGATTTCATCCATCATGTGCGGCCACGCGAACCGGTCGCGGTCCAGTTGTTCTACCAGGGCGACGCGTTCCCGAATCTCGCGGGACCGCTCCGACAGACTGTCGCTCGCCGCCCGGAGTTCGGCGAGCTGCGCCGAGTCCGCCATCACCGCTTCGAGACGCGCCCGGAGCTCGAGGGATTCGGCCCGTTGCGACCACCACAGCGCGACCGTGCCCGGCGGGATGGTCAGTGCCGAAAGCAGAAGTGCGACACCCCAAACATCGATGTGGAGACCGCCTTCGGCGTTCCGGTTCGTCGCGATCCCTTGCCGAGCGGGCAGGGATTCGGGCAGGAGATTGATCTCGATCATGGTCGTACCCGTGCCTCCACGTTCAGCCGCCCCGGGGCGGGGACCGAAGAGCCAGCCCGACCGGGAGCATGAGCATCGGCGCCACCGAGCCCAGATCCGTTCGATCCGCGACATCGGGCGCGACCTCGATGCGTTCGAACGCACTCGCGAGGCGCGTTTCCACACCGGTTGTTTCTGCGAAAATCTCGACCAGTCCGGGCACCGTGGCCCCTCCCCCGCACAGGTATACGCGTGCGATCTCCGGTCCCGTCTCGACGAGCGCCGCCGTTCGGTCGATGCCGTCCGCGATCCCGCGGGCGCACTCTTCCAGTTCGCCTGCGGCCGGGGTGCCGACCGCCAGTTCGCGGGTCAGCAGGGGAAGTCCGTTCCGGAGCAGGTGAATGGCGGTCGAATGGGCCCCGATGTCGGCCAGCACGGTCACGTGCTTCATCGCGGCCGGATAGTTCGCCTCGAACGCGTTGCGAAGGGCCAGGACCTCTACGTCGACGATCGTCGGGTTCAGGTCCGCCCGCCTCAGGACCGCGATGCGTGCCTCGACGACGTCCCGCTTTGCCGCCGCCAGCAGCACGGTCATCGTCGAGCCCTCTCCGTTCGGATCGATGATCGCGAAGTCCAGTTCCGCGTTCTTCATGTCGAAGGGGACGTGCTGCTCCGCTTCCCACGGCATCACGGCGCGGGCCTCCGCTTCATCCATCCGGTCGATCTCGATCACCTTGCTCAGGACATCGCGGCCACCGATGCCGATGGTCACACTGCGAGGCCTGATTCGCTCCCGCCTGAACAGCGCGGAAAGCGTGTCGGCGACGCTCTCCGGATCCCTGATCGTCCCACCGCGCACGGCGTCCGGCTCGTTCGGGGCGGTCGCGAGTCCTGTAAGACGTGGCCCGCTCTCGCCATGGTCGATCACCGCGGCCTTGCTGAAGCCGCTGCCGATATCGACTCCGACGGTCGTCTTCCGGCGACGCAATCCGAATCCCGGCATGGTCAGTTGCGGAGCGACATCGCGTACACGACTCGCCGACCCGCTGTACGCCGGTTTCGGCCGATCCCGGTACCGATCAGCCGGACTTCGCGGACGCGGGAGAGGTCGCCGGGCGCGACGCGAGCCTGAACGGCGCCGCTCGACAACCGGTACTCGAACGCGGCGCCGGACTCGAGGGGAGACACGAACTCCTGGCCGTTGCGCCGGATGGACACCCTTCCCGGCTCGGAATCGGATGGATGGATCGCGTAGGTGAGCCGTCCATAGACGCGAGCGAGCGAGCCGGGGGCGGGCATCGCCGCAAAGCCTCCGCTCCAGCCGCTGGTGCGTCGGAACCACCGGGTCGACACCCGATTCGCCCGATCCGCTCCGGCCGCCCTGCAAGCGGTTTCCGCTGCCGTCGAGACACCGGAAGCGGGCGTAAACCCGTCCGCGTAGATCCAGGTCGCCCGGTATGGCCCGGAAAGGGCCGTGCCGCGCCAGGCGGCCTGAAGATTCGCGGCGATGGAATCGTAGGCGAAGAGATCGAGGGAGCCGCCGCTCGCCGAGCCGCATACGACCGCCCTCAAGACGTCCACGCGGACGGACACCGTGTCGGACGTCGCAAGGAGCAGGTCGCCAGGCCCGGCACCGCGGATCTCCGCTCCCATTCCATCGGACAGAGCGCGTGCAATCTGCGAGGCCTGGATGGCATCCTCGTTGCGCAGATGAAAGCGGCTCTGACTCGCCACCAGGCCTATGAGCAAGCCGATGAGCAAACCGGCGCCTGCGAGCGCGACGAGCATCTCGGCGAGCGTGAACCCTTCCTGGCCGCGGACCCCGGCGGGTGCGAGACGGAGTGGAACGCTCATGGCGCCGCGGGCAGCGGGCGAGGCCGCGAGAGGACAATCTCGAGTTCCGCCTCCGGGGCCGGCGGCAGCGACACCGTCACGCGGGCGTGCTTGAGCCGCGACGACAGTGCGGTCACGTCGCGCGACACGTCGAATCGACGTCCGCCGATGTCGACGGCGCCCGTGTGGGAGGCCGCGGCAGAGTATCCGGCCCGGACGAGCGACTCCACGGCGTTTCGACCCGCGAGCGCGTGCTCCGTGTCCCACGCTGCCCGGAGCGCCTGCGAACGGATACCGAGTACCACGCCCGCAGCTCCGAGGATCCCGACCGACGTCACAACGATGGCCAGCAGGACCTCGACCAGACTGAAGCCGGCGTTGTTCAATGTTGAAAAACTACCGGGCGAACCCGGCCCACGAAGTTCGACACCAGCCGAATGCCCCGGTCGCCGCGATACAGGTAGATGCTGCCGGGGGATCCGTGTCCGCGTGCATTGAAGCGTAGGGTGGAGGGCTGCAACCTCACCGAGTCGAGCCGGCCGAGAGTGTGTCTCCCGAGGTCGACGCGAGACAGCAGTGAACCCCCCTGCTGCGATACTTCGAGCCGGGTCCCCGCGAGCGTCACCGCGGTGGGCGCATGGGTCGCCACGGCGTGGAGACGTGCCAGCATGAGTTGCGACTCCGCCACCCGGGCGGCTCGCGTCAGGCTGAAACGGTCGAGGGGTTCGCGGGAGATGATGAAGGCCGCGGCCAGGCCGGTGACCGCCAGCGCAACCGCGACCTCGACCAGACTGAACCCACTCCGCCCTGTATGCGATCCACGCGATCCACGCGATCGACTTGATCCGTCCTGCTGCACGAGGCGCTCCCTTCCCGAACCGGCGTTGACAACTCTTTCCGCAAGGATCGCCCTCCGTGTCAACGGCGCATCAACCGGTGTCGCGCGACACGACACTAGCAACTGGTGGCCTCGACGATCTGCCCGATGGCTCCCGAGGCGTTCGCGCCCGAGGAATTGACGCACCACGTGTTCGGCGAGGATGCGTGTTTCGCCGTGATCCGGTAGCCGTCCGTATACGCTGTCACCGCCAGCGAAATGTTCGTGCTGGCCTGAAAATCGCGGGTTCCGTCGCCATCCAGGTCCGCCCCTCCGCCGGCGGCCACGGTCACTGCGGCATAGGCCTGGTGGTTGAAGAAGTACGCTTCTTCCGCCGTCATCAGGTTGCGAATGTCGCTCTGCGCGGCGGCATCGAACGCCTTCTCCTTCGTGCTCGTGAACTGCGGAATCGCGATGGCCGCGAGAATGCCGATGATGACAACCACGATCAGCAGTTCGATCAGCGTGAACCCCTCCGCACCACTCTTCGTCCTTCCTCTCATCCCTCTCCTCACTTCCACCCGGGGTTGGATCTTCGGCAGCACCTCCCGTGGGGGCTGCGCGGGCCGCGGCTCCGGCGGCGCGCCGGCGACCGCGGACGGTCACCCCATAACTAGACGTCGTCCAGCAACGGGGTCTCAACGTCCCAGTCCGGCGGTTCATCGAAGCCGGTGGCCGCGCGGATTCGGCCACGCCGCACCGACAGCGTCATCGAATGCACCCTTCCGGCGCGGTCACGGAGCGGCCGGCGGATGTCGTCCGTTCCGACCGCTGGCTCCGGAGACGGCAGCCCCAGCGCGCGCAGCGCCTCCGGCACGGTGTCGAACCCATCCGCGAAGGCTGCCGTCCACGACCGGATGAGTGCCGGACCGCCGACCCGATCCGGCCGGGCTCGCAGACGCAACGTCCAGTTCTGCGCCTCGAAGCGCAGCCACCGGTCCTCCCCGACCCGCCGATCCGTCGCCGGGCGTCCGTACCGCTCGAAGGCCGCATCGACCGACTGGCCGAGGAGGTCCCGCACGCGGGGAGCCGTCCCGTCGCGGATGGAGTCTTCGTGGTTTGTGCTCGCGGACATGCGGCAAGAAGAAGCACGAGGTGAAACCCCGCAAGCCGCGAGAGGCGTGCGTCCCGCGATGTCGACAGCGACGTCACTGGATCGCGTTGATAAGTTCGAAGATGGGGAGGTACATGGCGATGATCATCCCGCCGACGAGACCTCCGAGGACCACGATGAGAACGGGCTCCAGTATCTTCAGCAGACTCTCGGCGCCGGCATCGACTTCGTCATCGTAGAAGTCGGCGATCCGGGCGAGCATCCCATCAAGATCTCCGGTCTCTTCTCCAACATGGATCATTCGGGCCACCATGGGTGGGAAGGCCCCGGTTTCGCGCAGTGGCCGGGCAATGGAGTCGCCTCGCCGGATCGCGGCCCGACTCTCCTGTATCGCGTCCTGGATCACGCAGTTCCCCGCCGTCCGCGCCGTGATCTCGAGTCCCTCCAGAATCGGAACGCCCGACGACAGGAGCGTTCCCAGGGTCCGTGTGACGCGGGACACCGCGGCCTTCCGGATCAGCGAACCGAGAACCGGCACTTGCAGCAGCGAACGGTCGAAGTGCCGCCGACCCGCTTCCGTCGCGATCCAGCGGCGCAGGATCAGGGCGGCGCCGCCCGCCAGGGCGAGCAGCGTCCACCACCAGTTCTGGACGATCCCCGAGAAACCGATGACCACGCGGAGCGCCTGAGGTCTGAATCTTGGCAGGAAATCTTCTAACTATATACAGGACTGCACGATCTGCGTTTCCTGCCTTTGTACGGAACCTTGCTGGACCGTGCCGCCAAAGCGGGAAAATCGGAGGTGAATGGCGGGACTCCCACCTCGGCACCGTATCCTCACCGACGGTCTCGAACGCCTGCCTTGCCCATGTTGCCGAAGCGCCGGTTCTTCGGACCGCATCGGCAGTCCAAAACCTGTCGGGGCGCGGCGCCGGGATCCTCTAGGCACGGGGCGGTCGGTCGGCTTCCGTGCCCCAGCACTTCAGTACGTGTGGCGCTCCGGCTCGGTGCTGAGCCAGTCGCACCGCTCGTCGGAGACCAGATACATCAGAATCCAAGTCTGAAGCTTCTCCGAATCCTCGATGCGCCGGTCGAGGACGAACAGAGTATCCCCACGGAAAGTCTCCATCGGCCGGATTTCGAAATCTTGCGGCACGGACGCGTCCACGCACGCCTTCTCAAAGTCTGGCGAGAGGATACCGACCCACGTTTTCGCGGTGAGCACTGGCATCGGTTCCATCTTCAGGGCCGTCTGATCGTGGTGGGTGAACAGGAAACCGCCGCCCGGTCGCGGGAAAAGTTGGCGCAGCCGCGAACTCTCCTCCAGCTGTTCGCGAAAGGGGATATGCTCAATGTCGATGCGTTCCCGGAGGTCGGCCGGGACGCCCTTCCTCCTCGCCACCGGGATGTCCACCGTGTCCAACACTTCGCCCCGCAGGTTCAAGACGAACATCTCGTCCAGTCCGGACCAGCCCTGCAAGAACCGTCCGTCGGCGTAGGCAAGAGAACCGATCCGAAAGAGGTTGGCATAGGACCAATTGTCACTGCCGACCGACGCGACATATTCCCGGGGGAGTCCGCCCATGCTCGTGAATTCGTCCGTGGCCGGTCGCCAACGAGTCAGCGATGTTTCGCGCCGGATCTCGAAATCGGTCATCCAGACATCTTGGCCGATCACCACCGGGGGAGTGATTCCAGCCAGCGCTGGGAAGGCCACAACCCTACGGGTCTCTCCAGAGTTCCGGTCGAAAACGTTCACCCGCCGGGACCCCGTGGTCTGGGCAGCTACGGTCGAATCGTCGATGAGCATCGGAGCTCTGGGCCCGCCGCGAAACTCTCCCGGCCCCTCTCCCGGCCGTCCGTACACCAGCATCAGACTGCCGTCTCTACGGAACCTGAGGACCCGCGACGAAAAGATGTCCGATATGTAGAAGGATCCGTCGAGGGGGTCGACGACCAGAGCGTATGGGTTGCCGATGTACAGCGTGTCGCCTTCCGGCAGCAGAATGCTGTCGACGGGAGTGAGCGTCGGCCCCGCCGCGTCTGCGGCCACGCGTTCGCCGGACTCGGAGCCGCAGCCCGGGATCAGGAACATCCCGCCGGCGAACAACGCGACGCCGACACGGCGGGACCAGCCCACCACTGCCCCCCTAACCGTCAATCAATGACGACGATGATGGGGGGCGCCACCCAGCAGCAGACGGGCGCGTTGGGCGCGCACTCTCCGGGGCACTCGAAGTCTTCGAAGCTGAGAAGCCCTTGCGGCTCGTCCTGCGCCGTGGCCCCGAAGGGTACGACACCCAAGGCAGCCCCCAACAGCGCCGCGATGACGAGTGATCCGGTGATCAGATTGCGTTTCTTCATATCTACTCCGTTGTGAAGTGAGGTTGTGGCCTGCGGGACGTGCTGCAGCCGGTGCGCCAAGACGTTCGGCTGATTCCCCGGAGAGGTCAAGTGCCTGCATCGGACAACGCATCCACGGCTTCTCTCAACGATCGTTCATCCTTGAGGGCGTCGAGGAGAGGACTCGAAGGACCATAGACCCGCTCGGCGCGGAAGACGATTCCGCCGGTGTCCAGCACCATTTCTATCGGCGTGCGCTGCGCTTCTATCCGCACGCCGACGAGGTATCCGTCGGTCCTCATGCCCGTCGCCCGCAGAATGCGCGCTTCGTCCTCGTCCGGTTCGCGGGCGAGAAGCAACTCCACGCCGACCCCCGACCTCCGCTCCCAATCCAGCCAGTCGGCCAACACGGAAAAGCAGCGGAGGCACTGGCTGGGATCGACCACCACCACGACGATGGGATCGGTCCGCGCCAACTCTCCGATGGGAGTGCCGTCGGAGAGCGTCCAACCCATCGCATCGGAGCCATGATCGAGAGCGCAACCGGCACCCGCGAGCAATGCGGCGAAGAGAATCGTGGCTCCCAGGGCGTGTCTATGTCCGGTAATGCTCTCGATCGAATTGGTCTCCGGCGGTAAGGAATGTCCGTTCACCCAGGTTCGGGTGCGGGCTGCTATCGGGCTTCACGGATCAAGGGGCGGGCCAGTCGATTCAAAAGCTGCGACTCTCGGTCGCTATTCGGCAAGGTTGAGGGGCCTCGCTCGACCGATACTCCGGTCGGACGCCTCGGACTCGGGAGCGTACCGCGCTTTTGCTCCTCACCGTAAGTGCATCAAAGACGTGACGATCCCTGCGGGTGTTGCGAAATCCGTCATCGGTTTTCCGAAATCCGACCTCTTCGGAGGGCTGCGAGCGAGCACCTAGATAATGCTCAACCTGTATTGGAAAAAAGACTTACGGTCACCGTTCCACTACGGCACAGATCTTGCTGACAGGGGATGGCAGCGCCCCGAGACGCGGGGCAGCTCAACACAACCATCTCCAAGGAGAATGGAATGGACAGACTCAGGAAGTGCCTAGCGGCGGCAACGTTGCTGGTGGTCCCGGTCATCGCCGCGTGCGGGGAGGACGTGATGCCTCCGCCGCCCACGGGCTCCATCGTGGGCCAGGTGTCGATCGAGGGCATGGGGGTCGACGGTGTGACCGTCTCCCTCAGCAACGGTGCCTCCACTGCAACGGCTGGCGGCGGGAACTACCGCTTCGACACTGTGGAGCAGGGCTCCTACACTGTCACGATCAGCGGATTCCCCGCGGACGCCAGCTTCGACGCAACCTCAGCTCCCGCCAACATCGGCGATGCCGGCGGGACGATCACCGTGGACTTCCGCGGCTCCTACATCCGCACCGCATCCATCATGGGGACGGTAACGGTGGAGAACATGGGGCTCGGTGGTGTGACGGTACGCCTTTCCGGCATGTCGGACGCCGAGACCGCGACCGACGGCAGCGGTCAGTATTCGTTTACCGGACTGCGCTCCGGGACGTACTCGGTGGAGATCTCCGGGTTCGACTCGAACGAAGTGAGCTTTTCGAGCACCTCCGGCGCCGCGACGGTCGGCGTGGGCGAGTCGAAGGTCGTGAGCTTCGACGGCACCTATCTCCGCACGGCGGGGATCATGGGCCAGGTGAGCGTGGAAGGCGAGGGGCTCGGCGGCGTGACCGTCACGCTGATGGGCCAGGGCGCGGAAGAGACGAAAGTCACCGACGCGGGCGGGCTCTACGCGTTCTCGCAGCTCCGCTCGGGCGACTACACGGTCGCCATCTCGGGCTACGACACCGACGACTACGAGTTCCAGAGCACCTCGAAGAGCGTCACCATCGCCACGGGCGAGACCGCTAACGTTCCGTTTGACGGCACCCTGCTCCGCACGGCGGGTATCGCGGGCCGGGTGAGCCTTGACGACGGCATGGGCCTCGACGGCGTGACGGTCACGCTGGCGGGCGCCGCCGAGGCGACGGCGATGACGTCGAACGGCGGGCAGTACTCGTTCGCCGGACTGGCGGCCGGCACGTACGTGCTGAGCATCACCAACCCGAACGAGACCGCGTACACCTTCGCCGAAGGCGAGATGCAGAAGACGGTCATGCTGGAGGACGACCAGTCGCTGATCGTGAACTTCTCGGGCACGCACACCCGGACCGCTTCGGTGTCGGGCGTGCTGTTCATCGACGAAGTGATGCAGGACAAGATGCACAACGACGGCGAGCCGTCGATCACCGAGGCGATCGCGCCGCTGGTGGCGGCGGGTGCGCTGGATCAGGAGGTCGTCGCAGGCCTGCTCGCCAAGGCGAAGGTGGTCCTGCGCGGCCCGGATCTGAACACGATGCAGGACATCGCCATCAATGCGGACGGCAGCTTCTCGACGGGTGCGAACCTGATGGCCGGATCCTACCAGGTCGAATTGCCGGTGAACGACGACGACGTGGCGGCGGGTCTCGCCGCGGCCGGCGTCGCGTTCGTAGGCGAGTCGGCGGTGGTCACGGTTGAGGCGGGTGGCGCCGCGACGGTCAACTTCCCGTTCCGGATCACGATGCAGACGGTGGCGACCGGCGCCCGCATGGGCGGCGGCGGCCACTACGGCGCGCCGGTCGCGGGCGTGAAGCTGGCGCTGTATGCGCGGGCCGACGGGACCGGCATGCTGGGCGAGGCCACGACCGACAAGATGGGGATGGCGTCGTTCACGTTCGCACGGGCCGACAACACGGGTCCCACGGGCACCGACAACATCGTCTTCGTGAAGGTGGCGGATAAGGGCCACGCTGCACTGGCGGTCTCGGGCAACGATTTCGTCGAGATCAACTACGCGTCGACGGCGCGTCTTTATGCGGCGGACGCCGAGAAGGAAGTGGCGACGCTGGTGAACGTGGCGGTCGCGTTCGACTTCTGGGTCAAGAGCAACGAGACGGCCCGGGACGGCGACATGGGCCTGGGCGGCTGGAACACCCAGGTCTACATGGGCGATCCGAAGGCCGACGACGCCATGCCTCTGATGGTGCCGGATCCCATGGATGCCACGAAGATGGTCAACGCGACCATGCCCACAGACACCACGAAGGGCGACAACCTGGGCAAGAGCTCGTTCGCGTACGTAATCACCGACCCGACGAAGCTGCCCGCGATGTTCACCGTGATGGCGACCGGGGGTGCCAAGGCTGGCCAGCCCGACATGGGCGAGGCGTGGGAGCAGGGCGATGCCCTGACCTACACGCACACGGGTCTTGAGCTTCCGCCGGGCAAGGACGACGACATGCTCGACCTCGGTCCGATCCGGGTCACGTTCACAACGCAGGCCATCTACGTCGGCGTGCACCGGGAACTGGACGACCGCACCGGGTTCACGGACTTCATCGGTCTCGGCGATGGCGATGGCCGGCCGGAGAAGGACGGCAGCGCCGTGGGCGAGATCGAGATCACGCTGATGACGGCCGACAGCCGTGGCCGGCTCCGAGTCCTGGAGTACGATCACGACGCCGATCCCAAGACGGACGATGCGAAGGCCGTCGCGACGGCGGGTGCCTCCGGCATGGTGTCGTTCAAGAATATCCCGGCGGACACGGAGATCACGGTGGTGGCCGAAGAGGCCAGCGGCATGGTGATCGTTCCGGACAGCCGGGCCACACGTGAGATCGACGCGTTCGGCGACCAGTTGGACGACTATCCGGACGGCAAGATCGTCGGCGCATTCGGTGACATGAGCGGCGCGCGTCCGGATGTCTGGCTGTGCCCGCTGCAGCGGCAGACGAGCGACGATCCCAACGAGGTGTGCTCGACCTACGCCTACAAGTGGGCGACCGGGACGATCTCGGGCACGATCAGCAACCTCCGGAAGGGCGACAAGGCCAAGGTGACGCTGACCCCGGTCAACAGCAACGACGACTACGCGGACGACCTCGGGGACGATAAGACGATCACCTCGTCCGGGGCATCGGCGAAGTACTCCTTCACGGGTGTCGCGGACGGACGGTACATGGTCACGCTCGCAGCCAATCCCGGCAGCTGGCCGGAAGACGAAGCGAAGGGGCTCTCGGTCATGCATGACGAGGGCAACGACGAAGACGACTACACCGGCGACACCGCGACCGGCAACCTATCGGCCACCGACCTGCGCGGCGTGATCCGGGGCAGGATCGCGAACGACTCGAACGGTCGCAGCGGCTTGACGAGCGACGAGTCCAGGGCGGGCGTTGTGGTGAACCTCCACGCGGCGAGCAAACCCATTGCTTCCGGCACGAACAGGGGCCGGCGTACTGCCGTCGCCGCCGTCGTGGCGACCGCCGAGACCGATGGGGACGGCGTGTTCATGTTCGAGGGTCTCACCGTCGGCAACTACTACTTCGTGAAGCCTCAGGGGACGGACCTGTACACCGCGGTCAGGAACGGCAGCACCAGCATCGCGAACAAAAAGAGAACGGACATCGTGACTCACGCGCTCACGACCGCCGGGCTGCCGCCCGCGCCGGGTAGCGAACCCGCGATCCCGACGTGGGACTACAACACCAGCACCGCCACTGTCGGTGCGGCCGACTTCGTGCTGCTGTACCAGGACGGCGAGGTCGAGGGCAAGGTGTTGGATCCGAGTGTACGGGCTGCGCACGCGCGTTCGGTCGTCGAACTGCACCAGTGCAAGGTGTCGAACTACAGCGACGCCGGCACTCCGGATGACACTTCCGACGACACGGACGCGAGCCAATGCACCGATTACACTGGCGTGGTTGTGGAGGCGTCCGTGGACGCGAAGGGTAATTGGGGCGCCGAAGACCTCAGGGAAGGTCTCTACGAGGTGATCCCGGACCTGCCTGCGGGTTACGTCAGTGCTGATTCGGCCGGTACGACTGACGGTACCGGCAGCAGCTACTACAGCCAGCAGTTCGTCGAACTGATGGGCGGACGTGCCGATGACGACACCAGGACGTTCTACATCAAGAACCGGAACGCGGGTGCTGGCGCGACGCTTACCAGTGTCGAGATCGACGGTGTGGCTTGTTCCAGAGGCACTGCCACCAACCCTGCGGACAACAACTGCGGCCACAGCGACGACGGCAAGTTCTCCGTGGTGGCTGCTGCGTCCACCGGCGCGACGATCCGTCTGAGTTCAAGCGCGACGGATGCGACACCCCGCTCGCCGGGGTATTCGCAGGCAGTGACCAACGGGAAAGCCACGTCGGTCACGCTGCCTACGGCTGGCAGCAGGCGCTTCTTCGTTCACGTCATGGCAGAGGACGGCTATGCGAGCAATGACGCGACCGGGCAGGGCTTCCATCTCCGGCGCGACGCTGACGTGCGCGTGAAGGAAGTCACGATTTCGTGGAGCGGCGACAGGATCGAACTGGATCGCGACGCGCTCAACCTGGATCCCGATGGTGAGACGGATCCGGTCACCGGGACGACCACTTTGAGGGTCACGGTGGACAAGGGCGACAACAACGGGGCGATCCCGACGACGGATCTCTCCGTTTCAGTCACCGGCATGACCGCGAAATTCGGCGACGTCAACTTCGGCACCGTTGACGTGACCGCGACTACGATCGCGTGTTCCAGCGCAGACTTCACTGGACTCACAGCCGACGCAGGCACGCTCACGCTGCCGGCAAACACGTCGAGCACGAAGGGCAGCGACGGGGTCTGCTTCCGGATTGCGGACAGCGACGGTGAGAGCAACCCTGACGCCAACTCGAACAACAACCGCGACTACATCCTGATCGTGACCAGGAATTAGGAAACGGACCAACCCGTCGGAGATTCCGCTTCAGGAATTCATGACGGCGCAGTAGGGGTAGCCCCCGCCCGGTTCGCCGGGCGGGGGCTTTCCATCCTTCCTCGGCCAGTGCAATGACCAGCATTCATCAGACCGCGACCGTCCACCCGACCGCCCAAGTCGCCCCCACGGCCAGCATCGAGGCCGAGGCGATGGTCGGCTACCGGGTCACCATCGGCGCGCACGCCCGGATTGGCTCCGGGGCCGTCCTGTGCCGCGATGCGCATGTCGGGGAATACGCGACGATCGAAGCGGCCGCGCTCGTCGGCCAGGAAGCGCGTGTGGGCGCGGCAGCGCACTTGGGAAGTGCTTCCAAGCTCGGCAAGCGCGCCGTGCTGGGGATCCGCACCCGCGTATCGTCCAGGGTCGTCGTGGGAGAGGATACCCGCATCGGCGACGGAGCGAATGTCGAGCACCGGGCGACGATGGGCCGGGGCGTCCTGGTCGACAAAGGCGCCTTCATCGGGAATCGCACCCGTCTGGCCACGCTTTCCGTGGTCGGTCCGGGAGCTCATGTCGCCCACCGCGTGACCATCGGCCGCGAGACGGTGATCGAGGGCGACGCCGAAGTCGGCAAGCTGGCCGCGATCGGGCAACGGGCCAGGGTGTCGCACGGTGCCGTGGTCCCGCCCAGGGCCAAGGTCGCGGATCGCGAAACGGTTGCACCCGTGGCGAAGGGCTGAGCCGGGTTCGGTGCGCTGCGGGGACCTGAAGCTGCTGCCTCTCTGGTGCGACGCGCCGTCCGTGCCCTCGTCTTCGGGCTTCCGGGGCCATGTCGGACGGCCTTTTTGCGGATCGCCGAGGTGAAGTGGGGGGGTCCGGGTGATTCGGGGAATCCCACGGCTCGTCGTCGAGGCTGGGCTGGAGTTACATTACCACCCAACCCGTACCATCTAGTCGGCACCCAAATCACGAGGAGGTCCGTTGTGGATCTGCAATGCATGGCGGTGTTCCGGAGGGTTCCCGAAGGCTATATCGCCTTCATCGAGGAATTCCCCGGTGCCAACACCCAAGGTGCCACCCTCGCAGAAGCACGGACGAACCTGCGCGAAGCCGTCGCCTTGGTGATCGAAGCCAACCGGGAAATGGCCCGCGAAGACGCCGATGGCGGTGCAGTCATCAGAGAGCCCATCACCGTCACGGCGTGAAGCGCCGGGATTTGCTGCGGCACTTGGCTCGACACGGGTGCGACTTCCTGCGCGAGGGTGGCAACCACACCCTCTACATCAACCGGACGGCCAAGAAGGTCTCGACGATCCCCCGGCACAACGAGATCAACTGGGACCTCGCCAGAAAGATATGCAAGGATCTCCAAGTGCCCCGGCCTCCAGCCAGCTAGCGTGGCGGATTGATGTCCGGGGCAAGGCTCACCGCTCGAACCCGCCCCCGCCACGCTCGGGGCCTCTGGGCCGGGGCGGCCGGGGAACGGGGATGACGATGCTCGGGCCGCTCTCCCGCTCCCGCGTCTGTTCGCGTTCCCTCTCCCTCATGGTCTCGCGCACCGACCATGCGCGCCGCTCCGCCTCCACCAGCCTGTTTCGATAGAACTTGTGCCAACCGCGCTCGATCTCGCGGGCTCTCTCGCCGTGTGCCTTGCCCAGCTCGGCCCGTTCGTCCCTGTGATGCCGGTCGAGGTCCTGGCGCCAGCCCTCGACCAGATCCCGCCGCCCCCGGATCGCCCCGGCCAACTCCCTGAGCGAGCGTTCGAGCCGCCAGATCCGGAGCCGCCCGAGCACGGTGCGGCTCTCCCGGTCAAGCCTCCGCCGCATCTCTTCCTGCCGCTTGTGCAACTCGCCCCATTCCTTCCGCGCCCGGGTCTCCAGGCGCCGGAAGCCCCGCTCGCGCCCGTCCGCGACCGTCTCCCAAGCCTCCGCCTCGCCATGCCGCCATGCCTCCATGTCGACTTGATCCTCGCGCCGCGGCTTCCTCGCCCGCCGCGCCCGCCCGGGCTGCATCCCCTCGCGGCGGACGCGCGCCCAGTGGCGAGGCCGGTCCGACGGACCGCGAACCACTTCCCGGCCCGCCCGCCGCCGCTCGTTGTTCTCGACCCGCCGCTCGCACCGGATCCGGCCCTGCTCCCGCTCGTAGCCCTCGGCCCAGCGCGACAGCCGGAGCTTGCCGTTGCCCAGCGTCGCCGCCTTCCCGGTCTCCGGATCGACCCGGTTGGCGATGACGTGGACATGCGGATGCCGCGTGTCCTCGTGCGCGACGATCAGCGCCTCGTGGCCCTCCAGCCCCAGCGCCTCCAGGCTCCCGTCCACCGCGCGGCTCATCTCCCGCTTGTCGGGCGTCTCGTCCCGAGCCCAGCTGAGCGAGTAGTGCAGAACCGGCTTCGCCAGCTTCCGGCCTCCCCGCGACCCGCCCGCCAGCCGCTTGAGGTCGGGGGCCGCCTTCGCCGTCGCGGCCATCAGCCGCGCGGCCCGCTCCGGCCGGAACGTCGCGAGGTTGCGGGTGTCGGCCCACCCGACCCGCTCCGATGTCCTCGGACGGCGGTCGTCCGGCTCCGGCGCGTCGTGGAGGCAGTACGCCGCGACCCCGGCGAACGAGCGCCCCAGTCCGTTGATCTTCGGGATCAACGCTCCAGCGCCTCGTCGCTCAGTAGATCGGACGTGAGCTTGCGCACCCGCTCGACCGCCTCCAGCGTTCCGGAAGGAGCGGAAGCCCCGGAGTTCAGCGCCCGGGCGATCTGGTTCAGGTTCACGCCGATCCGGTGGAGTTCGACCCGCTCGACCGCGCCGAGACGGTGAACGGCCGCCTCGCGGACCGGCTGCCCGAGCGCCCTGCGGCGCATGTAGCCGCCCGTCGTCATGCGGGCCGCTCCGGCCCGCTCGGCGATCTCCGCGGCCTCCGCGGTGGTGACGCGCACGCCGATCGTG
>JAJEEM010000052.1 GCA_022820995.1 Gemmatimonadota bacterium | reverse complement strand
TGGCCGCCGTCGTGGCCCGGGCCGCCGCGGCGCTCCCGGCCGACGGTGAGCGACGTCGCGAGATCCAGCTGCTCTCGGACCTCCAGGCGTCGGCGCTGCGGAGCGCCCCGGCGTCGGCCGGCGACGCCGCCCCGCTCGTGGCCTACGCGCCACGGCCGCCGGACGAGCCGAACGGCGCGCTCGTCGATATCGAACTCACGGGCGGCACGACCGCGCCGTCGGGGACGGGGCACGGCGTCATCGTACGGAGCGCGCGCAGCGGGCCGGCCGTCCCGCCGGATCCGGGGGACGCCGCCGCCGCGGAAGCCGACATCCGGCTCGAACTCGACGGACGGCTCGCCGGCGCCGCCCGGGCTCCGTGGGGAGCGAGCGCCGTCCTGGGCCTGCCCGAACTCGGGCCGGGGCTGCACGAGGGGCGGCTGGAAGTGAACCCCGCCGGCGCACGGGCCGACGACCTGCGCTACTTCGCGATCCGGATCGTGCCTCCTCCCACGGTCCGCTTCCACGGCGACGCCGCGAGCTTCGTCGGACTCGGGATCGAAACCCTCCGCGACGGAGGACGGCTGGGAGCGGGAGGGAACGGGGCCGTCGCGGTCGTGGACGGAGATGCGAGCGTCGGCGCGCCGTGGGAGGGCGCGGGGACCGTCGTCTTCGTTCCGCCCTCGGACCCGGTGGATCTCGCGGCGTTCAACCAGGGATTGGCTTCCGTCGGGATCGCCTGGCAGGCGCGCGTCGATGCGGGATCGGGCGACCTCGGACTCGCGGAGCCGGAGGCCGCGTTCTCGCTCTCGGGGGTCCGGGTCCGGCAGCGCTACCTCCTTCGCGCGACCGGCGGCGGGTCCGCCGCCGACACGGCGCTGCTGCGGACCGAAGACGGAGAACCCTGGCTCATCCGCACGGAGTCGGATGTTCGGATGGCGCTGATCCTCGCTTCGCCGCTCAGCGCCGGCGCGAGCGATCTACCCGCGCATCCCGCCATGGTCCCCTTCCTCGAAGCGCTCCTCGTGCACTGGTCGCACCTGGCCACCTGGCCCTTCGCCGATTTCGGGGCGGGGCGGGCGCTGACCCTCCCGGAGTGGGTGAGCGAAGTCGAATCCCCCGACGGGACGGTGCGCGGCGTGGAGGGCGGAGCGCGGTTTACGCCGCTCAGGGCGGGCGTGTACGCGGCCCGGGGTACGGGGAGCGACGGGGTGGCCGCGGAAACGCACTTCGCGGCGAACGTGCCGGCGGAGGAGACCGATCCCACGCCGATGGAGCGGCGCGAACTCGAGGAACTGTTCGCCGGCCGGCCGGTATTCACGGCGGGCCCCGACGCGGGCGCCTGGGAAGACGGTATCTTTCGTGCGCGGCGGGGCCGGGACATGGCCCCGTGGCTGATCGCGCTCGCGCTCGCGCTGATCGGGATCGAGCTGTACCTGGCGACGCCGGGCCGCTCGCGCCGCCCGAGCGCGGACGGTGAAGGGAGCGAGGTGACATCGGGCGCGTCGAACTGATTCGAACGTCGTTCCTCCAGACCGTGCGGGCCGCCGGAGTCCCGGAGGCGCTCTCGCGGCGTGGCGCCCGTGCGCTCGTCCACCCGCTCCCGGGTGCGGGACCCGCCGCGCTCGCGCTCGCGCTCGACGACCTGGCCGTCGGCGCCCCCGTCGTCCTCGTCGCCGACACTCCCGAGCGTGCCGACGCGCTCCACGAGGACCTCCGTACGCTCGGGGCCGGCGGCGCCCGCTGCTATCCGCAGCGAGAGGCACTCCCTTACGAGGATGCGGACCCTCACGTGGAGATCGAGGCCCAGCGCGTGGAGGCCACGGGGGCGCTCCTCGGCGGTCGCTGCCGCATCCTCACGACGACGGCCCGGGCGCTCGCCGAACGCGCGCCGATCCCGGTCGGCCCCGGCACGAGCCTCGCGCTCACGGTCCGGCGCGGGGCCGCGCACCCGCTGGCCGAACTCGGCCGCCGCCTCGAGGAGATGGGATTCGACCGCACCCACACGGTGCGCGAGGTCGGGGACTATGCGATCCGCGGCGGGATCGTGGATCTGTTTCCGTTCGGACATCCCGCGCCGCTTCGGATCGAACTCTGGGGCGACGAGGTGGAGTCTTTGCGCCGCTTCGACGCGCTCACGCAGCGTTCGACCGAAACCCTGGAGAGCGTGGATGTCCTTCCGATCGCGCTGCGGGGCTCCGAAACGGCGGGCGACGTGGAGCGGCGCGCCCTCCTCGAGACGCTGCCTCCGACGGCGATCGCGCTGATCCTCGACCCGGAAGGGGGCGTCCGGGCCCGCGCACGCCTGTGGGACGAGGTCCGGGATGCGAGGAAGCGCGTCGGAGCCGGCGCGGAGCCGGCCGAGTCCCTCGTCCTCCCACCCTCCGGGGCGGAGCAGCGGCTCGCGGCGTTCCGCCGTGTCGAATTCACGGCCCCGGAGCAGGAGGCGCCGGCCGCGATTCGGCTTCCCGTCGAACCTCCGCCCGCCATAGACCGCGACATGAAGCGGCTCGTGGCGGAGATCGGTACGGCGCGGGCCCGCGGCGAACGATTCATCGTCTTCTGCGACAACGACGGCCAGGTCGAGCGGCTGGAGGAGATCCTCACCGAACGCGGGGGCGCGGGGCTCGCCCGCGAGGCCGCCCTCGCCATCGGTTCGCTCAGCGGCGGGTTCAGGGTCGGCGTCCCCGGCACCCTGCTCGTCCTCACGGATCACGAGGTGTTCCGGCGCCGGTATCGCCGCCACCGCGTCCGGCTGCGCGGCGCCGCCACCATCGAGTCGATCGCGGCCATCGAACCCGGAGACTACGTAGTTCACATGGAGCACGGGATCGGCCGCTACATGGGCCTGCAGCGCGTCGAAGTGCGCGGCGAGACGATCGAGACGATGGAGATCCGCTACGCCGACGGCGAAATTCTGAGGCTCCCCCACTATCGGCTGGACCTCATCGAACGCTGGAGCGCCACGGGCTCCGACGCGCGGCCGCCCGCGGTCCACAAGCTCGGCCGGCGGAAGTGGAAGCAACTCCGGAACCGGACCGTCGCGGCGATCGAGGCCACGGCCGTCGAACTCCTCCAGCTTTACGCGCGGCGCAAGATGTCGCCCGGCCGCGCGTTCCCCGCCGAGACCGCGTGGCAGCGCGAGATGGAATCCGCCTTCCTCTACGATGAGACGCCGGATCAGCTCGGCGCCTGGGAGGCCGTCCGCCGGGATCTCGAGGCGCCAGTGCCGATGGACCGCCTCGTGTGCGGGGATGTCGGCTTCGGGAAGACGGAGGTCGCGATCCGCGCGGCCTTCAAGGCGGTCCAGGACGGCGCGCAGGTCGCCGTGCTCGCCCCGACCACGATCCTCGCGGACCAGCATCTCACCACCTTCCGCGAGCGCCTCGCGGGCTTCCCCGTGCACGTGGAGGGGTTGTCGCGCTTCCGCACCCCCCGCGAGCAGCGCGATGTCGTCGCGGGGCTCCGGGCCGGGACCATCGACATCGTCATCGGCACGCACCGGCTCCTCTCGGGCGATGTCGAATTCCGCGACCTCGGCCTCCTCATCGTCGACGAGGAACAGCGTTTCGGCGTCCGGCAGAAGGAGCGGCTGAAGGAGTACCGCGAGACGGTGGATGTCCTCACCCTCACGGCGACCCCCATCCCCAGGACCCTTCACCTCGCGCTCGGCGGGCTGCGCGACCTCTCCACGATCCGCACGCCGCCGCGAAACCGCATGCCGATCATCACGCACGTGCTGTCCTGGGACGACGGGATCCTGGAGGAGGCGCTGCGGCGCGAGTTCGACCGCGGCGGCCAGGTGTTCTTCGTCCACGACCGCGTCGAGACGATCCAGGCCGTCGCGAGCCGGGTCGAACGGCTGATGCCCGAAGCGCGGGCCGCGATCGCGCACGGCCAGATGCCGGAGCGCGAACTCGAGGACGTGATGCACCGCTTCGTCGGCGGCGAGATCGATCTCCTCATCTGCACGTCCATCATCGAGAACGGACTCGACGTCCCGTCCGCGAACACGATGATCGTCCACCGGGCCCACAACTTCGGCCTCGCCCAGCTCTACCAGCTGCGGGGGCGGGTCGGCCGCTCGCACCGCCGGGCCTACTGCTATCTCGTCGTCCCCTCCGACGTCGCCCCGGATGCGGCGGAGCGGCTGCGCGTCCTGGAGCACCACACGGAACTGGGCTCGGGATACCAGGTCGCGCTCAAGGACCTCGAGCTGCGGGGGGCGGGGAACCTCCTGGGCGGGGAGCAGAGCGGTTTCGCGACCGCGGTGGGGATCGAGACGTGGCAGCGGCTCGTCGAGAGCACGCTCAGGCGATTGAAGGGAGACTCCCCGGACCCCGTGCCGCGCGCCCGGGTCTCCGTGGACGGAGAATCGTTCCTCCCCGATGCCTACGTCGCCGGGTCTCCGGTGAAGATGCATCTCTATCGCCGTCTCTCGCGTCTCACGAAGTGGGAAGAGGTGAAGTCGTTCCGCTCGGAACTCGAGGACCGTTTCGGTCGCCTTCCTCCCCCCGCGGCACGTCTGGTCGCGGCGGCGGAACTCCGGATTCTCGGGGCGGCGATCGGAGCGGACTGGATCCGGGCCTCCGACGACGACGCCCGCATCTCGTTCGAAGCGACGGCCTCGCCGCAGCTCAGGCTCCTCACGAACGCGCTCGCGGACCGCCAGTTGCACGTTGAAGTGCGGCGGCTGGAACCGTTATCGTTGGTCCTGCGACGGGCGGGAACCGAGCCCCTCCTGCCGATGCTGGCGGAAGCCCTGGGGATCCTGGCGGCGCCGGGGCGCGCGAAGGCGAAGGAGATGAGAACTGCGGTGACCGCGGGAGGAGTCTAGCGTGATCGATATCAGTCGTGGAATGAAGTCCCTCCGGGCCGGAGCCTGTCTGCTCGCGGCGGCCCTCGCTCTTTTCGCGCCGCTCTCCGGGCTTCAGGAGAACGAGCCCGCGGCGCCCGACACCGTGCCGACGGCGGAGTTTCCGCCCGGTGTGGAGATGCTGGACCACATCGTGGCCGTGGTCGGCGATACGGCACTCCTCCTGTCCGATCTGCAGATCACGCTCTACCAGTTGCAGGGCGCCGGCGCCCGAATCCCGCCCGAGGGTACGGAGCGATGGAAGGCATTCGCCGACGACGTACTCGAGGCGATGATCGACGACCTCATCTACCTTCAGCAGGCGAAGAACGCCGGGGTCACGGTGCCCGAGGACCGCGTGACCCAGATGGCGGACGAGATTTTCGCCGAGAGGCGATCCCGGTTCTCCTCGGATGATGAGATGATGCTGGCGGTGGAGGAGACGGGCATGAACATGCTCCAGTTCCGCCAGATGATCCGCGCCCAGGCCCATGCCGAGGGAATGCGCCAGGCCTACCGCTTCGAACTCGAGCAGCGCACGGACCTGCCGCCCGTCATCGTCAGCGAGGAGGAGGTTGAGGCCGCGTTCGAGGAGTTCGCGCAGAACCAGCCGCCCCGCCCCGCGCTCGTATCGTTCAACCGGCTCGTGGTCACGCCGCTGCCGAGCGGCGAGGCGCGGGACAGCGTCCTGGCGCGCACGATCCGCGTTCAGAACGATTTCGCGAACGACGAGGAGGACTTCTCCGTCCTCGCCCGCCGCCACTCCGACGATGAAGGGACGAGGGAGCAGGGCGGCGAGCTGGGCTGGATGAGCCGCGACCTGCTCGTGAAGCCGTTCGGCGACGCCGCGTGGACGACACGCCCCGGCCAGACGGTGGGTCCGGTGCAGACCCAGTTCGGGCTCCACTTCATCAAGATCGAGCGCCAGCGGGGGGCGGAGCGTTTTCTGCGTCACATCCTCCTGCGGCCGGAGATCAAGGAAGAGGACATCGAGGACGCCCGGGAGCTCGCGGTTCAGATCGCGGACAGCCTGCGGGCGGGCTCCGACCCGGAGCGGCTCGTGGCGCTGTTCCGCGGACAGGTGGCGGATGAGGCGATCCGCTTCGACGACATCTCGCTCGCGAGTCTCGTCAGCCAGTTCACGGGCGCGGGCGCCGAGTCCGGACTCACCGCCCCGACGGAGGGGACGGTGTACGGGCCGCTGCCGATGGAGCGCGGCGGTCCCACCGAGTTCGGACTCGTCCATGTCCTGACGTTCCGTCCCGAGGGTCCGATCGAGATCGGCGACGTGCGGGATCAGATCCGGCAGAGCCTCCGTACCCGCAAGCAGATCGACATCATTCTCCAGGAGGTGCGTTCCAACACCTACATCGATGTGAGATTCTGAGGAAGATGACCCACATGCCGCGCCTCGGGATCACGCTGGGGGATCCGCGCGGGATCGGACCGGAGGTGACCGCGGCGGCGCTCGCCTCGTTCTCGGGGGCGGAGGAGATCGAAGCGGTCCTCGTGGGGCCCCGGTCGCTCGGCGAGGTGGAGGGCCGCCTGGAGGGGGTGCCCCGGGAGGCGGTGGGGGACTGGGACCCGGCCGGAGGCGAGCGGCTCGCGGGCCTGCTGTCGGGGCGGGCGATCGAACGGGCCGTCGCGATGGCGCAGACAGGAGAGATCGACGGGATCGTCACGGCTCCGATCAGCAAGAGCGCGCTGCGGGCCGCCGGATACACTCATCCGGGCCACACGGAGTTCCTCCAGGAACTCGCCGGAGCGCACGAGGTCACGATGATGATGGCCGCCGAGCGCACGCCCCTCGGCGGATCGCTGCGCCTGGCGCTCCTCACCGCGCACCTCCCCCTCCGCGACGTACCGTCCGTGCTCGATGCGGACCTCTTCGCACGCAGGTCCGGGATCGCGATCGAGGCCCTGCGCGTCTGGTGGGGGATCGAGCGACCCCGCCTCGCCTTCGCGGGCCTCAATCCGCACGCGGGCGAAGGCGGACTTTTCGGCGACGAGGAGATCGAGGTGTTCGCACCGGCGCTCGCCCGGCTCGCGGCGGACCCCGGCGTGGAGATTCTCGGAGTTTTCCCCGGGGACACCGTCTTCCTGAAGGCGCTCTCGGGGGAGGCGGACCTCGTCGTGACGCCCTACCACGACGTGGGGCTCGCGGTGCTGAAGACGATCGCGATGAACGAAGGCGTGAACGTGACGGCCGGACTTCCCTTCCCGCGCACTTCTCCGGATCACGGCACGGCGATGGACATCGCGGGCCGCAGGATCGCGGATCCGGGAGCGATGCGGGCCGCCATCGACCTCTGCGCCCGGTTCTGCGCGGCGCGGGTTGCCGCGGGATGATCTCGCTGAGAAACGTCTCGAAGGCGTATCCGCGCTCCGGAGACGCGCTTCGGGGGGTTTCGTTCCGTCTCCGGAAGGGGGAGTTCGCCTTCCTCACCGGACCCTCCGGGGCGGGCAAGTCGACGGTGCTGGAACTGATCCACTTCCAGACCCGGCCGACCGACGGCGAGGTGCAGGTCTCGCGCTACAACTCGAGGCGCGTCCGCCGCCGGGACATTCCCGCGCTGCGGCGCCGCGTGGGGTTCGTGTTTCAGGACTTCAAGCTGCTGGAACGGCTGACCGCCGCGGAGAACGTGGCCTTCGCGCTCGAAGTCATCGGGACGCCGCGACGGGAGATCGCGGGGCGCGTCCAGCGGCTGCTGAGTCAGGTCGGCCTCGCCGCCCGCGCCAGCTCGAGACCATCGGAGCTGTCGGGCGGTGAACGGCAGCGCGTCGCGGTGGCGCGCGCCCTCGCCACGGAACCGCGGATTCTCCTCGCGGACGAACCCACGGGCAACCTCGATCCCGACGCCGCGGGAGGCGTGTTCGAACTGTTCAGCATGCTGAACCGGCTCGGCACGGCCGTGCTCATGGCCACGCACGACGCGGACTTCGTGCGCCGACACCCGGACATCCGCCGGCTCGAGCTGGAGGACGGGCGACTCGCCCGCGATTCCGCCGCATGAGATCCATGCGCGAGGCGCTCGCCGGCTTCCGGCGCACCCCCCTGCTGTGCGCCCTCTCGATCGGAGCGACCGGGCTCAGCCTCGTGATCCTCGGCCTCTTCGGACTCGTCGCGCACAATATCGGCGGCGCGATCGGCGACGTGGAACGCCGCGTGGAGGTCGTCGGCTACCTGCTCGATGACGCGGGCCCGGAACAGGTGGGGGCCGCCCGGCGGGAGTTGGAGGCGCTCCCGGCGGTGGAATCGGTGCGCTACGTATCGAAGGACGAGGCGCTGGAGCGGGCGCGGCGCGATCTCGTCGAGTTCTCGGACGTCTACGGGGAACTGCGGGTGAACCCGCTTCCGGCCTCGTTTCACCTCCGGCTCCGGGAGGGCTTCCGCACGCCGGAAACGGTGTCGGAGACCGCGGGAATGCTCGCGGCGTATCCGTTCATCGAAGAGGCGAGGTTCGGGGATGAGTGGGTGGAGCGGCTGTTCGCGCTGCGGAGCGCGGCGACGGGAATCGCGCTGGCCCTGGGCGGCGGATTCGCGCTGATCGCGGTGCTTCTCATCGTCACGACGGTGCGCATGGCCATCCTCGCGCGCGGCGAAGAGATCGAGATCATGCAGATCGTGGGGGCGCGCGAAGGCTATATCCAGCGGCCCTTCCTCCTCGAAGGCGCGGTCACGGGGCTCGCGGGCGGGCTGCTTGCGCTCGGCGTGACGCGACTCGCGTACGTCGTCTTCCCCGCCCGTTTCGCCGCCATCGAACCGCTCGCGTGGCTCCCGCACGTCTGGACGGCCGGCGGCGTCGCCGCCGCCGCCGTTCTGGGTCTGCTCGCGGCGGCCTACTCCGTGCACCGCGAAGTGGGACGGGCGTATGGCCCGTCGTAGTGTGGTGTCGCACAAATCGCGCGGTCATTCGAGTGCCGCTGCATCCGTCCCCGCAGCGTTGCGGCTCGCCGGGGCCGTGTGCCTCGCCGTCGCGACGAGCTCGACATGGGCCGGGCCCGCTGCCGCGATCGCGCAGGAGACGCCGGATGTGCGGCGCCGCCTGGCGGAGAGCGAGGGGCGGCTCGAACTCATCCGCGAGGAACGGCAGCGGCTGCGCCGCGAACTCGAGGGGATCGCGGGCCAGGTCACCGGAGATTCGGCCGAACTCGTGAACATCGAACGGCAGATCGCCGCCTCGGCGAGCCTCCTGGCCGAGTTCGACGTTCAACGGCGCGCGCTGTCGGAGCAGCTCACGGCCATGACGCGCGAGATGCTGCTCACGCGCGACGAACTCACGGCGCGGCAGGTCGTCCTGCGGGCGCGGCTCCGCGACATCTACAAGCGCGGCTCCCTCCGCACCGTCGAAGTGCTCCTCTCCTCGCGGTCCTTCTCGGACCTGCTCAATCGCTACCGGTATCTGCGCGATGTCGCCGTCTTCGACCGCATGCTCGTGGAGGACGTGAGGAAACTGGAGGACACGCTCGCGGACCTGCGCGGCGGATTGAGCCGGGAAAGCGACCGGATCGCACGCGTGCGGGCGGAGAATCGCCGGGAATACGACGAGTTGGGGAGGTTGGAGCGCCAGCGGCAGGAGCGGTTGCGCCGATTCGCCGACCGCCGCGACGAGGCGCAGTCCACGCTCGCCCGGCTGGCCGCGGAAGAGGCCGAGCTGCGCGCGCTCATGGCGGGGCTGGAGGAACGGCGCCGCTCGGCGGAGCGCGAGGCGGGCGCGGCGTCGGTCTCGTCGCTGACGACCGGGGACCTCGGGGGCCTCGCATGGCCGGTCGAGGGAGAGGTCCTGTGGCGCTTCGGGCCCGAGCGGGAAGGACGCACGACGATCCCGCGGGAAGGGATCGGGATCGCGGCCCCGCGCGGCACGCCCGTGAACGCGGTGGACCGCGGCACGGTCGCCTCCGTGGCGGCGCGCGCCTCGGGACTGACGGTGATCCTCGATCACGGCGGAGGCTTCTATTCGTCCTATCAGAAGCTCCGCAACGTCACCGTCCGCGAGGGACAGGCGGTCGGCGAGGGACAGGCGATCGGACACGTGGGCGGGGACGCCACCCGGCCTCACATCGAGTTCCAGATCTACGAGCCGGGCACCGTGGGGCCCCGCGCGGTGGATCCGGTCCGGTGGCTGAGGGGCCGCCCGTGACCGGAGAACGTCCGTGGGGGCAGGAAGACCTCCTGCGACGCCTGGCGGGCGCGGTCGCGGACCGGAGACTGCCGCAGTCGCTTCTCGTCCACGGCCCGGAGGGCGTCGGCAAGCGTTCGCTGGCCCTGTGGGTCGCGCGCGCGCTCCAGTGCGAGGCGCCGGAGGCCGGAGATGTGCCTTGCGAAGCGTGCCGGAACTGCCGCATGGCGGCGCGGCTGGAGCACCCGGACATCCACCTCCACTTCCCGATGCCGCGCCCGAAGCGGGCCGCGTCGCGGGCCAAACTGCGCGAGGCCATCGAGGCGCAGCGGCACGAGCGTCTCGCGCGGCTGCGGGAGGATCTTCATGCGCGCCTGGACCCGGACGCGGTCACGGGACTCTACGTGGCCGCGGTGGAGAACATCCGGGACCAGGCGTCCCGGCGTCCGTCGATGGCGCGCAGGTCGGTGTTCGTGATCGAGGACGCGGAACGGATGGTGCCGCAGAGCGCGAGCCCCGAGGCGGCGAACGCCTTTCTCAAGCTCCTGGAGGAGCCCCCGCCGTTCGCGTACATCGTGCTCACGAGCGGCCGGCCGGACGCCCTGCTGCCGACGATCCGGTCCCGCACGGTGCCTCTCCGCGTCGCGCCGCTGCCGATCGCGCGCGTGGCGGCCTACGTGGCGGAACACCTGGACGTTCGCGATGACGACCGCGCGCGGGCGGTGGCGCGGCGGGCCGGCGGCGCCGTCTACCGGGCGCGCGCGCTCGTCGACTCCGAGACCGGCGAATCCGAGGCCGCCGCCGATGGTCTGCTGGCCGCCGCCCTCGACGGTTCGCCGCAGGCGCGTTACCGCGCCGCGTCCCGCTATTCCGCGCGTGGCGCGCGAGGGGAGTTGGAGCCGGCGCTCGAGGCGCTGCGCATCCGCCTTCGGGACATGCTCTGCGTCGCCGCGGGAGCCCCCGACGCCGCCCTCGACCCGACGGACGGCGGCCCGTCGGAAGGAGCGATCCTCGACGCCCTCGGGGCCGTCGATGCAGCCATGGAGGGGGTGGGCCGAAACCTGAATCCGCAGGCGACGACAGCCCTCCTGCTCGAGGAGATGGGCGCGGCCTTCGCCGGTCGCCCCACTGGCCGGATGGCGGGAACACCGCAGTTTGCGGGGGTACTGAGAAGTCTGTGACGGGAGGCAGCTTCGTGGACGGACTCACACATCTGGACCCGGACGGGCGGGTGCGAATGGTCGACGTGGGAGAGAAACCTCTCACGCGACGCGTGGCCGTGGCCGAGGGCCGGATCCGCATGCGCCGCGCGACGCTCGATGCCATCCGGACGGGCGGGGTCGAGAAGGGAGAGGCGCTCGCCGTGGCCCGTCTCGCGGCGATCCAGGGGGCCAAGGCGGCGTCCGCGCTCGTTCCGCTCTGCCATCCGATCCCGCTCGACGCGGTCGATGTCGACCTCGAAGCCGAGGAGACGCCGCCGGCCTACCGGCTCAGCGTGCGGGCCTCGGCGGAGTGGCGCACGGGCGTCGAGATGGAGGCGATGGCCGGTGTCGCGGCCGGCCTGCTCGCCCTGTACGACATGTGCAAGGCGATTGACCGGGGCATGACGCTGGGGCCGATTCGACTCCTCGAGAAGCGCGGGGGACGATCCGGCGCCTGGACGGCGGACGCGAAGTGATGCGGATACGGGGGACGCGGTGAGCCACAGGGAGGCGCTCCGGAGGAAGATCGAGTCGGGCACGGCCCGCGTGGGCGTGCTCGGGCTCGGCTATGTCGGTCTTCCCGTCGTCACGGCGTTCTCCGGCGCCGGCTTTCGGACGCTGGGATTCGACATCGACGAGCGTGTCGTGCGGCGGGTGAGGCGCGGCGACTCCCACATCGGCGATGTCCCGGCGCGGGCCGTCGCCGCCGCCGTCGAGAGCGGCCTGCTCGACGCGACAACGGACTTCGGCCGGCTCGCGGAGGTGGACGCCGTCATCATCTGCGTCCCCACCCCGCTCGGGAAGACCGGGGATCCCGACGTTTCCCACATTCTCGACGCGCTCGGACACATCCGCGACGGCCTCCGGCCCGGTCAACTCATCGTCCTCGAGTCGACCACCTACCCCGGCACGACCCGGGAACTCCTGCAGCCGGAACTCGAACAGGGCGGACTCACGGCGGGCGAGGAGTTCTTCCTCGCCTTCAGTCCCGAGCGCGTGGACCCGGGCAATCCCACCTACACGTTCACGAACACCGCGAAGGTCGTGGGCGGATTGACCTCCTCCTGCCGCGAGCTCGCCGACGCCCTCTACGAGAGGGTCATCGACGAGGTCGTGAGCGTTTCGTCGCCCGAGGTCGCGGAACTCACGAAGCTGCTGGAGAACACCTTCCGCGCCGTAAACATCGGTCTCGTGAACGAGATGGCGGTCATCGCGGACCGTCTGGGCATCGACATCGGCGAGGTCGTCGAGGCCGCGGCGACGAAGCCCTACGGCTTCATGCGTTTCACGCCCGGCCCCGGCCTGGGCGGCCACTGCCTCCCGATCGACCCGCAGTACCTCGCCTGGAAGATGCGGACGCTCCAGTACCGGACCCGCTTCATCGAACTCGCCGCCGAGGTCAACGCGGAGATGCCGCGCTACGTCGTGGATCGCGCCGCGCAGGCGCTCAACCGGCACCGCTTGCCGCTGAACGGCAGCCGCGTCCTGCTGCTCGGCGTCGCCTACAAGCCGGGCGTCGGCGATGTCCGCGAGAGTCCGGCGCTCGATGTCATCGAACTCCTGCGCCGGCAGGGTTCCGAGGTCTCATACCACGATCCGTTCGTGCCGCGTCTGGCGCTGGAGGGCGGCGATCTCGAATCGCAGCCCCTGACGGCGGAGTTGCTCGCATCGAGCCACGCCACGGTCGTCATCACGGATCACCCGCACGTGGACTACGGTCTGGTGCTCGAGAGGGCGCGGATCATCGTCGATACGCGCAACGGCCTGCCGAAGCGGCCCGGGGAGCATGGGGAGCCGGGCGGTGCGGTTCTCTATCCGCTTTCCGGCCCCCCGCGCGGCGGCTCAGCGCCGGATCTCGAGCCGGTCGCCGGGATGGATGCGGGTCGAGGAGAGGCGATTCCATTCGATGAGGTCGCGCGTCGATACCGAATGTCGGCGGGCGATCAGCCATAGCGAGTCCCCCGGCCGGACCACGATCGTCACGGGCCCGGCGCCATTGCTCGCGGACCCCGCCGAACCCCTTCCGGCCGGCCGGCCGGTCCGCGGGACCAGCAACTCCTGCCCGATCTGCAGGCGACGCGGATTCACGTTGCCGTTCGCGGCCCGCAACGCCGCCACCGACACGCCGTATCGCTGCGCGATCACGTCCAGCGTCTGCCCGCGCTGCACCGTGACGACGGTCGTCCCCTCGGCGTTCGTCCGCGCGGTGAGCGGGCGGGCACTCGAACTCCGCGCGATCGATGCGCCGGAGGTCCGCGCAGACCGGGGAATCACGAGTTCCTGGCCGATCTGCAGACGACGCGGGTTCAGGTTGCCGTTCGCCGCGCGCAGGGCCGCCACCGACACGCCGTACTGCTGTCCGATCCACCCCAGCGTGTGACCGCGCTGGACCGTGTGAAACGTCCAGGTCACCCGCTCATCCGCCGGCACGGCCGCGTACCGCGCCGCGAACCGGACGGCGCCCTCGACCGGGACCCGCACCTCGACTTCGCGGTTCGGCGGGGTCACATCGCGCGGAAACTCGGGGTTGAGGAGGTTGATCGTCTCCTCGTCGGTCCCGGCGGCCTCCGCCAGGACATCGAAGCTCGTCGCGTCGGGCACGCGGACCTTCGCGTACTCCGGGATCGTCTCTCTCTCGGGGTCCGGGAACCCGTAGCGCGCGGGATCGTGTCCGATCATGGCTGCGGCGATGATCTTCGGCACGTAGTCCCGCGTCTCGCGCAGCAGCAGGCGGCGGTCGGCGAGGTCCCAGAACGTCGCGCCCGGCAGGGTTCGAAGCCCGCGGCGGACCCGGTTCGGTCCTCCGTTGTAGGCCGCCGCGGCGAGATACCAGGAGCCGAACTCCTCATAAAGATCCTTGAGGTGTCGGACCGCGGCGTCCGTCGCTTTCTCCGGATCTCTCCGTTCGTCGATCCAGTACGAGATCTCGAGGCCGTACTGGCGCCCCGTGCCCGAGATGAACTGCCACAGGCCGACCGCGCTAGCGCGGCTGTAGGCGTTCGGATTCATCCCGCTCTCGATGAGCGAAAGGTAGATGAGGTCCTGCGGCAGCCCCGCCTCGCGCAGCTTCCGGCGAATCATGGGCTCGTAACGGGTCTTGCGGCCGAGGTAGGTCGCGAAGCGTTCGCCGATGGCCGTCTGGAAGTAGTGGACCCACGATTGGACGCGCTCGTTCATCTCGAGCCTGAAAACGCGCGGGTCCTCTCCCTCGTGAACCAGCCCCATCGGGTCGCCGCCGAGGATCTCGCGGATCGCGCGATCGATCTCCGCCGCCGTCGGCTCGGCGCCCGTTTCGTCTACCGGATCCGGCACGACCGGGTCCTCCGGCATCAGGTCGTCGCCCGGAGCCGGCGCCGACGCGGGAGCGCCTCCCGTAGCCGGCGTCGCTTCGGATGGATCCGCCGTGCCGGGATCGAGCGCCCCCTGTTCGACGTTCGCGGTCTCCGGGGCCGGGCCGACATCGGGTGTACGCTGGTTGAGCGCGCAGCCATGCAGCACGAACGCCGCGAGCACCGGGCCGGTCCGGTGAAGGCACGCACGGACGGGCGTTCTCGATGATCGATGGGTCATCAGACGGCAAATCCCCCCTTGGTGCCACAACTTTGGCGCTGCTACCCCCAGGCCCCTCCACCCCGCCAGGGCGTCGCTCCGGAAGCAGGACCGGACAACACGCGAACAATGGTACGGAACCGGATGTGCCGTGTCGAGATCGACGCGGCGGCGCGGCAGGGCCTGGTCACGCCTGTCAGACGTGGTAGTTGGGGGCTTCCCGCGTGATCACGACATCGTGCGGATGGGACTCGCGGAGCCCGCCGGAGGTGATGCGGAGGAAGCGGGCATCCCGGCGGAGTTCGTCGATGCCGGCGGCGCCGCAGTACCCCATGCCGCTGCGAAGACCGCCGACGAGCTGGAACACGGTATCCGACACGGGCCCC
This sequence comes from Gemmatimonadota bacterium, assembly GCA_022820995.1. Classification (GTDB taxonomy): domain Bacteria; phylum Gemmatimonadota; class Gemmatimonadetes; order Palauibacterales; family Palauibacteraceae; genus Palauibacter. The sequence goes on along the minus strand of JAJEEM010000052.1, from coordinate 39,674 downwards.
TTGTAGGGCACCCGGCCTTCGATCCCCTCTGGAACCAGCTTCCGGGCGGAGGATCCCTCCTGAAAATACCTGTCGGCCGAGCCGGCCTGCATGGCCGCCAGCGAACCCATGCCGCGGATCACCTTGAACCGCCGGCCCTCGAGGAGGAAGGTCTCCCCCGGGCTCTCGTCGGTACCCGCGAACATGGACCCGAGCATGCACGTCTCCGCCCCCGCCGCGATCGCCTTCACGAGATCGCCGGAATACTTGATGCCGCCGTCGCCGATGACCGGCACGCGGCCCTCCGCCCCCGCCACGCTGTCCTCGATCGCGGTGATCTGAGGCACCCCGACGCCCGTGACGACGCGCGTCGTGCAGATGGATCCCGGCCCCACGCCGACCTTGACCGCGTTCACCCCCCGCTCGACGAGCGCCGCCGCCCCTTCGCGGGTCGCGACGTTGCCGGCGATGAGATCGATGTCGGGGAGCGCCTCCCGCACCCGGGTGACGGCCTCGAGGACGCCCTCCGAGTGTCCGTGCGCGGTGTCGACGACGATGACGTCGACTCCGGCCCCGGCGAGTTCCCGCGCCCGCTCGAGTTCGTTCCGGCTCGCCCCCACGGCCGCCCCTGCCCGGAGCCGCCCGTGGCCGTCCTTCGTCGCGTTGGGAAACTGCCGCCGCTTGAAGATGTCCTTGACGGTGATGAGCCCCGCGAGCCGCCCGTCCTCTCCCACCACGGGGAGCTTCTCGATCTTGTGCCGGCGGAGAATCTCCTCGGCCTCCTCGAGCGAAGTCCCGGCGGGCGCGGTAACGAGATTCTCGCTCGTCATCACCTCCCGCACGGAGCGCGAGAGGTCGGTCTCGAACACCAGGTCCCGGTTGGTCAGAATCCCGACGAGGGCGCCGTCGTCGCCCACGATCGGGACCCCGCTGATCGAGAAGTCCCTCATCCGCCTGCGGGCTTCTCCCAGCGTGGCGTCGGGTCCGAGCGTGACCGGGTCCAGGATCATCCCGCTCTCGGACCGTTTCACCCGGTCGACCTGCCGGGCCTGGTCTTCGATCGGCATGTTCTTGTGGATGATGCCGATCCCGCCCTCGCGCGCGAGCGCGATGGCCATGCGGGATTCCGTCACCGTGTCCATGGCGGCGGAGAGCAGCGGAATCTGGAGTCGGATGCGCTGGGTCAGGCGAGTGGAGACGTCAACGTCCGCCGGATGAACGAGCGCATGCCCGGGGGCGAGCAGAACGTCGTCAAAGGTCAGCGCTTCGCGGCTGGAGCGCGGCGTGGGAGCTTCCATGCGCCATCGTAGGCGACGGCCCGCGCGACGTCAACGAGCGGCCGGCCTCCGACCGTCGTGACCACCGCGCACGTCGGCCTAGGGGTCGACGACGATCTCGCGCGTCTCGGGCGGAGGGCGATCCTCCCGGGGTTCCGGTTCCGGATTGCCCGCTTCGAGTTCGGCGAGGAATCCCCGCCCGGCTTCACGGAACGAGTCGATCACGCGGTCGGCCGCGCCGAGCACCTTCATCGTCCCCTTGACCGCGGTCGTCGAGGCCCGCGTCCTCCGCAACCCCCGATGGACGGATTCGGCGAAGTGCTGGAACGGATCCGCGCCGGCCGCCGGCCGGGACGCGTACTTCGATGCGAGATAGTCGATGAAATCGACGACCTCGTACTGCTTGTCCTCGGGGAGAGCCTGGAGCTTCCTCCAGATCTTCTTCCTCAGGATCTCGTTCATGCCTTCTTCGGCCATGGCGCCTTCCGACTCCGTGGTCGTCCGAACCCGCCGCTCGCTCCTTCACCGGTCCCCCTCATACTCCGCCCGGCAGGGGGCAGGTTTCAAGTACTCAGCGCGCGCGGCGGCGCGAGGGGTTCCGCCGTCCGCCGCCGCAAGCATAACATGTAGCACGTGAAAACCGCCTATGATCTCGCCTGCGAAGAACTCGCCGCGGCCCCTCGACGATGGCTGGTCACGGGGGGCGCCGGGTTCATCGGATCGCACCTCGTCGAGCGGCTCCTGACGCTGGGACAGGAAGTCGTGGCGCTCGACGACCTCTCGACCGGAAACCGCGGCAACATCGATGAAGCCGTGGCGGCCTCGGGCGCCCCGGCGGACCGGTGCCGGTTCCTGGAGCGGGATGTCGTCGAGGCCGACGCCGTCGTCGAGGCATGCCGCGATGTCGACATCGTGCTGCACCAGGCCGCGCTGGGTTCGGTGCCCCGGTCGGTGAAGGAGCCGCGGGAGACGTATGCCCGCAACGTCGACGGATTCATCAACGTGCTGGACGCGGCCCGCGACGCCGGCGTCTCCCGCTTCGTCTACGCCTCCTCGAGTTCGGTGTACGGGGATTCTCCCTATCTCCCGAAGGTGGAAGCCCGCATCGGAAACCCGGCATCCCCTTATGCGGCCACGAAGCGCGTCAACGAGCTTTATGCGGAGATGTACCGCCGCAGCTACGACCTCGAGGTCGTCGGACTCCGCTACTTCAACGTCTTCGGCAGGAGACAGGCCCCCAACGGACCCTACGCCGCGGTCATTCCGCGCTGGACCCTGCGGATGCTCGCGGGAGAGCCGTGCCAGATCTACGGGGACGGGAAGACGACCCGGGATTACTGCTACATCGACAACGTGGTGCAGGCGAACCTGCTCGCGGCCACGACGGGGGCGGGGACGGCGCTCGGCGTCTACAACGTCGCCGCGGGGGATGCGACGACGCTGAACGAGCTGTTCGCCCTCATCCGGTCGGGGCTCGCGAAGAAGCGGCCGGACGTGGGGAGCGCCGAACCGGTGTACGAGCGCTTCCGGGCCGGTGACGTGCGGCACTCCTACGCCGACATCTCGAAAGCCCGGGAACGGCTGGGATACGAACCGCGCTGGACGCTCAGCGAAGGTCTGCAGTTCACGCTCGACTGGTACGCCGCCCTCTGAACAGCGGGGACTGGCCTGTGGGAGCCCGTCCCCCGGGGCTGCCGGGGTCCGACCTTCACGTCTGGAGAATCGACCTCTCCGCCAGTGACGGGTCCGGCGACGACACTGTCCTGAGTCCGGACGAGCGGGCCCGCGCCGAACGACTCGTCAACGCGAAAGCGCGCGCCCGGTTCCGCTGCGCCCGCATCGCGCTGCGGCGGCTCCTCTCCGAGTACCTGCGCATCCCGCCCGGCGAGTTGGCGCTGGAGTACGGGGAGCACGGAAAACCCCGGCTGGTATCGGCTCGAGGGAGCGGCAGGACCGGCGATGCTCCCCCGTTCTTCTTCAACCTCAGCCACTCGGGCGGACTCGCGCTCTGCGCGGTGGGGCAACTCGGCGAGATCGGCGTCGACATCGAACGCATCCGGCCGCTCAGCTACCCGGGGTCTCTCGCCGACGACCACCTCTCCCCCGAGGAACGGCGCCGCCGGTCCGACTGGGAGGCCCCGGCGGCCAGGCCGGAGTTCTTCCGGATCTGGGCCCGGAAGGAGTCGATCCTCAAGGCCGCCGGACTCGGCCTGTCGCGTCCGCTGAGCCGCGTCGACACGATTCGCGGGGAACTCGACGGGCGCTCCTGGTGGTTGATGGACCTCTTCCCGGGGGAAGGCTTCACGGGCGCCGTGGCATGCTCCCGGAAGCCGGAAACCGTCCGGCAATGGAGCTGGCGGTGACCGCGGCGGGGCCGCTGAAGGTCCGGCGGCGGCGGGCGAGGTTGACGATGGCCGATCCGCTCCCCATAGTGCCTCGCGACATTGCGGGTCGTGCCCGACCGCCAGGCGCGGAACCGGACGTACGCACCCCCCTTCAGTACGCCCCCAAGTGACCCGGAGGTCGCGCCATGTCCGACGCCGTTTTTGCGGCACCCAGTGAACACCCCTCGCACATTCGATACGACGACTACGGGAGCACCGTCGCCACGGGCGACCGGGACGCGATCCTGAAGCTCTGCGAGGATCTGAACGTCCGTTTCCTTCGTCTCATCTTCATCGACATCGACGGCTTCGCGAAGAACGTCGAGGTCCCGGCGAGCAAGTTCGAAGAAGGGTTCGACGCCAAGGTGATGTTCGACGGCTCCTCCATCGGCGGCTACGTCCGCATCGAGGAGAGCGACATGCTCCTCAGGCCGGACCTCGACACGTTCCGGATCTTCCCGTGGGGGAACCCGGACGCCCGGGTGGCCCAGATGTACTGCGACGTCCGGCGCCCCTACAACAAGCCGTTCGGGGGCTGCCCGCGCGCGGCGCTCAAGCGCGTCGTCGCCAGGGCGGAGTCGATGGGCTTCACGATGTACGCCGCCGTCGAGGCCGAGTTCTTCCTCTTCAAGACGAACGAGGACGGCAGCTGCAATTTCGTCACCGACGACGATGGCGGGTACTTCGACCTCACGCCGTCGGATCTCGCCGAGCGCGCGCGGCGCGAGATGGTCACCGGCATGGAGTCGATGGGCCTCGATATCGAGGCCGCCCACCACGAAGTCGCCGAAGGCCAGCACGAGATCGACTACAAGTACGCCGAGGCGCTGCGCACGGCCGACGATCTCTCGACCTTCAAGTTCATCGTCCGCAATATCGCGCACGCGCACGGGCTCCACGCGACGTTCATGCCGAAGCCGATCTTCGGCGCGAACGGCTCCGGCATGCACACGCACCAGTCGCTGTTCAAGGACGGGAAGAACATCTTCCACGACCCGAACGCCGACTACGAACTGGCCGATGTCATGCTCCACTACATCGGCGGCCTGAAGAAGCACGCGCGGGCCATCGCGGCGGTCACCAACCCGATCGTGAACAGCTACAAGCGGCTCGTGCCCGGCTACGAGGCGCCGATCTCCATCGCGTGGTCGCAGCGGAACCGGTCGCCGATGATCCGCATTCCGGAGCAGCGGGGCCTCGGCACGCGGCTCGAGTTCCGCATGCCCGATCCGTCCTGCAACGGCTACCTGGCGCTGGCCGTCCAGCTCGCGGCCGGCCTCGACGGCATCGAGAACCGGATCGATCCGGGGCCGCCGCTCGACACGAACGTGTGGCAGCTGACCGACGAACAGCGCGCGGAGATCGGTCTCGAGGTGCTGCCCGCCAACCTCGGCGAGGCGGTGGAGGAACTCGAGGCGAACGACGTGATGAAGGACGCGCTCGGCGACCACATCTTCGGGCAGTTCGTCAGCCGCAAGAAGGCCGAGTGGAGCGACTACGTGGCGTCGGTCTCCGAGTGGGAGCTCGAGCAGTACATCAACTACTAGACGGCTTCCACCTTTCCGCAGCCTGAGCCGATCAGCGGTCCGGGGGTTCGAGGATCCCCGGATCGTTGACGGCGTCGACGGCCACCACGAGCCCGGGGAGTTCCGCACCCGTGCTCCGGACGTCGGCGATCACGTTCCGAATTCGGCTCAACCCCACCGCGTTCCGGCGCCGGAAGGACCGCATCGCGTCTTGCGTCGTCGACGCCTCGGCACGGGCGATGACCTGCGCCGCCATGCGGGAACGCGCCAGCTCGAGGCGCGTGACGAGGATGCGCGCCGCCCTCTGGTCCCACGGATCATCCGTGGCCTGCGAGTAGATGCGGCTCCGCAGCCACGGAAAGTCGATCTCCTCGGCGAGGCCGAAGTACACGGCGCCGACCTCGCGCGTGCCCGCACCGGTTTCGCGGATGAGGCTGGCGATCGGCAGCAGTTCGTCCACGTAGCGGAAGGTCGCGAGTTGCGCCGCGCCCTCGGGATCGAGTCCGTCCATCTCGTGCAGCGAGCAGGTGGACTCGAAACGCTCCAGCCGCTCCGCGCTGAGCAGTTCCGGCAGGGCGTCGCGGACCGCCCGCACGGGGTCGTGCAGCCACTCGATCGCCTTGCTGACCGGCTCCGCGGGGTCGGTCCGCTGCAGGAGCCATCGCGTCGCGCGCGTCAGCGCGTCGCCCATCGCGAGGTAGCACTCGTTCTGCGCCCCGCTCCGCATCCGGACGTCCGCGACGCGCAGCCGTTCGTAGAGGTCCTCGGCGTCCGCGATCCGTGACGCGACGTACCAGGTGCGGGCGACGGTCGCCGCCGCGCGCCCGGTCTCCTCCATGAGGCGGATATGGCTCGTGGCGCCCATGCGGTCCACGTAGCGGTTCGTCAGCAGCATGCTCGAGATGTTCGGACGCAGCCGGTGTTCCTCGAGGTCCGATGTCTCGACCTCCTTCAGCGCCCCGAAGGGGAAATAGTCCTCCACCAGCTCCATCATGGCCGGGTCGCGCGACACGCTGGACTCCGTGAGCGCATGCTTGAGGTGAAGCTTCGAGTAGGCCATGACCGTCGCGAGTTCCGGCCTCGTGAGGTGGGCCCCGACGTTCTCCCGTTCGATGAGTTCCTCGCCGGCCGGCAGGTATTCGAGGGCCGGATCGAGGATCCCCTCCCGCTCGAAGCGCTGGATCACCTCGCGGAATGCGGCGGGCGCGCGGCGGGCGCGGGTGTAGTCGAGGCTGATGGCGAGGCTCTGGCTGTACGTGTTCTGGAGGACTTTCCACGCGACCTCATCCGTACACTCCCGGAGCAGATCGTTTCGCGCCTCGTAGTCGATCCCCCCGCGCGACAGCGGCGCGCCGAGGAGGATCTTCAGGTTGACCTCGTGGTCGGACATGTCGACCCCGGCGGAGTTGTCCACGGCATCGGTGTTGATGCTCCCCCCGCGGAGCGCGTATTCGACCCGCGCGCGCTGCGTGAAGCCGAGATTGCCGCCCTCGCCCACGACCCGCGCCCGAATGTCCGTGGCATCGACCCGCGTGGGATCGCCGCTCGGGTCGCCGACATCGGCGTGGCGTTCCGAACTCGCCTTCACGTACGTGCCGATGCCGCCGTTCCAGAGGAGGTCGACCGGCGCCGACAGGATCGCGCGGATCAGCTCGTTCCCGTTCATCTCCTCGCGATCGATGCCGAGGCGCTCCCGGATCTGCGGCGAGAGGCGGATCTGCTTCTCCGTTCGGTCGTAGACGCCGCCCCCCTCGCTCAGAAGCCCGGCGTCGTAGTCGGCCCACGAGGAGGCCGGGAGTTCGAACAGCCGCTTCCGTTCCTCCCACGACGCCTTCGGATCCGGGTCCGGATCGAGGAAGATGTCGCGGTGATCGAAGGCGGCGACGAGCTGGATCTGCTTGCTGAGCAGCATCCCGTTGCCGAACACGTCGCCGCTCATGTCCCCGATGCCGACCGCCGTGAAGGGTTCGTTCTCGTAGTCGATGTCCGCTTCCCGGAAGTGGCGCTTCACGCATTCCCACGCACCGCGGGCCGTGATTCCCTCTTTCTTGTGGTCGTACCCCTGCGATCCGCCGGAGGCGAAGGCGTCGTCGAGCCAGAAGCCCGCTTCCGCCGCGAGTTCATTCGCCGTGTCGGAGTTCTTCGCCGTCCCCTTGTCCGCCGCCACGACGAGGTACGGGTCGGGTCCGTCGTGGATCACCATCCCCCGGGGCTGCGTCACCTCGCCATCGACGACGTCGTCCGAGACTTCCAGCAGCCCGCGAATGAAGTCCCGATAGCTGTCCAGTCCCGCCGCAAGCCGCGCCTCGCGGTCGTCCGGCAGACCCTTCACGATGAAGGCGCCCTTCGCGCCGCCGGGCACGATGACGGCGTTCTTCACCCTCTGTGTCTTCACGAGCCCGAGCACTTCCACCCGGAAGTCCCCGTAGCGGTCGCTCCACCGGATGCCGCCGCGCGCCACGTCGTCCATGCGCAGGTGGGCGGCCTCCGTGCGGGGGCCGCGCAGGTAGACCTCGTGCTTCGGCTTCGGCTTCGGAATGAAGTCGACGGAGCGGCTCGAGATCTTGAGCGCGAGGAGAGGCGACCGGCGCAGCTCGCTCCGGTAGTGGTTCGTGCGCACGGTGGCGAGGACGAGTTCCATCATCCGCCGCAGCGTCCGGTCGTCCTCGATTCCGCGCACCGAAGCCAGCGCACGCGTGAACTCGCGCTTCAGACGCCGCATCGCGTCGGCCGCCCCCTCCTGCGCCGCCGGGTCGAAGCGCGCCTCGAAGACCCGGAAGATGCAGCGTGCGATGTCGGGGTACGCCGTGAGCGGAAACTGGCCGCCCGTGGGAGCGGCGACGGCGCCGATGCGGAAGGTGTAGCCCGCGTAGGCCCGGAGAACCGACACCTCCCGCCATGTGAGACCGGCGGTCACGATGAGTTCGTTCAGCCGGTCGTCTTCGGCGATGCCCGCCCGGATCGCCCGCAGCATGTCGCCGATCCGGTCCTGCGCCGCCGCCATGTCGAGGTCGCCCGCCCGCCGCGCTTCGGCCTCGAAGGACTGGACGCGCGCCGCGAACGTCTCCTCCGCGGCCTCGGGCGTCTCGTCCCTGAGCCGGACCGTGAAGCGGAGCGAGTCGAGCACCCGCAGCCCCAGGTTCTCGAGCGTGGGGATCACGTCGCTCAGGACGTAGTGACCCTTCCGGGCGTACAGCCGCAGCTGATAGTGCCGCCCGTCCGCTTCTTCCGGGGCCCGTTTGAGCAGCACCTGGCTCTCGCCCGTCTCGGCCAGCCGCGCGAGACACGCCACGTCCTCGACCGCGGTGTCGATGTCCATCGCCGCCTGGTAGCCGGTCGAGAAACGCACGACGTGCGTCGCGAGTTCGTGGCCCCGCGAGGGGCCGTGGACGGCATCGAGCGCGTCCTCGAGGCGCTCCTCCCAGGTGCGGACGATCGAGCGGACCTTGGCCTGGACGGCGTCGAGATCGACGGTCCCCACCTCGTCCGGGTCGTGGGACAGGTAGAAGTGGAGGCGCGCCTGGTCGCCCTGGCCGAGCGCGAGGTGGTAGTTGAGGAGCGCCCCCCGGTACGCCTCGATCAGCGCCGCCTGCAAGCGCCGCCGCACCTGCCCGGAGAAATGGGTCCGGGGGAGGATGACCATGAGCTGGACGCCGCGCCCGAGCTGGTCGGGGCGCGCCGTGACCCGCACATCGTCCCCGCCTCCGGTCGCCATGACCGCGTCGACGACCGAGCGGATCTCCTCCACCGAGGCGAGGAACAGTTCCTCCTTCGGCATGGAGTTGAACGTCCCCAGGATGACGTTGTAGTCGTGCGACCCCGAGGGCGCGGCTTCCAGCTGAAGGATCTCGCGCAGCTTGCGGCGCAGGATCGGGATGGAGGAGGCGTCCTGCGAGAACGCCTTCGCGGTGAACAGGCCGAGGAACCGGTGCTCGCCGTACACCGTCCCGTCCGGGCGCAGGCGCTTGATGCCCACGTAGTCCATGCGGACGTTGCGCCGAATCGGACTCTGTGCGTTGGTCTTCGAGATGATGAGAAGCGGGCCGCCCAGCACCCGGGCGCGGAGGTAGGCGGGGAGTTCGTCCAGGGGCCGGGGTTCGTGGTACTTCGATCTGTCGTCGTCCCTGAGGATCCCGAGGCCGCTCCCCTCGTCGACGCGGATCCAGTCGCGGCCCGCGTCATCCGTCTCGATGTGGTACGCGCGATAGCCGAGGAAGACGAAGCCGGGGTCCACGAGCCACCGGAGGAGGTCCTGGATCTCCTCGAATTCGGCGCTGCGCCACGGCGTCTCGGCCCGCTTCGTCTCGAGTTCGCCGACGAGCGTCCCCACCTGCTCGATCATGGCGGAGAAGTCCGTGGTGACCGCCCTTACGAGCTCGAGGCGCTGCCGCACCTCGGCTTCGAGGGTCTCGCGGACTTCGGCGTGGTGTGCGTCGTCGATCACCATATGGACGACGGAAACCCGCGTGCCCTCGGCGGAGTGGTCGCGGACGTCGAGCACGCGGCCGGAGGCGTCCCGGTCCACCACGACGACGGGGTGGAGAAGGTGCGGAATGTCGAGCCCCGCCGAGTGGAGGTACTCGCGCAGCGTGTCGACGATGAAGGGCCGGTCCTCCATCACCGTCTGCAGCACGCCGCGCGATGGATCGTCCTCGTCCCAGGCGAGCCGGATCGCGATTTCACCGTCGGCGGCGCCGGCCAGGAGGCGGTAGAGGGCGGCGACATCGTCCGCCAGGGCGCGGACCGGACGTCCATCCGCGATGTGTGTGTAGCCGCGGCTGAAGAGACGGCGGGAGAGGCCGCGGACCGCTTCGGCGGGCACGCCCGGGAGTCGCGATTCGATTTCGCGGATCAGGGGCCCGAGGTCCGACTGCTGGGCAGGCTTGTTTTTCATGCCCGTAGATACCCCATTGTGCCGCACAGGGTCAACGGCGAACGTGCCCGACTCCGAAGCGGGACCCTTGCCGGCGCGCCCGACGCGCCGGCAGAGGGAAAAAAAGGACGACGAAAGGGACGACGGGGATGCGCATATCCATCGAATACTGCACTGCTTGAAACTACGAACCGAAAGCCGCCAGTCTGGCGGCGACTCTCAGAGAACGGTTCGACGATCCGAAAATCGAGATGATCCCGTCCGGCGGCGGCCGGTTCGAGGTCGTGGCGGATGGAAGGCTCATCTACTCGAAGGCCGCCACGGGCCGGCACCCGTCCCATGAGGAGATCCTCGACGCGCTGGGTTAGCAGTCAGCAGCCCTTCCGGCCGGCGCGTCCGTAGCGGTCCTCGAGGCGCACCAGGTCGTCCAGTTCCGGCGTGCTCACCTCGAGGATGACGCTGTCCTCGAGCGCCTCCATGCGGTGCACGTTCCCGGGCGGAATGGAGACGACCTCGCCCGGGAGCCACTCGAAGGCCTCATCGTTGAGCGTAAAAAGCATGCGCCCGGACTGGAGCAGCATCGTCTCGTGCTTCACGACGTGCTTCTGCAGCGAGAGGACGTGTCCCTTTTCGACTTCGAGGACCTTCCCCGCGTAGCGGTCCGTGTGGGCGTACCACACCTCGCGCCCCCAGGGCTTGTCCACGATTCGGGGCTCGCCGCGGCCCGCCACCTCCCGCTCCCCGTCGCGCATGGGTGCAGCGGTGCGCCCCTCCCCTGCCGTATGCCGTTCCATGGTGTGACATGATACACCGGCGGCCGCCGCGATGCCGGACGCGGAATCGGGCGGATCGGATGTCCGCGGCGGGAGAACCCTTGAGCGGCTGATGGGTACGATCATCGGTCGAATCGCCGGAGACCCGGTTGAGAAAGGAGGACTCCCATTCGCGCCAGAAGCTTCGCTTTCGTTCTGCTCCCGGCCCTGGTCCTTGCCGGCTGCGGCGGTCCCACCGGGCCCGGCGAGCCCGCATACCTCGAGGTCGTGGAGGTGACCGTCGGCCCCACGCTGGCCAGGTGCTACGGCGTGGGCCTGCGGTCGTGCATGGTGGTCAACGGCGAGTTCTTCTACGACGGAATCGAAGGATTCGAATACGAAGCCGGCTACGACTACCGACTGCGGATCGGCAAGTACGATCCCTGGGGCGGGAGGGAACCGCCGCAGGACGCCGGCGCGTACGCCTACCGCCTGCTGGAGCAGCTGGAGAAGACCCCGGCGCCATCCACCCCGGCAACCCTCGCGGTGGGACCCGCGCGGGTCATATGCGCCCGGAGCGATGATTTCTGTCCGGTGGTGGACGGTGCGCCGTACGACGACCTCATCAACAGCTTCGAATACGAGGGCGGCTACCATTACGTCCTGGAAACCCACCGGTATGGCGATGGCCGGTACGTGCTGAGTGAGGTCGTGTCCAGGACCAGGGCAGCCGGCGCCGAAGAGGAGATCATGGTCCGTCGCCATCGGGTGGAGTGCGGCGATGGCCATCCGGGCTACTGCAAGGTCGTCGACGGCGTCCCGTACCGCGGCGAGATCGTGGGATTCCAGCCCCGGCACGAAGTCGACTACCGCCTGCGCGTCGAGAGGTTCGACATGTTTCCCGAAGGCATGAGCGGGTCGCCGAACGTCCCGGCCCACGGCTATCGCTGGCTGGAAACGCTCGAAGCTACGCCCGGCACTTGAGGCTTCGACCTCAACGCTGCATCAAGGGCAGCCGCCGCCGCACCGCTCCCGCGCGACGTCAGGGGAGCGTTCGGGCCACGCGGAATCCGTAGTACATGTCCCTGTTGTCGGGAACACTCCTGGACCGGTTGGCGGAGCGGAGGAACCACGCGGTGACAAACCAGGATCCGCCGCGGAGGACGCGACGGTCGCAATCGCCGGATTCCCAGGCGCTCCCATCCGTCGGCGCGCCCGCGTAGCTGTCGTTCCAGCAGTCCTGCGTCCACTCCGACACGTTCCCCAGCACGTCGTACAGCCCGAACGCGTTCGGCGCGAAGGACCCCACCGGCGCGGTGGTTCCGTAGTCGTCGGCACACGGTCCGTCGCGCACGTAGCCGGAGAGACCCGCGCGCCGGAGGCGCCCGGGACGCCGCGCGGCGCCGTTCGCGTGGCGGCACAGATCCGATAGGTCCTCCCCCCAGTATCGGGCCGTCACCGTGCCGGCCCGCGCCACGTACTCCCACTCCGCCTCGCTCGGAAGCCGGTACCGCTGTCCCGTCAGTCCGGAAAGCCATGAAACGTACGCCTGCGCGTCCTCCCAACTCACGTGGATCACCGGCCGACGCTCCCGGCCCCAGCGCCGGTCGGCCGGCGTGTAGCGGCACCCTCCCATCCGCACGCACGCGTCCCACTCCGCGAACGTGACTTCGTGCACCCCGACCGCGAATGGAGCCCCGATCGTCACCGGGTGCTGCGGACCTTCGACGGCGCCCCGGAACTGCTCCGACTCCGGGGAGCCCATCGTGAACGTTCCCGGCGGCACCACGACCATCTCCGGACAGAACGCGCAATCGCGGAACGTGGCGAACACCTCGAATACCTGCGCCGGGGGCCGGTCCGCCGTCCCGGGCGCCCCGCCTTCCTCGACGCCCCAGCTTTCCCGGGCGAGGACTTCATAGCCGCCCCCGTCGTAATACCTCGCGAAATGATCGTTGCCGGTCGTCGCGTTCGTCTCGGCCGCCTCCGCGCTCGCCCCGAATCCGATGCCAAAACGCCGGAACGCGGAGCCGTCCGGATCCGACGTCGGGGCGAGGCGGATCGCCGACGTGTACCTGATGATCGCAACGTGATGGTCATCCCGGTTCGACCAGGTACACGAAACTTCCGCATGGTCGCCGAGTTCCGAGCGCAGGGCTCGTTCCACACCCGGCCGGCCAGCGAGCGGGACGCCGACCCGGTAGGCCAGCGCCACATCGGACCGGTAGACGACGGCCATGCCCTCCCAGCCGAATCGGCGGTCGGGATCCGGTGTCCGCGGCGTGGACAGCTCGCTCCCCACGCACACCACCGCCCCCGCCTCGGACTGGGCGCTGGCCGGAACGCTCCCGGCGAGCAGCATGAGACCCGCCGCCGCGTGCGCGACGGTCGCGACGACGAGGCTTCGTGGTCGCAGACCCAATCCGTTGCCTCCATGTGCTGCGTCGTCCAGCCTCCGCCGCGGCCCAACTCGTGGCGGATCGTCAGACACGATACAACCGGCAAGTCTCCGCGGCAGGTGTTTTCCGGTTTAGCTGCAGCCGCCGCCGCGGCCCCAGCTCATGGTGGGGGGCGGGTCGCGTCTCAGCGCTTCCAGGTATGCGAACGGATCCGGGCCGGTGAGTCGGTTCGTCACGGACGCGATCCGCTGGCCGGCCGGAATCCGGTTCGGGGCGGGGTTCAGAGGATACGGTTCCGGGTACGGCTCTTCCCGCGGCTTCGGCGACGTCGCGGGCGGTGTCTCTTCGGCAACGTCCAGGTCGACTGGAGCAGGCGCGGTGTCCGCCTCTCCCTCCACGGCGGGGACCGTCTCGCGGCTCAGGCGGAGTTCGGGGCTCAGCCGCAGGGGATACACCCCTTCGGCGAGCACGTTGTACGTCGCGCCGTCCTTCTGAAGCGCGCCATCGATGTAGAGGAAGGGCTCGAGGCGGATCGCGGCACGGCATTCCCGATAGACTTCGGGCCTCACGATCGCGTTGATGGGTCCGAACTCGTCCTCCATGAGGATGAAGATGTATCCGCGGGCCGTGTGCGGACGCTGGCGGGCCACCACGATCCCCGCCGCCCGGACCCGGCTCCCGTTGGGGAGATCGGGGAAGCGCGCCGAGGAGACCGTGCGCTCGGGCAGGTAGTCCCCCACGAGCGCGAACGGATGATGGAGCGAGGCGGCGAGGGAGAGGATGCGGTACTCCGCGATCATCTTCTCCATGTCGTGCGTGCCCGCGAACCGCAGATCCGCACAGGGGTCGTCGAGCGCGAGTTCGATCTGGCCCTGGTCCGAGCGGTCGGCGCTCCGGCGTCCGCGGACGGGCGGCGCGTCCCCGCCGAGCCCCGCGGCGGTCGTCGCGAGTTCGCGGCGCCGGCGCTCCGCCTCCGTCTCGGCCTCCGGGCCCAGCCAGAGCCCCGTCTGCCACAGCAGGTCGCGGCGTTCGATCCCCAGCGAGTCGAGCCCCCCGACCCAGATCAGATTCTCGATCGCGGCCCGCTTGAGCGCGGCCGGAGTGCGGCGCAGAAAGTCGGGCAGCGACGCGAACGGTCCGCCGCGCTCGCGCTCGGCCACCACGAGTTCGGCCGCCTCCGTCCCCCAGTCGCGGACCATGCCGAGTCCGATCCGGACATCGTCCCCCTCGGCGGTGCAGGCGACCCGGCTGACGTTCAGGTCCGGCAGCAGGACGCCGACCCCGTGCCGGCGCGCGTCGCGCCCGATCGCGTCGAGTGAATAGAACCCCATCGGCTGGTTGTTGAAGAGTCCCACGTAGTACTCGGCCGGATAGCGGTCGCGGAGCCAGGCGGACTGGTAGGCGAGGAGCCCGAACGCCACCGCGTGCGACTTCGGGAACCCGAACTCCGAGAACGCGACGACCTGCTCGAACACCTTCTTCGCGGTGGGGCAGCCGACCCCCTTCGCCGCCGCGCCGTCCCGGAACGCCGTCCAGTACCCGAGCAGCGCCTCGCGCGAGCGCTTGCGGCTCATGGCGCGCCGCAGCCCCTCGGCCTGCCCGTCGCTGAAGCCCGCGAGCGCCTTGCACACCTGCAGCACCTGGTCCTGGAAGATGATCACGCCCAGCGTCTCGCCGAGTACCTCCTCGAGCAGGGGATGGTCGTAGGGGACGACGTAGTCCGGGTCCCTGCGCAGTTGCTCGCGCCGCCGGACGTAGGGGTTCACCGCCCCGCCGACGATCGGACCCGGCCGGACGATCGCGACCTGCACCGCGAGGTCGCCCAGGTTCCGGGGCCGCACCCGCCGCAGCATCTGGATCTGCGCGCGACTCTCGACCTGGAAGAGGCCCACCGTGTCTCCCGAACAGATGCGGTCGTAGATCCTCTCGTCCTCGTAGTCGATGCGGGAGAGGTCGGGGGCCTCGCCGTGGCGCGCGTGGATCGTCTCCACCGCCTCCTCGACGAGCGACAGCATCCCGAGCGCGAGGAAGTCGATCTTGATGAAGCGCGCGTCGTCGCAGGAGTCCTTGTCCCACTGGCAGAGGACGCGCCCCTCCCACGCGGCGGGCTCGAGGGGGACGATCTCCACCAGCGGCCGGCTCGAGATGATCATCCCGCCCACGTGCTGGGAGATGTGCCGCGGGAGCCCCCTGATCTCCTCGGCCAGTTCGGCGAAGGCCCGCCAGATCCGCGAGTTCGCGCGCGCCTCGAGGCCGGGGATGCGCTCCAGTTCGGCCATGAACCCGTCCTCTCCGGGTTCGGCGAGTTTGGCCAGCTTCTCCACGTCGCCGGCCGGGAGGCTGAGCGCCTTGCCCAGTTCGCGCACGATCGAGCGCGTGCGGTAGGTGGGAAAGGTGCACACGAGCCCGACGTGGTCGTACCCGTAGCGCTCGTAGACGGCGAGAATCAGTTCCTCGCGAATATCGCGCGCAAAGTCGATGTCGATGTCCGGGACGCTCTCCATGGCGTCGTTCAGGAACCGGCCGAGAAAGAGGTTCGTCCGCACCGGATCCACGTGGGAGAGCCCGATCAGATAACAGATGATGGAGGAGACCGAGGACCCGCGACCGCGGCCGGGGGGGAGCAGTTGGCGCGGCATCGAGTCGCCCCGCACGCGGTGCGCGACCTCCCGGGCGAGTTCGAGGATGTCGTGATAGACGAGGAAGAACCCGGCCAGGTCGTGGCGGTCGACGAGCGCGAGTTCGGTGGCGAGCCGTTCCTCGGCTTCGCGGCGGTATCGGCTGCCGGGGGGATAGCGGATCTCGAACGCCCTGCGGCAGACCTGGTGGAGTACGCGCATCGCGGGGGCGAAGCCGCTCCCCTTGAAGTCGGGGAAGCGGTAGCCGAGATCGGCCGTGAGGTCGAACGCCCGGCAGCGCTCGGCGATCGCGCGCGTGTTGCGGAGCGCGTCGGGCCGGGATGCGAAGCGCCACGCCATCTCCCGGGGCGAGGCGAGATGGAAGCAGGCGTTGGGGCGGCGGAGTTCGTGGGAATCGTCGACCGTCGTCCGGTTCCGGATCGCGACCAGGATGTCCTGGAGACGGTGCCGGTCGGCGACGTGGTAGTGGACGTTGCCCGTGGCCACGACCGGGATGCGGAGCCGGTCGGCCAGCGCGCCCAGCGCCCGGCCGCGCGCGAGGTCGCCGTGGACCGCGTTGTTCTGGAGTTCGACGAAGAGGCTGCCGGGACCGAAGGCGTCGCGCAGGCGGCCCGCCAGTCGCTCGGCTTCGTCCGTCCCCCGTTCGAGCGCCGCGAGGAGCGGACTCCGGCGGCACCCGGTGAGGAGGATGAGCCCCTCGGGCCGCTCGAGGAGCGCGTCGAGGTCGAGCCGGGGTTCCCCGCGCGGACTCTCCATGTGCGCCCGGGTGATGAGCCGGCACAGGTTCGCGTACCCCGCTGCGCTCTCCGCCAGCACCGTGACGTGGCAGTCGGCCGTTTCCGCCGCCCGTCCCGCCGGCGCGCGGTCTCCGGACGTTCCCGCGGGAACGTCTCCGCCGGCGGCGAACGGCGAGGCGAGGGTGAGTTCGGCGCCCGTGATCGGCTGGAGTCCGTGGGCGCGGGCGAACTGCGCGAACTCCATCGAGCCGTACAGCCCGTCGTGGTCGGTAAGCGCGAGCGCGGGATAGCCCAGTTCGAGCGCGCGCGCCGCGAGTTCCTCCGGCCGCGACGCCCCATCGAGAAAGGAGTAGGCGGAGTGCGCGTGCAGTTCGACGTAGTCGACGCCGCTCCGGGGGGTCACGCGCGGCCGGGCGTCCACGGCGCTATTCCGGCTGCAGGAACCAGCGATCCAGCATCAGATCGTGGTAGGCCGTGAGGTGGGCGCCGTTCTCGAGCAGGATCGAGAAGTAGACGCGAGAGATTGGTTCCCTCCACCACTCGTCGTCGATCCGCCACTGGTCGAACACGTCGCCGATCCGTCGCCAGCGCCCCCGGATCTCGAGGCTCACGGGCACCCCGGCGCCGCCGAGCCGGACCCGCACCGGCCGCGGGCGGTTGAGCGGCCGCAGCTTCCCCGCGGGCGGCTTCGGCACTCTACGCGATTTCCATGAGCGCGTGCCGGCGCTCGGGGAGCCGGGAGTTCGGCTCGAGTTCGAGCACCCGGTACAGCGCGGCGGCGCCCAGCCGCAGCCGCAGTACGCGCGCCGCGCGCCGGAACGGGGGCAGCAGTTCGCCATCCTTCGTCTCCAGCGACCCGAAGGCGCGGGGCGCGCCGGCCTTCGGGTCGAAGAGCCCGGTCTGCGCGCTCGCCGGGCCGAAGCGGAAGAGTTCGAGCCGCAGCGTCTCGACCGCGCGGCGGGGCCGGTCGAGCGCGATCCGCGAGCGGAGGAACGCCCCGAGCCGTGCCGGCTCGCTCGTGGGTTCCCGGGCAATCGCGCGAATGGACCAGGAACCGCCGTCCTCGAGGCTCGCCGACACCCTGAGCCCCCGGACGCTCTTGCCTCGCCGCCGCGGATGCGCGAGCGCGCGACCGATGAGCCGGTCGAGCGCGGCGTGCAGCAGTTCGAGCTGTCCGATCGGGCTCGGAAAGTCGAGCGCGACGCGAATCGGCCGGGCCGGCGCCTCCGGCCGCACACGGTCGATGCGCGTCCCCCGCGCCCAGGCGAGCGCCCGGCGCCCATCGGCCCCGAACTGCGACACGAGCGCCGGCTCGGGCATGCGCACGATCCCCGCCAGCCGCTCGACCCCGAGCCGCTTCAGCCGCTCGACCATGCGCGGCGACACCGGCAGCACATCGACCGGCTGCGGGGCCAGAAACGCGGCGAGGTCGGCCGGCGCCACGCAGACGGCCGCGCCCGGCCGGCCGGAGCCCGCCGACCTCGCGGACCGGGCAGGCTCCGCAGACCGGGCCGCAACCCAGGCCGCGAACTTCCCCGGCGCGCAGCCGATCCGGGCGCTCGCCGCGAGCCACGGCGACAGCGCCTCGAGCCGCGCCCGGAGCCCCGCGATCTGACGCTCCGGCGGACCGTACAGCCGTTCGAGTCCATCGACCCCCACGAACATCCGGCCCCGCTCGGCCGAGCATTCAACGACCGGACTCCAGCCGCGCAGGACTTCCCCGATCCGTTCGCGCGCCGCGTCGTGAAAATCCGGATCCGGTTCGCAGAGGACGAGCGAGGGGCAGAGCGCGATCGCCTGCGAGACGATCATCCCCGGCCCGACTCCGAAGGAGGCCGCGAACGCGCACCCCATCTCGATGCGGCGGCGGTCCCCCACCGTCGGCAGCGCGAGCGGCAGGTCCGCGAGCGACGGCGTCCGGATCCGCTCCAGTTCCAGTTCGAACCCCGGCCACCAGAGGCAGAGCGCCATCCGGCTCCCGCGACCTGCGTCCATGCGACTCTTCCAAACCCAAAAACCGAAGAAAAACCGAAAATCGGACCGGCCAATCTAGGCGATTCGAAACGGGATGCAAGGCCCCGGGCCGCGTCGCCGACCGGGCCGACGCCGGATACTTTTTATTCATGAACCGGGAGTCCGACACGGGAGAGGCGCTCGCGCCGAGGAGTTGGGCCGCGTTCACGGCGCGGACGATCCTCGGCCTCATCTTCTTCATGGCCGGGTTCTGGAAGGTGTTCGAACTCGGGGCCGTCCAGCACGCGCGGGGCCTGTTCGTGGAGGCCTACGCCGACACGTTCCTCCCCGCCTGGTCGCTGTGGGCCGCCGGCGTCGCGATCCCGTTCATCGAACTCGTCTGCGGGGCGCTGATGCTGGCGGGCTGGCGGCGCCGGATCGCCGCGCTGGGGCTGGGCGGGGTCCTCATCCTCGTCACCTTCGGGCACCTGCTCGCCGAACCCCTCTACGTCTTCAGCGCGCACGTGATCCCGCGCACGCTCCTGCTCGTCATCGTCCTCATCCTGTTCGAGGACGACCGCCTGAGCCTGGACAGCTGGCTCGCGCACCGCGCCATCCCCCGCTGACCAACCCGGTCTCTCCTGAGAAGCTTCCCTCGGAAGATCTGACAAAGCCTGTTGATACGGTGTTGACACGACGCAACACCGTGGGGCATGATCAGACTCCGGAGGCACCCTAAAAAGGACATCGAGAAAGTGTTGGCCAGCGCCCGAAAGGCCGGTTGGACGGTGGCGCCAACGTCATCCGGGCATCGGTGGGGTGAGTTGCGCTGCCCGTCATCCGGGAAATCAAGGTGCCGGATCTCCATCGCATCGACACCACGTAACCCGGGCAACTTTGCCAGATACCTCCGGGACGCCATCAAGAAATGCGATCACCCGCGGTGAGGAGACGCCTTCAAATGGCAAACCATGATTTCACGCTCATCATCGAAGGACGGGACATCCACGACGACGAGGTCTTTGACGCCTTGTATGAGGCCGGGTGCGACGACGCGCTGTTCCGAAGCAAGGACGGGACCCAGTACATGGATTTCACCCGCGAGGCTGCGACTCTCGACGAGGCAATCTCCTCGGCAGTCAGAGATATCGAGACAGTTGACGGTGTTCGGGTCGCACGCATCCCCGATTCACAGAAACGTCCCGGCCGACCTGCCTTCGCCAGCCCTGCCCTCGGGCGCTGACCCGACCGGCGTTCGATGACACGGGAGTTCGAGCCATGACGATTCACGGTTTCACGTTGATCGTCGAAGGCGTGGACATCGACGATCCACAGGTCTTCGATGCCCTCTACGAAGCCGGATGCGACGACGCGCTCATCGGTGTCACGAACGGAATCCCGGTTATTGACTTTGGCCGTGAGGCTGCGAGCCTCGCTGAGGCCATCCTCTCCGCGATCATGGATGCCGAATCGGTCGCTGGCCTCCGGGTGGTTCGGATCGCCGACCTGGACCTGGTCTCGATGTCCGCGGTCGCCGAGCGTATCGGCCGCTCCCGCGAGTGCGTCCGGCTGTGGGTGACAGGGGCCCGCGGACCGGGCGGGTTTCCGTCTCCCGTGAACGACCCCGACAGCCGTTACCGATTCTGGCGCTGGTCCGATGTGTCGGACTGGCTCAGCAGGGTGCTGAACGGGATGCACTGGTCCTCCGAAGACCATGTGCGCGGCGCCATCAACGCGATGCTCGAACTCCGCCACCACTTCCACCAACTCGATCCAAGGGATCGTCCCGACCTTCGCGCCCTCGCCGGCCCTGCCCTTGGCGGCTGACCCGCCCGGCCCTCGGTAGCTGACCCGCCCGGCCCCCAGCGACCGAACCCGCCCTTTCCCGGGTCCACGTGGGGAACCTGGACGCGACTCGTCGGTTGTATTCCCCGGGACCCCTCACCGAGGAGCGGAGCATGGCCGGAACGGCAGGGCGCACGAGAAGAACCCGAAACGCACGGGTGTCGGTCGCGGCCGCGGGCTTGACGCTCGTCGCGACCGCCTGCGCGCAACAGCGATCAACGGGTATCGGCGAGGGCGGGGTCACGACGAGAGAGACGCTGCCCTCGGGCATCGAGCGCGTCACGAACACGATTCCCGCCGATCCGGGGCCGTCCTGGACGCTCGTCGAAGAGCTTCGGGTCGGATCCGCGGACGGAAACGGCCCCGACGTCTTCGGCGAACTGAGGGGTCTGGCCGCGCTGCCCGATGGCGGATTCGCGGTGCTGGACTCGCAGGCCCAGGAAGTCCGCGTGTTCGCGGCGGACGGCTCGCCTCGCGCCGCCTACGGGGGCGAGGGAGAAGGCCCCGGGGAGTTTCGCGGCGCCCACGGGCTGATGCTCGATCCGGACGGCCGCCTCTGGGTCACGGACCCGTCCAACAGCCGCCTGTCGGTGCTCGATCCCGAGACCGGTTTCGTGGAGTCCTTCCGCCACAACTTCGCCTTCTACGCCTACATCTGGCAGGGTACCATGACGGCGGATGGCCGGATCGTGCGCCCCACCCTGCGCCCGCAGGGCTTCGAGATCTACGACCTGAACATGGCACTCGTGGAGTCGATCTCGCAGCCCGGGCCGGAATCTACCGGGCTGTCGGCGCGGGATGCGGCACGGCAGGGGGAAGACGCCACTCCGTCCAGCTTCGCCTGGGAGTCCCTTGACCGGCGTCGCGCAGGAAGCTTGCGTGTCCCCTACTATCCTGGAGGCGTCAGGTACTACGATCGCGAGGGGACGGTCTGGGTCGGCGCTCACGAGCACGACCCGGCGGGCTATCGCCTCACGAGACAGAGCCTGGCCGGGGACACGATTTTCCTCGTCGCCGCCAGGAAACCACACCTCCCCGTCACGCGGGAAGAGCGGAACGCCGCCATCGAACGGGTCCGGGAATACCTCCGGGAGCAGGGCGCGGACACGGACCGCGACTGGTCGAAGATCCCGGACGTCAAACCCGCCATCGCCAACCTCTTCACCTCGGTGGAAGGCGATATCTGGGTCCGCACGCCTCCGGCCGACGCCAACAGCGCCGAAGCCACCTGGGACCTCTTCTCGTCGGACGGCGCCTACGTGGGACGGGTAACCTCTCCGGAGTTGAGCCCCCTGCCGTTCCTGACGCCCATCGTCCAGGGCGACGCGTTCTGGGCCGTCGCGACCGACGCCTTCGATGTCCAGTACGTCGTCCGGGCGAGGATCACGCCCTCCGGTTGAGGCGTGCGGCTCGAGTGGTCAGGGCCAAGCATCTTAGTCCGTGAAACTCACCTTTGTTGGCGCCTTGTCACGTGGGTGTTGCGGTTCGTAGTGCCAGAAGTTCACAGGCTGCCGACCGTCGTGTGTACGGAGGTATCCGTCCGTTCTGAGCGACACTCCCAGTTTGCGAGCTTTGCACCCACGATACAGGTGCGACACGACCTGCACTCGGCCTTCGTCAGTGCGAGTTGCGGACTGCGAGACCGGAACCTTGCGCGGAATAAGGTCCATCTGATCACCCGATTCCTCGGCAAACAGTTCCTTGACGATGCTTGCTTTCGTACGGGTGTACGCCGCCATTCCAGCCATCAGATCCGCCAATTGCACGAAGGGCGTAGACGCCGAGTCCGCTTCCCGCCATGTCGCAACCCTCGGTGCAATCCAACGAAACTCTTCGTGCAAGTGCTGCTGCGCCCGATCACGTCGCCATGTGCCTCGGCTGTCAAGGCAGTCACGAATCGTGTTCCAATCGCTTGTACTCAGCCTGTCCGGTCGGACATGCCATCGACTGGCCGATTCGCGCCGCCCCATCAATGCACGATGAAGGTGGAAAAACATGCGCTCATAGTTCGCCACGTCGTCCCGCCCCTCCACCGCGTGGCGAGCATCGGCGGTATCCCAAATCACCGCGTCAACCCGAACACCATCGGATAGGTGTGACAGCAGAAAATCGATACCCGCCTTGGCTCGTGGGACGTTTCGCTTGCCACGCTGCCCGACGCGACGCCACTTCAATTCCCCCTTTTCCTCGCATTGCAGCGCCTCGGAAAGCTCATCATTCAGATCCACCACGAGGCTTCGCGGATTCGCCGGCAGCGAGATGGCCGCAATACAGCGAAATCGACCCTGCGTGTGCCGACTCTCATCGGAAAACACGACATACTCGTTGGACTCGGTCACACCGGCTTGATTGGACGCTCGGGCTACTGGGCTGGGAGGGGGCTGAGCAGCTTGCGGTCGATCAGACCCTGGAGGTGTTTGACGACGCTGAGGGCGAGGGGGCGGTCGCGAACGAGGAAGCCCAGTTCGATGTTGTGGTCGAGGGCGGCGGCCGTGAAGTTCGCGGACGTGACGAAGACGCGCTTGTCGTCCGCTACGACGGCCTTGGCGTGCAGGACCCCGGGGACATCCGGATCGACCGAGCGGGGGTCGTAGAAGACGCGAGGGCGCGTGGACCCGGGCCAGTCCTTCGTCCAGAATCGATCAGCAAAACGTCGGACAACGTCGTCCGGGCTGCTGGTTTCGTGGCGACCGCGGTCGATGTTGAGGAGCAGGGTGACGTGAAGTTCCGGGACCTCCTCCATTCGCTTTGCAAGCTGGTCGAAGACGCGCGGGCCGTCGAAGTAGGCGTAGCTCACGGCCCAAAGTGACCGGCGGGCGGACGAGAACAGCTCGTCGTAGACCGGTCGCGTGTCTCTGGCCGGAACGCCCTCCACCTCAGGGCCGGACCACACGAGATCGGGACGGCCGGTCGATTCCGTCGCCGCATCGAGCGCTCGGAGCCAGTTTGCGGCTGCGCGATCCGCGATTCCCATGTCTTCAAGTTCGACGAGGGCGGTCAGGATCTTCTCATCGGCCCCATTTAGGACGGACTGCAGCGCCACCGGGGAGTACGGGGCTGTGAGGCGACCCGAGTCCAAGGCCTGGGCAAGCCGCTTTCTGAGATACGTCGGCAGCGCCGCGAGGTCTCGGATCATACCGCGGCCAGTCCTCCCCTCAAGCCGGACTCTGCGCTGCCGAAAGATCGAAGAAGGCGGCGTCCGGCACGTCCAGGGTCGGGACGACGAGGGCACGGTCGAGGTAGTCGTTCCACATCTCGCAGGACGTTTCGGCGATGAGCGTGCACCCGTGACACGCGGCGCCGTGGAGCAATCGGTCCTCCACGCTGACCGAGGGGCGGTGCTGCGCGCAGACGGGGTCGTTCGAACAGAGTTCGGCCGCTTCCAGAGCCCGCTCCAGGTGGACCTCGATATCTCGGGCCTGCTGTACCAAGCCGCCCAGCGTGCCCTCCGCGTCCGGGCTCGCCGTGTAGAGGAGGATTCCGTACCGCTCGCCTCGGGCGTCGACGTAAATTCGCTCGCGGATCGAGGCAGCCGGGTATCCGCAGTGCGTGGAGAGCGACTGGAGGAGCAAGTGCGACAGCGTGTGGAGCATCACGTAAGCGCCGCCGGGGAACGGCTGGCTGTTCTTCCGCTGCTCGGCCCACGCCCGGTGTCCTCGCTCAAGGTCCGCCACCCGTCGCTTGACGCCGGAACGAGCCCGCCACGCCCGGACCGCTTCGGGGGCGAGGTGCAGGAACACGCCCTCGCCGCGATTCTCCACCGCCGGGAACCACGAGGGATCGATCGCGAGATCCGCCCGCTTCACATCGTCCCGGTATTCGCCGTCGATGTCCGGCATTGGCGCTTCGAGCCGCGTGAACCCCGCCAGCGCCAGGACTTCGCGCAGCCGATGCACCTGCACGACGGTCTCCAGCCCGGGGAAGCGCTCGGATCGGTATCCGCCCGGGAGCTTCTTCGCGTGGAAGTCGAGGTTGATCGGCACACCGTCGCCGTAGCCCTCCTCGACGTTGAGCAGCGCGTCCAGTTCGACGCTCTTGACGGATGCCGCGGTTTGGGTCGCGCCTGCCTTGCGACGTAGGATCGTCTCCAGAACTTCCTCGTCCTCGAACCCGCCCAGCGCGTCCGCGACCGCCGGCTTCTTCTTGATGAAGCCGAGATGGCCGATCTCCTCCACGATCTGGAGATCATCCCACAAGTCGTTTACGACCTGATCCAGGGCGTCGCCTCGCTCCGGGAGCGACAACGCCCGGACGACCATCGGGAAGTAGGCGTTCGTCGCCGTACGGATCAGGAGATAACTCGGCACCCCACACTTCTCTGATGTGTTCGGTCCCAACCACGGACGCTTCCCGCGACAGGCGCCGAGCGGCTTCGTGCTGATGTCGGCGGCCTCCGACATGCGGCGCGACTTCCCGCACGCGCAGCGGACCCAGAGGTTGCCCAACTCGCCGGTGGCGCCGCTTTCCTCAAGCGTGAGCCGGGGGACATGGTCGGCCCTGCCCCGATGCACGAACTCCGACCACTGGATGTCGTCTACATGGCCGTTGGGGCAGGCCCTCACGAAGCGCGTCGGGACGGTCGGCTTCCCGCCGTAGCGTCGCCTCTCGTCGAGGGCGTCGCGGTGGACGAGCGGACGGGAGTCGTCATCGACCTGCACGACGAACCACTCGGGGAACCTCCACGCGGTGATCCCCGGCGGCGACTGCCGCCAGAACTCGGTCTCGTCGCGCGTCGGCGGCGCGTAGAGCCGCGGGGCCGCAACGCCGGTCATGTCGCGCAGTCTGCGCTCGAGGCGAGGCTCGTTCAGTTGGTGCAACTGACTCGGCCCCGGCCACGCTTCGAGCCCGGCGACGATCGCCGAGTCCCGCGGCAGGTCGATCAGCGCGCCCGGGCCGTAGGTGGTGATGACCTGGCTGCGCCGAATCTGGCCCCGGCCGCCGACGCTCATTCGGATCTCCCCGTGTCGCCGGGATCCCTGACGTACACATGCACCTCGGGTTCCACGTCGCGAAGCGAACGATTCGCGCGGAACTTGCGGTGGTGCGGCCGTCCCTCCGGCTCAAGGATGTGGCGCAGCAGGGGTTTCGGGGTTCGGTGGCGGCGGCTCTCGTACCGCTGATACTGGAGTTCGACACCGTTCTCCTGGTACTCGTTGAGCACCGTCAGCCACGAATCGAGCAGGTCCACAACGCGATCCCGCACGTTGTTCTGGCGTTCGTGGCAGTCCTTGGGGTCTCTGATCGGCTGCTTGCCCACCCGTGCCCGAAACGTGTCGCTCAGCAGATCCTCGAGCTGGCTGCGAGCCTCGGCGACGGACTGCACGCCGAGCGGGGGCGTCAGAGCCGGATTGGAGTGCCGCGCGAGCGCGACGAAGGCTCCGGCGAAGCCCCGGTCGAGCGCGCGCATGGAGAACGGCGTCACGCTGCCCGCTTCCACCCGCCGGTAGAACGTCTCGTGATGGTGGCGGAACCGCTCGTAGTAGGAGCGGTCGCGCGGCTTGTGGATGTTGAGGAGCGTCACGACGAGCCCCGGCCTCTGAGGGTCCCGGCCCACGCGGCTCGTCGCCTGAATATACTCCGAGTGCGTCTTGGGCTGGCCGCACACGACCATGAGGCCGAGCCGGGACACATCGAGCCCGACGGAGATCATGTTCGTCGCGATCGCGCAGTTGACCGGCCTCTCCTCGTGGAAGCCCCGACCGAGCCGCTGGTACGCCTCCGCAACCGCGTTCGTGGGTTCCCGCGACGTCAGTTCCACAACTTCGTCGCTGAAATACCGGTCTCGAAACAGGCCGCGTTGCTCCCCGACGCGCTTCCGGCCCCCCCGCTTCTTGAGCGTGTTCCTCACCTCCTCCTCGAGCAGGCGGCGCGCGCCGCCCAGTTCGCGCAGGCTGTTGAAGTACGCCAGCAACGTCATGTAGGGGTCCGCGGGGTTCTTCTCGTTGCCGCGGTCCCCGGCTTCCCGGTAGGACTTGAAGGCACCGGCCATGAGCGCCAGGACGACGCGGCGGAAGAGGAACTTCGCGCTTCGGCCGGCCGCGGCGATGCCGAGATAGACCCTCGCCGGTATCTCGGAGGCGGGCGCGGTGCGAGCGAAGAACGAATCGCGCCGGTCCGGGCCCGGGGGCGGAAACACCCGCGTCTCGTCACGCGCGAAGACTGCCTGCACCTGGTCGCTCGCCTGCCGCACGGTGGCGGTGGAGGCGACGATCTTCGGCCTCGGGGCGCGCTTTCCATCACGGAGCGTGCAGAGCGCCTCGATGGCGGTCTCGTAGAGGCCCATCATGGTCCCGAGCGGACCTGTGATCAGGTGGAGTTCGTCCTGGATGATGAGGTCGGGGGGAAGGAGCGGCTTCTCCAGCGGGCTGCCCACGCCCGGATCGGCCGCCCCGTAGAAGCCGTCCGGACCGTATCGGGCCGCCCCGCCCAGGAGGACGCCCGACCGTCCCTCCCACGGCAGCGACGCGAACTTGTCGACCGTCGAGATGAGGAACGCGGGGAGCCTCCGGTAGAGCGGCTCGTCCACGGCGATGATCGGGAGCGGGCGGCCGCCGGAGAAATCGCACTCGTAGTTCAGGCACACGACGCGGAGTTCGCGCGGCTGATCGGCGTTGGGCTCGAGCGAGAAGGAGTCGCCGTCGAACCCCTCTCCACACCACGGGCAGCTCTCGATCGGAATCGGAGCCGGGTTGTGCCGCGATTCGGCGCGGTATCGAAGCGTCTTGCCGCGGGCGCTGTCCGGCCGATTGTCCCCCTTCCGGCCCATCCTGTTCGGGGTGGCGGCCTTCCCCACCCAGAGCCCGATCTCGAACGGCCAGGTCCCGTAGCGGGCGGGATTCGCCTCCCGTTCCAGTTCCAGCGCGCACACCAGACTCGATGCGCGCGTCATCTGATCGAGCGTGAGCAGGCGGAGTGTGTAGCGCATGATGACGCTGACGCCGGCTCCGGCCCGTCCCTCGTCGCCGGGATTCCGGAGCCGACGGAGGACCATCGCGAAAGCGGCGAGCCCCAGATACGCCTCTGTCTTGCCGCCGCCCGTCGGGAAGAAAAGGAGATCGACGGTTTCGCGATCCACGTCCGCGGGATCGACCATGCCCGGCAGGTTGAGCAGCAGGAACGC
The DNA here is from genome assembly GCA_022820995.1 of Gemmatimonadota bacterium. Taxonomy (GTDB): domain Bacteria; phylum Gemmatimonadota; class Gemmatimonadetes; order Palauibacterales; family Palauibacteraceae; genus Palauibacter. The sequence goes on along the minus strand of JAJEEM010000052.1, from coordinate 12,190 downwards.
AAGCTGGAACGGGCGCCAGGCCGGGTTGTCCCCAATACCGCGCCGCACCAACGCTTTCGCGACCGCCCGGTTCGCCACGCGGAAGGCCTCCAGCGCATCGGGATCCCCGGCCAGCACCGCGATTCCACGCTCCATGCGATCCGCCGCCAAGCCAGCTTGGTTGAGCAGCTCCTCCGCCGTCTCGCGGCGTTCCTCCTCGAGTTCGGGCGGCTGGCCGCGCCGTTCGTCGATCCACCGCCGGTACTCCGACACGAGGGGGGAAAGGGCCTCCGTGGCGGCCTCACCGTCGCCCAGAGAGCCCAGCGCATCCATGGAAAGTTCGACGCCGGACACCTCGTTCCGTTCCGTGGCCTCGACCTCGGCGTGGCCGATCCACGTCGTCCACACCTTCCGGCACACACCCTCCTCGACCGCCCAGTCCGTGGCGATCCCGTGTCCGGTGGCGTAGGCGGGTGTGTCGGCGTAGTGCAGGTCCGCCACGCGGTCGTCCCACTCCTGATCCGTGCGGGCGCTCATGTCGGGACGCGGGTGGAAGGGCACATCCGATTCCACCGCGATCGCCGCCTGGAAGGCGTAGGCCGTGTCGGCATCGCGACGCTCGGCCGGGGGCGTGCGACCGTTTGCCAAAAACACCGACACCGCGCGCGTGCCGGGCTCGATCCTCCCGGCGAGGGTTTCGGTCGGGACGCGGCGTTCCCTCACAAACAGCGACAGCCCCCTCGATTCCGGCACCGGCCGAGCGCTCCCCGCCTCGTCACCGTCGAGTGCCAGCACGACCTCGCGCGAGTGCGGCGTCCGCCGCCACACCTCAACCTCTTTGCCCTCGGAGTCCTTCTCCTTCGAGCGTGCGTAGTCGCCCCAACTGACCGTAACTCGGAGGCTCGGCGTCTCCGACCGCACGAGCACGCTGAGACCCATCGAGGACGGATAGAAGCTCTTCCGGGCCGCCTTTCGGTCCTCTGCGGACTCCTCGGCCAACCCCTGGTCCTCGGGCACTTCCGCCTCGAAGTCGTCGTCCGCGTCATCATCCGCGCGGAACTCGGCGGGCGTGTCGGAGGGCACGAGGAAACCCGTGAGATACCAGAGCGACGGCCGTTCCCGGCCCGGCAGACATTCCTCGGCGTGCTCCCCCTCCGGCCCTGGACCGACGAGATCCAGGTCGAGAGTCCGTACCAGATCCCCCCGCACGGTCACGGAGTCCGAGGACTTGAACGAACCTGGAAGCGTCGAGTCAGTTGCCGCGTTTGTCGGCTGTGGATTCACGCCAGCAACGCTTCGATGGCACGGTACATTTTGTCGAACGACGGTGCGTATCGGCGGGCTTCGTCAAGGTCGAACGCCCTCGTCAGTCCCGGTTGATCCCTCACCGGCGCATATGATCCGGGTCCACCCAAAATCGACGAGAGCCGCTCCTTCGCGCCGCTCACGGCCTCCGGATCGTTGGGCCTCGAGACCAGCCCGGCGACGCCCCTGCTCCGCGCGACGGACTCGATGGCCGCCAAGAACCATGCTTCGTACTCCTGCTTGGCAACGACAACCTGAATGCGTCGATCCGAGCGGGCCGCTCTGGCGCGGTCCAGAAGGCGGGTAGCGAGATCCCGGGGACAGTCTCCATCGGCACCCAACAGGATCAAGATCCGCCCGTCAGGTTCACTCTTGTTGGCTGCCAGCTCGACGTATTCCTCGAGTACGTCAGTCCGCCTGATGAGCTTGTCCCTTTGAACACGCAGCGGGCTCACGACATCAGGATAGGTGACGGGTTCCCGCGTTGACGCGATCCGCTGGATGAGGATCCGAATCGCCTGGACTTCCCCTTGTCCCTCCACGATCGGAACGATCACACCGGCCCCGCCATACCGCCCCAGAGATTCACTTTTTTGATCTCCGCCCAGTGTGGATGAGGCTGAAGCTGATCCATCCGTAACAGCTCGCCAGCGGTGAACGAACGCTTGTCGATGGCCGAACTTGCGGCGGCGTCAAGCGGACCGATCCGCGTGCTGCCGTTCTCGGTCACCACCGGAAAAATGGAGTCCTGCGGAATCGTGAAGTTGTCAAGGAGATCGGCTCCGTGGCTTGTGGCGAGTATCTGGACGCTGCGGCTGCTGCCCCGCATCGCCTCCAGCAGCGCCTCCGCCGCCGCCGGATGAAGCGCGGTCTCAGGTTCCTCAAGGCCCACGACGCTCGGAGCTTCCCAGCCGATCATGCCGGACTGCCGCGTCGCGACGAGCGTCGCAAGCACGCGCAACGTTCCGTCCGACATCGCGCTGGCGGAGAACTTCCATGGCCGCTCCGAGCCCGGCGCATCCTGCAAGAAGCGAAGTGTCCGCCGACGCTCTACCAAGTGCGTGTCCACGTCGCTGATCCCAGGCACGATCACCGCGAGATACTGGACAATCTCATCGCGGACCGCCGGGTCGAGACCGGAGAAAATCTCCGCCAAGTTGGCGCCATCGCGGAGAAGGATGCCCTCTGGCGTCACGGGCCTGGGCGCACGGATCGCGTCGACGTTGAAGTTGTAGAACGCCATCCTGGATAAAGCGTCGTAGACGGGCCGCAACTCCGGCAGATGCGAAGCCGCGACGAGGTACAGCCGGTCGCTCGCGGACGCGAAGGACGGAAACGAACTGCGCACCACCTCACCCTCGCGGACCACATAGCGGTGTATCGGTCCAGTGATCGACGGACGTACTTGGCAGGCTTCGCGTCCGATGCTGTAGCTACCCCCTTTCTTTGCCGCGATCTCGAACGCGTACGACGCCATTGCCTCCCCAAGCCGGAGATCGATGCGAATCCCGGCGTGCCGCGGGTATCCGGCGGATCGCCTTCTCACTTCGGCGATCCCCCCGCGCGACTGCAGGGCGTGTTCGAGGGAGAAGCGGAGCGAATCGGCTACGAAGCGGAGGGAATCCAGGAAGTTGCTCTTCCCCGCCCCGTTCGGACCCACGAGGATGGAAAGGGGTGCCGGACGTACATCGCATGCTGCGATGCTCCGGTAGTTCCGCAACATGACTCTGCTGAGGATCCCGCCGCCGTTATCGCGCTCCATGCTTCGATCCTCTCGTTCACATCGGGGTGCCGCCGCCCCGCTGTCACCCCACCTCGTCCTCGCGCCGCCCAACGTAAACGGTTCGCGGAGGCGGTGCTTAGCAGGGTCACGAATCGACCGCGCCGGCAGAAATAAGTAATCATTTGAACTGAATGACATAGCAGCTTACTATTTCACATGAGGATGATCGAACGCTCGCATGTGGCAGAGCTTGTACGGGAGCTGACGGAGGAGACAGGCCATCCCCTCATCCTCGCTGTCACCGGCCCCCGGCAGTCCGGCAAGACGACGCTCGTGCGCCAGGCGCTTCGCAAGGTGCGTCGACTGGGGCTGGACGGCCGGTACATCGCCGTTGATGAACCGGACCGAACGCCGCCCGATCCGACGACGACGGACGCGACGGTGGCCCTTCCGCGGCCGCGCGACCCCACTTGGCTCATCGGCACCTGGCAGCAGGCCCGAGACGCTGCGGACCAGCTTAGCGGGGGATCCGTGCTTGTCCTGGACGAAATCCAAGGTATCAAGGATTGGTCGGTGACGGTGAAGGGCCTCTGGGACCGGGACCGGCGAGACGGGTGCCCGCTAAGAGTCGTGATCCTCGGCTCCGCTCCGTGGCGACTCCTCACGGGCATGGGGGAGAGCCTCGTGGGCCGCTTCATGTCGTTCCCGGTTCGTCACTGGTCGCTGCGGGAGATGGCGCAGGCGTTTGATATCAGCCTGGACGAATACCTCTTCTTCGGCGGATACCCCGCCGCCATGCGGTGCGCACCCGACCTGCTCAGGTGGCGTCGCTACGTGGCGCACTCGATCCTTGCGCCGGTGTTTGGGCGCGACATCCTCGAACTCACCCGCGTGGACCGACCCTCGCTCATGCGCCAGCTCGTGGATCTGGCCCCGCAGTACTCGGGACAGATCGTCCAGTACCAGCGCCTGGTCGGACGGCTTCGGGGCGGTGGCAATCCGACGACGCTCGCCCACTACCTCGACCTGCTCTCCGACGCCGGCATCATGACGCATTTGCCCCACTATTCCGGCAGCGCCCTCTCAAGGAGCGCGTCCAATCCCAAGCTGCTCGTGCTGAACACGGCCCTGATGACGGCGCGCTCCGGCTACTCGTTCGAGGAGGCCCGGGGCGACCGCACCTTCTGGGGACGGATCATCGAAACCGCGGTCGGAGCGCACCTCCACAACACGCTGGAGACGTCCATGCACCTCGCCTACTGGCGCGACGACCCCTACGAAGTCGATTTCGTGCTCTTCCAAGGGCCGCATGTGCTCGGGATCGAGGTCAAGTCCGGACGCTGGCGGGGCTCCCTTCCGGGCCTGACCGCCTTCAAGGAACGGTTTCCGAACGCCGAAACGCTGCTCGTGGGTGGCCGGAGCGGAACGCGCAACAATCAAGTGCCTCTGAACGAATTCCTGGCAGAACCGGCGAGCCATTGGCTCCGCGAGACGGGACCGGGAACCGCATGAAACTGATCGTCCCCCGAACCGTGACCGTAGCGGGCGAGACGGTCGCCGAGTCCCACTGGCTGTCCGAGTTTCGATCCGAACGCGCCTACGTATTGCTGGGCAACCCCGGCACGGGGAAGACGACGGCGTTTGAGACGGAGTGCCGATCGGACACGGATCGCAGCGTCTTCGTCACCGCGCGGCGTTTCAACCGGAGCCGCTCCGACCATCCTCTCGAGTGGCGCGGGAAGACCCTGTTCATCGACGGACTCGACGAGGTGCGTGCCGGCAGCCGCGACGCGCGGAAGCCCATCGACGATGTCCTCGTCGGGCTTGAACGACTCGGACACCCGAACCTCCGGCTTTCCTGCCGCAGCGCGGACTGGCTTGGCGGAAACGACCTGAAGGAGATCGTCGCCACGGCGGGTTACGAGGAGGTGAAGGTGCTGCGCCTCGACCCGCTCGGGGAGGCTGATATCCGCAGTATCGTCGCTGATCTCGGGGTCGCCGATCCGAGCGCCTTCGTCGCCGAGGCCCGTAACCGCAGCCTGGACGGACTGCTTCAAAACCCCCAGTTGCTTGAAATGCTCGTGAAGGCGGTGGGAACGACGGGAGACGCCGAGTGGCCGGATGGGCGGTTCGCCACGTTCGAGAAGGCCTGTGAGCTTTCGGTTCACGAATACAACGAGGAGCATCGCGCGGCGAGTCGAAATGCGGCTCCCGTCTCCGTTGAGCGGATTCTCGGCGCGGCTGGCCACCTCTCCGCGCTGCTCCTGCTCTCGGAAAAGGAATCCGTGTGCCCGGAAGAGACAGACGAAGATACGGCATTCTCGCTTAGCGACGTTCGTGGCGTCGACGAACGGAACTACGCCCGCGCCCTGCGTCGCGCCTTGCAATCTCCGCTCTTCGCGGATCACGCCCTTGGCCGGTCTCCGGTGCATCGACAGATCGCCGAGTTCCTGGGTGGCCGATATCTCGCCGCGCGGGTTGGTCGCGCACTCCCCGCGAGCCGAGTGCTCGCACTTATGGAGGGATTCGACGGCGTGGTTGTTCCAGACTTGCGCGGCTTGGCGGCGTGGCTGGCAGCATCGAGTCCCGAGTCGCGCTCGCGATTGATCGAAACGGATCCGGTGGGCGTGATGCTGTACGGTGACGTCTCGAGCTTCACCGCGGACGAGCGGAACCACCTTCTGCGCGCGTTGGAGACACGGCCCGCCGAGATCGATCCTTGGGACCTGCCGGAGCTGGTGCTCAGGTCCCTCCTCGACCGCACCACCATCGAAACGCTGCGAGGCTACGTCGACGCTGGTGATCGGAGTGAAGGCCGGCGGGCCGTGGTGGGCCTCCTCCTCAGAGCCTTGGCGCACGCACCCGAACTCTGGGCCGCCGACATGGATCTTCAAGTCACGATTCGGGACGCCTCTTGGGGAGAGGACGTGAGGCTCACGGCCCTCAAAGCGCTCCTTGCCCGTGGCCGACGTGATCCGGCGTGGACTCCGGCGTTGATGAAGCTGCTCGACGAGCTGAGGGACGGGCGCGTCGAGGATCGTGATCGGGAGCTTCTCGGAGCCATGTTGAGAGACCTGTATCCGGCGTGTATTGCACCCGACCAAATCTGGGATTACTTGCTGCCGGAGGAGCCGTCCCTGATCGGCATGTATCATGCGTTCTGGCAGATCGAGTTCATCAAGAAGACCGGCGACCGGGCACCACAAGTTGTGGACGCGCTCGTGCGACGGGACACCGCAGGGCTCCCCGGCGATCCGGACGATCCGGACGATTTCATGCGAGGCGTCGTTCTCAAGTTGGTCTGTCGCGCGTTGCGGACCGGCGGCGATGACTCGGACCCTTCCACGGTCTTCTCGTGGCTGCGAGCGCTGGATCGCAGCATCTTCTGGGGCCAACGACACTGGGACGGGCTCCAGCGGATCGACAAGTGGCTGACGGCCCGCCCGGATCTTCAAAAGGAACTCGTGCTCACGGGCTTGGACCATTATCGGGGCCACGAGAACTACCCCCGCAAAGTCTTTGCCATGAGGCAAACGGTGTGCGGGAACACGCCGGAGGATTTTGCCGAGTGGTGCCTTCGCCAGGCAGTAGAAGGGGCATCCTCCCACCAAGAGGCCGCCCTGCAGTTGTTAGCATGGAGTAGGCCGTGGGCGGACGAGGCATCGGGTTCCGGGCTCTCCCTGGAACAAGTGAGGTCCGCTACGGCCGACCTGCCGCCCCTTCGGGAGGCGGTCGAGCGCTTCACCAATCCGCCCAAGGTTCGTACACCGAGTGCGCGTCCGCGGACCGAGCGTCCAGTGCCCAGGAAGAACGCAACAGCGAGGGATGAGTTCGTTTCAGAGGCACGGGCACAGATTGAGGAGATCCGGGGCGGGACGTGCGCACCGCAGGTGTTGTATCGGATCGGGGATGCGTACCTGCAAGTCTTTCACCGTACTTCCGGTGCCGACCCGATCCGTCGCGTGATGCAGCTCCTTGGTGACGACAGAGCGTTGACCGAGGCGGCCCTCGCCGGGTTGGAGAACGTCCTCGACCGGGACGACCTGCCGAGTCTTCGAGACATCATCCGTTTGGACGAGGACAATCAGCTGTCCTACTTGGCGCTTCCGTTGCTGGCCGGACTTGATTTCGTTGGCGCGAACGCACTCGATGGTGCTTCCAAAGCCGATGTCGCTCGGGCCGTCGCCCTTTACTACCTCATCCCGTGCCGCCTCTACGACGCCGGACCTCCGCCTTGGTACGGCGCTGCTCTTCGACTCCACCGCGAGGCGCTCACCGAAGCTCTCGTTGGCCTGACGCGATCCCGGATTCGCAACAAGAAGGCCAATCGCTGTCTTTGGAAGCTGTCACGGGATCGGGCCCATCGTCACGTGGCACGGATCGTGGTGCCCAAGCTTTGGCGATCGTTTCCCACCCGCTGCACCGAGCCGCAGGTGGAGGAGTTGCAAGAACTCCTGCGAGCGGCGGTCAGATGGCGCGTCGACGGTATCGAGGCGATCATCGCGGAGCGGCTGAGCACCGATCTGGACGTCGCGCAGCGGGCCGCATGGCTGTCTGCAGGACTGCTCCTGTCGCCCGATGAGTACGTATCGGATGTCGTATCCTTCGTTGAGGGCGGCGAGGAGGCGCGTTGTCGGCACATCCTGGACTTCTTGGAGTGCTTCCAGCGGCATGGGTGGCCATCGCCGTACTGGGATACGCCCGTGTTGGCAGCCATGATCGCGCTCGTTGGAAGCCGGTACTCCCCTTGGATGGACGCCCCCTCTTCGGAGCACTACGTGCGAGGACGGGACATGCGCTGGAGGGCCCGGCTGCTGGTGGATCACTGGTTGGGTGCCCTCGCGAACCGCACCGACGCAACCGCCGGCAAGGCACTCGCAGCGCTATTGGAGAACTCTGCGCTCGACGCTTGGAGTCACGCGGTGCGCGACTCGTTGAGGGCACACAGCATGATCCGTCGGAGCGCGACCTTCGCTAGCCCCGGCGTTGATGCGGTGGAGAACACCTTGGCGGGTGGCCCGCCCTCGAACGCCGCCGACCTCGCCGCTCTCGTCGTGGCCGCGTTCGAGAAGATCGCGGAGCACATCCGGCACGGGAACACGGACGGTTGGCGCCAATTCTGGGACGAGCCGACCGGTTCCGGCGACCCGCAGCCCATGCTCGAGGACCGCTGCCGAAAACGGCTTCTTGATACCCTGCGGGAAACGCTGCCGGCCGACGTAGACGCGCAGCCCGAGCCGAACTACGCGGAGGACAAGCGAGCCGACATCCGCATTTCGTATGGCGGATTCGCTATCCCCGTCGAGATCAAAAAAAACCGCGACCGGAAACTCTGGAGCGCGATCAGTGATCAGCTGGTGGCACGCTACACCCGTGACCCGGACTCGGACGGATACGGCCTCTATCTCGTACTTTGGTTCGGGCGGGAAGGTACGCCGGTCCCACCGTCCGGCCGGCAGCCCAAGACTCCCGACGAGCTTCGGGATCTTCTGAAGCAAGGCCTCACCAACCGTGAAGCCCTCAAAGTGAGCACGGTTGTATTGGACGTCAGCCGAGCCCAAAAAACCAAGGAAAGGACCGAAGGATGAGTAGGAGCAGTATGACGGACAGCGAACGACTCAACCTGATGAACGCCGACTCGCACGACTGGAACGAGCGTCGTCGTCAAGAGGTGCACGCAGCGTGGGAGGCGGGAGAGCTTACCAGGGAGCAGTACGACGGGATGATGGCGATGTTCGACGGCAACGAAGCGGGCGAACGCCAAGCCAGCCGCACCGTATTCCCGTAGCGGTCAACGGGAACTGCCATGACTCACATGATGTGCTTTCTGTGCGGCACATTCTGCGAAATGCCATCGCGGATCGAGCGTGATTGCTCCCGCTGCGGCCACTACGAGGTACCACATCTGGCCGAGCTTCTTGTTGGCCGAATTCCTGGCGATCAGTTGCGCGCCCTGCGGGGATGGGTATGCACCCAGAATCGTAACGGCGTCATCCCGACGATCAACCGGGCGGCTATCGACCGCTTCCGGAACCCAAGGATGCCGTCAATTCCAGAACGGGTGAACCTGCTCGTCCAGGAAGCGTTTCGTCGTCAGGAGTCTGTGGGCGATCAGATTGACTTTGCGGATCCCCGCTTCCTCTCCGTGACCTACTCTGACGATCGCAAGGAGATTGGTGGTTTACTCCAGCTCGCCAGCGAGAAGGGATGGATTATCGCTGACGTGATACCGGGTGCGTCGCAGGGGCGCCCCGTCGGCCATCTCACGCTCGCCGGATACGTTGCAACGGAAGAACTACTCGATAGGGCCTCGCGTGGCCAACAGGCGTTTGTCGGCATGTGGTTCGACGAATCCATGACGGCGGCACGCCAAGAGGGCATCGTCCCGGGGATCGAGGACGCCGGCTATGTACCGATGGTGATCGACCGTAAGGAGCACATCCGCAAGATCGACGATGAGATCATCGCCGAGATTCGCCGGTCCCGGTTCATGGTCGCTGATTTTACACACGGAGACCAAGGGGCACGGGGAAGCGTTTACTACGAGGCCGGCTTTGCGGCTGGCCTCGGAATTCCCGTGATCGGCACGTGCCGGCAGGACAGGGTCGGCGACATCCACTTCGACCGCCGACAGTACAACCACATCCTATGGGAGACGCCGGATGAGTTACGTCGCCGCCTCTCCAGGCGGATTTCGGCCGTGATCGGAGATGGCCCCAACAAGCGCATTCCGTGATGCGACCCAGGTCCTGGACGAACCCTCCGGCATGCGTGGGAATGGAGACGGCACGTGACGGCGAGCGCGGAGTGTCGCGATGAGTGGCGCTGATCGCCAGTGTCCGCTGTGTCTTCATCAATGCGGAGGCGGCGGAGGTGCCTGGGCCCATTGGTTCGATTGCGACGCGTGCGGGGAGTTCCTCGTGAAGGGATATTTCAAAGCCGACGAGGCGACCGGTGGCCTGACGGTTACGCAGCGGTCGTGGCTGTCACACTTCGCACGGACGAAGTCGGACCTCTACGAGTCGTCGCTGACGACGGATTCCAGCGATTCGCCTACCCCGACCCGTGCCGTGATCGACCCGCAACTCGTCAAACAAGCTCGGAACGGAGACTTGGCCGTAACCCGAGCACAGCAGGCGGCGAACGCGATCAGGCACATCGGAGATCGAGTCCTTGAGGAAGGAGGCTCCATAACTCTCCCATACGGATCACCGAGGTTCGCGGCAATCATCGGTGCTCCGAACTCCGGTAGTGCGCGGGAACTCATGGGCGAACTCGCTACCGCGGACAAGGTCAAATGGAATGAACCCGCATACTTCACGGGTGGTGAGGAACACTATGCCCATGCGGATCTGACGCTTGCTGGCTGGGAACAGTATGAGGAGATGAAGCACGGTTCGCACGATGGAGGATACGGGTTCTTCGCGTGGCAGTTTGGCAGCTCAAGAACCGAGCCCGTTTTCAACGATGTCCTCAAGCCGGCTTTCGAGGAGCAGGGCTATCCGCTAAGGGACATGAAGGACCTCTCTCAGCCCGGGCTGATCGACAACATCATGCAGGACCGGATTCGCAACGCCTCGTTCGTCATCGTTGATCTGACCGACGGCAACCACGGCGCCTACTGGGAAGGAGGTTTCGCGCAGGCGCTCGAGAAGCCGGTCGTGTACATCTGCCAGCAGGAAGTGTTCGACGAGCCGAAGACGAGGCCACACTTCGACACGAACCACTACACGATCGTTTTCTGGGGCGCCGACAAGTCGAACGACGAATTCGTCGAGGAATTGATCGCCACGCTGCGGCGCCACCCTGGCAGACTAGATCTTTGACCCGAGGACGCAACGCCGCCCAAGAACAGGTGATGCCAAGGCGGGGTGTCAGGCGATTAGCATACTTGTACATGCTGGGCGCTTCGACTGAATCACGCTTCGCTCCGTATGATTCGGACGACTTCAGACAAAAGTACGTCAACATCCTGCGAGAAGTTAATCTGTGTTCGCGTCGGGAGTATTTCCGTTCGCCGGACCTGTGTATGCAAGTGGGCATCTGCAATGTTTCTCGCTGACCGACCAAGGTGGCTCATCGATTTCTTGAAAGAACTCGAACCTCCGTAGTTGTTGGCCACTTCGCTAAACGTCGAAACTCCGAAGATGGGCGGCACGTGATCCAACAATGATCGGGTCAACGCCGCCACCGCATGGTAGCAGTCTTGTCGATAACAGCGATTGAGCTCGTCGCATAGATTGATCAACCTCTTGAGATCGAACTTGTCGGTCTCTAAAGTCGCCAATTCGTAACGGCGTTCCTTGTCGACGTACGACTCCTGTGCAGATCGCCGCCCAGTGTCCACCGCCTCATCGTCTCGTCGGTGGTTCCGGTGCAGGATCAGAGATAAATCTCGATGAAACGGGACGAATGTCTGCGCAACGAAGTCCACGGCGTAAGATGTGAAACCGCTACTAGTTCGGTGAAACGCCAAAAGATGATCCAAGAGGCGGATCTCATCGTCGACGATACACTGTAACAGCTTCGCTTGCAGAGCCGTTCGCTCGCGTATCGACGTTGGCCAATTCAGAGGATCGGCTCCCATGGCACCGCAGGAATCAACCGCTTCACTATACCACCGCCGAAAATCCACTTCCGGCAACGCTTGCGATACGGCCGTGCTCAGAGGCTCCTGATTCAGACGACTCATGTATCGCTGAAGGGCGCCCGGCAGCGTGGGGAACCGCGCCGTCTTTACGTCCCGTGCGTACCCTCGTAACTCGTCGAGTGCGTCCTGGAGGGTGTCGGGTACTTCGGTTAAGTTGGCCGTAGGTTGAGTCATGTATCAAAACCCGAGTTGGCGCACCGTCCATTCCTGTGCCGCGGCGGCCAGCAGGTCCCCCCAATCATCGAAATCCGTGGTGGCGGCAACGTATTCGTCCCACGCATCGTCCGGGATCGCCTCGAAATCTCCCTGAGAGGACACATCCCACACGCTCGCGTCAAGCATCGATTCGAACGTCGGAAATCGTGTGTTTAGGGACATGAATTCCGCCGTTAGCCCGGATTTCTCAAAGGATGGAGTAGGCACCGGCCTCCGGTAGTCGCTAATTTGTTATTCCCCAATAACATGGCGGCTACAAAAAAGGAGGACCGGTGCCGACACAGCGTAAGCCCGTCTCGTTCGCTTTTCAAGGCTTC
>JAJEEM010000011.1 GCA_022820995.1 Gemmatimonadota bacterium | reverse complement strand
GATGAACTCGCGGCCGTCGTCCGGGACCGAATCAGGTACTACAATCGGGTGCGTCGTCACTCCTCCCTCGGAGACCGGCCACCCCTGAAGATCATCGAGGACTTCTACCGAGAGGGCTGAGCAGCACAATAAACCCGGAGGTCGGGTGTCCAACTTTTGGGGGTCACTTCATCCTGACGTTCGACGCGGTCGCGGGTCAGACACCGGACGCGTTCGACTCCTTCGCCGGCACGCCGCTCCGCCTCGAGAAGAGAGTGGAGATCCGGGCGACCGGACAGGGCGATCCGGAGCTGACGGCCCCAAGCGTGCTCGTTACGGATTCAAGTCACATCTATGTGCTGGATCCTGCTGCCTTCGGTGTACACCGATTTGATCGGCAAGGCCAGTGGTTGGGGACGATCGGCGGGGAGGGTGACGGTCCGGGCGAATTCCGGCGGCCAACGGCGATGGGTTGGCTGTCGGACACCCTGTGGGTCGCCGATCGAAGCCTGAGTCGATTATCCTTCTTTCACACCGATGGGACTTTTCTTCGCTCCGTCCGATTCGCCATCATTTCCGGCCCGGCCACCATGATGCCCCGACGTGCGTCTCCCGGCGGCAGAGTGGTTAGCGTTCCTTATGTGACGGTGCAAGCAGCAACTGAGATGGACGCGCTTCCTATCCTGGTCCTCGATGAAGAGGGAGTAGTTCGGGATACTTTGGCGTGGCAAGCCGTAGGTCAGGTCGCCGTGTCCATCGTTACCCCCCCTGGAGCCGGGGAATCGGTCCCTCGGACCATGTCAATAAGCCATCCGTTCGACCGACGTAGTCTTCTTGCGCATGATCCCCATAGCCGATGGCTGTATCTTGCTGCGTGGCGAACGGATGCGGATGACCAGCGCCATCTGGAGTTGCGACGCGTGACGGTCGCTGGCGACACTGTGGCGTTCATGCGACTGCCTCTGGGCCGAGTTGCGGTGTCACGGCGGGACGTACAATCGTACTCAAGGCGGATATATGGCGGATTACCTGCGTCTTTCAGGTCACGCGTTTCGAGCGGGGAACTGACCCGGGCATTCCTCGGACAGATCGCACGACCGTCGGAAACGGCGGTGGACGCTATGCTTGCGAGCGAGGACGGCACGCTGTGGTTGCGGCGAACGGCTCCAGCAGCGACGTCAGCAACTCGATGGGCCGGCTACGATCGCGACGGACGCTTCGCGGGCCTCGTCGAGTTCCCGGTGGAGTATCACCTTTTGGCCGTCTCAGAAGGAATGTTATGGACAATAGACCGAGATCCACTTGGCCTGCCAACAATTACCGGGTGGGCATATGAGTCAGGCGAAACGGTGGGAACGTGATCACAGGGGAGCGCGGGATGGCTGATCTACGACGGCGGTGGGTGCGGCGAGTCTTCACCTTGGCCATCCTAGTTGGAGCCGGCTCCGTTCCGCTGGCCGGACAGCAGGCGGACTGCGGTGGCCGGGCCTCTCTCCTCATCACCGTACTGGACGAGTCCGGGAGTATCGTACTGCCCGGGGCCACGGTGATTCTTCGCTGGACCGATGCGGGGCGAATGCCGGTGCGCGAGGCGACAGATGCAGATGGCCGTCTTCGGGTGTGCGTTCCGCGCGATGCGAGTCAAGCGGTCGTGTGGGCGGAGTTCGGGGATCACTCGAGCGGACAGGCCGCACCCGAGGCAATGGCATCCGGGGAGGAACGTGAGGTCCGGCTGCGGATTCTCAGTTCGGTGCCGTCCGGACGTCTGATCGGGCGCTTGATCGACAAGGAGACCGGTCGTCCCGTGGCGACGGCGGCCGTAGGTGTCGTCGGCCGGCCCACCGAGGCCGCAAGCGACAGACAGGGTCTGTTTCGGCTGACCGGCGTGCCGGCGGGACAGCACGAACTACGGGTCCGGCGGCTCGGCTACGCGCCCCTTAGCCACCGGGTCGACGTGACCAGTGGTCTCACGACAGAGTTGGAGATCGGTCTTGTGCGGGAGCCGGTGGAACTCGAACCGTTGGTAGTGTCGACGACGCGGTCGCGTCGACTTGAGATCAAGGGATTCTACGAGCGGAAGGACTGGGGAGAGTTGCTCGGCCTCGGCTCCTTCTATACGGCGGAAGACATCGAGCGCAGAAATCCGCTGCGAATCTCGCACATGGTTCAAGATGTCCCCGGCATCCGGATGGGGCTCGAGAACGCCCGCACGGGCTGCCCATTGAGGGTCATTCTGGACAACATCATAGTCGACGCCGACGTCATCGACGACCTTGTGCTTCCGATCGAGATAGCCGGAGTAGAGGTCTACAAGGGTGCGGCGTCGCTGCCGGCCGAGTTCGGGGGGGCCGACTCGCGATGCGGCGTCGTTGTCGTCTGGACCAAGTAGCCGCTGCCGACCGACCCTTCCGTCACCTCGAGCTCGCGGGACGATTCAGGCACTGGTGCCCTCACTGCGCGCGACGTACGTCCCTGCGGTCTCCCTCGCTCTCGTCACCCACCTACTACGACTCGTGTGACGTGATATAGACTGGCACCATCAACAAGGGTGGAGGCATCCGCTTCGCTCGGATGCAACGCGGACCGGGGCGAGGAGTAGCTATCGGGAGATTTCCCGTGAGACCACGAGCCGGGACGACTTCGTGACCTGTTGGGCACTCGTAGCGTCCATACGTTGTCATGCCGCATCCAATCGAGACGGAGCTGCTTGGGTGTAACGGGAGAAACGATATGGACCGTAAGCTGGGACGGATTCGATCTTCCCATGATCGCGCGCTGGAGGATCGAGGGACTGCGGTGACCCGCGGGGTAACCCACCGCAACGTGTCGTCGCATTCGCTCAGGCAATGGTCGCTACGTCCCGCCACCATCGTCGCTTGGTGTGCCCTGCTGACGACCGCCGCCACAACTGGGGCCCAGCAGCAGGAGCAATGCGGCGACCGGGCCATGCTCCACGTCAGGGTCGCTGACGAGTCCGGGACGGTCCTGTTGCCGGGGGCGATCGTGGTCGTGAGGTGGACCGATCTCGTCGAGAGGCCGGTCCGGGATGCCGCCGGAGCAGACGGCCATTACTCCCTATGCGTCTCTGAGAACGTGGAGGGGGCCACGCTATGGGCCGAGTTCGGCGACGACTCGAGCCGGCAGGCGGTCGCGACCTTCGAGCCGGGCGTAACGCGCGAAGTCGTGCTCCGGATCCTGACGGAGGGTGTTCGTTCGGGGCGCCTTATGGGCCAGGTGCTGGACGTTTTGACCGAAGCTCCCGTCGTCACGGCGGCGGTATCCATCCGCGGCCGGCCAGCTGTGATCGACACGAACCAACAGGGCCGATTCGTGCTCACCGGCGTCCCGCCTGGTGAACATGTACTGGAGGTGCGGCGGATCGGCTACTCTCCCCTGCGACATTCCGTGACAGTGGGCCAGGGGCTCACGACAGACGTGGAAATCGGTCTGGTTCCCGCGCCGGTGGAGATGGAGCCCATCGTGGCGACCGCGACAAGAGTGCGGCGACTCGAGATCACAGGTTTCTACGAGCGTAAGCACTGGGGCGAACTGACCGGGCTGGGCCACTTCATTACGGCCGACGAAATCGACCGTTGGCGGCCCTCCAGCATTGCGGGCTTCGTTTCCATGATGGTTCCGGGCATGTCGGGGTTGTCCAATCGCCGGATGTCGGTGGGATTCTCGTTACAACCCTGTCCAATGAAGCAGTACCTTGACGGCGTTCTGCTCCGGGGCGGGGGGATCGACCAATTCGTGAAGCCCTTTGAGGTTGTAGGCATCGAGGTGTACAAGGGGCCTGCTTCGCTCCCCGCCGAGTTCACCGGCTCAGATGCCCGCTGCGGGGCTGTCGTGGTCTGGACCAGGTAATCGCGTTGCCCAACTCCCGGGCGAGACCTAGCATCGACACCTTTCGCTGCTGGTACTCCTGCGAAGGGTCTCCTGGTGTCCAATCCTCGTCGTCAGGCCGTGCTCGTCACTGCGCTGCTCGCGGCGGCCTGTGGCGGGCCGGCCGATGTCGCATTTGAGCCCGTCGAGCTCGATGCGTTTGCCTCCGCGCCGTCGCCGCTGAGCCTACGCAGTCGGCTCACTCTCCTGGCCAACGGCGCGGCATGCGTCATCGATTCGTACTGGAGCCGCGTGAGTTGCGTCGATCCCGGAGGTGAGGCCCTCGAGTTCGGCGCCGAGGGCGAAGGGCCGGGCGAGTTCATGTTTCCCAGTGACCTGCTTCGCGGCGCCTCGGGTACGGTCGGAGTACTCGACTTTCGACTGAACCGCCTGTCGACGTTCTCCAGGTCGGGCGAGTTCCTTGCTTCCACGGGAGGGCTTCCACGCGGGTTCTCGTTTCAAAGCCGCCAGGTGACGGACGGGATGGCGTCCGGCTGGTATCGGAGCCCCGACGCAAGCGGCGAACCGCCGCTCGTGCAGGCGGAGATCGATGTCGAGACGGGTCGGGTGGAGTGGGAGCGGGCGTTCCCGTACGAAGCCGACGTCGTGAATTGCTCGACGCCTTTGTGGAGGACCACCCGGCTGGCGTCGGGATACGGGGATGGACGGGACGGATTCCTGTTCGTGACGTGCCACGGCGAGTTTCTGGTCTGGTACGCGGACCGGGACGCGGCGGAGCCCGCCGCGATCGTGCGGTCCCCCACGTATGTCGAGCGATACCCGACCGACGAGGAGGTGGCTTCTGAGGTACGGATGCTCCAGTCAGCACGTTGGAGACCACCCGTCGATGAGGAGGAGATTCGGTCCAGGCCGAAGTCGTGGTACGGATCGCGGGTTCTGGATGACCGTCGGCGGTTCTGGGCAGTGTCGCATCGGAATGCTTGGGGCGACGTGGTCGCTTTCAGCCGCATCGACATGTTTCGTCTCACGGACGACGGTCCCCAGTACGCACTGACGCTGCAGGTGGCGGACCAGATCGTCGGGATGGATGTCCTCGGGGACACGCTCGCGGTTCTCGTCGTGCGGGACGCCGGCGGCGTAGTCGAGGAACGCCGCGTGGACTGGTACGACATCTCCAGCGTGACCGACCCGCGGTAGGCGGAGCTGAATTCCTTGTCGAGAACTCTCAACTGCATGGGTGGGTCGCGACGACTTGCCGGGGGTGTCCTCCTGGTGCCACTGGCGCTCGCCTGCGGCGCCCCGGCGTCGGACGAAGGCATCGGCGACGTGCCGGAGTGGACCCTGCGGCGGGGTCTCGCAATCGGAAGCCCGGATGATCCGGTGTACGGACTCTGGGCCGTCGGCGGGGTGCTGGTCGACCAGGACCGCGTGTACGTTCTCCTGGCACGAGATGGCACGATCCGGGTCTTCACTCGTGACGGCGAGTTCGTCCGCGACCTGGGGGGCCGCGGGTCGGGCCCCGGCGAGCTGATGCTGCCGATGACGATGGGTTGGAGCAAACCGGGGACTCTATCGATCGGCGACACGGAACTACGGCGCTTCACGTTCTATGAAGTCGCGACGGGTGAGGTGAGGACGATCCCCTACCACGCGTACGGGCCGGACGCGTCCGGAACGGCACGACCTGTACCGCTCGTCGCGCTGTCCGAATCGCGCGCAGCGGCCGCGCCGCATCCTTCCGACGCGGCCCCCGAGCATGGGATCCTCACGACCGTGCCCATGGTGGTGTTGGACACGGCGGGCGCACTGCGTGACACGCTTACGCTGCTGTCGGCGCAAAATTCCGTCAGCATCACAGCTGGCCTGGTGGAGGATGGAACGGTGCGCCTGAGCCACCCGATTGCGCAGGGGGACAACTGGCGATTCGCGCCTGACAGGTCGAGCATCGTGGTCGTCGAGGGCGGGCCGTGGGCGGGGGACGGTCCTGCCGAGTTCGGCGTGACAATCGTGCATTCCAACGGCGACACCCTGTTCCACCGCCGCCTCGCCTATGAGCCGCGCCCCGTTCCGGACGGCTACTACGATGACGAGATCGAGACGATGTTGGGCTATCCGAGAATGTCCGAAGCCGTAGCTGGCCAGCGTGTGTTCACGAACGCCGTACGCGAATTCTTCGAGCAGACCCGCTATTATCCTCCCGTCACCAACGTAGTCGTGGGCGGCGACGGCACCGCGTGGATCGCGGGACTCGACGAGGACGGCGAGCGTGACTGGCTCGTATTCGATGCCTCCGGAGCCTCCATCGGCCGATTTCGGCTACCCACCAGGTGGCATATCGACTACGCGAACCGGAACGAAGCCTGGGTGGTGGAGAGGGATGCGCTCGACATCCCCTACGTCGTCCGCTACGAAATCATGCGCTAAGGAAGCCGCGTCGGCTGCGCCGAGGCCAGACCGAGGGGCCGGTCATTCCCGTGTGCGAATGTCCGGCCCCCGGCTGTAGCGGGTTACTGAGGTGACGGAATCTCTGCCACCGTTTCACCTCCACTCTCGTCCCCCGACCCCACCGCTCGCTGCAACACCTCCTGGATGTCGAGGCCCAGCACCGAGGCGAGCCCCTCCATCGTCCCGTAGGCGCCCCTCACGCGCTGGTTTAGCGCGTTGGAGACGCCCTCGCCCTGGCCTCCGTCCATCACAACCACGCGGTCGATGTCCACGCCCTCCACCGCGCCGACGGCGATCTCGAGCAGTTCGGGGAGCTTCTCGGCCATGAACACGGCGAACGCGGCATCGCCTCCGGTCTGAACCTCGGCGTAGAGCCGCTTCAGGACCTCGACCTGGGCCTTCCCGCGCTCGAGGATCGGGGCCGCTTCGGCCTCCGCCCGCGCGAACGCGGCCATCTTCTCGGCCTTGGCGGGCTCGATCACGTCCGCCCGCAGCCGCTGCTCCTCGCGCTCCACGCGCTTCATCTCGAGGATCTTCTCGGCCTCGACCTCGGCCTCCTGCGCCTTCACGCGCGCGATCTTCTCGGCCGTGTCGCCCTCGCGGTGCAGTTCGGCCTTGCGCACGCGCAGTTCGTTCTGGGCCTCGGCGACCTTGATCGAGGCGGCGGCCTCCCGCACCTCCGCGCGCCGTCTCGCCTCGGCCTGCGCCTCCCGCGTGTCGGCCTCCGCCTGCGCCTCGGCGATCTCCGCGGCCCGGATGGCCTCGGCCGACTTCTCCCGCCCGATCGCGTCCAGGTAGCCCCGCTCGTCGCTCACGTTCTGGATCTTGAGCACGTCGAGGTGGAAGCCGAGCGATGCCAGGTCCTCTCCCGCGTCTTCCGACAGCGCCTTGGCGAACCCCAGCCGGTCCTCGTTCACGGCTTCCGGAGTCAGCGTGGCGAGCACGCCGCGCAGGTTCCCGGTGAGCGTGTCCTGGGCGAGTTCCCGGACTTCCTCCTCCGTCTTCCCGAGGAGGCGCTCCACCGCGTTGTTGAACACCCACTCGGGCTCCGAGGCGATCTTCACGTTCGCGATCGCCTCCACGCTCAGCGGGATGTTCCCCTTCGAGAAGGCGTTGTTGACGAAGACCTCGATGGGGATGGTCTCGAGGTTCATGTGCTGGACCGTCTCGATGATCGGGATCCGGAGGGTGCGCCCGCCCGAGATGGAGCGGTAGCCGACGGACTGGCCGTCGGTCAGCATGCGGTTCCGGCCCGTGATCACGGCGGCGCGGTTGGGCGGGACGATGACGATCAGGTTCTTGATCGTGACGATCGCCACGAGCACGACGACGAAGAAGACGGCAGCCATCGTGACGGGGGCGGCCAGGACATTCAGAAGGTCTTGCATTTCCACCTCGTTATTCCTCGAGCAGTTTCATGTCTACCGGCGCGACATCCGCGATGCCGTCCGTCATGCGCACGACGACGACCGACTGTCCGGCCCGGAGCGGCAGGTCGTCGGGGCACGTCGAGTCCAGGCGGGCCCGCACGCTGTAGCGGCGCTCGCCGCGCGACACCTTCACCGTACCCGCGCCATCCGGCGCTATTTCCATCGTGACTTCACCCGTCAATCCCGCCAGCGAACGCTCTCCGAGCGCCGTCCCGCCGCCCGAGCGCCTGATGTAGCGGAAAGCGGCGCCGATGAACGCTCCGGAGGCGAGTCCGGTGACGCCGGCGATGGCGGCCGTGACGGCGGGACCCGTGAACCAGTGCAGGACGGCCCCGGTGGCGCCGAATCCGAACAGGGCGTAGACGACCGTCCGCAGCGAGAG
The DNA here is from genome assembly GCA_022820995.1 of Gemmatimonadota bacterium. GTDB lineage: Bacteria > Gemmatimonadota > Gemmatimonadetes > Palauibacterales > Palauibacteraceae > Palauibacter. Next base: position 45,029 of record JAJEEM010000011.1, on the reverse strand, counting down.
GAGTCTCGCCACATCGGTCGCTCCCCCCGCGTCCAGCTCCCCGTCGACATCCACATCGATGTCCATACCGTCCAGGAAGTCGCCGAACACGGACAGCGCGAGGAAGCCGCCGCCCACCAGGAGACAGAAGATGTATATCGTGAACATTCAGGCTCCTTCGCCGGACCAGGCCGCGACCGTCTCCCGCACGAAGTCATCGAACGCGCGCGGCGCGTGGCCGAGCACGTGGCTCATCGTCGCGAAGTCCTCCTCCGTCGCGATGAGTCCGTGGGAGAGGAAGTACTCGGACATGATCCGCAGGTCCCTCACGAGCCAGTCCGGCAGGCTTCGGCCCGCGCGCGCCTCCCACGCGTCGAGGTCGTCGCCGACGTACTCGATCTCGCGCCCGAGGTGTTCGCTCCAGATGCGGGCGACATGCCCGGACGTCAGTAGCTGCGGTCCGACCACCGGATACCGGATCCCCTCGTGGCCGTCGTCGAGGAGCGCGTTCACGGTGGCGTCGGCGATGTCGCGGACGTCGACCCGGTGCAGCCCCGCGCTCCCGAGCGGTGCGGGATAGACGCCGGCTTCGAGCGACCGCCTGAGCCACAGGTCGTTCTGGAAGTAGTGGTTCGGCTCGATCGTCGCCCACGGGACGCCGGAGGCCTCGAGCGCGGCGAGGATCTCCATCTTGCTCGCGAAGTGGGGGATGTGGGGCGCCGCGTGCGCGCGGTGCGCGGAATGGAAGACGATCCGCTCGACGCCGGCCGCCGCGGCCGCGTCGACGGCCCCGATGCCGAGCCGAGCCTCCCGCGGGTGGAGCGCCGTGAGGAGGTGCATGCGCGACACGCCTTCGAGCGCCGGCCCGAGCGTGTCGGGCCGCTCGAGGTCGCCTTGCATGAATTCGACGCCCTCGTGCGACGTCCCGGCCGAAGCCCCGGCCCGGTCCGCCGAGCGCGTCAGGCACCGGACCGACGCTCCGCGGGCCACCAGGCCCTCGACGACCCGGCTCCCGACGGTCCCCGTCCCGCCGACGCAAAGCACATCCGCCATCCATGCCTCCTGTCGTCCCCGAGGTTCCGGTCGGCCTCCCGCGGCTCCGACCAGACTCCCGCGATTCCGTGAGATTCCGACGATACATGGCGCGCGGAGGGCAGGCGAGTGCCGCCCCGCGCCGCCCCGCCCGGTGTGTGTCGAGAGCGCGTTGACACCCCGTTGATGGCCGCCCGGACTCTGAGGGCGAAATCTCGGGAGGCGTGGGACGGGGGGTCCGTCCCGGAGGGTCGCGACGAGCGCGCCAGGCACGGCGGCGGCCGCGACCGGCCTTCCGACGACCCGTGAAAGGGAGGGGACGATGAAGACGACGAAAGCGGGACGCTGGGTGCTGCTTGGCTTCAACCTCGCGCTGGCCACGGCCATCCTGGCGCAACCCGGCCGGGCCGCGTCCGCGCGAGGCGGCGACGACTGCACGACCGACTGTTTCCGGGGATGGGCGGGGTGCGTGCTGGACGGCGAGTGGGGCTGCAACTACGAACTCAACGAGTGCATGCGGGAATGCTACTTCCCGACGTGGGGTCCTTCTTCGGATCCCTATCCCTTCTGACGGAGATCACATGAGGCTCGACACAACGGGGGTCGGCTCGCGGCCCCGACACTGGACGACACTCGCGGCGGCGATGCTGGCCGCCGCGTGTCTGGACGGCGAGAACCCTGCCCCCACGGTCGACTCGGCGGAGTCGGGAGCGGACTTCGGAGCGGACCCCGCGCACCTTCGCGCGGGGCCGCCCCGCCTGCGGCTCGGAGGCGTGTCCGGGGATGGGGAGACGGATTTCCACGACATCGCCGGCGTCGTGGTGGACCGGGCGGCCGGTGTGCTGGTCGTGGCGAACCGGGGCGATGCCACGCTGCGCACGTTCACGCTCGACGGGGAGTGGCGCGGCACCCGGGGCGGCGCGGGCGGCGGTCCGCGTGAACTCGGGGAACTGACGGCGCTCTTCGGATACCGGGGCGATTCCGTCGTCGTATACGACGGCGAGCGGGGCGCCGCGTCCGTCTGGCCGTACGCCGGCGGGGATGTGCGGCGCGTCGGGATGCCGATCCCTCCGGGAGACACGCTCCAATCCCCGCAACTGCAGGGTTCCCTGGACGACGGCCGGCTGGTGTGGGCGGTCGCGAGGCCCGATCGAAGCGTCGACGAGATCGGAGAATCCCATCCTCTGCAGGTCGTCATCTTCCTGACGTCGGCCGAGGGAGCGGGCTTCGATCCCGTCGCCGAGACCACGGGGGTCCGGGTCTTCAGCTATCCCGGAGACGCGTACATCTCGGGCCGCATCCCGTACTCGCCCCAGCCGTTCGTGCTGCCCGGCGATTCGGTCCTTCTCTTCGGGTCCACGGAGCGTCCGCGCGCGGAGCGGGTGACGGGCGGCGGCATGCCGCTGGCTCCGATCGAGTTCTCCGTCCCATCGCTGCCCCTGACCGCGGAGGACCGCGAGACGGCGCTCACTCCCATCCGGGCCGAGATGAACCGTCTCCTGCCGGCCCGACTGCAAACCCGCATCGCGGCCACGCTCGAGGTGTGGGCGTTTCCCGACTCCTTCCCGGCTCTGGGAGGCGTGGTTGCGGGCGACGACGGGCGCGTCTGGGTGACGAACTACCGGTCCCGAAGGGACGCCCTGCGCGGCGAAGGAGAGGTCTCGGTCTGGAGCGTGTACGCCGGTCCGGGAAGCCCCGGCCGGGACGTCGAGTTCCCCGGCGGCTTCGATCTGCTCTGGGCCGATGAAACGGAGGCGGCCGGGGTGGTCCGGGATGAGTTCGACCTCGAACACGTCTGGATCGTCCCGCTGCCCGCGGGCGCGAGGTCGCCGGGGACATGAAGCGACCCGGAATCCAGGACCTCGGTCTCGCGGTGTGCTTCGTCCTCCTGGCGGTGATCGCCTTCCGCCCGTCGGGCGTGGTCGGCGGCCGCCTCCGGGAGTGGAAGGCCGAGCGGCAGGTGCTCGCGCGCTACCGCGAGGAAGGGAAGCAGACCGCCGCGGGGCGAGGGAGCGTGCTCGGCGGCGGCGATGCCGCGCCCGCGATCTTCGAGTTCAGCGACTACCTCTGCCCCTTCTGCCGCTCGTCACACGAGACCGTGAACGGGTGGGCGGCGTCGGGTGAGGCGAGGGTGGTGCTGGTTCACGTGCCCCTCTCGGAACGTTCCGCCGATGCGGCGCGGGCGGCGATCTGCGCCGAGGCCGAGGGGGCGTTCCCGCGCATGCACGACTACCTGATGACGAAGGAAGACTGGAAGACGGGAGACGCGGACTGGGAATCCATCGCGAAGGCGGCGGACATTCCCGCGGGAACACCCTTCGCCCGGTGCCTGGACTCCGCGGCGACGGCCGAGCGCCTCGCCAGCGACGCCGCCCTCGCCGACCGCTGGCAGATCACCGCGACCCCGACCTTCGTCTCGGAACACGCCCGGATCGTCGGAGCCGCGTCCGAGACGGCTGTAGAAAAGCTGCTCGGCCGCTGAGAACCGGTCTAGGTGCATCTTGACTCGGCGGGGGAAGCTCCGGACGCGGCTGGAACGCTCGAAGGGCGTCTGCCGGAGACGCGACGTCGTAGGTTACTATACGGTCCACGGGTTCGAGAGCCGGGAGGGCGGCAAGCACACGGTCTTCCATCATCCCCGGCATCCCGACATCATGGGAATCGTCGCCAGACACCGGATGCTGGACGTCGCTTATGCGAAGGCCGCGCTGAGGGCAGTGGACAGGTTGTTAGAGCGCCAACCGGGGGGAGGGGCAGGGAGATGAGCGAAGCCGACAGATACATGGCACTGCCGTACACCATCGAGGTCGCGCGCGATGAGCGGCGCCGCGACGCCTTCCACGTTGCGCGCGTCCTGGAATTGGAGGGGTGTATCGCGCAGGGGCGGACGGAGGCCGAAGCGCGATCCGAGTTGCGTGACGCTCAGCGCCTGTTCATCGAGACGATGCTCGACAACGGCGTCCCGGTGCCGGAGCCCCGGCCTTCCCCCGCAACCGCCCGAAGCGTCACGAGGTCCTCACCCTCCCCAGCCTGACCTGCCCACCACGCTTTCGGGATCTGCGCGGTCGTCCGGGGATCGTCGTCAACGTCAGTTGCGTTCGGCGATGCGGGTGAGGGCGTCGCTCAGGTCGGCCATGTATCGGGGGACGTCCGCCTCGGCGATCGGGGGGCCGTGGATCGGGGCGATCCAGGCCGGGGGGTGTTTCTCCAGCATCGCGTGCAGGGCGCCCATGACCCGGTCCGGGTCCGCGTAGCGCAGCCACGGCAGCGTCTGTGCATGGAACTCATGCACGCCCTCCGCGCGTCCGTCCTCCGGGATCCGTCCCCAGTCGATGTCGCAGGCGCCCGGGGCGTGGAGCGTCCCGAAGCCGTCGGCGACGAACAGGGTGCGCGAGGCCTCGTCGTAGACCCACGTCGTGTGATTTCGGTCGGCCAGCGGGGGGTCGAGGACGACGAAGCGCCGGCCCAGCACCTCGGTCACGTCGCCGATCTTCGTGCGGCGGGCGTACGGGAGGCCCTGGAGGTCGGGGTCGCCGCAGGAGGCGATGATCTCGAAGTCGCCCCAGTCCCGGCGGAAGGCGGGGATGTTGCCCGAGTGGGGGTAGTCGGAGTGGGACAGGACGATGGCGCCGATGCCGCGCCCGGCGGTGGCGTCGCGGATGCGGTCCGCGAGGCGCTGCCGGTGGTGGAAGGAGCCGGAGTCCATGAGGATCGCCCCCTCCGGAGCCTCGACGAGATAGACGGAGACGTGGATGTGGGCGTCGGTCTCCGGGAAGCACTCGTGGACCCACGAGACCCCGCCGCCCAGATCGATGACGCTCACGGTACGCGCCCGATCACGCGGCGCGCCCGCACGCACGGGTGGCTCCCGCTCACAGGACGCCCCCGCGCCCGCCCGCCGCCACCCGCCGCACGACCTCGTTCATGCGCTCGTAGTAGGGCGCCGCGTCCTCCCCGGGGATCGGGAGTCCGTGCGCCGGCGCGAGCCCGTACCCGGCGAATTGCACGGCCAGGGCGTCCGTCGCCGCCGTGACCTTGTGGGGGTGGACGTACTGGAACCAGAACATGACCCGGCTGTGGAACTCCTCGAGGCGGCCCACGTCCACGACCGTGTCGATCTCGTCCGTGCGCCGCAGGCTCTCGCCGCTCTGGTGCGGGAAGCCCATCCAGTCGACGGTGAAGAGCGTGCGGGTCGCTTCCTCGCTCATCCACGTGTGAATCGCGGCGTCGAGGAAGGTCGCCTCCGGGAAGCGGACCCGGAGCCCGCCGAGATCGATCTCGTCCCCGGGCCCCACCTTCATCGCGTCGTCCAGGTGGTAGAGCGCGTGCGTCTCGCCGGCGGCCGGAGCCACGAGTTGGCACTGCGGATAGCGCCGCAGGACCTGCATCGTGTTGCCCGCGTGCGGCACGTCGGGGTGGGAGAGGGCGAGGTAGTCGAGCGGCCGCTCCCCGAGCAGTTCCTCGAGCGCCGGGAGCAGGATGTGGCCCGAGGCCGGAGAGAGCGTGTCCCAGAGCAGCGTTCGCTCGCCCGTCAGCAGGTATGCGTTCTGAGGGACGTACAGTTCGTTCCCGGGCCTGTACCAGTCCGCGCCGCTCTCCAGCACCGCGCGCGCGATCCCGGCCCTGTGCCCGCCCAACTCCTGGATCCAGTGGATGCCCGGCCACACGTCGCGCCGCCAGCCCGCGCCCGTCCGCGCCGCCGGCATGGGGGCCGCGGCCGGCGTCGTTTCGGTGTCGCTTCCGGGTTCGTTCATGCGCGGCAGTCTACTCGCCCCCGGCCCGCCGCCACCAGTCCGGGAAATCCGCGCCCGCCGGTCCTACTCGAGTCGGAAGTTCAGCGCCGCCGCAACCTCCGCCTGTCGTTCGTCGAGAGTGATGAACGAGACAGCCGAAGGCCTCCGCGCTACGCGCAGGGCGCACGCGACGTGCCAGAGATCCGCCCTCCGCAGATAACCGGCTCGGAGTGCCGCCCGCATCTCTCGCGACAGAGGCCGATCCGGATGAACCCAGATGAACCTGGAGACCAGGTCGTCCGGAAAGGGCTTTCCCTCTCGGGCGCAGACGGATCGCAACTCCGCTTCCAGGAGGTTGGATGAGATCAGATCCCGGAACCCCCGCAATCGGCGGACGATCTCCTCGGCGCCCGGCTCGACGAAAGCGACTGAGACGATCGCGGACGTATCCACATAGGCGGCGCTCACTCTCCGCGATCGGCCAGAAAGCGTTTCAGGGCGCCCGGCACCGGCGTACCGAGCTCGATGGGCTTCGGGTCCTTCGGACGGGGCGTGAGGATCCCTCGCCGCTCCAGATCCGCAAGTCGTTCCTCGAGATCCGTGCTCTCGCGCCGAAGCGGACGGATCTCCGCTACGGGGTCGCCTCGATAGGATATGGTCACGGTCTTTCCCGCCCGGACGTGGCGTAACACTTCCGAGAAACGGGCCTTCGCTTCGTAGGTCGAGTAAAGCAATCGCATCGATCCAGCATAACTAGTCAGACTAGTCTCATCAATTCGCTCCAGCCTCCCGGGGCCCGTCCTCGGCGCTCAATTGCCGCGGTCGGCCAGGAATTCGGCGAGGGTGCCCGGCAGCGGTGGCCCGGGCGTGAACGGCTCGGGCGGACCCGCGGGCGGGACGATCGCCCCCTGGCGTTCCAGTTCCGCGACCCGCGCCCCGAGCGTGGTGGGTTTCTTCGATAACGGTCGAATCTCGGCCACAGGTTCTTCCCGATTGGATGTGGTCACGGTTCTGCCCTCCGGGACGTGAGGCCACACTTCCCAGAAACGGGCCTTCGGCTCGTACTTCGAGTAGAGCGGTCGCAACGAACAACATAACGCACCCTGCCGTGGCCGACTCACGACTCAGACCGCACATTCCTCGCATGGATACCACAGGATGGTCTCGCCGGTCATCCGGGCGTCAAACGTTGATCGGGTTCGTGGCGCCGGGCCTGGCCGCGCTGGCCCTTGCGGGCTGTTCGCCAGCCGGGGAGGATGCGGCGTTTCCGAGCCGGGCCATCGAGATCGTCTCGTGGGCGACGCCGGGCGGACCGACCGACCTCCTCTCGCGGGCCCTGGCCGAGGCCGCGCCGCCGCACTTCGATGGCCGGCGCGTCACCGTCATGACCCGTCAGGGCGGGGCGGGCGCCGCCGGCATGCAGTACCTGCAGGGACGGGAGGGCGACCCGCATGTGCTCGGCGTCTTCACGGCGAGCGGCACGGTGAACATGGCGACGGGGCGGATCCCGTTCTCTCCCGGGGATTTCACACCGATCCTCCGCATCCAGATCGACCCCTTCCTGGTCGCGGTGCGGGACGACAGTCCCTTCCACACGCTCGGCGACCTGTTCGAGGCGGCACACGCCCGGCCCGGCGAGGTCTCGGTGTCGGGGTTCGGGGCGGCGTCGGCCCACTTCCTCGGCTTCGCCCGGCTGAGGGCCGCGGCAGACGACCCGGACGTGCGCTGGATCGCGTACGAGGGGTCGGCGGACGCGGTGGTGGCGGCGCTCGGCGGACACACGGACGCGGCGCACACGAACTACAACATCGTGCGCGAGCACCTGCGGGCGGGGACGATGCGGGTGCTGGGTGTGGCGCTTCCCGTCGAGGCGCTGCCGGAGACGCCGAGCTACGCGGAGCAGGGGTACGACCTGACGCCGGTCCACTGGCGCGGGGTCGTGGGACCGCCGGGGCTGGATCCGGCACTGCGCGCGGACCTGCGCGCGCGGCTGACGGCGGCGATCGAGGACCCGGGGTTCCGGGAGTACATGGAGCAGGCCGCGCTGGAGTACGCGACGATGGCGGACGCGGACGCGTTCGGCGTCTGGATGGCCGAGGAGGTGGCGACGAGCCGGGACATGCTGCGGCGGCTGGGAATCCTGGATGAGTAGCGCCTCCGCGGGCGGGACGACGCGGCTGGGCCTGCTCGCGGAAGCCGGACTGCTCGCCGTCGTGGCGGCGGGGGTCCTGCTGGACTCGCGCTCCTACCCGGGGTCGCTGGCCGAGGGGGCGCCGGGTCCGGCCTTCTTCCCGCGGCTGCTCGCCGTGCTGCTCATGGCCTGCGCGGCCTGGCTCGCGATCCGGGCCGCGCGCCAGCCGCCGGAATCGGACCCGGGACGTTCCCGCGGGAACGTGGCCCCGGGCGCGGGAGCCGGCCGCGGCGCCCGCCTGGCGCTGGGAGCCGCGTGGATCGCCGTCTTCCTCCTCGCCTGGCCCCGGCTCGGGACCGTCTTGTCGGTTCCGCTCCTCGTCGCCGGATTGATGTGGCTGACGGGCGAGCGCTCGCGGCTCGCGCTCATCGCCGTGCCGCTCGGCTTCGCCGCCTTCATCTATCTCGTGTTCATGGTGGTGCTCGGCGTGCCGCTCCCGTCCGGGTTCTGATCCGCCGCCCGTGTCCGCGTTCCTCGACGGCCTGCTGACGGCGCTCCAGCCGGGGAACCTCGCCGCGCTCCTCGCGGGGAGCCTGCTCGGCGTGTTCGCGGGCGCGATGCCGGGGCTGAGTTCGACGGTGGGACTCGCGCTCGTCCTCCCCGTCACCTTCGCGCTCGACCCGACGCCCGCTCTCCTGATGATGGTCTCGATCTACATGGCGGCGGAGTACGGCGGTTCGATCACCGCGATCGCGATCGGCGTGCCGGGGAGTTCGCCCGCCCTCGCCACGACCTTCGACGGCTACGCCATGACGCGGCGCGGCGAGGCGGGACGCGCCCTCGGGATCTCGCTCTTCTCCAGCATGAGCGGCGGGCTCCTCGGCACCATCCTTCTCGTGGTCGCGCTGGGGCCGCTCTCGCGGGCGGCGATCGCCTTCGGGCCGGCGGAGTACTTCGGGCTCGGCGTGTTCGGGCTCTCCATCGTCGCGAACCTCGTGGGAAAGGACCCGTTCAAGGGGATCGTGAGCGCGCTCCTCGGACTCCTCTTCTTCATCGTCGGGCTCGACGTGCTCACGGGGGCGCCGCGGCTCACGTTCGGCACGAACGCGCTCATGGACGGTCTCGGGCTCGTCCCCATGCTGATCGGCTTCTTCGCGATCGCGGAGGCGCTGGCGGCGGTGACGGGCCGCCGCAGGTCGACGCCCCCCGGAGGCGGCATCGCGGGCGCCCTCCCGAAGGCCCGCGAGTTGTTCGGACTGTGGCGCACGATTCTGCGGGGATCCGCCATCGGGGGCCTGATCGGAGCCATCCCCGGGGCGGGGGCGACGATCGCCTCCATCGTGGCGTGGAACGAGGAGCGCCGGGTCTCGAAGACGCCGGAGCGGTTCGGGACGGGCCTGCCGGCGGGAATCGCGGCGCCGGAGGCTGCGAACAACTCCTGTGTGGGGGCGGCGATGATCCCGCTCCTCGCGCTCGGGATCCCCGGTTCGGCCAGCGCCGCGGTCCTCCTCGGAGGCCTCACCGTGCAGGGCGTGGCGCCCGGCCCGCTGCTCATGACCGAGCGCTCCGAACTCGTCTACGCGCTTTATGCGGGATTCGTGGTGGCGGTGCTTCTCATGCTGGCCGTGGGGCGCCTCGGGATCCCCCTCTGGACGCGGGTGGTGCGGCTGCGGCCGTCGATCCTGATGCCGCTCGTCGTCGCGATCTCGCTCGTGGGCACCTTCTCCCTCCGAGGCAACGCGGCAGACGCGTGGGCGGCCCTCTTCTTCGGGCTCGTCGGCTTCGCTATGCTGCGGGGCGGCTACCCGCTGGCGCCGGCGGTGCTCGGCCTCATCCTCGGTCCCATGATCGAGACGAACTATCGGCGGGCGCTGAGCCTGTCCTCGGGCTCGCACTCGGTCTTCCTGGAGAGCCCGATCAGCCTGGTGCTGCTCCTGCTGGCGGCGGTGAGCTTCGCGGCCCCGGCGGTCCGCAGCCGCCTGATTTCCGGGAGGGGGCGAGCGCCCGAACCCGACACACACGAACCCCGGCGAGAGGAACACGAGTGAGCGCGACGCGTGCGGTCATCGACTTCATACTCGAGACATCGATCGACGACTTCCCCGAGAGACTGCTGGCCGAGGGGCGGCGGTGCGTGACCGACGGCACCGGCGTGATCCTGGCCGGCTCGACGGACGCCTGCTCGCGCATCGTCCGCGACCAGATCGCCGTGCAGGGCGGGAACCCGCAGGCGACGGTGCTGGGCCCGCCGGACGTGCGCGCCCCCGCCTCGCTCGCCGCCCGGGCGAACGGCACGGCGGGCCACGCGATGGATTTCGACGACACGCAGCTCTCGAACGCGCCGGACCGGATCTTCGGGCTCCTCACGCACCCGACGGTCGCCCCTCTCGCGGCGGGATACGCGGCGGCGGAGAGGGAAGGGGCCACGGGGGCCGGGTTCCTGGAGGCCTTCCTCATCGGGTTCGAGGTGGAGTGCAAGATCGCCGAGGCGATCGACCCGCGGCACTACATGGAGGGGTTCCACTCGACCGCCACGATCGGCACGCTCGGCGCCTGCGCCACCGCGGCGAAACTGGCCGGCCTGGGGGCGGACGACCTCGCGATGGCGCTCGGGATCGCCGCCAGCCTGTCGTCGGGGATCCGGCTCGGGTTCGGCACGATGACGAAGCCGCTCCACGCCGGCCGGGCCGCGGAGAACGGCATCCTGGCGGTCGACCTCGCCGCCCGCGGCTTCACGGCCGGGCACGACGCGCTCGAGGCGCCGTGGGGCTTCTTCCGCGTCTTCGGCGGCGGCTTCGAGCCCGAGCGGCTGGTCGGCGCCCTCGGCTCCCCGTACACGCTGCTCGACCCCGGCGTCTCCGTAAAGCCCTTCCCCTCGGGGAGCCTCGGCCACCCCAGCATGGCCGCCATGCTCGAACTCGTCACCCAGCACGACCTCGCGCCCGACGACGTCGCCGAAATCACCTTCCGCGCCGGGCACAACATCCTCAACCCGCTCCGGTACCCCGTGCCCCGCAACGAACTCGAGGCGAAGTTCTGCATCCCCTTCGTCCTCTCCAGCATCGTCCTGCGGCGCCGGGCCGGGATCCGCGAGTTCCACGACGACTTCGTCCTCTCCGAGGAGGCGGCGGACATGATGCGGCGGGTCACGGTGAAGTTCGACGAGGAGATCGACGCCCGCGGCTACGACCGCATGCGGAGCGCGATCGACGTGCGGCTGCGCGACGGGACCGAGATCCACACCGAGGCGGACACCTATCCCGGCGGACCGGAGCGGCCGCTCACCCGGGAGGAGCTGCACGACAAGTTCCGGGACTGCGCGAGCCTCGTGATGGACGACGCGCGGATCGACGGCGCGCTGAACCGGCTCGAACGCGTGGACGAACTCCCGCACATCGATGACCTCGTGGCCGCGCTCTCGACGGCCCCGGCCCGCGCCGCCGCCGGAGTCCCGGCGTGAGATCCGCGCACGACGCGCCCCGGATCGTCACCGGGAGAGGGACACGCCGCGCTCCCCGGGGGCTTGCCCTGCTCGGAGCGCTGTGGCTCGCGGCCTGCGGCGATGCGACCCGCACCGACGAGGGGATGGAGGCGGCCCTGGATGCCGCGGCGGACGCGGCGGGACGCGGACCGTACGATGCGCTCCAGGTCGAGACGGATCTCATGGTGGAGATGCGCGACGGGATCCGCCTCGCGACGGATGTCTACCGCCCCTCCCGCGAGTACGAGCCCGTGGATGGACCGTTTCCCGTCCTCCTCCATCGGACCCCGTACGACAAGACCTCGCGCGGCCTCGTGGACCAGGCGCGCTGGTTCACGACGCACGGCTACGTCGTCGTGCTGCAGGACACGCGCGGGCTCTACGGCTCCGAGGGCACCTTCCAGAAGTACCACGAGTTCGACGCCCCCGATGGCTACGACACCATCGAGTGGATCACGGGGCTCGACTACGCGGAGCCCTCCGTCGGCATGTGGGGCACCTCCTACGGCGCGCACACGCAGGCGGACGCCGCCAAGCTGAACCCGCCGGGCCTCCGGACGCTCGTGCTCACGATGGGAGGCCTCTCCGACGCCTGGACGCACAAGGTCCGCAACCACGGCGCGCTCGAACTCGGCCAGCAGCTCGGCTGGGCACACCTCCAGCTCGCGGCGGTGGCGGACGACCCGGAGATCCGCCTCCGGCTCGCCGAGGAGCCGCCGTCGGACTGGTTCCCCGACACGCCCTTCCGGAAGGGGGAGAACCCGCTCTCCGTCGCGCCGAATTTCGAGGACTATTACCTCACGATGCAGAACCACGGCGACTACGACGACTATTTCCGCGGCATCGGCCGCAACTGGGTCGAGTACTACGACGAGACGTCGGACGTCCCGATGCTGCACGTCGGCGGCTGGTACGACTCCTACGCTCCGGGCACGATTCAGAGCTTCGTCGAACTCTCGCGGCGGAAGTCGTCGCCCATGACGCTCCTCATGGGTCCGTGGACGCACGGCGGGAACAGCCGATCCCACGCCGGCGACATCGAGTTCGGGGCCGGGGCCGCGGTCGAGGATTTCTCGCGCGAGTTCCACCTGCGCTGGTTCGACCGCCACCTCCGCGGGCAGCGCGCGAACGACCTGTTCGAGAATGACGACAGGCTGGCGGGCGAGGCCGCCGGTCCCGTCACGATCTTCGTCATGGGAGGCGGCGACGGCCGCCGCGACGGGAACGGACGCCTCTTCCACGGCGGCGAGTGGCGCACCGCGCAGGCCTGGCCGCTCGAGGGGACCGAACAGACGCCCTTCTACCTCCGCGCCGGCGGCGGACTCACGCGCGAGGCGCCCGGCGCGGACGAGGGATCGACGACCTACACCTACGATCCCGAGCGCCCGGTGCCCACGATCGGCGGAGCCTTCTCCGGCGCGCTGAAGCGGGGCGGCTACGACCAGCGCGAGCGCACCTTCCGGTCGCTCGAGGGCGGCTCCGGGAACGGCTTCTTCGCCTCCGAGGTCGACGGCCGCCGCACCGCCGACCGGCCCGACGTGCTCGTGTTCGAGACGGGGCCCCTGGCGGAGGACCTGGAGGTCATCGGCCCGGTCACCGCCACGCTGTGGACCTCGTCCAGCGCCCCCGACACCGACTTCACCGCCAAGCTCGTCGACGTCTATCCCCCGAACGAAGACTATCCCGAGGGCTTCGACCTCAACATCACCGACGGCATCCTCCGCGCCCGCTACCGCGATTCCCGCGAGCGGGAGACGCTGATGACGCCCGGAGAGGTCTACGAAATGGAGATCCGGCTCTTCCCGACGGCCAACCGGTTCCGGGCCGGCCATCGCATCCGGCTCGAGATCTCGAGTTCCAACTACCCCCGCTTCGACGTGAACCCCAACACGGGTGAACCGCTCGGGCGCCACACGCGCATGGTCCCGGCCGACAACACCGTCCATCACGCCGCCGCCCGCGCGTCGGCGATCCACCTCCCGCTCCAAAGGAGATAGACCGTGCAAGACGTCAACTGGCTCGCCATCCTGGTCGCCGGAGTCGTCCCCCTGGTCGTCGGCTTCCTGTGGTACGGCCCGATCTTCGGCAAACAGTGGCTCTCGCTCATGGAGACCACCGCCGAGGAGATCCAGAAGGACTTCAACCCGGTGAAGACGCACGGGGCGAGTTTCGTCCTCTCGCTCGTCACCGCCTACGTCCTCGCGCAGCTCATCGCCGTGATGGGCGGCTCCGGCGCGATGATCGGCGTCCACGTGGGGCTGCTCGTCACGATCGGCTTCGTCCTCAACGTCGGATACCAGGGCGTGGCCTACGAGCAGCGAAAGCCCGGGATCTTCTTCCTGAGCCTCGGCTACAACGCCGTCGCCCTCACCGGGCAGGCGGTCGTGCTCGCCGTCTGGCCCTGACCGCGGCCGTTGAGGATCCGTTGATGGCCGGCTGAAGGGCGGTTGAGGATCCGTTGATCCGGAGGGGGAAGTAGAAGTCGGAAGCTTGGCGAGCGCGACGACTTCAGAGTAGGTTTCCGAGTTATGGATCTGAGCGAACTGCTCCTCCGGCCCGAGGGCAAGACCCTCGAGTTCAAGCGGGACCTTTCATCCCCTCGGGGATTCCTGCGCACCGTCGTGGCGTTCGCGAACACGGCGGGCGGCACCGTTCTCATCGGCGTGGAAGATCGGTCACGGCACGTCAGGGGCGTCCGCCGTGCGCTCGACATGGAAGAGCGGGCCGCCGGCCTGATCAGCGATGCCATCCAGCCCGCGCTCTGGCCGGACCTCGAGATTCTGAGGTTCCGCAGCGCGCAGGTACTCGCCGTGCGCGTTCATCCCGGCTCCGCGCGACCGCATTTCATCGCCCGGCAGGGACTCGAAGCGGGCACGTACGTGCGGGTGGGCTCGACCAACCGCCAGGCGGACCTCCCACTGATCGCGGAGATGCGGCGTTCCGCCACGGGCGAGTCCTACGACGAGCAGCCGGTGCCGGCGCTCGACTCGGAAGCGGTGGACTTCCGAGCGGCTTCAGAGTCGTTCGCCGCGGTCCGGAAACTGAGGCGGCGCGACCTGGAGACGCTCCGCCTCGTGACCACGCATCAGGGCCGGTCCGTACCCACGGTCGCCGGCGTGCTGCTGTTCGGCGGCGACCGCCTCGAGCACTTCCCCGACGCCTGGATTCAGGCCGGCCGTTTTGCCGGGACGGAGCGGACGGTCATCGTCGATCAGACCCGGCTCGAAGGGCCCCCGATCGAGGCGATCGAGGCGGCGGTCTCGTTCGTGAAGAAGCACCTGCTGCACGGCGCCACCATCGGTCCGGTGCGGCGCATCGACCACTGGAATCTGCCGCCCGAGGCCGTGCGGGAAGCCATCATCAACGCGGTCGTGCATACGGATTATGCACAGCGCGGCGCCCCGATCCGCGTGGCGGTCTTCGATGACCGCGTGGAGATCGAAAACCCCGGCCTGCTGCCGTTCGGGCTCACGCTGGAGGACCTGCCGCGCGGCGTCTCGAAACTCCGGAACCGGGCGCTCGGCCGCGTCTTCCAGGAACTGGGGCTCGTGGAACAGTGGGGGAGCGGGGCGCCGCGCATGATCGGCGCCTGCCGGGACGCGGGTCTGCCGGCGCCGGTCTGGGAGGAGATCGCGTTCCGGCTGCGCGTCACGCTGCGCACGGAGAAGGTGGGTCCGGCGCTGGTGGACGACCGGGACGGCACGATCCTGCGCGTGCTGGAGAGCGGGGTCGGACACGGCACGCGCGACATCGCCGAAGCCGTGGGCCTCTCGACCCGCTCCACCCGCACGCGCCTGGCCCGGCTCGTCGAACGCGGGCTCGTGCGCGAAGTCGGCACGAGTCCGAACGATCCGGGCCGGGTCTACGTCAGGTCGCCCTCGGCCCCCCCGGACGACTTGGACGATCCGGACGACTTCCGGGGCTTGAGGACGAATCGGTAGATGAGGTAGCCGGCGACGCCGAGTATGAGGACCGTCGGAATCCAGCCCAGGAAACTGAAGATCGTGCCCGCGGCGACGGCGGCCGCGACTCCCTCGATGCGTCCGACGATTCGGTGTCGCCGGCGGGCCTTGTCCAATTCCTGCCGGGAGTAGAGTTCGGGCAGGAGATCCGAATCCACATCTTTCATCGCGCATCCCCCTTCATCAGGCATCCCTCATCAGGTATCCCTCTCGTCCGGGGCCGGAAGATCCTACGATGGCGGGGCGCGGACCGTTTCCGCCACCGCCCCTCCGAGGCCTCTCCCGCGTGCGGGGGATTCGGTAGGTTCAGGCCGTTCGACATTTTTTCAACGGAGATACGAAATGCGCCTTTCGACACGACGCCTTTGCCGCGGACTGCCGGGCTCCCGAGCGCCGTCGGCCGGTCTCCTCCTCGTCCTGTCCGCGGCGCTCGGTCCGCCGCAGGCGATGGCACAATCCACGATGCCGCCGGAGGGCGGGTTCGCGGACGCCCAGCGGACGGATGGGGCGATGCCCGTCATCCTTCCGCTGCGCGAGCGGGCCGCCGTCATCGACCGCTGGCTGGAAGGGCGTCTCGAGACGGTGGCGCCCGAGATCATGCGGCGCGAGGGGGTCGATCTCTGGATCGTCGCCGCCCGCGAATACAACGAGGATCCGGTCATCGAGACGATGCTGCCGTCGACGTACATGGCGGCCCGGCGGCGCACCGTCCTCATCCTCCACGACCGGGGGCCGGGGCAGCCGCTCGAACGGCTCGCGGTGGCGCGGTACGACATCGGTCCGTTCCCGCGCGCGTGGGACCCGGAGAGCGAACCGGACCAGTGGGGGCGCGTGGCGGAGGTCATCGCCGAGCGCGACCCGCAGCGGATCGCGGTGAACCGCTCCTCGACCTTCGCGCTCGCGGACGGGCTCACCGGCACGGAGTACGACGGGCTCATGGCCGCGCTTCCGGCGAAATACCGCGAGCGGGTGGCCGGAAATGAGCGTCTCGCGATCGGGTGGCTGGAGACGCGGACGGCGGAGGAGATGGAGGTCTATCCCCAGATCGTGCGGATCGCGCACCGGATCATCGCCGAAGGGTTCAGCGCGAAGGTGATCCAGCCGGGCGTGACGACGACCGAGGACGTCGTGTGGTGGTATCGCGAACGGATCCTCGAACTCAAGCTCCAGACCTGGTTCCAGCCCAGCGTCTCCGTGCAGCGCCACGAGAAGTCGGGCGGCGCGAGGGAAGGGGAGGGGGACTTCTCCGGCCCTCCGGACGAGAACGTGATCCGCCCGGGCGACCTGCTGCACGTGGACTTCGGGATCAAGTACCTGCGTCTGAACACCGACACGCAACAGCACGCCTACGTGCTGAAGCCGGGAGAGGACGCGGCCCCCGCCGGCCTCGTCCGCGCGTTCGCGGTCGGGAATCGCCTCCAGGACATCCTCACGGAAAACTTCGCGGCCGGGCGTTCGGGCAACGAGATCCTTGCGGCCGCGCTCGAGCAGGCGAAGGCCGAGGGGATCGACGCGACGATCTACACGCACCCGATCGGCTTCCACGGCCACGGCGCCGGACCCACGATCGGTCTGTGGGACAACCAGGGCGGCGTGCCGGGGCGCGGCGACTATCCGCTCTTCCCGAACACGGCGCACTCGATCGAACTCAACGCGGCCGTCCCGGTCCCGGAATGGGGCGGACAGGCGGTGCGCATCATGCTCGAGGAGGACGCGTTCTTCGACGGCGAGCGCACGTGGTACATCGACGGCCGCCAGACGGATTTCTGGCTCATCCCGCGATGAAGCCCGCGGTTCAGGGACTGTCAGCGGCCTCGACCGTCGCCCTCGCGTCGCTGCTCGCCGGGACCGTCGGCGGACTCGCCGCGCAGATGCCGGACGCGTGGGTCCTCGTCGGACAGGACGCCGAGGACTATCGCCTCAGGCTCGACCCCGAGGTGGCCCATTCCGGGTCTTCCAGCATGCGGCTCGCGGCTCGCGGCAACCGGCGCCGCAGCCAGTGGGCCGCGAGCGTACAGCTCGTCGACGCCATCGCCTACCGCGGAAAGCGGATGCGTCTCCGCGGATATCTGCGGGCCGACGACGTCGATTCCGGCGGTCTCTGGGTGCGGGTGGACGGCATACTCGAGGGGAAGTACGCCATGCTCGCCCTGGACAACAGCGAGGACCGGCGCGTCGAGGGAACGCAGGACTGGGAGACGCGCGAGATCGTGGTGGACATCCCGCCGGAAGGCGTTACGATCCTCATCGGGGCGATGATCACGGGCGATGGAGAACTGTGGGTGGACGACCTCTCCTTCGATGCCGTCGCCGAAGATGTGCCGCTCACGACGGAGCCGGAGGTCGTCATCACGGACCAGCCGTACGCGCGTCCGCCCGGCGTCTTCCCCACACCCACGAACCTGGATTTTGAACGGGAGATGAAGGACCCGATGGAGAATATGGAGAATATGAAGAATATCGAGAATATGGAGTCGAACCGATGAGGCGCGCCGCGCTGGGGACGCTGGGGGCGCTGGCCGTGGCGGGCTTCGCGGCGGGCTGCGGCGGGGGTGAGCGCGAGGGATCCGCGGGGGACGCTGCGGGGGACGGCGCGCGGGCCGCGGAGCCGGCGGAAGGGGCGCTCGCCTCGTACCGTCCCCTCCCTCCGCTCGAGGTGACGCACCTGGACGGCCGGCCGGCGGACCTCGGCGAGTTCCATGGCCGGGTCGTCGTCCTGAACCTGTGGGCGACCTGGTGCATCCCCTGCCGCGACGAGATGCCCGAGTTGCAGCAGATGCACGCGAAGTACGCAGCGGATCCCTTCGAGGTCGTCGGGATCTCCATCGACGAAGGGGATGTTGCGCTCGTCGAGGGATTCCTCGAGGAGTTCGACATCACCTATCCGAACTTCCTCGGCGACGGTCCCGGACTCACGCAGGCGCTCGACCTCTACCCCGGCGTGCCGCACACGCTGCTCGTGGACGCGGAGGGTCTGATCCGGGCGTACTGGGGCGGCCGCTTCCACCCCTTCGAACCGGAAACGGCGGCGATCGTCGAGAGGGTCCTCGCGGAAGCCCAGTAGCGGATGGCGATCGAGATCCGCCGGCTCCGTCCCGGGGACTGGGATCCGGTGCGGAGGATCTACGAGGAAGGGATCGCGACGGGGGACGCGACCTTCGAGACGGAGTCGCCCGGCTGGGAGTCGTGGGACGCGAGCCACCTCGAGAGCTGCCGGCTCGTGGCCGAGCGGGAGGGGCGCGTCGTCGGGTGGGCGGCGCTGGCCCCGGTCTCGGGACGCTGCGTGTACGGCGGCGTGGCGGAGGTGAGCGTCTACGTCGGCGGGGACGCGCGCGGCGGCGGCATCGGCCTCAGGCTCCTGACCGCGCTCGTCGAATCTTCCGAGCGGGCCGGGCTCTGGACGCTGCAGGCGGGGATCTTCCCGGAGAACGTCGCGAGCCTCCGCATCCACGAGCGGGCCGGCTTCCGCCGCGTGGGGCGGCGCGAGCGGCTGGGGAGGCTCGGCGGGCGGTGGCGCGACGTGGTTCTGCTCGAACGGCGGAGCCCCCTCGTCGGCACCTGACAGCCCGTGGCGGAAGGCCCGCTGCGGTCGAGCGGGCTGACCGACATCGGTGTGCCCCTTGACGTTTGGCGTCCGGCAGGCGATCATTGCGCGCGTTCGGACGCAGCCCGCGACGCCGGGCACGGCCGAACTGAGAAGGCAGGATCGCAGGATCGGGGGGGCCTCTCAACAACAGGTCGCCCCTTTTTCTTTAGTTTTTTCATCTGCGTGGCGAGTGCCACGACCCTGGCGCGGGGGAGACCGCGTCGAACAGGTCAGCGGTCGGCAGCGACGGGTTTCCCGAACTCCGACATGACTAACGAAGGAGTAGGAAATGCGTACGAGAGGTACCGTGAAGTGGTTCAACGACCAGAAGGGCTTCGGGTTCATTACCCCTGAAGAGGGTGGTAAGGACTGCTTCGTACACCACACGGCGATTCAGGCGGATGGCTTTCGCACTCTGAAGGAGGGCGAGGCCGTCGAGTTCGACGTTACGGACGGGACGAAGGGCCCGGCTGCGGAGAACGTGACCCGCGTCGCGTGATTTGCCGACCGCCACCTGGCGAACGGTGAGTTCAGAAAGGGCCGCCCGGCGACGGGCGGCCCTTTTTTCTTTGTCAACGAAACCGAATCATCGTCGAACGACTTGCTCCAGCGTGATCGGCGTTACGGTCCCCGAGTCCTCGCCGGTGAGCGTGCCGCTCATGGTTCGACCGCTTATCC
The DNA here is from genome assembly GCA_022820995.1 of Gemmatimonadota bacterium. Taxonomy (GTDB): domain Bacteria; phylum Gemmatimonadota; class Gemmatimonadetes; order Palauibacterales; family Palauibacteraceae; genus Palauibacter. The sequence continues at coordinate 25,447 of JAJEEM010000011.1, read as the reverse complement.
GACCCTCGAACCGTCGTGGTTCCGCCCGCTGACCTTGCGGATGCTGATGCGGTCGTTCCAGGGTGAACGAGATCTCCGGGTGGTCGAACAGACCGAGACTCACGGTGCCTTGCGATTCCAGCTCCGTGCCCACCAGAACCATCCAATTCCCTGTCAGCTGTTCGGTTCGCGCTTCAAATCGCTCATGATCCAGTTGTACGAAGAAACCCGAGTTGGCCTCCGCCTTCAGCCACAATCCGGCGGCGGTAGGCGGTGGTATCTCGGGTTCCGCCGGCGGTTCCGATCCGCAACCCGTCAGCAACGCACCAACGAACACCATGTGCCGGAGCTTCATCGGTTCTTCTCCCCTCGGATTCGGTTTGGAAGACGCACGTTGGCCTGGATCGGCAGGGTGCCGATTCACACAGGGCTCCATCTAGGACTGTACATGCCAACTTCGGGTCACATCCGGCGATGAAGTAACGCTGTTCCGATGCGGCCGTTCCCGGCTATGATCCAGAGGTTCTCTTCCGACTGCATCCCATCCGCGGAGAGTGTCGAATGACCGCGTCGCGCAGCCGTATCCGAATCGCCGGTCCCTTGTTTGCCGTCGCCCTCCTGTGCCTCGCCGAACCCGCCGTGGGGCAGGCGGGGGCCGAGTCCGGGCCGCTTCGCATGGAGGACATCTTCGAGGTCGAGATCGCGGGGGATCCGCAGATCTCTCCGGACGGGCGCCGGATCGTCTACGTCCGCCAGCGGGCGGACATCATGACGGACAGCCGCTTCTCGAACCTCTGGATCGTTGGCTCCGACGGCTCGGACCACCGGCCGCTCACGACGGCGGACTTCAACGACAGTTCGCCGCGCTGGTCGCCGGACGGCACGCGGCTCGCCTTCATCTCGAACCGGAGCGGGGACGCGCAGATCCACGTCCGCTGGATGGATTCGGGTGAGACCTCGGTCGTCACGAGCGTGACGGAGCCGCCGCGGTCCTTCGAATGGTCGCCCGATGGGACGCGGATCGCCTTCGGCAAGCTGGTGCCGGAGCCGGCGCCGACGATCGGGGGGATGCCGACGCCGCCGGAAGGGGCGGAGTGGGCCGAGCCCGCGCAGGTCGTCGAGCGGCTCGTGTACCGCTTCGACCAGTTGGGCGATCTCCCGCACGGGTTCGTGCACGTCTTCGTCGTCCCGTCCGAGGGCGGAACGGCGCGCCAGATCACGAGCGGCGACAACCACTGGGCCGGCAACGGAATCGGCGGGACGCACTTCTCGTGGACGCCGGACGGCTCGGGCCTCGTCATGTCCCGCGACCCCCGCGGGGGCGACACGGAGAGCGTGTTCGTGGCGGACACGGAGGTGTTCGAGGTCTCCGTGGCCGACGGCACGGCGACGCAGCTCACGGATCGCCGGGGGCCGGACGACGGGCCGATCGTCTCTCCGGACGGCCGCCACATCGCCTACTTCGGCATGGACGACCGCTTCCAGGGCTACCAGCTCACGCGGCTCTACGTGATGAACCGCGACGGGAGCGACCCGCGTTCGCTCTCGGAGGGACTCGACCGCGAGGTCTACGGGGCCACGTGGACTCCCGACGGATCGGGCCTGTACGCCCTGTACGATGACGAAGGGATGACGAAGCTCGCCCTCTTCGGCCTCGACGACGACGGGAGCGGCCACCGGGTGCTGACCGAGAACGTCGGCGGGGTAGGCCGCGCCTACGCCGGAGCGACGTACTCCGTGGCCGACGACGGCAGCTTCGCGATGAACTACACGACGCCGGCCGTGCTTTCCGAGGTCGCGACGGGCCGCCCCGGGAGCGATGTCCGCGTGCTCACGGGCATCAACGACGACCTGATGGCCAAGCGCGAGATCGGCGAGGTCGAGGAGATCTGGTACGAGTCCTCGCACGACGGGCGTCCGATCCACGGCTGGATCATCAAGCCGCCCGGCTTCGACCCGTCCCGCGAATATCCTCTCATCCTCGAGATACACGGGGGACCGTTCTCGAACTACGGCGCGCGCTTCGACCTCGAGAAGCAGCTCATGGCGGCGCAGGGCTACGTCGTCCTCTACACGAACCCGCGCGGGAGCACGAGCTACGGCGAGGAGTTCGGGAACCTGATCCACCACGCCTACCCCGGCGACGACTTCCATGACCTCGTCTCGGGGGTGGACGCCGTCATCGACCGCGGCTACGTGGACCCCGAGCAGCTCTACGTCGTGGGCGGGAGCGGAGGCGGCGTCCTCACGGCCTGGCTCGTGGGCCGGACGGACCGGTTCCGCGCCGCGGTGTCGTGGTATCCCGTCATCAACTGGTACAGCTTCGTGCTCACGGCGGACATGGCGGCCTACGGCGTGAACTACTGGTTCCCCGGATACCCGTGGGACCACGTGGAGCACTACGAGTCGCGCTCGCTCCTGAGCGTGGTCGAGAACGTGACGACGCCGACCCGGATCGTGACGGGCGAGGAGGACTGGCGCACGCCGATGTCCGAATCCGAGCAGTACTTCAAGGCGCTCAAGCTGCTTGGGGTGGAGACGTCGCTCGTGCGCTTCCCCGGCGAGCCGCACGGCATCCGACGCCGCCCGAGCCATCACATCGGGAAGATGCTGTCGACCCTGGAGTGGTTCCGCCGCTACGCCGCCACGACGTCCTGACCGGGCCAGTAGACCTCCTGACCGGCCAGTAGACCTCCTGACCGGCGGCGGGAACGGAGCCCTGAGCCGAGACTCACGGCGGCGTCCGCTGGACAGGAGGGTTTGATCTCCCTATCCTGAAGATTGTTGAATATCGAACCTCTGGAGTACGATATGCAACAATCTATACCGAGACCCCGTCTCATGGGCGCGATCCGGCGAGGGTTGTCCGAGGCTCCGGTGGTGGCTCTCCTGGGCGCGCGCCAGGTCGGGAAGACGACCCTGGCCGAGCAGGTCGTGTCCGCCGCGGAGTCCGCCGTCATCTTCGACCTGGAGAAGCGGGGCGAGAGGGCGGCTTTGTCGGCGACGCCCGAAATGCTGCTCCGCAACGCGGAAGGCCTCGTCGTCATCGACGAAATCCAGCGCATGCCGGAACTCTTCGAAGTCCTTCGGCCCGTCTGCGACGCCCGCGACCGCAAGGCCGTGTTCCTCGTCCTGGGCAGCGCTTCGCTGGACCTGATCGAGGGGGTCTCCGAGACCCTGGCGGGCCGCGTCCAGTTCGTGGATGTGGGTGGCTTCTCCCTCGCCGAAGCCGGACCGGAGAATCAGGATCGGCTGTGGATGAGGGGCGGTTTTCCACGGGCGTACCTGGCCCCCTCGAGCGGGGCGTGGTCCCGCTGGATGGAGTCCTTCACGCGCACCTTCCTCGAACAGGACATTCCGGGGCTGGGCTCACGGGTGTCGTCCGCGGCGCTGGGCCGCTTCTGGAGGATGCTGGCGCACTATCACGGGCAGACCTGGAATGCGGCCGAACTGGGACGCTCCATGGACGCGAGCGTGACCGCCGTGAGGAACTACCGCGACCTGCTGTCGGGTTCGTTCATGATCCGCCAACTGCCGCCGTGGTTCGAGAATCTGGGCAAGCGGCTCGTGAAATCGCCGAAGGTCTTCATCCGCGACACCGGCATCCTGCATTCCCTGCTGGGGATCGAGGAGATGACCGAGTTGTCCGTGAATCCCCGCTACGGCGCCAGTTGGGAGGGGTTCGCCCTCGAGCAGACGCTCCTCGAGCACGGAGAGCGGGAGGCCTACTTCTACGGAACCCAGCGTGGGGCGGAACTGGACCTTCTGCTCCTGCGGCGCGGACGGCGCTGGGGCTTCGAGTTCAAGTGCACGGAGGCGCCCCGGACCACGAAGTCGATGCACGTCGTGATCCGGGACCTGAGCCTCGAACGTCTATGGGTCGTCTACCCGGGGGATGTCGAGTATCCGCTGACCGACACCATTACCGCCCTGCCGCTGAAGCGGATCGGCGACATCTCGCTGCGTTAGCGCTGCGCCAGCGCTGCGTTAGCGGGCGACCTGGAAGGGGACGGTGGCGACCTGGTCGTCCCACCAGATCGTGAACACGCCGCCCTCCTGCGTCATGTCCATGAACGAGATCGTGAGCTGGTCGGCGGACATCATGATCGTGTCCACGTCCATCGTCGTGCGCAGGACGTCGCGGTCGGGCGTGTAGCCGTAGGACCCCCAGAGCGCGTCGTCGTTCTCCTCGCGGAAGTTGTCCTTCGCGCCCCAGTTCGAGAAGACCAGCGTCCATTCGTCCTCGGAGAGTTCCGCGAACACGCTGTACTCGCCGGCCGGCAGGCGCTCACCGCCGAACATGAGATCGGTCTCGGTCATGAAGCGCGTGGACTGGTCCGCGCCGACGCGCCACAGCGGGGCGCCGCGGAGGAACTGCTGCCCGTATTCATCGCCCGAGCCGAACAGGTCGCGGCCGCGGAGGATGGGACGGCCGTAGGTCACGACGACCCAGGAGCCGCCCTCGTAGCCGCCCTCGTCGTTGAACGAGCCGCCGACCTGGGTTGCGGCCTCTCCGCGCGGGCTCATGCGCCGGTCCTGGGCGTCCGCGGGCGCGGCGAAGGCGAGGGCAGCGCCGAGGGCAAGGGCGAAACAGGGGACGGCGCGGAACATCTTCTTCATTCGTACCTCCAAGCAGGTTCAAGCGCGGCATCGCCGGCCGGCGATGCGCGAACAATCCCGAAGCGGGCCGGGCATCCTACGGTGGCGCGCGCGAACCCGAAAGCCGGGTGCGTCGCCGCGGCACGCGGCCTCCGATACAATATCGACCCATGAAAAGAACACGGCCCGCAAGAGGAACGTTCCGGTTCGTCCTTGCGGCGTGCGGCCTGCTCGCGGCGGCGGCGTGCGGCGGCCGGACGCCGGACGTGGGGGAGGGCGGGGGAGCGGTCGCCGTCGAGGCGGTGCGGGCGGAGATCGAGCGCGTCACGCGGCGCTGGGAGGCGTCGCTGATCGCGGGGGCGCCGGGCGAGGCCGTCGCCGACGTCTTCACGCCGGACGCGGTGCGGCTGCCCTCCGGAGAGCCGGCGGTGCGGGGGCACGAGGCGATCGAGCGGGCGCTGGCCGGTTCCGTTCCGCTGCGCGAGGCCCGGTTCACGATCGAGGACCTCGAGGTGGACGGGGACCTGGCGTTCGCGAACGGGACGTACCGCGTGCGCGGCCCGGACGATGTCGAACTCGACGGCAAGTTTCTCGAGGTGTGGAAGCGGCTCGAAACCGGGTGGCGTATCCACCGCGTCATGTGGGACTGACGCCCCGGCTCGAAGCGCCGCCCCCGGCGGGACGACGTTCCCGCGGGAACGTCCCGGAGCCCCCGGTGGGTGAACTGACAACTCAGTGGGAGATTCTGACGCGATGAAGAAGATGAAGAAGACGGGGAGGGCGCCTTCGACGGACGCCGTGCACGCGGGCGAGCAGGAGCCGAGACCGGAGGGGGCGGTCGTGACGCCGATCTACCAGACGGCGAACTACGAGCTTCGCGGCGAGGACTACCACGATATCGGGTACATCCGGCTCAGCACGACGCCGAACCATCGCGTGCTCGGGGAGCGCATCGCGGCGCTGGAGGGGACGGAGGCGGCCCTCGCCCTCGCGAGCGGGATGGCGGCGATCTCCGGATCGCTGCTTGCGGTGCTCTCGTCGGGGGACCACGTGCTCGTGCAGGACACGCTGTACGGCGGCACGGCCGCCTTTCTGCAGCAGGACCTGCCGCGCTTCCGGATCGGGCACACGGTGATCGACCCGCAGGATCCATCGGGCTGGGCGGCCGCGCTGACGCCGACGACGCGCGCGATGTACGTGGAGACGCTCACGAATCCGCTCGTGCAGGTCGCGGATCTCGAGGCCGTCGTCGCTTTCGCGCGCGAGCACGGGCTCGTCACGATGATCGACAACACGTTCGCGAGCCCCATCAACTTCCGGCCGGCGGAGATCGGCTTCGACCTCGTCCTCGAGAGTTGCACGAAGTACATGAACGGCCACAGCGACATCGTGGCGGGGAGCGTGGCCGGGCCGGCGGATCTCGTGCGCCGCGTGAAAATCATGCAGGACCATCTCGGCGGCTCCCTCGACCCGCACGCGGCGTTCCTGCTCGAGCGGGGGCTGAAGACGCTGGGCGTGCGCGTCCGCGAGCAGAACGCGTCGGCCGGGCGGCTCGCCGCGCGGCTCGAGGCGCACCCCGCCGTGTCCGTCGTCCACTACCCGGGACTGGCGAGCCATGCGCAGCACGAGCGCGCCGCGCGCCTGTTCGACGGTTTCGGCGGGATGATGTCGTTCGAACTCGAGGGCGGAGTCGACGCGGCGGAGGCGTTCATCGCCGCGCTCGAGATCCCGATGGTCGCGGCGAGTCTCGGGGGGCCGGAGTCGCTCGTCGTGCGGCCCGCCGCCGCCGTCCACGCGGGGATGTCCGCCGAGGAGCGGGCGAAGGCCGGCATCCGGGACGCCCTCATCCGCTTCTCCACCGGGCTGGAGGCGACGGAGGATCTCGCGGCCGACCTCGACCGGGCGCTGGCGAGCCTGCCGCGGGCGGTCGCCGGCCTCACCGCGTGAAGCCCCCCGGCCTGCCGGAGATCGAGGCGGCGCGCGAACGGGTCTACGCGGCGGCCCTCCGCTCGCCGCTCATCCGCCTCGGCGTCGACGAGGGGCCCGAGATCTGGCTCAAGCTCGAGAACCTGCAGCCGATCGGCTCGTTCAAGATCCGGGGGTCGGCGAACGCGATCGGCCTCATTCCGCCCGCGGAACTGGCGGCGGGGGTATGGACGGCGAGCGCGGGGAACATGGCGCAGGGCGTCGCCTGGAACGCGCGCCGTCTCGGCGTCCCCTGCTCGGTCGTCGTCCCGGAGACGGCGCCGCGGCTCAAGCTGGACGCGATCGCCCGGCTCGGCGCGACGGCCGTGAAGACGTCCGTCGCCTCCTGGTTCGAGGTGTTCCGCACGCAGCGCTTCGACGGAATGGACGGGCGGTTCGTCCACGCCTTCATGGACCGCGACGTGATGGTGGGGAACGGAACCATCGCCCTCGAACTGATCGAGGATCTTCCCGACGTGGACGCCGTCATCGTCCCCTTCGGAGGCGGCGGACTCGCGTGCGGGATCGCGGCGGGGATGGGGGCCGTCGCGCCGAACGTGCCCGTCTTCGCGTCCGAGGTGACGGGCCAGGCCCCGTTCGCGGAATCGCTGCGCGCGGGTCGCGCCGTTTCGATCTCGTACACGCCCTCTTTCGTCGATGGAATCGGGGGTCCGCACGTGGAACCCGCCATGTGGGAACTGGCGGAGGATCTCCTGGCGGGTTCGGCCGAAGTCACGCTCCGCGACACCGCCGACGCAATCCGGCTGCTCACGGCCCGGAACCGCGTGGTGTCCGAGGGGGCCGGCGCTTCCTCGGTCGCGGCGGCTCTGTCGGGCGCGGTGAAGGGGGACAAAATTGTCTGCATCGTGTCCGGGGGGAACCTGGATCCGTCCAGCCTCGCCACCATCCTCGCGGGAGGCGTGCCGTGAGCGACATGACCGAGCCGCCCGCACCCGACGAGTCCCCGTCCCACGGTTCTCCCGCGACGCTCACCGCCTCGCAGGTCTCGCAGATCCTCAAGCGGGCGGCCGAGATCGACGCCCGAGGCGATTCGATGACCGTCGAGGAGCTGGAGCGCATCGCCGGCGAGGCGGGGATCGACCCGCGCGCGACGCGAACGGCGATCGCGGAACTGGTCGCGGAGCAGATGCCGGTCCCGGCTCCGGAGCCTGCACCGGCTGCTCTCGGCGGGGCGCGCGCCGGAAACCCGGCCTCTCCCTCTCCCGGGCGCATCATCGCGGGCGGGGCGGTCGGCGCGGCCTTCGGGCTCTTCTTTGCACTCTCCCTACCGACTGCGATAGCGGGAGCCGGCGCCACGGTCGTCTACCTCACACTGCGCGCCGTACAGGCAATGAAGCGCGGCAGCCTGCTCGACTTCCAGCTCCAGAACTTCACGCTCTGGTTCGTGTCGACACTGATCTTCGCGGCCGGGGGTGGGTTCGAGGGGTTCATGTTGGCCTTGCTATGCTGGATCCTCACCTCGGTGATCGGCGGACTCCTTGTCCGCTTCGGCCCTCGGGAGGAGGAGGCGGAGGACGACATCCCACAGCTCGAGGCCGGAGGCCGCTGACACAATGACGGATCCGCCGATGAAGCTCACCACGTCGCAGGTCTCGCTGATTCTCCAGCGCGCGGCCGAGATCGACGCCCGCGGGGACACGCTGAGCGTCGACGAACTGGAGCGCATCGCCGCCGAGGCGGGCATCGACGCGCGGGCGACGCGAACGGCGATTGCGGAGTTCATCGCCGAGGAGATGCCCGCTCCGGCTCCGGAGGTCGCCGTTCCGGCGGTCCCCCAGGCTCCGGCGGTCCCCCGGCCGCGCCCCCGCGCGTCGAGTTCGCCTTCTCCCCTGCGCATTCTCTCCGGCGGCGCCGTCGGGGTCGCGTTCGGGTTCATCCAGGTGTTATCGGATTCCCTGGCGTTCCTGGGTTTTGGGGGCGCCGTGCTGTACCTCGTGCTGCGCGCGGTGCAGAGCATGAAGCGCGGAAACCAGCTCGACTTCCAGCTCCAGAACTTCGCCCTCTGGCTCGGCACGCTGACGGGCACGCTGGCCACGGACGTCCTCGATGGAGACGAGGTCACGGCGATAGTTTTCCTCGTCTGGCTGGTCACCTCCTTCCTGGGCGGACTCCTCGTCCGCTTCGGCCCTCGGGAGGAGGAGGCGGAGGACGACATCCCACAGCTCGAGCCCGGAGGCCGCTGAAGTGTCGTTCGGGAAGTCCGGGAAGGGAATCGGCCTCTGGATCGGAGCGGCCGTCTGGGCGGTGGGGTGCGGGGATCCGGCGAGCGAAGGGGCGATGCCCGGTGCGGCGGCGTTGGAGCGGGCGTCGGCGGAGCTGGAGGCGCTGCTCGATTCGGCGTGGGTCCGGGACCTGGAGACGAACCCCGTCCTCCGTCTGCGGGAGGGGCTGGACGTGGAGCGGCTCCCGGAACTCGGCTACGAGGCGGCGGAGGATCGGGCCGCGTTCTTCCAGCGGCAGCTCGACCGCGCCCTCGCCATCGACGGGGCGGCGCTATCGGCCGATGAGCGCGTCACGCTGGAGACCCTCGTCTGGCAGGCGGAGATGGCCGTCGAGGGACACCGGTACTTCTGGCTCCGGAGCGTCCTCACCCCGTATTCGAGCGTCCTCCGCGGCTACAGCCGGATCTTCCCCCTCCTCCCGCTCGAGGATGAGGCGGACCTCGACCGTTTCACGGCGCTCGTCGAGCAGGTGCCGTCGCACGTGCGCGACCTCGAGGACTACGTGCGGGGGCAGTTCGAGCGCGACTTCATCGTGCCGAGCCGTAACCTCGCGCCGGTCGTCGATCTCGTGCGCGCGACGGCGGGGGAGGCCGACGGCGGTCCCTTCGCGCTCCCGGCGGATCGCGCCTCCGCGCTGGACTCCGAGCGGGTGGCGGAGGCAACGGCCCGCATCGGAGAGATCGTCCGCGATTCCATCAACCCGGCGCTCGAGGAACTCGCCGCCTTCCTGGAAGGGCCGTACGCGGCGCGCGCGCCGGCAGGGGTCGGTCTCTCGCAGTATCCGGAGGGCCGCGACTACTACCTCTATCTGACCCGCTTCCACACGACCATGGAGGTGACGCCGGAGGAGGTGCAGGCGGCCGGCCGCGAACTCCTCGCCGAGTTTCGCGCGCGCATGGCGGAGATCCGCGACCGCCTGGGCTGGGAGGGGAGCGCGGATGAATTTCATGCACACCTGAAGTCGGACCCGCGCTATTTCCCGGCGTCCCACGAGGAAGTGCGCGAGCGTCTGCTGGCCGCGTCCACCAGGATGCTCGAGCGCATCGACGACTACTTCCTCGGCGTCCCCGAGGCCCCGTGGGACGCGAGGCGGCTCGCGCCCGAACTCGAGCCGGCGATGACGTACGGCTACTACGCCGCGCCCACCCCCGCGGAACCGACCGGCGTCTACTACTACAACGGATCGAATCTGGACCAGCGGAGCTGGCTCGGGCTCGCGTCGATCTCGCTCCACGAGCTGATCTCCGGCCACCACTTCCAGATCGCGGGCCAGCGCGAGAGCGAGACGCTGCCGGACTATCGGCGGAACACCTCGTACACGGCCTACACGGAGGGCTGGGGCTCCTACGCGTCGTTTCTGGGGTTCGAGGCGGGCGTGTACGAGGACCTGTACAGCGAGTACGGCTTCTATATCCTGGAGAGCTTCCTCGCGACCCGGCTCGTGGTGGATCCGGGGATGAACCATTTCGGCATGACCCTGGAGGAGGCGAGGCAGTTCATGCGTGAGAACACGCTCGAGTCGGAAACCCAGATCGCGACGGAGTCGCTGCGCTATTCCACGGACCTGCCGGGACAGGCGCTCGCCTACCAGATGGGGAAGCGCAAGCTGCTCGATCTGCGGGCCCGGGCCGAGGACGCGCTCGGGGACGGTTTCGACATCCGCCGCTTCCACGACGTCGTGCTGCGCAACGGGTCCGTGCCCATGGTCGTGCTCGAAGGGCAGGTCGATGCCTGGATCGACGCCTCGGCCGGAGGGGGGGCCCGATGACGCGCCCGATCCCGGGGCGGACCTCGAAGCGCCGCCCACGGTTCGGCCGCGCCCTGAACTGCGCCGCAATGTTCGCCCTCGGCGCCGGGGCGGCCGGGGCCGAAGCCCAGACGCCGGGCTCGATCCCGGCGCCGGAGTCGGTGCTCGGGCATGCGGTGGGCGCCGACTTCCGGCTCGCGACGTACGAAACCTCCATCGAGTACTTCCGGGCGCTGGAGGCGGCGACGGACCGCCTCGAACTGCGCGAGGTGGGGCGTTCGTCGTTCGGGCGGCCGGTGTACCTGGCGCTGATCTCGAGCGCGGAGAACCTCGCGAACCTCGACCGCCACCGCGAAATCGCGCAGCGGCTGGCGCATCCCCGCGGGCTGAGCGACGAAGAGGCGCGGCAACTCGCCGCGGAGGGGAAGGCCCTGGTCTGGATCGACGGGGGCCTGCACGCGTCGGAGGTGGCCCACGCGCAGCACACGATCCAGCTCGCCCATGACCTCGTGACGGGGGATGCGGACCCGGAGATCGCCGCGATCCTGGACAACGTCGTCCTCCTCCTCTGGCCGTCGATCAACCCCGACGGACAGACGCTCATCGCGGACTGGTACCACTCGAACGCGGGCACGCCGTACGAGGTCGCGCCCGCGCCCTTCCTCTACCAGAAGTACATCGGGCACGACAACAACCGGGACGGCTACATGATCAACCAGATCGAGTCCCGGTACACGACCCGCGTGGCGCGCGAATGGGAGCCCCACATCCTCTACAACCATCACCAGAGTTCCCCCTTCCCGACGCGGATCTGGATCCCGCCCTTCGCGGAGCCGATCTCGCCGCACGTGCATCCGCTGATGTGGCGCATGGTGAACCTGATCGGGATGGCGATGTCGCAGGCGCTCGAGGAGCGGGGGCAGCGCGGCGCGACGCACATGGGCACCGGGTTCGACAACTGGTATCCGGGGTTCATGGACCACGCGCACAACTTCCACAACGTCGTGTCGTTCCTCACCGAGACGGCGCTCTACCGCTACGCGACGCCGGGCTTCTACACGATCGGGGACTTCCCGCCGTCGGACCGGGATCTGCGGCCGGAGTCGCTCTACTCCAGTCCGTGGGAAGGCGGCTGGTGGCGGCTCCGGGACGCCGTCGACTACATGCTCACCGCGTCGATCTCGGTGCTCGACGTGGCCGCGAAGTACCGGACGGACCTCCTCTACAACCGCTACCAGGCGGGTCGCGACATCATCGCCGGGTACGAGGCGGGGCCGCCGTACGCCTACTTCGTGCCGCAGGACCAGCGGGATCCCGTCGCGGCCGTGGAACTGCTGCGCCGGCTCGCGTTCAACGGGATCGAGGTCGACCGGCTCGCGCAGGCGGCGACCCACGAGGGACTGGACCATCCGGCGGGCACGTGGGTCATCCGCATGGATCAGGAGTTCGCCCACTTCGTGCGCCAGCTGTTCGTCATCCAGGACTACCCGGACCTGCGCGAGTATCCGGAGGGGCCGCCGGATCAGCCCTACGACGTCTCGGGGTGGACGCTGCCGCTGCAGATGGGGGTGCGGGTGATCGAGGCCACGTCCCCGCTCGGGCCGGAACTCCGCGACGCGCTGGAGCCGCTCTCGGGCGAGGCGCTCGCGTGGGACGCGGAGGTGGAGGATGCCTCGCCGTTCGATTCGCCGTTCGGCGTCGGGTTCGACTCCCACCCGGTGGCGGCGGCGATCCTGCCGCCTCCGGGGCGGGTCGCGGGCGGCGGGTCCGCGCTCGTGGTGGATCCGGCCCAGAACAACGCCTTCAAGGCGGTGAACCGGGCGTGGGCGGCGGGGGCGCGCGTCTCGTGGCTGCCGGGGGCCCCGGGCGCGGACGGCGAGCCGGGGACCGGCGGCCGGTACGCGATCTCGGGGCTGCCGGGCGAGGCGCAACTCGTGCGCGACCTCGGGCTGCAGGCGACGCGCGGCTCGAGCGCCCCGGACCTGCGCCGGCCGCGGATCGGACTCTATCGTCCGTGGAACGCGAGCATGGACGAGGGCTGGACCCGCTGGCTGCTCGAGCGCTACGGGTTCGAGTTCACGAGCCTCTACAATGCCGATGTCCTCGCCGGCGACCTGGCCGACCGCTATGACGTCATCATCGTGGCGGACATGTCGCGGGGACAGATCCTGAACGGGTTCGCGAAGGGTTCCGTGCCGCCGCGGTACGCGGGCGGGATCGGGACCGGGGGCGTGCGGGAACTCGATGCCTTCGTGCGGGACGGGGGCACGCTCGTGACGCTGAACCGGAGCGCGCTGTTCGCGATCGAGGAACTGCACCTTCCCGTGCGCAACGTCGTCGACGGCCTCGACCGGGCGGAGTACTTCCAGAGCGGCTCGATCGTCGAGATGGCCGTCGATCCGTCGCACCCCGTGATGGCGGGGATGCCCGAGCGCGCCGCGGTCATCGTCGAGCGGAGCCCCGTGTTCACGACGGAGGAAGGGTTCGAGGGACGCGTGATGGCGAAGTACGCGGAGGAGGGGTCGCCGCTCCTGTCCGGATACCTGCTGGGAGCGGAACACCTCGCGGGCTACGCGGCGGCGGTCGACGTGGCGCACGGGGACGGGCGGGTCGTGCTGCTGGGCATGCGGCCGCAGTGGCGCGGACAGCCGTTCGGGAACTTCCGCATCCTCTTCAACGCCGCGCTCTACGGCCGTGAACTCGCCGCCGCCGCGCCCGAGTCTCCCGCCTTCTGGATCGCCCCCGAGGAGGAAGACGAAGGGGGCGACGGGAGCGGCGGGAGCGGGCCCGGGGGCGACGGATCATAGGGCTGCTGCGACCGCGTCCCGGCTGGACGGGCTGGATGCTCCTCACCCTCCTCGCGACCGCGGCGGCGCTCGCCGTGTGGGCGTTCTGGTGGGAACCCGGCCGACTCGTCGTCAACCGGACCGACCTCGAGGTGCCGGAGTGGCCCGAAGGGGAGGAGACCCGCATCGCGCTCATCGCCGACCTGCACGTGGGCTCGCCCCGAAACGGTCGGGACAACCTGCGCCGCGTCGTGCGGCGGGTGAACGAGACGCTCCCGGACCTCGTCCTCATCGCCGGCGACCTGACGATCGACAACGTCATGGGCGGCCGGTTCGTGCCGCCGGAGGAGATCGCCGAGGATCTCGCCGCCCTCGACGCCCGCTACGGCGTGTTCGCGGTGCTCGGCAACCACGACCGCTGGCTGTCCGCCGAGCGCGTGGAGGAGGCGCTCTCCGGCGTGGGAATCACCGTGCTCGATAACCGGGGCCGGCGGGCGCGCGTGCGGGGCAACGACATCTGGATCGCGGGCGTCGCGGACTTCTGGACGGGCCATCCGTCGGTCGACGACGCGCTCGACGGGGTGCGTCCCGGGGAGCCCGTGATCGTCGTCACGCACAACCCGGACATCTTTCCGGAGGTGCCGGAGCGGGCCTCCCTGACGCTGGCCGGACACACGCACGGCGGGCAGGTCATCATCCCGTTCGTGGGTCCCGGCATCACCCCCTCCCGTTTCGGGGCCCGATACGCGGCGGGTCACGTGGTGGAGGACGGACGACACCTGTTCGTGACGACCGGGGTGGGGACGAGCCGGCTCGGCGTGCGCTTCCTCGTGCCGCCCGAAATCGTCGCGCTCCGGCTCACGCGCTGCGAGTCCTGCGAGTCGCCGCCGGAGTGACTATCATGCCGCCCACGCGGGTCGCAGCACGGCTCTGCCATGGGCTGTCGGCGCCCCGTCCGAGACTCGAACGGGATCCGAAAACCGGAGTGACACCGAACATGCCGCATCATTTGAGATTGCCCATCGGGAGGGGGCGCGCTGCCGGCGCCGCGTGGCGCCTGGCCATCGCATGCCTGGCCCTGCTTCCCCTCGCCGCCGCCGCCCAGGAAGACAAGCTGCCGCCGCCCGAGGGCTGGCTCGCCCGCACGGATCACGGGGGCGACGGCGTGGAGGCCCTGCAGGAGATGCCGCCCGGCTGGCACGTCACCACGGGGCCGGCGGGGATCTTCTACGATCCCGGGACCCGGGCGGCCGGCGACTTTCGCGTCGAGTCGACCGTCTTCCTGTTCGACCCCGAAGGCCGAAACGAAGGGTTCGGCGTCTTCATCGGCGGCACGGATCTCGAGGGAGACGGCCAGGCCTACACCTACCTCCTCATCCGGGCGGACGGGAGCGTGATCGTGAAGCGCCGGGATGGCGACGACACCTCCACCCTCCTCGACTGGACGAAGCACGAGGCGGTCGTCACATGGGCGGCGCGGGAGGAGGGCGCGGCGACGGCGAAGAACGTCCTCTTCGTGGAGGTTGGCGGCGACGAGGTGATCTTCGGCGTGAACGAGCAGGAGGTGTTCCGGACGGCGAGAACGGGGCAGCACGTCGATGGCGTCGTGGGGCTGCGGGTCAACCACGGCTTGAACCTGCACTTTTCCTCGCTGGAGGTGAACGATGGCTGAGTCCACCGCGGGGCCTGACGGCGCCGGATCGGCGCGGCTCGAGGCGATCTGGCTCAAGTCGGCGCGCAGCGGCCCCATGGAGCCGGTCCCGCAGGCCACGCTCGTCGCGGGGAAGGGGCTGGAGGGAAACGCCGACCGCGGCGGCTACCGGCAGGTGACGCTCCTCGACGCGGACGCGTGGGAGGCGGCGACGCGGGAGGTCGGCGTCGACCTGGCGCCGGATGCCCGCCGGGCCAACCTGCTCGTGCGGGGCGTCGACTTCTGCGAGACGGCGGACCGGGTGCTGCGGATCGCGGGCTGCCGCATCCGCATCCGGGGCGAGACGCTGCCCTGCGGACGCATGGAGGACGCGGCGCCCGGGCTCAAGGCGGCGCTCGCGCCCGACTGGCGCGGCGGCGCGTACGGGATGGTGCTCGAGGGCGGCCCCCTCGCCCTCGGCGATGCGGTGGCCTGGGAATCCTGACGCCCGGCCCCCTCCCCGGTCTCGCCGTCCTCGCGGCGCTCACGGCGGGGTGCGGCGCTCCGGCCTCCGAAGCGGGCCCGCCGACCCGGGCCGGCTCGCTCCCCGTCTTCGAGGCGGAACTCTTCTACCAGGCGGTCGGGGCCGGCGAACCCGTCGTCGTCGTGCACGGCGGGCCGGGCCTCGACCATTCCTACCTTCGTCCGTGGTTCGGACCGCTGGCCGAGACGCACGAGGTCATCTTCTACGACCAGCGGGGTCTGGGGGCGTCGAGAGCCGTGGTGAACGCCGCGAGCCTCTCGATGGAGCGCAACCTCACGGATATCGACCGGATCCGGGAACACGTCGTTCAACGGGAGAAGGTCACGCTGCTCGCGCACTCGTGGGGAGCGATTCCGGCTCTCCTCTACGCCATGGAGCGCCCGGAGCGGCTGACGGCGCTCATCCTCGTCGCGCCCGTCGAGCCGGGCAGCCGATTTCGCGAGCAGACCGACGAGAACCAGTTGGCGAGGCGGGATTCGGCCGATCTCGCGGCCATCGACTCGATTCGGGGGACGCCGGAGTTCGCGGCGCGGGAGAGGGAGGCCATCAGCCAGGTCTTCTTCCATGTCTTCCGCGGGACGTTCGCGGACGTCGGCGTGGCGGACAGCCTGCTTCGCCTCTCCCTGCACGAGCGGACCGCGAGCCAGGGCCAGCTCGTCGCGACGCTGCTCATGACGCCGCTCCAGGGACTCGACTTCTGGGACCGCCTCGGCGAGATCGAGGTTCCGGTGCTCATCGTACACGGCGCGCAGGATCCGATCCCGATGGAGATGGTGGAGGCGCTGCACGAGGCCCTGCCGGACAGTCGCTTGATTCGGGTCGATGGATCGGGACACTTTCCGTTCATCGAGACGCCGGCGCCGTTCTGGGACGGCGTGCGGGAGTTCCTTCGGCAGCGGCCGCGGGAAGGACCGTGACCGCGGACGGCCCGGAGCCGGGCCCGGTCCGCGACCCGGCCGCCCTGCGGGGCGCCCTCTCCCGCCTGAATGAAGCGCGACTCGCGCCCGAACGCAGCTTCGACCGCCTCGGCGCCCTGCTTTCGGGGTTCGAAGAGCTTGCCGCCGCCCTGCCGGGCGAGGACCGCCGGCCGGGCGAGGGCCGTCGGCCGGGCGCGGCGGGAGCGCTGGCGGAACTCGAAGCGCTCCTGGCGGAACCGGGCGCGGAAACCGGCGCCGCGGCGCTGCACCTGTATCTCGAACCGATCCTCGAGCGGCTGACCGAAGCCCTGCTCGACCATCCGGAGCGGCGTCTCGCCGTGTACGGGTCCCTGCTCCCCGGCGAGGACAACCATCATCACGTGGCGGCGCTCGTCGGGCGCTGGGTGGAAGGGGCGGTGGAGGGCACGCTGCACGACCGCGGCTGGGCGGCGCGGCAGGGCTATCCCGGGTTCGTCCCCGGAGGTTCCGGCGGCCGGGTTGCGGTGAAGGTGCTGGAGAGTCCCGCGCTCCCCGATGCCTGGGACCGGCTCGATGCCTTCGAGGGCGAGGCCTACCGGCGGATCCTCGCCCCCGTCGAGATGGCGTCGGGGACCGGAGCCGGGAGCGGGACCGTGTGGCGGGCCTGCAACATCTACGAACTCACGGACCTCGCCCGCCCGGTCCGCCCGCCGGGCTGCGACGGCGACTCCGCCTGAACGGCCGCGGGCCTCAGCCTATTCGTCGGCCTTCACTTCCTCCCACACGGCGTCGAGGGTCGCGAGATCCGCGCCCTTCCACTCGAGACCGCGGCTCTCCGCGAGTTCGATCATGCGCCGGCAGCGGCGCTCGAATTTCTCGACGGCGCCGAGAAGCGCGTTGGCCGGGTGAGCGCCGGCCCACCGCGAGGCGTTCACCACCGCGAAGAGCAGATCCCCCACCTCGTCGACGACCTCCGGGCCCGCCTCGCCGATGCGGGGCGGCGCGGCCGGTCCGGGCGGCGCGGACGCGTCTTCGGCCGCCGCGTGCTCGAGTTCCGCCGTCTCTTCGCGCACCTTCTCCACGGGGCCCGCGAGATCGGGCCAGTCGAACCCGAACCCGGCCATCCGCTCCTGCACGCGCGCCGCGCGGCTGAGCGGGTCGAGCCCGGCCGGCACGCCGTGAAAGGGATCGTCCGCAGACTCGCGTTCCGCGGCCTTGAGCGACTCCCAGTCGGGCGGCGCGTCGGCATCGCCGTACACGTGCGGGTGGCGCGCCTCCATCTTCGCCTCGAGCGCTTCGACGACGTCGGCGGCCCCGAAGGCGCCGCGCTCTTCGGCGAGCACGATCTGGAAGGCGACGTTCAGGAGCAGATCGCCGAGTTCTCCCGACAGGTCGCCGTCGTCTCCGGCCCGGATCGCGTCCGCGACTTCGTGCGCCTCCTCGAGGAGATACGGGCGGAGCGTCTGCGGCGTCTGCTTCGCGTCCCACGGACAGCGGACGCGCAGGAAGCGGACGAGCGCGAGGACGCGGGCGAGGGCATGATCCCCTTCGCGACCGTCTTCCGTGTGGAGACGTTCAAGGTCGGCGGCGGTTGGCTCCTGCATGACGGCGAAGGTATCATCCCGTGGCAGGGACGCCGCAGGAACCTTCCCCGAACCCCCGGCGACGCGTGACCCGCAGCCGTGAAGCCCCCCCGTACCGAGCCTGGCTTGAGGTCGATCTGGCGGCGCTGTCGCGGAACGCCCGGCGCGTGCTGAAGCACGTCGCTCCCGCCCGCTTCGTCCCCATGGTCAAGGCGGATGCGTACGGCCTCGGCGCGATCGAGGTCGCCCGCGCCCTGGATCGGCTGGAGCCCCATGCCTTCGGGGTCGCGACGCCGCCGGAAGGCGCCGAACTCCGGCGGGGCGGAATCACGCGCCGCATCATCGTCTTCGCCCCCTCGGCCACTGCGGAGATCTCCCAACTCCTCGAGGCGCGACTCGAGAGCGCGGCGCTGAGTCTGGCGTCGTTCGAGACGCTGGAGGCGGGCGCGCGGGCGGCGTCCACGCGGATCCCCGCCCACCTCGAGATCGACACCGGCATGGGTCGCGCGGGCCTTCCGGCGGCCGAGGCCGCGGAGTGGGCGCCCGGGGTCGCGTCGATCCTCTCGCGCGGCGGGGTGACGCTGGCGAGCGTCTACACCCATTTCCATTCCGCCGGGACGGATCCGGCCGCGACAGCCCGTCAGTTGACCCGTCTACGGAGCGCCGCATCGGCCCTGGAGGCGGCCGGCGTCGAGATCCCCTTCCTGCACGCGGCGAACAGCGATGCGATGATGGCGGATCCGCAGTATCATCTGGGGCTCGTCAGACCGGGGATCTACCTGTACGGGGGGCGGCGGGGGTCGGGCGCCGCGGGCGCGCCCGCGGACCCGGAGAGTGTGGCGCGGGTACGCGCGAGGGTGCTGGAAGTTCGTGACCTGGCGCCGGGCTCGACCGTCAGCTACGGGGCCACCTACACGACGAAGCGAACCGAGCGCCTCGCCACGCTGGGGATCGGGTACGCGGATGGGTTGCCGTGGCGTCTGTCGAACCGGGGACGAGCGCTCATCCACGGCGTCCAGGTGCCGATCCGGGGCGGTGTGTGCATGGACGTGACGTCGGTAGACGTTTCCGGCGTGCCGGGTGTCGAAGCTGGGGACGCGGCCACGCTCCTGGGCCGTGACGGAGGGAAAGAGATCGGTCTGGCGGAATTTGCGGACACCGCCGGGACGATCGAATACGAGGTGCTGACGGCGATCGGACGCCGCCTGCCCCGACACTACGTGGGCAGACCGGCCGACGCCGCGGATGGTAGCCGATGACCGAGACTCGAGTGACAGCCGGAGAGCCGTTCTCGTGGGAAGACCTCGCCGCCCGGGCGAGCGTCGCCCGCGAGCGCGCGTACGCTCCGTATTCCCGCTTCCTCGTCGGCGCGGCGCTCGAGGCCGATGACGGCCGGGTCTTCGCCGGGTGCAACGTGGAGAACGCCTCGTATCCCGTGGGGACGTGCGCGGAGCGGGTCGCGCTGGGGCACGCGGTCGTGTCGGGAGCGCGCGCCTTCGCCCGCATCGCCATCGTGACGAGCGGCGCCGTCCCGGCGCCGCCGTGCGGCATGTGCCGCCAGGCGCTCGCCGAGTTCGGCCGGGAACTCGAGGTCATGAGCATCGGGACGAACGGGGAGTCCGTCGTGTGGCGTCTGCGGGATCTGCTGCCGGCGAACTTCTCGCTGGAGCGGATGGCCGCCCCGGCGGAGACGGGCCCGTGAACGGACGGGGAGTTGCGGCGCTCGTCACGGTGGTCCTCCTCGGCATGCTGGGCGCATGCACGGAGGACCCGCTCTCGCTGGGCTCCGAGCAGGTGCCCGGCGCCGGCGTGGACACGCGGGACGTCACCGTCTCCGTTGCCGCACTTCCGTCCTGGCGCGACACGACGCTCACCGGCTTCGCCCGACCCTCCACCGCGCCGTTCGTGTACCTCTCGTCCGCGACGGACGTGTCGAGTCGCGGGCTCGTGCGCTTCAACGTCCCCGACACGATCCGGACGTTCGTCGACACGCTGCCGGCCGCGAGGTTCGAGGAGGTGGAGTTTGCGCTCCGCTTCGACACGATCCGCTCCGAGTTCACGGAGTTTCCCGTCACTGTGAAACTCGTCGAACTGGGGGAGCGTTTCGAGCCTCATGGCGCGACGTGGAAGGAGGCGGCCCCCGGGATCCCGTGGGGGGCGCCCGGCGGCAGCCTCGGGGTCGAGATCGCGTCGGCGGTGCTGGAGGCGGTGTCGGATACGCTCGTCATGACGCCGGCCGTGGCGGAGGATTCGCTGATGAAGGCGTGGCGGCAGACGGGCGGGGGAAACGGCTTCGCCATCGTGCTGGACGGTCCCGAAACGAAACTTCGCGTGACCCAGATGGTGCTCCGGTACGACCCGACTCTCGTCGGCCGGACTGTCCCCGTGCCGCAGTCCCAGTTCTGGGAGGAACGCGCGTTCATCCTGGATCCGCCGCAGCCTCCGGCCGGCACGGCGCTTCGCGTCGGCGGCCTCCCCGCTTCCCGCATCTACTTCGAGTTCGTGCCGCCCCGCATCCTCGGGGAAGCGGGGCTCGAAGGGTCTACGGTGAGCCAGGCCGAAGTCATCCTGCATCCTCTGGCCGCGCCCGATCTGTATGCGGCGGAGCGCTCGATCGAAGCCCGCAAGGTGAGTCTGCTCGGCGACCCGTTCGAGGTCGGCGAGAAGACCCCGATCGGGAGCGGGGATCTGGTCACGACGACGCTCGATCCCGACAGACTCCGCGAGGGCGAGCCGGTTCGCCTCGACATCACGCTTCTGATGGCGCGGGCCGTCCAGGATTCGCTGACGCGCATCCGGATCGGCTTCCGGGCGGATCCGGACGCGCAGGCGCTGGGCTACTGGGAGTTCGGTTCCGCCGAATCGCCACCGGAGTTCCAGCCGCAGCTCCGGATCGTGTTCAGTTCGGCGCCCGACTTCACGGTGCCGTGATGCGGGCCGAACGGGGGTTCCGGGGATGGGTCCGGGCCGGCTTCGCTTTCGCCGCGCTGGCGGCTTCGCCCGTCGCCGTCTTCGCGCAGACGCCGATCACGGCCGTCGGGCTCGGCTATCCCGTCGCGCCCGTGGATGGCCGCTCGGCGGCACTCGGCGGATCCGGCTCCGGCCTCCTCGGCGGATCGTACAGCCTCTCGAACCCGGCCGACCTCCTCCTTCACGCGGAACCGGGCTTTTCCGTCTCGCTGGCCAGCGAGGGCGTGACCCTGGAGGGCGAGAGCGCCTCGCTCGACACGGGGCGGGGGCGATTCACGACGATCCGCGCGCTCGTCCCCGCCAACGACTGGGCCTTCAGCCTGGCCTTCGGCGGCGAGTTCGACCAGGACTGGTCCAACATCCTGCAGGACACGCTGCGGCTGAACGACGGCATGGTGCCCTACGAGGAGACGCGGGAGCACAACGGCGGGATCAGCACGGTCGACGCGTCGCTCGCGCGCCGGATCGGGCCGCTGGGCCTCGGGGTCTCGGCGCAGCGGCTGACCGGCTCGCTGCGGCAGTCGTTCTTCCGCCAGTTCAACGATCCGATCGGAGGAGCTCCGACGCTCGGCGGCATCGTGGGGGCGAGGGAGCTGTCGTGGCGGGCCTGGCGCTTCAAGGGGGGCGGGTCGATCCGGCTGGGGGACCGCGTGGTGGCGGGCGTGGCGCTCGGGACGGGAGGGACGCTGTACGCGACCCCCGAAGCGGCGGAGGAGCCCGAGGCGGAGTTCGATCTGCCGACCTCGATCGAAATCGGCGGCAGCGTGCGCCTGACGGACCAGATCCTCCTCACCGCCGGGGGCGGCCGCGCCGGGTGGTCGGCCGTGGGGTCGCGCGATGGGGCGGCCGGCTCCGCGTTCCAGTCCCACGACATCGCCTGGCTGGGCGGAGGACTCGAATACGGCGCGCTCTCCCTGCTCGGCGGGAGGCTGCCGCTCCGGGTCGGATGGCGGAGGACGGGGCTCCCCTTCAGCCGGGGTCCGGAAGCGCTCGAGGAGTCCGCCTTCACGGGCGGTTTCGGCTGGGAGTTCCAGGAGGGACTCGCCGTATTCGACCTCGCGTTCGAGAGCGGATCGCGCGGCGACGTCGCGGCAGCCGGCTTCGCGGAGAGCTTCCGGCGCGTCACGCTCTCCTTCTCCCTCCGGCAGCGCTGAGCCGCCGATGGAGGGGACGAAGCTGGTCACGCTGAAGGCGCCCGGCACGGCTCGCCCCCGCGAACCCCGCCCGCTCGGAGGGCGGGTCTACATCGAGACCTACGGGTGCCAGATGAACATCAACGATACAGAGTTGATGGAGGGGCTGCTCGTCGACGAGGGCTTCGTGGCCGTGGACGCGCCCGAGCGCGCCGACGTCATCCTCGTGAACACATGCGCGATTCGCGAGCACGCGGAACAGCGCGTCCGCGGCCGGATCGGCGAGCTGCAGCGCCACCGGAAGCGGCGTTCCGGCCTCGTGCTGGGGGTGACGGGGTGCATGGCCCAGCGGCTGGGCCCGCGGCTCATCGAGGAAGCGGCGGGCGTGGACCTCGTCGCCGGGCCGGATGCGTACCGCGCCCTCCCGGAGCTCATCGGTTCGATCCGGACGAACGCGATCGAGCGGGGACAGACGCTGCTCGGACTCGACGCGGACGAGAACTACGAGGGCGTGGACAGCGTGAGGCGGGAAGGGGTAAGCGCCTGGATCACGGTCCAGCGCGGCTGCGATCACCGCTGCACCTTCTGCATCGTTCCCTACGTGAGGGGACCCGAGAAGAACCGGACGCCCGAGGCGGTCCTCGCCGAGACCCGGCGCGCCGTGGAGGAGGGGTTCAGCGAGGTCGTGCTCCTCGGACAGACCGTGAATTCGTACGAGTCCGGAGACTGGGACTTCGCGACGCTGCTGCGGGCCGTGAGCCGCGTGGACGGCATCCGCCGCGTGCGTTTCACGTCGCCCCATCCCAACGACGTGACGCCCGAACTGCTCGAGGTGATGGCCGCGGAGCCGACGGTCTGCCGCCAGCTCCACCTGCCGGTGCAATCGGGCTCCGATCGCATCCTCAAGCGCATGGTCCGGCGCTATACGAGCGAAGGGTTTCTCAAGACGGTCGAGGCCGCGCGCCGCAAGGTGCCCGGCATCGCGCTCTCCACGGACGTGATCGTCGGTTTCCCGGGGGAGACGGAGACGGACTTCGACGCCACGCTGGAGCTGATGCGGGGCGTGCGATTCGACGATGCCTACCTGTACAAGTATTCGCTGCGCGAGGGGACGCCGGCGACGCGCTTTCCGGCCCCCGATTTCGTGCCGGACGACGTGGGTTCGGAGCGGTTGGAACGCCTGATCGGCGAGCACCGCTCGATCCAGCGCGAGATCAACGAGTCCGAGGTGGGTTCGCGGCGCGAGGTTCTGATCGAGCGCTCCGCGCGCTCCGCGGGAGATGTGCTCGGCCGGACGGAGCAGAACAAGGTCGTCGCCTTTCCCGGAGACCCCTGCCGGATCGGTACGTACGCGCAGGTGCGGCTCACGGGGACGACGGGCGCGACCTTCATGGGACAGCCCTGCTGATGCGCTTCGTGATGCGGCTTCTCGCCTTCGTCGTCGTCATCCTCGCGGCGTTCTGGTTCACGGCGAGGAACGCGGGCGAACTCGTGAATGTCGTGTTGCCTTTCCTCCGCATTCGCGCGTCGCTCCCGCTCGTCGTCTTCGCCTGCATCCTCGGTGGGATGGGCCTCTCGGGCCTGCTCGCGTGGCGGGCCGAACGCCGGGCCCGGCGCCTGGCGCACCGGGCGGCGACGGCGCGCCTCGCGCACAGGCCGCCGGCCCTGACGGAGTCGCCGTCCGTGCGGGAACCGTCGGCCGTGCCGGAGCCGTCCACGCCGCCCGGGTCCGCTAGTCCACCGGAACGATCGGAGCCAAGCCCCCTCCTTTGACGGACGGTTGACGACGTCTCCGAGCGTAGGGGTGTACCCTGCGCCCGGAGGCTGATCGACGTCCCGCTCCCTTTCGCCCCTGCTTCTGACGGCCCTGGCGCTCGCCGCCGGGGACGTGGCCGGGCTCGCGCTCGCCCGGCCCGACGCCGTCCCTCTCCATGCTCCCGCGGCCGTCGCGGCGGGACTCCTCTGCGTCATCGTCGGCCGGGCCGTGCTACGTGAGGCCGGACGGGCGCGCCCCGGCCGAGCCGGCGGCATCCCGCTCCGCGCATCGGTGGGCCTCTCCGCCATGCTAGCCGCCCTGGCGGGGTTGCTGTCGGGTCTGCCGAGCGGCACGGCGGCGCTGGGGGCCTGCGTCGCCACGCTGGAGGCGGGCGCGCCGGCCGTGGCGATCGGGACGCTCGCGGACGCGGTGCCGGAGCGGCCGGAGGGCCGGGAGGCCGGCCCGGTCCGGGTGTCGATCCGCGACGTTCACATCGTCTCGGCGGGGCGGATCTGCCGACTGGGCGCGGTGCGCGCCTTCGTGCGGCCCGGAGCGGGGCACGACGCGGGCGCGGCGGTGCTCGCCCGGGGCACGTGGCGCACGGCGGGCGGGGCGAACCCCGAAGGGCGGCGGCCACGACTGCCCCGCCCGCCCGGGACGCTGGGCTGGCTCGGCGGCGTAACGCTGGAGCCGCTGGATGTCCCGGCGAACGCCGTGGGCCCGCGGGGCCCCGGCCGTTGGATCATCGAATGGCGCGCCGCGCTGCTCGCCCGGCTCGATGCCCGGCTGGCCCCCGAGCACCGGGCGATCGGCAAGGCCCTGCTGCTCGCCGACCGCAGCACCCTCGACCCCGCGACGAGAGAGGCGTTCGTCGGGGCCGGGATCATCCACCTGCTCGCGATCTCCGGGCTCCACGTCGGCCTGATCGGGGCGTCGCTTTCCTGGATCATCGGCCTTCGCGTGCGCGGTCCGCGCCGGCTGCTCTACGCCGCCGGCTGCACGAGCGCGTACGTGTGCCTCATCGGCGCACCCCCCTCGGCGGTGCGGGCCGCGCTGATGTTCTGGGGTTGGGCGCTCGCTTTCCGCCGCGCCCGACCCGCCCGCCTCAGCGATCTCGCGGCGCTCGCGGCGACGCTCGCCATTCTGGCAGACCCGCTCATCGTGACCGATCCGGGGTTCCAGCTCTCCTTCGCCGGGTTCACGGGCGTCGTGCTCGGGGGCCGCGTGCCGTTGCCGCGCCGGCTTTCCCTCCGGCACCTGCGCGGGATCGGGCGAGCGCTTGCCGTGAGCTGCGGCGCGTTCCTCGTCACCGCGCCCATCGCGGCCTTCCACTTCGACCGCATCGTCATCGCCTCGATCCCGGCCAGCGTGGTTGCGGGCGGGGTCGTGAGTCTCGCGCTTCCCGCGCTCGCGCTCACGCTGATCCTGCCGTGGGGTCTCTGGATCCTGTTCGCCGGCTCCGCGGACGTCGCGCTCGCCGGCCTCGCGGCGATCGCGGCCTTCTTCGCGGGGCTGCCCCTGAGCTGGGCCGGCCCGGGACTCGGCCCCCGCGCGTGGGCGGCCGCGGCCGCGCTCGTCGCCCTCGCACTCGACCGGACGCGCGCCCGGCGCGGCCT
>JAJEEM010000064.1 GCA_022820995.1 Gemmatimonadota bacterium | reverse complement strand
CTTGAAAAGCGAACGAGACGGGCTTACGCTGTGTCGGCACCGGTCCTCCTTTTTTGTAGCCGCCATGTTATTGGGGAATAACAAATTAGCGATTACCGGAGGCCGGTGCCTACTCCATCCTTTGAGAAATCCGGGCTAGCCATGGCATACTTGCGCCAGAATGCTTCTACGGAGTGCGAACAGCAACTTCAACAGCTCACCAATCTCGAGGATCAAGCCACTCCAAGTCAGTTGGTGCAAATCGCCCAGCTCTTTGCTCATGTCGAACGGTACGCCGAAGCCTTACGATGTGCCTATCGCGCGGCCCGTCAGGCACCCCAGGAAAAGCTCGTAGCCCAAGTGTACATCGCGATCTTTTCGCAATGTGAGCGCTCTGGCCTAGACCTGGACATGGATCGAATCGCTGCGGGCACTTGGGTGACACTCGAATCGTCAGCGGGTGATGAGCTTCAGTACACAATTGTCGATCCACTTCTCGAAGACCCGCAGGCGGACGAATTCACTCCAGATTCCACAGCGGTACGAGATATCGTCGATCTACGGGCGGGTGACACGATCATTAGGCAGCAGGGCACGGAACGGGAAACAGAGTTCACTGTCCGGGAAAGCAAGACTCTTTTTGTACATATCTTTCAAGATCTTCTAATCAACTACCATCGTCGTCACCCCGATTCCTTGGCAATCCAAGGCGTTCGATTGCCAGAAGAGACGATCGGCTCTGCCGAAGATCCTCTCTTGCGATCCGTAATGGAGCGGCGGGAGCTGGCAGAAGCCGTCCTTGACATCTACCGACGCCATGAACCCCCACTTGGTTCAGTCGCAGCTCGGTTGGGTGTCGGGATCGGAGACGTATATGCGGAGATTTCGAGGCGACCGGATCTAAAGCTGAGTTCAGAGTATCCATTCCCCGTAGAGTTCGCTGCGGCCACTAAGCTGGCAAGTGACTCAGAACGAATCCTCCTAACCAGATCTGCACTCATAACGGTGGCGGAGCTCGAATTGCACCCGCTTTTTGAGGAGGGATCAAGATCGATGCTGGTGCCGCAGAGCCTACTCGATGAGCTCCAGATGGAACTGCAGGTGTTGGGCAGCCATGCGGAAGCCGGATCTCAACACCTAGTGGCGGGGCCGGGAGGAAGCTTTGCGATGGTGGAGCGAACGCCGAGGGAGATTAGAGAGGAACAGAGAAGAATAGAGAGTTGTATCGATTGGGTACGGGAAACGTGTCGAGTGGAGCCAGTCCCGTCTGAATCGATCGATGAAACGTTTCGGTCAGTACGTGAGCAATTGGGAAACAGCACTGCGGACACGTATCTGATCGCGCTCGAGATGAGCGTTCCCGTCTACGCGGATGACTTGGGCATCCGGCGACTCGAGTTGTCGCCGTTCAACGACAAGTGTGAGGGGTTCTCGACAGCGGCGTTGATTTGGGGACTGCTGCGAGTGGATGGGATCGACGAGGAACGAGGTCTGGATGTGCTGGTGGAACTAGTTCGTCGGGACCATTATTTCGTTCCAGTCAACGCTGCTATGCTGAAGAGAGCGTTGGAGAAGACAGGGTATCAGGTTGATGACGGCATTCTGAAGCTGTTCGATCGGCTAAGAGGAACGCACAGTGCCACAGGTGCGGCAATAAGTGTCGCTGCGGAACTTCTCTGTGAGATTGCGCTGTCGCCGGCGGCGGGATCAATTGGAGCAGTTGCGACGCTGTGTTTCGAGTGTCTCGCTGATGGACATCCGAGCTGGACTTTGGAGGTAATGCGACAGGAGTGTGAGGCACGACTTCATCTGCTCCCGATGGCGCGCGATCGGGTGATGGAGCGATGGGAGGCGTTCAGGCGATTGAAGTGAGAGACGGAAGCATAAGCGAGGACTCGGTCGCCCCGATGTCGGCCGGAAGGTCGGTTATGGCCTACTGCCATCCAAAAATGCGCGGAGCCGTTCAGCCAACCCGTCGGCGTCAGTCGTCTTGCATTCCCAGATCACGAGCGAGGTCCAGCCCATGCGTTGAAGTGCGTCGAGATTCCGACGATCACGCGCAACGTTGGCGTCCAGCTTCCTACGCCAGTAGTCCAGCCGGTCGGGGGACGTCGGCATTCTGTTTCGCGGGCAACCGTCGTGTCTGTGCCAGAAGCAGCCATGGACGAAGATTACCTTGCGGCGTGGGCGAAACACGAGATCTGGGCGGCCGGGCAGATCCTTCGAGTGAAGTCGGTAACGGTAGCCCATGCCATGTGCGAGACGGCGAACGCGCATCTCGGGTATTGTATCCTTGGATCGAACGCGCGCCATTCGCTTGCTATGTTGGTTAGAGGCTATCGCGTTCCGACTACTGTGCTTCAACGCGCATTCCGGGCTGGGTGGATCACTTGTTGTGATACTCGCCGGCGAGACAGGCCACTTGTCCGTGCTCTTGCGATATCGTTTGCGACGAGCGATTCACGCCGTTCCTGAACAGCCGGATGACCTGGCGAAATCATGATACCGAGCGAATCGAGGATCTGTCGCCCGATTGCGCGCGCCAGGAGTGGCGGCACCGCGTTTCCGACTTGTCTGTTGCCGTGCCATTTCACCGGGTGGAACAGGAACCAGTCTGGAAATGACTGCAATCGCGCACATTCGCGGGTGGTCAACACGCGGTTCTGGAAGGGGTGCAGGGGGCGGGGGGCCGACCAAGAACCTCGCTCTCGGGTCGTACCGGCTCTGATCGTCGTGGACATTTGGTGCGGATGCAAACGCCGGATGCCGCTCTTCTTATCGGCCTGCCCGAAGGCTAGCTTAGAAAAGCGACTCTTCATGCTGGGGCCGTGCTGTGTTCGACGCAGATTGGTGCAAAGGGTCGCGTCCCACTGCACGCGATAGGCTCGATCAGCGGGATCAACGGCGTGGCCGCGCATGACGCGAGCATATGGAGAGTCCGGTTGCTCCGTGTACGGCACACGGTCGCCGTCGATCAACTCGGGATGTTCGTCGACGCGCGGCAAGTCGTGAATGGCATCCCATACTGTAGGAGTGAACACGGCCAGCCCGAGTTCTTGCTGCGAGCGGTCGTTAGAGCGGACGTGAGTGGCGCTGGGCAGGGACGGTGCCACGCACAAGTCACGCCTGAATCCCAGCGCAAAAACGCGGTTTCTTAGCTGCGGAACGCCGAAGTCAGCAGCGCATAGCGTACTAGGCCCCGCGATGCGGTAATGCCTTCCTAGCCGCTTCAAACACTCATCGAGATGCCAGCTGGAACGGCGGTGGGCAATCCCCGGCACGTTCTCCATGAGGAACGCCAGCGGGCGCAAATCACACACCACACGAGCGAATTCGAGCACCAAGTCGTTGAGCGGATCCCGGGCGTTCTTCTTTCCCGCCAAGCTGAAGCCCTGACAAGGTGGTCCGCCAGCAACGAGCGCAAGGTCGTCACCGCTCGGAATGCACATGTGCCTGTACGCGTCGTGCGTCATCCTCCGCACATCGCCCTGCTCCTCGCCGTAATAGACCTCCGTGGCTGGCAGATTGTACGCTGCGTAGCGGCCCGTGATCTCCTCCAGCTCAACTGCGGCCACGACATGGAATCCGGCCTGCTCGAGTCCAAGCCCCATGCCGCCCACGCCGGCAAACAACTCGACAGCCTTTGGCCGCGCCGCCAAATCGCTAGATGTGGAAGAGAGTGTCATCGGTAAGGCGATCCGTTATGCGGCTGTGAATGCTGCTTGGCTGCACTACAGCATCCGAGGCGAGGGCAAGACAGGCGTTCACGCCAACGGCAGTAGTGCTTCGACGATCGACGATATGCAATCTGTGCTCGCCCGTATCGGGCTCGCGCATCTCGTAGACATGAAACAGCATGGAGTGCAACGGGTTTGCACTCGTAACGTGGTTGAACTCGAAATTGCGGATCATGTACTGCATGAGGTGGTCCTGCAACACGAGCACGAGCTTCTTCCCGAGCGCCTCGAACGTGCCGATCTTGTGGTTCAACTGCACCAAGATCGTCTTGGCGGTCATCTTCCAATTCATGCCAAACGGCTTCTCGTCGGGCGCCGCTTCGACGGCCACTCCGCGGGCCTCGAGGAACGTGTGGCGGGCGGGCCAGACGGTACCCGTAGTATCGAGGGCCTGTAACTCGATGCCCACGAAGTCCTTGATGTGGCGTCTGCTGGCATCGGCGAGGACAAGCAAGTAGTCCACGCTCCCACCGGGAATCGAAAACTCCGACACCACGTGCAGTTCATCTCCCGGCTCATGATCCAGCAGGTGCAGGCAGTCCATAAAGATCTGCCGCCTCTCGAGAAACCGATGGGGGCAGATGACGACGTCCCGTGCTGCTTGGCTGTAGCGGACGAGGCAAGTGCCGATGGTAATCTCGGGCGTGCTCTTGCGGGTCTTGAGGCACGTCCGGTCAAGATACGGGCAGCGTTCCTGCTGCAGGACGGGGCTCCAATCGTCGGCAGCACCGGCTGCCGACAGACCGTATAGTTCTAGAACCTTCCCGTTCGCCACGTTCCCCCTTTCTGGCCTGCACCAGCGACGTCGCTAGGGTGCACCTGCGCAAACCGTGTCGCAAAAGCACGCCTCGTCGACGCCGGACCCGTCGAGCAGAGATAAGGTAACACGGTCGCTAGGGATCTGCGGTTGAACCTGAAAAGCTCGATGGAGTCCATGGCGGAGTCGCCTCCTAGGCTGGAGGAGTTGACCGCCGAGATGGCCAAGGAGGCCCGCCGGCTGCAGACGCAGGTCGAGGCTGGCGGGATCACGCACGAAGAGGCGGAAGAAATACTCCAGACCCACCTGGCCGCCCATGAGGCTCGTGTGCGCATGCGCGACAAGCCGCACTGATCCGCGACCCCGGGCCCGGAGACCGTTGCGGCCCGGCGTCCCCGACGGCACCGTAACTCTGTTCGGTTGCGCCTCCGAGCTCTGACCTGCGGGTCGCGCTCGGAGGTGCGCGTCGCGGGACACTCCGACCCGGGGAAGACACATGACTCCGTCGCGCCGCCTCGCGGTTTCGTCCGCCGCCGTCCTGACTCTGACCGCCTTCGCCCCCGCGCCCGCGGTCGACCTCATCCCCGCCCTCACGTGCGACGAGCTGACGGCCATGTCGTGGAGCGGGTTCGCGCTGGACGAGGTCTCGGAGGTCGAGGCCGGCGCGAACGACCCGGCGCACTGCCGCGTTCG
This sequence comes from Gemmatimonadota bacterium, assembly GCA_022820995.1. Lineage (GTDB taxonomy): Bacteria > Gemmatimonadota > Gemmatimonadetes > Palauibacterales > Palauibacteraceae > Palauibacter. The sequence goes on along the minus strand of JAJEEM010000064.1, from coordinate 157,300 downwards.
CGGGACGATCGACGAGGAGATCCACTTCGAACTTCTCCTCCCGCTCGCCGAAGACTGGAACGGGCGTTTTCTCATGGGCGGTGGCGGCGGGTTCGTGGGGAGCGTCCAGAACCAGGCGCTCCAGTTCGCCGGGCCGGTCTCGGTGCTGACCCGCGGCTTCGCCACGGCGGGCACGGACACCGGGCACCAGGGCCCCGGCATCGACGCGAGCTGGGCACTGGACCGGCCCGACCGCGAGGTCAACTTTGGCCATCGCGCCGTGCATGTGACGGCGGAGGCGGCGAAGACGATCATCCGGCTCTTCTACGGCCGCGACATCGAGTACTCGTACTTCATCGGCTGCTCCCGCGGCGGCGGCCAGGCGATGATGTCCTCGCAGCGCTATCCGGACGACTTCGACGGCATCGTGTCGGGAGCGCCCGCCTACGACTGGCCCGGCCTCGGCGCCTTCTTCCTCCAGACCCAGCAGGCGCTGTATCCCGATCCGAACGACCTCGCGACGCCGGTCATCACGGATGAGGCCGCGGCCATCCTCGAAGCCGCGATTCTCGAGGCGTGCGACGGAAACGACGGCGTGGAGGACGGGTTCTTGACGAACCCCATGGCCTGCGACATCGACATTGCCTCGATTCCGGGACTGACCGACGCACAGCGGGCGGCCGCGGAGGTGATCTACGGCGGGGCCCGCGCGGGGGACCGGCACATCTATCCGGGCTTCCCCTTCGGAGGCGAGACGGACCAGGGCGGATGGCGGCTGTGGGTCACGGGGCGCGAGATGCAGCTGGGTCCGGGCGGGCCGAACCTCCACTACGCCTTCGGCACCCAGATGTACAAGTACATCATCTTCGACGACCCGGACTTCGACTACTCCACGTACGACTTCGGCGACTACTTCGCGTGGGAAGAAGACACGCGCCGCGCCCGCGGGATCCTCAACGCGACGGACACGGACCTGAGTGGATTCAAGACCGCGGGCGGCAAGCTGATCCTCTGGACCGGATGGTCGGACTCCGCGATCCCGGCCAGCGGCACGATCGCCTACTACGAGGGCGTGGCCGCCGGCGACGAGGAGGCGGACGACTACACGCGGCTGTACATGCTTCCCGGCGTGCTGCACTGCGCCGGCGGTCCGGGCCCGGACTTCGTCGACTGGATCGCCGCCATCCAGTCATGGGTCGAGGAGGACGAGGCCCCCGAGCGGCTCGTGGCGTCGAAGTTCGGAGACGCGGGCGTCGAGATGCAGCGGCCCGTCTGCCCGTGGCCGGGCTACGCCGCCTACAACGGTACGGGAGACCCGAAGCGCGAGGACAGCTTCGAGTGCGTCGCGCCATGATCACCCTCAGGGTGAATGGTGAGACGCATGCGCTCGACGTCGACCCCTCGACGCCGCTGCTCTACGTCCTCCGGAACGATCTCGGACTTCGCGGGCCCCGGTTCGGTTGCGGCCTGGGCCAGTGCGGGACGTGCACGGTCCTCATGGACGGCCGCGCGATCCGCTCGTGCATGCGGCCGGTGTCCCGCGCGGAGGGAGAGATCACGACGCTGGAGGGGCTGTCGGCGGATGGCGAGCTGGATCCGGTGCAGCAGGCGTGGATCGACGAGCAGGTGCCGCAGTGCGGGTACTGCCAGAACGGCCAGATTCTCACGGCCAAGGCGCTCCTCGACCGCAATCCGACGCCCAGCGACGAAGAGATCCGCCAGGGGATGAACGGCGCCCTCTGCCGCTGCATGACGTATTACCGGGTCCAGTCCGCCGTGCGGCGGGCCTCGGATGCGATGGCGAACGGGGCCGGTGGGGCCAACGGCGCGGATGAGGCCGGCGGGGAGGTGGACCGGTGAAGCGCCCGGCGGAGTTGTCCCCGAGGTTCGAAGACGCGCTCGCCCGGTGGGAGGGGGGCAGTTCCCGCCGCGACTTCCTCAAGACGTCGGGGATCTTCGTCCTCGGCTTCAGCGGCGTGGGCGGAATCGGCGTGGCGGGGCTCGGTCGGCACGGCTCCGGCGATCCCGGCGAGGCGAACCCGTATCCGGACCCGGACTTTCTCCAGCTCGACTCGTGGCTCGTCGTACACGAGGACGGCACGGCGACCTTCTACGTCGGCAAGACCGATGGCGGGCAGGGGACCGGGACCGCGATGCGGCAGATGATGTGCGACGAACTCGACCTCGCCTACGAGCGGGCCACGCTCGTGATGGGCCGCACGGACATGACCGTGGACCAGGGCGGGTCGGGCGGCTCGGACGCGATCGAGCGCGACGCGCTGCCGGCACGGCGGGTCGCGGCGGAAGCGAGACGCGTCCTGCTGGAGCTGGCCTCGGAGCGCTTCCAGGTGCCCGTTGATGACCTCACGGCCAGCGAGGGCGTCATCTCGGTGGCCTCCGATCCCGGGCGGACGGCCACGTTCGGGGAACTGATCGGCGGCCGGCGCTTCGACGTCGCCCTCACCGGAAGAAACGTGAACGAGACCACGGGCCTCGCAGCCGTGAAGCCGGTGCAGGAGCTGAAGATCGTTGGCCGGTCCGTCCCTCGGTACGACATTCCCGCCAAGGTCGACGGATCGCTCGAGTGGGCGGTCGACGTGAAGCTCCCCGGCATGGTCCACGCGCGGAACGTGCGGCCTCCCTTCGCGGGCGCGCGGCTCGTCTCCGTCGATGAGTCCCCGGTGCGTGAGATCCCGGGCTTCATCCGCGTCTTCCGGGAGGGGAACTACGTCGCCGTCGTCTGCGAGCGCGAGGAACAGGCGATCCGGGCGGCGGAGAGCCTCGCCGTCGAGTGGGAGAAGCCGGAGACGGCGCCCTTCCCGCCTTCCGAGGACCTGTTCGACTACATGCGCGGCGCGACCCCGGTCGGCGCAGGCAGCGGGAGTCCTCCCCGCCCGCGCGAGGAGGGCGATCCCGGCGCCGCACTCGCGAACGCCGCGACGGTCGTGGAAGCCGCCTACGACATCCCCTTCCAGGGACACACGGCGATCGGTCCCGCCCACGCGGTGGCGGATCCGTCGGATGGGCAGATGACGGTCTACACGAACGACATGAAGCCCTACAGCCACCGTACGGGGATCGCGGAGTTCCTCGGCATGCCGCCCGAGCGGGTGCGGGTGATCTGGATGGAGGGACCGCAACTCTACGGGCGCACGGCGGCGGACGACGCGGGCTTCGAGGCGGCGTACCTGGCGCGGGAACTGGGGCGCCCCGTGCGGATGCAGTGGATGCGGCACGAGGAGACGGCCTGGGACACGAAGGGCCCCGCCTTCGCCATCGACCTGCGCGGTGGGCTCGACGAGGCGGGGAACGCGGTCGCGCTCGACTACCGCGCCCGCATCGCGAACTACGCGCACGTCGGCTACAACCAGGCCGACACCGTGCTCATCGCCCAGCTCATGGGGATCCGGCCCGAGCGGCCGTCTCCCGGGGGCGGCCGCGGTACCGACGAGATGTACCACATCCCGAACCGGCGCGACGAGACGCGGGCCGTCCGCTTCCCGCTCGCTTTCGAGACGCCGCTCCGCACGGGGAACCTCCGCGACCCCAACGGGCCGCAGACGACGTTCGCCGGCGAGTCGTTCATCGATGAGATGGCCGCGGCCGCGAACGCCGATCCGGTCGAGTTCCGTCTCCGTCTCCTGCGCGCGACGGCCGAGGACGACGCGACCTTCCGGCGGGCCCGTTCCATCGCCGTCGTCGAGGCGGCGGCCGAGGCCTACGGCTGGGATGCCCGGCCCTCGCCCCGGGCACCGGGGGACGAACGCATCCTCACGGGACGCGGGATCTCCTACGCGTACCGCATACAGACGACGGTCGCCACGATCGCCGAGGTCGAGGTCGACCGGGAGAGCGGGCGCGTGTGGGTGAAGCGCATGGTCTGCGCCCACGACTGCGGCCTCGTCATCAACCCCGACGGCCTCGAAAACACGATCCAGGGGAACCTCCTTCACGGAATCAGCCGGACCCTGTTCGAGGAGGTGCAGTTCGACGGCGAGAAGGTGACGAGCGTCGACTGGCGCACGCACCCGACCCTGACCCACCGCGACGCGCCCGAGCGGATCGACGTCGTGATCGTGAACGGCGACCCGAACCCCGACCGGCCGGATCTGCCCCACTACGGGGCGGGCGAGCCCTCGCACCGCACGGTTCCCGCGGCCGTCGCCAACGCGATCCACGACGCGACCGGCGTGCGCATGCGCCGCATCCCCCTGCGCCCCGAGCGCGTCCTCGAGGAACTCGCGGCAGCGGGGATATAGCCCCTCCCGGGCAGGTCGGATCGGGCGGGTCAGATCCTGATGTAGAGGCGGCGGCGGTGGAGGAGCCACATGACGCCCAGCCAGAAGGCGACCTGGGCCAGCGCCATGGCCAGCGAGCCGCCGTAGTCGCCCGCCCATGACCGGAAGGCGTTCTCGTACAGCCACGCGCTCAGCGGCATGCCCTCGTCGCCGCCGACCCGGATGCGGGCGAGCGTCTTGGCGAACATGCCGGAGGCGACGAACACCGCGATCGAGTTCATCCCGTAGATGACGAGCGGCGTCACCCACGCCCCGCGCAGCCGCTTCACGTCGATGAGCCAGTACATGGCGCCGAACAGGAACAGCGCCGTCCCGGCGGTGAAGAGGACGTAGGAACTCGACCACAGGTTCTTGTTGATCGGGAACACCGTGTCCCACGCGAGTCCGGCCACGACGAACAGCCCGCCGGCGACCCACATGCCCCGCGACAGCTCGATTCCGGAGCGGTCCGACCGCAGCCATTCGCCGCAGAAGATCCCCAGTAGCGAGGTCGCGACGGCCGGCAGCGTCGAGAGGAGTCCCTCGGGGTCCCACGTCCCCTGCCACAGCCGGTCGCCCATGAGGACCCGGTCGATCCGGGCTCCGAGGTTCCCGTCCGGTGTCAGGTCCCCCGCGAGGAGGGCCCAGTACCCGAGGAGGAGCACCCCCACGACGACCCACCGCACTCGCGCGGACCCCCACAGGTAGAGGGCCGCCGCGGCGCAGTAGACGAGGCCGATCCGCTGCAGCACGCCGTAGAGGCGCATGTCGAAGACGTCGAAGTCCGGAATCGCCCGCATCGCGAGTCCGAGTCCGATGAGGATGAGCGAGCGCCGGATCACGTGCCGGAACAGCCGGCTCCGGTTCGCGCCTGCGGCGAGGCGGCGCGAGAAGGAGAAGGGGATCGCGACGCCGACGATGAAGAGGAAGTAGGGGAAGATGAGGTCGGTCGGCGTCCAGCCGTGCCACTCGGCGTGGGCCAGGGGCGCGTAGACGTAGCTCCAGCTGCCCGGATTGTTGACGAGGATCATCGAGGCGATCGTCAGGCCCCGGAACGCGTCCAGCGATACGACCCGGCCCCCGTTCGGTTCGGTCATGGCGCGCCCCGTCCTGCGCCGGCAGCCGCCGGCTGAGCTACCTCCGGAACCCGTCTCCGCCGCGACCCCTGCCACCCCCGCCGGACATCGAGCGGTTCCCGAGGTACCAGGTGAAGTTCAGCATCACGTACTGCGTGAGCGACTCGACGCGGCTCTCCTGGATGAAGCCGGGCGAATTCGTATACGACACGCCCTGATTCTGCCCCAGAATGTCGAACGCCACCAGCCGGATCTCGGCCTGGTCGTTCAGGATGAGGCGCCGGAGCGAAGCCTCCCACAGCGCGACATTCCGCCCCGGGCCGAACAGGTCCTGGTCGTAGAGCCGCCACTGGAACTCCGTGCCCAGCGTCCACGGCCCCATGTGGAGGTCGGCGATCCCGTACAGCGTGGAGGTGAGGTAGTCCTCGTTCAGCTCCTCGTTCAGGGAATAGCTGACGTCGCTCAGCGTCAGCTTGGCGCCGGCGCGCACGTCGTAGTCCTCCTTGGCGCGGTTCTCGAGCTCGATCCCGAACGTGTGGTCCAGCGACCGGCTCCGGTTCTCGAGGTCGTTGACGAGTTCGTTCGAGCTGGAGTAGCGGAGGTCGTAGTTCAGGTCCACCTGCCCGCCCATCCAGCGCAGCGGCCTCCCGAAGCTCGCCCCGCCGTTCGCCGACCACGAACTCCCGAGGTTCACGGGCGAGAGGGTCTGGAGCCCCCGCTCCGTCACCGTGCGGGCCTGGGCGATGTCGTTCGTCGTGAAGCTGACGTTCGCGTGCGTGAACAGATTGACGAAACTGAACGTGTCGAAGAACCGGTATTCCGTCCGCAGCCGGTGCGTGTATTCGGGCTGCAGATCCGGGTTCCCCGTCCGGATGCGCAGCGGGTCGCGATTGTCGACGAAGGGCTGAAGGTCCGTCATGCGCGGTTCGCGCGTGGAGGTCGAGTACCGGAACTGGAGCGTGCGCCGGTCGTCGACCTGCATCCGGTATTCGGCGTTGGGGAGCACGTGCGTGTATCCGTTGGCGATCTCCTCGCTCCGACCGAGGATCGTCCCTTCCAGGTCCGAACCCTGCAGGCGCAGTCCGAGCACGAGCCGTCCGGCCTCGCTCGTGCGGTTGAAGCGAAAGCCCCCGCGCAGGTAGCTGTACGTCCGCTCGAACCCGGAGGTGAGGAGGGGGTTCAGCGTCCGGCCGTCAGACCCGATGTCGAACACCGACTGGTTCTCGTCCTCGGCGGTCGCGCTCCGCTCGCCGTAGACCTCGAGCATGGACTCCCAGGGCATCGGCTGCGTCATCGAGAGGCGGACCGAGTGCGTCAGCGTCTGACCGACGTTCGTCTGCTCCTGGAGCACGTCGCCAGCCCGGGCGCGCGGGTTCTCGACGTTGCCCTCGATCGACGACGCGAGGTTCGTGAGGCGGTCGGAGTCGCTGAGGTTCACCCGGGCCTCCGCGAAGAGGCTCCGCCCGCTGTCGTCGAGCCGCTTGCGCCACGTGAGACGCGCATCGCCGCCCACGTCTTCTCCGTCCACGTCGTAGTTCGTCGCCGCGGCGGTGAGGAACTGCCCGGTCCCCGAGCGCGTATCCTGGAAGTCCACGCGGTCGAGGAGCGAGTTGCGCGCGTTCAGGTTCCCGCGAAGCCGCAGTTCGTGGCCCTCGGAGAGGGTGAACTGGGAGTTCAGGTTGACCCTGTGGCTCGAGTTTTCGGTGTCCGTGCGCGTGGCGCGGTCCACGAGGGACGAAGCGCTCATGCCGAGGAGCTGCTCCTGCCTCCGAGTCTCGTTCTGGAAGTTGTCGAGCGTGCTGAGGCGATAGCTCGTCCGGATCCAGTGGTCGTCGTTGCCTCCGAAGTCGTGGTTGACGTTGAACGCCAGCATGCGGGTCTCGGTGAGCCCGTCGTCGCCCCCGCCGCCGCGTCCGAAGTCCCGTCCGCCGAACGACATCGCGTCGCCCCACCCGAACCCGGCCTGGTTCACGTTGTTCGCGCTTCCGAGGAGGGCGAGTTGCGTCGTGGGGGAGAAACGGTTGATCGACAGCGCTCCCGCGTACGGAATCCCCCCGGCCACCGTCCCGGATTCACCGCCGGCGGGGAGCCGCGCAGCCACATCCTCGCCGAATCCGGGAGTCACGGATGCGTTCTCCATGTCCGCGCCGAGTCCGCCGGACGTGCGCCCGAAGTAGCCCGACCGCGCCTCTTCCTTGAGTTCCAGGTTGATCGTCCGCTCTTCCTCCCCGTCGGCGATCCCCGTGAACTCGGCCATGTCCGATTCCTTGTCGTAGACCTCCACGCGGTCCACGGCCTCGGCGGGCAGGTTCTGGGTCGCCATCGTGGGGTCGCCACCGAAGAACTCCCTTCCGTCGACGAGAACGTTCTCCACCGCTTCGCCCTGCGCCGTGATGGAGCCGTCGGTCTCGACCTCGATCCCCGGAAGCTGGCGGAGGAGGTCCTCCACCGTCGCGTTGGGGCGTGTCCTGAAGGCGAGCGCGTTGTAGCCCAGCGTGTCCCGCCGGTTCAGGAACGGGACGTGGTCGAGGGTGACGACGAGCGGATCCACCTCCACCGCCATCACCTCGAGGTTGATCGTGCCGACGTTCATGTCTTCGCCGGCGAGGGAGAGGTCCTGCCGCACCGTGCCGTATCCGAGCAGGGTGACCTGCAGGATGTACTCGCCGGGTCCGAGATCTCCGAGGGCGAAGACGCCGTCGCCGCTGGAGGTCGTGAAGCGGGTCAGCACGGAATCGGGCTTCGCGAGCGCCACGACCATGGCGCCGCCGAGGCCCGCGCCCTCCGCGTCGGCGATCATGCCGCTCACCGTGTACTCGGCCTGAGCGTGGGTGGGGCGTGGGGCGAGGGCCGCGAACACGAGTCCGCCCGCGAGCAGCGCCAGGATCGTGCCCGGCCGCCCCGAAGACATCGGGCGAATCGCCGGCCGCCTCATCGGAGCCCCCCGTCGAACGGACGACGCCGGTTGCCGGCTCCGCGCGTGGCCCGGATCTCCTCGAGTTTCTCCGCCACGAGGATCTCGTACTCCTGCCGCGTGACCATCTCGCCCTCCGTCGGAGGGGCGATCGCGACGTCGCCGAGGCCCTCGAGGTTCACTTCGGTCGCGGAGTAGAGGAGGTGTCCGCCGTCGACGGAGAGCACGAGGATCAGCCCCGGAAGACCGCCGTACGGGCCGGGGCCCGCCTGTACCGGGATCTGCGGCGTGAACCAGGCTTCGATCTCCGCCCCGTCGAGGACGGCCGTGGCCTGCTGAACCATGTAACCGAGGAACTCGCGCTGTTCCGTTCCGAGCTTCCAGGGATACGTGGTCCGGTCCCCGGAGATCAGGAACGTGCGGCCCATGAACTCGCGGGTCTCCGTCATCGCGCCGCTCCCGAAGTCCACGTAGGCCTGGATCATGTCCTCCTGATCGCTGCGCGAAGCGGATTCCATGCGGAGTCGAAGCGCCATCCCGAGCGCGCGGCGGTCCATCCGGTCCGAACCGCCGGGTCCGCCGCGGGGCGTCGCCTTCTCCTCATCCGGATCCGGCATCATGATCGACCGGGAGCTGTCGAAGAGGAGGACCATGGATGCGCTGCTCTGCGCCGCGATCCGGTCGCGCAACTCGGCCCAGCGCTCGGGCACGTGGAAGTCGTACTGCACGGAACGCAGGTAGTGGACATGGCCCGCCTGCGCGCCGAGCGCCGCGGGCGCGAAGCCCGCGATGGCGCCCGGAAGGGCCGCGAGAAGGAAAAGCCGGAACCGCCGCTCGAATCGTTTTCGTGTACTCATGGAAACCCCGCCCGTGTTCGTCCGTCATTCGTTAGATGGGACACACGGCGCCATGGTCACGTTGTAGGGAGTGCCGGATCGTGGTGCGCAGCGGAGCGCGTCAGGACCAGAGTGTCGAGATGGGCGCCGCGGTCAGACGACGGCCGAACGGGATCGTCTGATCGTGGTCGTGAAGAACCAGCCCCTGCGCAAAGCGGTCGCCGCAGGCGGCCTTGAGGCGCTCCAGGCCGGCAAAATCGCGACGTGAGACGGTGGCGGACGCCTTCACCTCGATTCCGACGACTCTCCCGCCCCCATCTTCCAACACGATGTCGACCTCGTTGCGCTCCTTGTCCCGGAAATGGAAAAACGTGATGGGACCGTCCGCCCAACTCGCGAGCTTCAGCAGTTCGCCGACCACGAAGGTCTCCAGCAGCGGGCCGAACCGCGTCCGGTCGCCACACAGTTTCTCGAGCGACAGCTGGCTCAACGATGCCAGTAATCCGGAATCAAGGAAGTGCAGCTTCGGGGACTTCAGGAGACGCTTCAGGGCGTTCGAATACCAGGGTTGCAGCGTCCGAACGAGAAACAGGTCTTCGAGTATGCCGACGTACCTGCGAATGGTGACGTGGTTCATTCCGAGCGCCGAGCCGAAGCTCGAGTAGTTCACGAGGTGCCCGGAATGTTCCGCGAGGACGCGCAGGAGCTTCGGCATGGACTGCAGTTGGTCGATGCGGGCGATGTCGCGGACATCGCGTTGCAGGATCGCTTCGACGTAGTTCAGGTGCCATCGGCGGCGGCGACGCGAGGTCGAACGGGTCAGCGCTTCGGGATATCCTCCGGCGAGAACGATGTCCAGGAGGTCGGCGCCCACGGCGGGGTCGGTGGAGACCGGAGCGTCGCCCGCGAACGCGCGCTCCAGGAATCCGGATCGGGTTCCTCGCAACTCCGCCTGAGCGAGGGGCAGAAGACGGATGGTTTCCATGCGGCCCGCGAGGGAATCCGCGACCCGAGGCAGTGTCATCAGGTTCGCGGATCCGGTTAGCAGAAAGCGTCCCGGGCGGGGATCGGTGTCCACGGAGGTCTTGATCGCAAGCAGGAGGTCCGGGACCCGCTGGATCTCATCGATCACGGCCCGGTCGAGGCCGCGCACGAAACCGATGGGGTCGGTGGCGGCGGCATTGAGGGTGATGGCGTCGTCGAGCGTGTAGAACGGGATCTCGGTGCCCGCGATCTGCTGTGCCAGCGTGGTTTTGCCTGACTGGCGAGGGCCGCAGAGCAACACGACTCGCGTATCCGCGACGGCCTCCACGATCCGGTCCTCAACGAAACGGCGATACAGAATGTCAGGGCTCCCGCACTAAGGTCGCAGTGTGACCGATTGAAATTTTATTACCGCCCAATTGAAATTTTTATGTCGACCAATTGAAAGTCAAGCGGCGTCCATCTGAAAGGTTAGATCGTTGTGTCGATCGCTACGCGACGCACCCCGCGGCGCAGGACGCGGCGCAGGCGGGCGAAGAGGAGGACGGCCACCGCGGCGAGTCCGGCGGCCAGGCCCCACCAGAGGCCACGCGGGCCCCAGTCGGCGTGGAAGGCGAGGAAGTAGCTCACCGGCACGCCGAGCAGCCAGAAGCCGAGGGCGTTGACGAGGAAAGGCGTGAAGGTGTCGCCGGCGCCGCGCAGCACCCCGGCCGCCACGGTCTGGAGGCCATCGGTGACCTGGAAGACGCCGGCGATGGGGATGAGGGACGCGGCGATCGCGATGACCGGGAGATCGTGCGAGTACAGGCCGGCCCAGAAGCGGGGGTAAAGGAGGAAGGCCGTGGCGGTCACGAGCATGAAGACGCCGCTGAGCTGGATCCCGGCTGCGGCGGCCCGGCGCGCCCCGTCCATGTCCTCCTGGCCGACGGCGTGGCCCACCCGGACGGCGGAGGCGGCCGCGATCCCGAACGGCACCATGAAGGTGAGCGCAGCGAGGTTCAGCGCGATCTGGTGCCCCGCCATCGCCTCGGTGCCGAGCCAGCCCATCATGACGCCGATCACGGCAAACGCCCCGAACTCGAGCTGCTGCTGAAAGCCGATCGGCGTGCCGAGCCGCACCATGCGCACGAGGGCGCGCCGGTCGAAGGCCTCGCGCCGAAACCGGCCCAGGTAGGGACGCATCGAACGCCAGGAGAGCGCCAGCAGCGCCGCCGCCATGCACCAGCGCGCGAGACTCGACCCCCACGCCGAGCCCACGGCCCCCAATTGCGGGACGCCGAGATTCCCGTAGATCAGCACCCAGTTGAGGAAGGCGTTCAGAAGGTTCGCCCCCGCGATCGTCCACACGATCGGCGCCACGCGATGCATCGCCTGCAGACTCTGGCGCAGCACGACGAACGCGTAGAAGGGGAACATCCCGGGGATCGATCCCAGCGCGTACCCTCCGGCCACCGGCACGACGTCCGCGGGCTGGCGCAGGAAGGCGAAGACGCGCGCGGCGGGCAGGAAGAGCAGGGACGTGAGCGCGGTCAGAAAAAAGGTGAGGACGAGTGCCCGTTGGATTCCTCTGGCGGCGGATTCATGGTCTCCCGCCCCCACTCCCTGCGCGACGATGGGATCGAGGGCCATGAGCACGCCCATCCCGAACACGGCGATCTGGAAGAAATAGATGTTGCCCAGGCCGACCGCGGCGAGATCCGTCGCCGACAGGTGGCCGACCATGAGCGTGTCCACCGTGCCCATCATCATGATGCCGACCTGGACGGTCACAATCGGGAGGGCCAGGCGCAGCATGCGCGCGAGGTCCGCGCGCCGAGGGGTGAGGTTCATCGCGCAATCCTGCGTCCGGCGCGTTCGGAAAGGCAAATCCGTTGCCGCCCCGCGGCGCCGCGGATAGACTCCGCCCCACCCGCACGGAGGGCCGAAAAGCGGCCATGGTGGGCGTAACCGAGGGGGCAAGATCGAGATTCTGACGTTCACGGGCGGACCGTTCGTGCAGAACACGCTGCTGGTCGTCTGCGAGGACGGCCGCACCGGGCTGCTGGTGGATCCCGGCGCCGCGACCCCGGAGGCGCTGGCCGAGGCGCGCGCCCGCGACCTGGACATCGCGGCGCTCCTCGTCACGCACGCCCACCTGGACCACATCGATGGCCTCAAGGAGGCGAAGGCGGAGACGGGGGCGCCCATCTACCTTCATCCGCTGGACCGGCCGCTCTACGACAACATCGCGAATCAGGCCCTCGCCTTCGGGGTGCCCTGCGTAGAGCCGCCGCCGCCCGACATCGACCTGGTCCCCGGCACGAACATCGCCTTCGGCGGCTCGGAGTTCGAAGTCGCGTTCGTGCCCGGCCACGCTCCGGGACACGTGATGTTCGTCTCCACTTCGCATCCCGTGGCGATCGTGGGGGACGTGATCTTCCGGGGCTCGATCGGACGGACGGATCTCCCGAACGGGGACTACGGCACGCTCATGGAGTCCATCCGGTCGCAGGTGCTGACGCTACCGCCCGAGACCCGCCTCCACCCCGGCCACGGCCCCGAGACCACCGTGGGGCTGGAACGCGACACCAACCCCTTCGTCCTCCAACTCCACGGCGGCCGCTGGGTCTGATCCTCGCAGGGTCCGACCCCCGCCGGACCCGACCCCCGCGCCTTCCGGCGTCAGGGGTTCGTGGCGACGGGTTCGAACGCCTTGAGGACCTCGCGCGTCATGTCCCAGCGGTCGAAGCCCTGCCGGCCGTAGTCGAGCCCGCGCCGGACGATGACGACGTCGTGGGACGGGACGATGACGACGAACTGGCCGCGGTTGCCGGCGGTGGAATACGCGCTCTTCGGCACGTCCGTGCGGTCGTCCGGCACGAGCCAGAACTGGCCGCCGTAGAAGTTGCCGGTCTCGGACGTGGCGGGGGCCGGCGTCCGCACGAAATCGATCCACTCCTCGGAGATGAGGCGCTCGTCCTTCCACATCCCGTTCTGTGCGTAGAGGAGTCCGAAGCGGGCCAGGTCCCGGGCCGTCGTGTAGATCTGGCTGCTCATGATGAAGTCGCCGAAGCGGTCGGTGCTGAGGTACGTGTTCCTCATCCCGATCTTGTCGAGGAGGCGTTCCCGAGGGAACTCGAGGTAGGCCTGCGGGTCGCCGATGACCTTCTTCATGGCGTACACGCCGAGCAGCGTGTCGTAGTTCTCGTAGTCCCAGAACGTCCCGGGCTCCCGCATGAGCGAGCGGTTGCGCGCCCCGTCCACCGAACTTGCGCCCGCCCAGTAGGAGAAGCCGGAACCGGTCGCGTATTCCATCCCCCAGCTGTCCACGGGATAGAGGCCGCTGGACATGTTGAGCGCGTGGCGGAGGGTGATCTGGCGCCGGGGATCGGTCTCCGCGGACCCCGCGTTCTCCGGCAGCCAGTCGAAGGGCAGCGGCTCGTCGAGCGCCAGCTTGCCCTCGTCCACGAGCATGCCGATGAGCGTCGAGGCGATGCTCTTCGCGGTCGACCACGTGCGCGTCTTCGTGTACATGTCGATGCCGGGAGCGTAGCGCTCGTGGATGATCTCGCCGCCGTGGAGGACGATGAGGCTGAGCGTCACCTGCTCCGGGGACTCGCGGTCGAAGGTCCAGTCGGATGCGGCCCGGAGCGCCACCGGATCGACCCCGGCCGGGAGCGGGCGACTCATCACGAGATCTCCGTCCGGCCACGCCGCCCCCTCCGGATCGCCGGCCGGCGCGGACATCGTCAGGATCGGGAGATCGTCGATGTCGTCGAACGTCTGATCCGGCGACAGGATCACGCAGCCGATCCCCTCGCGGAACGCGGCCCGCATCGTCGGAATCGCCCCCGGTGCTCCGATCGCCACGGCCTTCCTCTCCCGGTCCACCTCGTAGTCGCCGCCCTCGGCCGTCCCGACCGGGTCGCTCAGGTAGGCGAGTTCCTGCTCGAAGACCTGCTCCAGCGTCCGGTCTCCCGTGAACAGGCCGTTGCACTGGAGGATGGCCTGGACGCCGCGCTGGATCATCTCCCGCTGCGGAGCGAAGTAATCGTAGGACCGCTGCTGCTGGGCAGCGGCGGCTGCGGGCGCGAGAAGGGCGAGCGCGATGGCCGCGAACGTGAGGCGTTTCATGGCTTCCCCCGGAATCCGGACGACAGGTTTCTGGAACCCTGCCAACATGCGGCACGCACGCGGCTCCGGCCACGGGTGCGAAGGTCGCGCCGGCGGGCGGGCGCGAATATCGTGTCCGCGTGATCGACCAGATTCTCTACGGCAGCATTGCGCTCATCGCGCTCACGAATCCGCTCGCCGAGCTTCCGTTCTTCTTCGCGGCGACGGACGGGTTTTCGCGCGTGGAACTCCGGCGCGCGGCGGTGAAGGTGGCGGTGGGGGTGCTCATCGTGCTGACGGTCGCCGCGATCGCCGGCGCGCGCATCCTGAGTCTCTTCGACGTGAGCTTCGCCGCGTTCCGGACGGCCGGCGGCCTCGTCGTCATCCTCGCCGCGCTCGAGATGCTCCGCGGGGCGGGATTCGGGATCACGGGCGTACGCCGGGATCCGGGCGAGACGGAGGACCACCTGTGGGTCCCGCTCGTCATGCCGCTGATCGCGGGGCCGGCGTCGATCACCGCCGTGATCACGCTGGCGCTCGACGAGGCCGGCGCGCTGATCGGAATTCCCGTGGCCACGCTCATTGCGGTGTCGGTCGCATCGCTGGGCGTGCTCGTCGTGCTCCTGGCGGCCGGCTTCCTCTCGCACGCGCTGAGCGGCCGGGCGGTCCGGATCTTCGAGCGTTTCTCGGGCCTGATCCTGCTCGCCATCGGCTGCCAGATGTGCCTCAGCGGCATCCGGGAGTTCTTCGTGGCCTGACACGGCCGCCTGACGCGGGCCGCCTGACGCGATCGGCTAACGAACCACGTCGACGGTGACGTTCTCGTCGAAACGGGCGCCGAGGTCGGAGAGGAACAAGGTCGCCGTGGCGTGGTGCCCCATGAAGTAGCGGCTCACGAAGCGGAACACCGGGCTGTAGACCTCGCCCTCCTCGGTGATCGTGACGGTCGCCCCCGCGGCTGTGGGTTCGACTTCGAAGATCCAGCGGCCGCCGAAAGGCATGCCTTCCGAGAGGATCGTCGTCACGATCCGGGTCGGCGGCTCGCTCTCCGTCAACTCCATGGGGAGTGGACCCGTGGCGCCGCGTTCCACCCAGGCCGGCTTTCCGCCCCGCGCCGGGAGTTCCTCGATCTCCTCGACGGACGGTCGCCACTCGGGGTACGCGCGATAGTCCGCGACGGTCGCGAAGATCTCCTCGGGCGATGCGGAGAACCCGGCGCGCACCGCCGCCACGTGATCCTCGGGCAGGGCACTGCCGACGCCGTAGACGACCCCGACCAGGCCCGCGATTACGACGAGCATGCCGATGATGATGCGCTTCAGCGTGCGATTCATTGGCCGGTCTCCGTCGGGGGGAGCGGATGGCCGCGGAGAATGGGGAGCGTGAGGCAGGTCGGTCCCCCCTCGCACGGGATGCAGAGCGCGTCGCCGTCGAAGGGCACGACGTCGCAGCCCGCATCTCTCAGCAGCCGGGCGGTGTCCGGAAATCCGTCGAGCGCGATACACCGGCGAGGTGCGGTCGCGAGGACGTTGAGATTCAGTCCCGCCGAGGCCGTGAACTCCTCATCCCCGGCTTCGAGGCACCGGATGCCGCGCTCGCGCAGCAACTCGTGGAGCGCGACCGGAAAGAGCCGGGGGTAGAGCAGCGCCAGATCCCGGTCCAGCGGGCTGATGAGCGAAAGCAGGTGGAGACAGGCGGCGCTTCCCTGCCACATCGGCAGGTCGAAGGCGCGGACTTCGATTCCGAGCGGAGCCACAATGGCCTGAAACTGGTCGATGCCCGCCTGGTTGGTCCGGAAGCCGCGTCCTGCCGCGAGCGTGCCTTCGTCGACCCACATCAGGTCCCCGCCCTCCGCGGTTCCGGGGGGCTCGATGGCGCCGATCACCGGCACGCCGAGGCGCCGGTAGAGGGCTTCGTGGCTCGCCACCTCGGGCTGGCGCAACTCCTTGCCGGGCCGCAGGAGGACCGCGCCGCCGGGCGTCATGAAGGAGGGATCGAAGGGGAACATCGCGTCGGCGAGGCCGTCGTCCGCCGAGTCGCCGATCCACTCGATCTCGGCCCCGGAGGCCGCGACGCGCTCGGCGAAAGCCTCGTACTGCCGCAGCAGCCGGCCGGACTCGATCGGCCCCGCGTAGTGCCAGCGCGCCGGATCCGCCTCCAGCGTCGCCCGGCCCGGCCGGCGCATCGCCACCCTCCGCAGCGGCGCCACCATGCTGGAGACGCCGAACCGCACTTCGGTTTGCAGCCCCCCGTTCATCTGGCTGAAGCTACGGCCGCACCGGTACCTTCGCTGGCCCCGGCGCCGTCGGCATCGCCGGCCGCACCGCCCCGTCACGGACCGCAGCACGAGGGTTCCCGAGCTTGGACCGAGAGCGATTCCACGGCGCATCAACGTTTTCCGAGTACCTGGAGACCGTCGGGAAGAACCGCGAACTCTGGCACGCGCTGGCCCGACGCGCGGCCGTGGACGAGGAAACCCGGCAACGTGCCCGCGCCATCCCCGGCCGGTGGAAGGTCATCGCGCTCACCGAGGACTGGTGCGGAGACGCGATCAACACCCTCCCCGTGTTCGATCGCCTGGCGGAGGCCGCCGGGCACATCGAACTGCGCGTCCTCCTTCGCGATGAGAACCCGGACCTGATGGACGCCCACCTCACGAACGGGACGAGCCGGTCGATCCCCGTCCTCATCATCTACGACGAAGCCTTCCGCGAGCGTGGGTGGTGGGGTCCCCGGCCGGCGCCGATCCAGGAGTGGGTGATGACGGAGGGGATGAAGCTGGATCCGGCGGACCGGTATCGCGAAGTCCGCCGCTACTACGCACGGGACAAGGGCCGCACCGCGCTGGACGAGTTCCTCCGGATTCTCGAGCGCGCGACCGCCGGTGACTGAGGGCGGAAGTCAGCCCCCGCCCGCCTGCCGGTCCGCCACGCCTCTTCCGCCCACGGCCCGCATCACGACAAACACGGGGACCCCCGCCACGAGGAGGAGGAAGCCCCAGAACACGATTTCGGGGCCCGCCCCCGCGATGGCCCAGAAGGAAAACCCGAAGGCGAGGATGGCCACGACGAGCCGTCCCACGGGGGCCGTAGCTCCGGGAGTCTGCCCCGCGCGCGAGGCGTCCCGCGCGGCGAGGCGCTCGCGCACGGCGAAGAGCAATCCGGTCGTGCTCGCGAACACGTAGGCGAGCAGCGTCGCGAGCGTGGAGAGCAGGATGAGGAAGGTGAAGGCCTCGACGAGGCCGCGCGTGTAGTTCATCGCGATGAGGATCGTCGCGACGCCCGCCGCGAAGATGAGCCCGAAGGACGGCGTGCCGCGCGAACCGAGCCGCGCGAAGGCGGCGGGAAGGAGGCCGTCCTGCGCGGCGGCCCGGGGGAGCTGGCCGGAGAGCAGGATCCAGCCGTTGAGCGCGCCGAAGCAGGCGATCGTGGCGCCCGCGCCGATCACGAGCCGGCCGGCATTCCCCCAGATGGATCCGGCCGCGTCCGCAAAGGGCGCGGTGGAAACCGCGAGGTCCGCCGGCGCGATGATCCCCATCACGGCGGAGGTGCTGATGACGAAGATCGATGCCGCGATCACGGTGCCGAGGATCGTCGCCCGCGGGATCGTGCGCGCAGGGTTCCGTACGTCGGCGGCGGGGACGGTCGCGGCCTCGAGTCCCATGAAGGCCCACAGCGTGAGCGTCACCGTCGCCGTGACGGCGGCGACGGGGCTGCCCCCCGTCGGGTTGAACGGCCGGAAGTGCTCGGGCTGGAAGTAGAGGAAGCCGATCGTGCCGATCGCCGCCAGCGGCAGGAGCTTGAGCACCGTGGTCACGAGTTGCACGTGCCCCGCTGCGCGCACGCCCCACGCGTTCACGAACGTCAGGCCCCAGAGGGCGGCCAGGGACGCGATGCCCCCGGCGACGGGAGAGGCGCCCAGCCCGGGCCAGAAGACGGTCGCGTAGCTCACGGTCGCCACGGCGAGGGCCGCATTGGCCGTGAGCAGCGAGATCCAGTAGGACCACGCGACCCAGAATCCGATGAAGTCGCCGAAACCCTCGCGCGCGAAGGCGTAGGGGCCGCCGACCTTCGGAATCAGCGCGCCCAGCCGCGCCATTACGAGCGCCAGGCACATGGCCCCGCCCGCGCTCACCAGCCAGCCGAGGATGCTGATCCCCCCGTACGGAGAGAGCGAAGCGGGCAGCAGAAAGACGCCCGAGCCCACCATGCTCCCGACCACGAGGGCCGTGCACATCCACAGCCCCAGGGCGGGCCTGGGCGTCATCCGCCGCTCCCGGCGGGAGTAGCCGCCGTGCCGGCCCGCGCTAGCGGTTGCCCCGATAGCTGCGGACGGGGGGCAGCCGGGCGCCGGTTCCGCCGGCCGGCTCCGTCTCGGCCACCACCTCGAGCGTCAGCGTGCCGATGCCGTCGATCGAGGCGCTGACGACCTCGCCGGGCTGCAGGAATCGCGTCTCGCCGCGAACCGCCGTTCCCATGCCGACGCCGCCCGACGTGCCGTTGTTGATCACGTCCCCGGGGAACAGCGTCGCGACGGAAGATCCATACTCGATCAGTTCCCACAGGGTGTGGATCATGTCTCCCGCGGTCGCCTCCTGCATGCGCTCCTCACCCACGTCCAGCGTCTGGCGCAGCTTCTCCATCGGGTCGCCGTAGAACTCCTTGGGGACGATCCACGGGCCCATGGGCGCGAACGTGTCGTGTCCCTTTCCGACGAACCAGTCGGACGTCATGGGGTTGCCGCCGGGCGGCCGCCCGCCCCGGTCCGAGACGTCGATCGTCACCGTGTACCCGAACACGTGGTCCTGGGCGTCGCGGGCGTCGACGTACTTGGCGCTGCGCCCGATCACCGCGCCGAGTTCCACCTCCCAGTCCGTGCGGTCCCGGCCGAAGGGGATCACGATCCGGTCGTCGGCCCCGATCACCGCCCCCCGCGTCGGCTTGAGGAAGAGATAGGGGACGCCGCGGTTCTCACGCCGCTGGCGGCGGGCTTCGCGCCGCTCCTCCTCGCTGCCCGCCTCGTTTACGTGGCTGTAGAAGTTCACCGCCGCGTTCAGGATCTTCCCGGGGTACATGATCGGCGGGAGGACCCGCACGTCCTCGAGGTCGTGGACGAAGTCGGCTCGACCGCTCCCCGAAAGTCCGCCCCGGGCCACGAGATCGTTGACGATTTCGTACAGCCGGAGCCGCACCCCGTACTCGTAGCGGCCGATGAGGTCGATCATGTCGGCCGGCGGCGGAACGGGCGGATAGGTCGGATTGCGCTCGAGGTCCCGGTTCGCCTCCTCGATGTCGACGATGAGGGCGTCGCGCAGCACGAGGGCGACGCGCGGCGCGCCGTCGATCTCGAACGTCCCCACCTTGAAGGGCTCCGCGATCTCGATCTCCGGCCCTCCCTGGGCGGAAAGCGGATGAGCGAACGCCAGGATCGCCACGAACGCCAGGGCCGCACCCGCCACGCGCGACCTCATGAGCCGGGATCCCGCCGGTAGGTGCTCACGGCCGGCAGCCGGACGCCCGTTTCACCGAGAGGCTCCGGCCCCTCGACCACGGGAAGTTCGATCGTGCCGATCCCGTCGATCGTCGCCGTGACGACGTCGCCCGGCTGAAGGAACCGTGCCTCGCCCATGCCGACCCCGCCGGAGGTGCCGAGGTTGATCACGTCGCCCGGGAACAGCGTCAGGATCGAGGAAGCGTATTCGATCAACTCCCACAGCGAGTGGATCATGTCTCCCGCCGTCGCTTCCTGCATGCGCTCTCCGCCCACGTCCAGCGTCTGGCGCAACTGCTCCATCGGGTCCCCGTAGAACTCCTTCGGGACGATCCACGGTCCCATCGGCGCGAACGTGTCGTGCCCCTTCTCGACCAGCCAGTCCGAAGCCGTCGGATTGCCGCCCGGGGGGCGCCCGCCGCGGTCGGACACGTCGATCGTCACCGTGTACCCGAATACGGTCGCCTGGGCATCCTCCGAGGCGACGTACTTTGCCGCCCGCCCCATGATCACGCCCAGCTCCACCTCCCAGTCGGTCTGGCTCCGGCCGTGGGGGATCACGATCCGGTCGCTGGTCCCGACCACGGCGCCGCGCGACGGCTTGAGGTAGAGATAGGGCACGCCCCGGTTCTCACGGCGCTCGCGGACCGCTTCCTCCCTCTCCCCCTCGGCCGCGTCCGCGGCGACGCGGCTGTAGAAGTTGCTCGCCGCGTTCAGGATCTTGCCGGGGTACATGATGGGCGGGAGGATCCGGACCTCATCGACGTCGTAGACGTAGTCCGCGCGAGTGGGACCGGAGAGCCGCTGATAGGCCACCGTCTCGTTTACGATCTCGTACAGGCGCCGCTGGAGTCCGTACTCGTAGCGGCCGATGAGGTCGAGCATGTCCGTCGGCGCCGGCACTCTCGGATACGCGCGGTGCCGCTCGAGCACTTCGTTCGCCAGTTCGATGTCGACGATGAAGGCGTCCCGCAGCACGAGCCCGACGCGCGGAACGTCTCTGATCGCGAACGTCCCCACCTTGAACGGTTCCACGAGTACGATGCCCGCGACGTCCTGGGCGGCGACGGAGACCGCGGAGAAAAGGACCGCGATCATGCCGAGCGGAAGGGCCCGTGCGGTCGATGTTCGTCTGAGCGGCGCTGTTCTCATGGATCTTTCCTCTCGGTTGGGGACGGTCGGTCTCAAGGCACCAGCCCGTCCAGTTCCTCGATCGTGGCCATGGAGGGACCGCGTTCGGCCTGGAGCCGGCGGGCGGTCGCTTCGGTGGCCCTCATGACGCGAAGCAGGTTGTCGGCCGCCAGGGCCCGAAGTTCGGACTCGGTCCAGCCGCGGCGGGAGAGTTCGGCGAACAGGGCGGGGTACGTCGACACGTCCTCCAGTCCGACCGGCCCCCGGTCGATGCCGTCGTAGTCGCCGCCGATCGCGACGTGGTCGATCCCCGCGACGTCGCGGATGTGCTCGATATGCGCCACGACATCGGCCATCGTGGCGCGCGGGCGCCCCTCCGGCGGGCCGACGTAGGTCGCGACGTCCTCGTTCACGAAGGACTCGACGAACGTGACCATGACCACGCCGCCGTTTTCCGGCAGCCGGCGCAACACGTCGTCGGGGACGTTGCGCGGGTGGTCCGTCACCGCCCTGGCGGAGGAATGGGAAAAGATGACCGGCGCCTCGGTCACGTCGAGGGCATCGTGCATGCTTCCCGGCGACACGTGCGAGATGTCGACGAGCATGCCCAGCCAGTTCATCTCGCGCACGACTTCCTCGCCGAACGGCGAGAGTCCTCCGAGTTCGGGCAGCGCACAGCAGGAGTCGGCCCAGGGGAGGTTGGCGCTGTGCGTAAGCGTCATGTACCGGACGCCGAGCGCATGGAATGCACGCAGGGCGCCGAGCGAGTTCTCGATCGCGTGGCCCCCCTCCATGCCGAGCATCGAGGCGACCTTGCCTCGGTGGAACTGGTCCATTACGTCCGCGGCGGTGAGCGCGAGCCCCAGGTCCTCGCGGTGATCGGAGATGATCTGGAGCGCGATGTCGATCTGCTCCAGCTGCATGCGCGCGCCGCCGCCCTCCCCCATGACGGAGGCGGGGACGTAGACGGACCAGAACTGGGCCCCGACGCCGCCGGCCCGAAGGCGGGCGAGGTCGGTGTGCCCCGGCGTGGGGCGCGAGATGTCGTATGCGCGGACGTCGCGGGGCGCATCCGCGTTCCGGATCGCCCAGGGGAGATCGTTGTGCCCGTCGAACAGCGGGACGCTCGACAACACGCGTTTCGCGATCTCGAGGTGTTCGTCCTGCGCGCGCGCATCCGCGGCCGCGAGTCCGAAAACGAGAGCGGACAGAACCGCCAGCGCCATCGTCCGGGTGAGTCGTCGCTTCATATTGCACGGGCTCCCGTTGACAAACGCGGTAGCCAATATGGCACGGTAGCCAATATGGCCCTCAATGGATTCTCGCTTGGCGGACGGCGCGCCGCCAGCCGTGCCGCGTCCCGGGCGGCGTCGTGGCGAGAGTCGTGGCGGGAGACAGGTGCGGGCGCCCTTCCGGCATGGGTATCTTCCCGCATGCTGATCAACTGCGACATGGGAGAGAGCTACGGGCCCTGGGAGAAGGGGGCCGACGAAGCGGTGATGCCGCTGATCGACCAGGCCAACATCGCCTGCGGCGGCCATGCCGGAGATCCCGATACGATGGCTCGAACGCTCGAGTTGGCCGCCGCGCACGGCGTGCAGGCGGGGGCGCACCCGGGCTATCCCGACCGGCGGAACTTCGGGCGCCTGCGGCTGGACTGGCCGCTCGATTCGCTGGTGCTCGAGATACAGGCGCAGATCGGGGCGCTGCAGGGCGTCGCATCGGCGCTGGGCGTCCGGCTACGGCACGTGAAGCCCCACGGAGCGCTGTACCTCGCCATGATGAAGGATGACCGGCTGCTCACGCGGCTGGCGGAAGGCGTGGCCGCCCTGGATCCGTCGCTCGCGTTCGTCCTGCAGGCGACGCCGGAGCGCCGGCGGCACCAGGCGATGCTGGAGCACACGGAGCTGAGGCTGTCGTTCGAGGCCTTCGCGGATCGGGCCTACGCGCCGGATGGGCGTCTTCAGGCGCGGGGGATCGACGGGGCCGTCCTTTCCGACGCGGATGCCGTCGCCGGCCACGTGGCGAATCTCCTCGACGGATTCGTGGAGACGCCCGAGGGTCCTCTGCCGGTGGCCGCGGAGACGCTCTGCGTTCACGGCGACAACCCCTCCGCGACGGCGGTGCTCCGACGCATCCGCGAACTCGTGCCGCGGAAGAAGTAGATCGCCGGTGATCACTTTCCCGGGGCCGGTGAGCGCCCTGGTCACGCTTCCGGTGGCGCCCGACCGGGATGGGATTGCCCGCGTCCTCGATCTCGAACGCTTCGCGCGCGAGGCGCTGCCGGATCTTCGCGCGACGATTCCGGCCTTCAACCGGCTGCTTGTCGAGGGTTCGCCGCACAGTTGGGACGCGACGGATGTCGAATCCAGGCTGGCCGCGGGCGCCGAAGCATGTCTCGCGGAGGCGCCCGGGGTCGATGCGGGAGAACCCGTGTCGCTGCCTGTGTGCTATGACCCGGAACTCGCGCCCGACCTCGAGGCCGTGGCGGCGAACGCGGGCGTGGGCGTGGCGGAGGTGGCGCGGCTCCACAGCGGCACGACGTACGCGGTGCTCGCGACCGGGTTCGCGCCGGGGTTCGCATACATGGGTGACGTGGACGCGCGGATCGCGATGCCGCGCCTCACGACGCCCCGTCCGCGGGTCGAAACGGGATCCGTCGGGATCGCGGACCGGCGCACCGGCATCTATCCGGCGGCGGGGCCGGGGGGCTGGCGTCTGATCGGCCGCGTTCCCGCGGCGTTCTTTGCGGATGCCGCCGAGCGGATCGCGCGCTTTCGACCCGGAGGCTCGGTCGAGTTCCGTCCGATCGACCGGGACGAGTACGAGGCCGCGGGCGGATGAGCCCGCACGGCGTCGTGGACCGTCCCGGCCCGTTCTGCACGATCCAGGATCTGGGCCGTCGGAGCGGCCGCCGGGCCGGGCTCGCTCCCGGGGGCGCCATGGACCAGCGCGCGTACCTCTGGGCCAACCGGCTCCTGGGCAACGACCCGGCGGCCGCCGCGCTCGAGATCACCCTGGGCGGGTTCGCCCTGCGGTTCGCCGTCGAGACGGCCGTGGCGCTGACGGGGGCCGACTGCGCCGCCACGCTCGACGGCGTCGAAACGGGGGCCTGGCGCACCGTCCGGGCACGGCCGGGCCAGGTGCTCCGGCTCGGCTACAGCGCGACCGGCATGCGCGCCTTCGTCGCGTTCCCCGGCGGACTCGACGTCCCGGCGGCGTTCGGCTCCGCGTCGGCCGTCGTGCGCGACGGATGGCCGGGGCTGCTCGGCCGGCCCCTGGGCGCGGGCGAACCGCTTCGATGGCGCGAATCCGAACGGACGTGTCCGGTGCGCCGGGTGCCCCGCGGACTCGTTCCGCCCAACCCGGCCTCACTGACGTTGCCGCTGATCGTCGGCTACGAGTGGGCCGAGTTCTCGAACGCGGACCGGGAGCGGGTGTTCGCCGCCGAGTGGACCGTCGACCCGGCGAGCGACAGAACCGCGGGCCGACTGGCCGGCCCCGCCCTGAGTTCGGGCCCGCGCGTTCTCGACTCGACGCCTCTCGTGGACGGGACCGTTCAGGTCACGGGCGACGGTCTGCCGCTCGTCTTCATGCGGGATCGTCCGACCATCGGCGGCTACGCGAAGCTCGGCTCCGTGGACCCGATCGCGCTCGATGCGTTTGCGCAGGCCCGGCCCGGCACGCCCATCCGGTTCACCCGCGCCGATCCCGATGCGCTCCGCCGAGCCCTTGCCCGGCGAGAACGGTTCTTCGGGATCCGCCACGAGCCGTAGTGCGGGCCTCCCGGGCGGCAAAGTTGAAGGTCCGCGCCCTGTTTGATTATATTTCAAGCTCGGATGCAGTTGAGGCGGGGTGGATCAGTGGGGTGGAGGCATCGTGAATTCGCATCTTTTCTTCGCGACGTCGGCGGTTTTTCTGGCTGTGGCCGTGCCGGGCGAGATCTCGGGGCAGAGCCTCCGCGGCTCCACGAGTTCGCTGGATCGCCAGAATCGCGTCGCCCGCCAGCACGACTTCACGTACATCGCGACGCCCGCGCAGGTGCAGCGCTTCGTCGACGCCGGCTATCTCGTGCGCGTGCCCGAAGCGGCGGACTATGAGCTTCACGAGATCTCGTTCCCCTACGCCCGGCCCGAAGTAAAGCTGTTCATATCCCGACTCGCGTCGCAGTACCGGCGCGCGTGCGGAGAGCGGCTCGTCGTCACGAGCCTCACGCGTCCGAAGAACCGGCAACCGGGAAACGCCTCTCCCCGCTCGGTACACCCCACCGGCATGGCGCTCGACCTGCGCCGCCCGGACCCGAAGTGCCGCGGGTGGCTCGAGCGCGTGCTACTCCAGCTCGAGGGATCGGGGGTGCTCGAGGTTTCCCTGGAACGCCGTCCGCCGCACTACCACGTGGCGCTCTTCCCGCAGCAGTACGCCGCCTACGTCGAGCGCATCACGCGCGCCAGTGCGCAGCAGAGCGCGCAGCAGTACGCCGACGGCGGGGGGCGGTACCGGGTGAGGCCGGGCGATTCGCTCTGGGAGATCGCCCGTCGACACGACACGACCGTGACCCGTCTCCGATCCGCGAACAACCTGAACGGGAGCCGGATCTATCCGGGCCAGGTCCTCACGCTTCCCGGCTGAACCCCGCCGACGAATCTGCCTCTCGCCTCGGGTAGTCGGCTCGGGCCTCCGACTTCAGCCGCCGGCGTTTCGCCGCGGAGGGCGGCACTGCGGCCACTGGCCCGGTTGCCCGTCGCGGCCGGCAGGAAGCATCCGCGTGTCGCGCGGGATCCGCTCCGGATCCTCGGACGCCTGGTAGGCGAGCATCGCCGCGAGCGTCGCGTTATTCCGCAGGTCGTCGAACACGATCTTGTCGAAGGTGTCGCGGTTCGTGTGCCAGGTGTACTGCCGGTAGTCCGGGTAGTTCGACTGAAGCCGGAATCCCGGAGCCGGCTTGCAGATGAACGACATGTGGTCGCTGCCGCCGGTTTCCGGGACGCCGGGGATGTCGAGTTCGATGTGTCCCGTGATCTCCACGGGGATCTTCGAGAACCAGCGCCCGAAGTGCGCCCCCGCGCCGGTGAACCCCTGCATGCGGATGTAGTCGATCCGCCAGGTGCCGTTGTCCTGGTTGAAGGCGGCCTGCAGGCCGTCGACGACCTCGGGATTGTCCGCTGCGAAGGCGGTCGAGCCGATGAGTCCCTGCTCCTCGCCGCCCCAGTGCCCGACGAGGATGGTCCGCCGAGGGTCGGGATAGGCAGTCTTCAGGAGGCGCATCGCCTCCATCATCATGATCGTGCCGGTGGCGTTGTCCGTCGCGCCGGAGGCGCCGTCCCAGGAGTCGAGGTGCGCGCTCAGGAGGACGTATTCGCCCGGAAGTTCCGTGCCGGGGATCCGGCCCACGACGTTGAAGGCGGGCACGTCGCCGAGGAACTCGGCGCGGGCATCGATCCGCACCCGCGGCGACTGGTTCCGCTCGGCGAGCCGGGCGAGCAGCCCGTAGTCCTCGCAGCTCAGGTGCAGCCCGGGCACCGTGCGGCTCGGCGAACTGAAGATCTTGTCCACGCCCCAGCCCTGCGACCAGCGCCCGGTGAGCAGGGCGGCGGCGCCGGCGTCGGCGATCCGCTGCGCGAAGTCCCCGCCCAGGTTGCGCATGCCTCCGAACCAGGCCCGGCGCGCCTCGTCGCGCGCGGCCCGCATGCGCGCCACCGTCGCCTCCGTCGCGTGGTCCTCCCACGACTGGTCCTCGCGGCAGGTCGGCTCCGGGAAGGAGATCGCCACCGCCTTGCCCGCCACCGTCGGCAGCCACGCGTCGAACTCCTCGCGCGACCCGACGCCGGGCAGCATGACCACGTCCGCTTCCACCGGACCCTCCGTGCCCGGACTCCAGGCGAGCATCATCCCCTCGAGCGAGCGGACGCGGGGCGAGATCAGATCAATGTGACTGTAACCGCGATCCCACCCGATCCAGGTTCCGTACTCCTGCCTTTCCACCTCGATCCCCCACGCCGCGTACTTCGCCAGCAGCCAGTCGGCGGAGGCCTCGAACCCCGGGGAACCCATGAGTCGCGGCCCGATGGAGTCCGTCAGCGCCTGGGCGAGATCGAAGGCCTGCGAGGCTTCTCCCATCCCCTCCTCCCAGATCCGGCGGACGACGGGGTCATCGGTGGGAAAGGTCTGGGCGGCGGCGTCCCGCGCACCGGCGGCGCCGAAAAGAGCCGTGAATGCGAGGAGCGCGCGAAAGGGAACCCGCTTCATCATGTTTGGTCCTTGTGACGTTTGCGCTTCGTAGGTTGTGTCCTGAGGGGGACAGGCTGTCGTGGCCGCGAGCTTCGGCATCGGAAACTGCGTTCCCCGCGGTCGCTGGGCCACGGCCAGCCGCCGCCGGTACCGGACCCGAACTCAGGCGAAGGACATCATCCGCTTCGAGATAAGAGCAGTGCTGGCGATTCTGTCCCTGACGGGGGCCGTCGCGGCGGTCGGCGCCGGCAGCGCGCACGCCCAGGAACCGAATGCGGTGCGCCTCTCGGGCTACGTGCGGGTGGCGGAGAACGACGAGGTGATCCGGGCCGCCCGGCTCGACATCACGGAGCGTGACCTCATCATCGGGACCAACCGGTTCGGGTTCTACTCGATCGAGTTGCCTCCCGGCCGGTATTCGATCCGCGTCTCCAGCCTCGGCTACGAGAGCGTGACCGAGGTCGTGGATCTCCAGGTGACGACGTCGCTGGATTTCGCGCTCCCCCTCAGGCCCGTCGTCGTATCGGAACTCACGGTGACGGCCGACCGGGAGCCTCCGGACCTCGACCCGGCGAGCGTGGACATGAGCGTCGTCCGGCTCGACGTCCCCGCCCTCTCCGAACTCCCGCTCGTCCTCGGCGAAGCGGACCCGGTCCGCACGCTGACCCTCTATCCCGGAGTCAGCACGGCGAACGACGCGACGACCGCGATCAACGTGCGCGGGGGCGCGGGCGACGAGAACCAGATTCGCCTCGATGACTCGGAGGTGTTCAATCCGGCCCACGCCATCGGCCTCTTCTCGACTTTCAACTCGGACGCGGTGGGCGACGTCACGCTCTACAAGGGCGGGATCCCGGCCCGCTACGGCGGCCGGCTCTCCTCCGTGCTGGAGATTCACCAGCGCGAGGGCAACTCGCGCGAGTTCGAGGGGGCGGCGACGATCGGCCTCCTCTCCAGCCGCCTGAGCCTCCAGGGTCCGCTCTTCGACGGGAGGGGGTCCTGGCTCGTCGCGGGCCGCCGCACCTACGCGGACCTCTTCCTGGGCCTGTCGAGCGACCCCTCGATCCAGGAGAGCACCGCCTACTTCTACGACCTCAACGCCAAGGCGAACGCGCGCTACGGCGCCACCGGCCAGGTCATGCTCTCCGGCTACTTCGGCCGCGACCGGCTGCGGATCGGGAGCCAGGCCTCCGCCGCCTGGGGGAACGCGACGGGCACGCTGCGCTGGAACCACGTGTTCGGCCCGGTCTTCTCCCACGTGACCGTGACCTACAGCGACTACGAGTATCACATACAGAACAGCTTCAACGCCCGGTCCGCCTCGCTCGATGCCGCGATCCGCAACTTCAGCGTGGCCGTCGACGAGTCGTGGGATCTGAGTCCGTCGGACCGGCTGGAGTTCGGGCTGGGGCTCCGCAGCTACGAGATCCAGCCCGCGAACATCGCCCCCGGCGAGGGCTCGGCGGTCATCGCGACGGAGTTCGAATCCCGGAAGGGCCTCGCTCCCGAGGCGTACATCGAACACGAAACGGAGATCGGACGCCTGGGGCTTCGCTACGGGGTGCGGGCGAGCGGGTTCATCCGACGGGGCGCCGCGACGATCTACGACTACGAGAACGACGCGCCCGTGGTCTATCGCGCGGCACTCGGCCGGTACGAGCCGGGCGCCATCGTGGACAGCACGCGATACGGAAACGGCGAGACGATCGTCTCCTACGGGGGGCTCGAACCGCGGCTCGGGGTGCGCTTCGGGCTCGACGACGCCTCGTCGCTCAAGGCGAGCTACTCGCGCACCCGGCAGTACCTGCGGCTGGTGACGAACACGAACTCCCCCACTCCCCTCGACCTGTGGGATCCCGTGGGGCCGTACGTGAAACCGCACGTCGCCGACCAGTTCGCGCTCGGCTACGTCACCGCGCTCGACGCGGGGCGCTACGCCCTTTCGGGAGAGGTCTACTACAAGCGGGCGCGCCACCTGATCGACTACGTGGACGGGGCGGACATCTACTTCAGCCGACGCCTCGAAACGCTTCTCCTCCCCGGCGAGGGACGCGGGTACGGGATGGAATTCCTCCTGAGGAAGACCCGCGGGCGCCTCACCGGATGGGCGAGCTACACTCTCGCCCGCTCGGATCAGCGGACGCCCGGGCTCACCGCGACGGACCCCGGGGTCAACGGCGGAGACTGGTATCCGTCCCCCTACGATCGGACGCACGACTTCGCCCTCACGGGACTGTACAGGTTCGGCGAGGACTGGAGCCTGGGGGCGAACTTCGTCTTCGCCACCGGGCTGCCGACAACCTACCCCGTCGCGCGGTATCAGTTCGCGGGCCTGATTCTGGGAGAGTACGGGCCGCGGAACGCCAGACGCCTTCCGGACTATCATCGTCTGGACGTGTCGGCCACCAGGAGGTGGGGGCGGGGAGAACTCCAGTTCGGGCTCTTCAACGTGTACAACCGCTTCAACGCGCAGGCGATTGCGTTCCGCCAGAACCGGGACTCGCGCACGGTCACCGAGGCGGTGGAGACCGCCGTGTTCGGCCTGGTGCCGAGCATCAGCTACCGGTGGAGATTCTGATGCGCGGCGCCGGCGGGCATCGCGTGACGACGGTGGGCCGCATGTTCGCGTTGGCCGGGTGTCTTGCGGCGGCGGGCTGCGAACGGGTCGTGGACGTCGACATTCCCGCCCCGGAGCCGAGGCTCGTCGTGGAGGGACGGATCGAACGCCTCAAGGACGCGCCGACCGGGAGGCAGCGCATCCGGCTGTCGACGACGGCGGGCTTCTTCGACAGCCGGCCGACCCCGCCCGCAACGGGGGCCATCGTCACGGTCGTCGATGGGGCCGGCCGCGCCTACCCGTTTCCGGAGATCGCGCCGGGCCTGTACGGGACGGAACATCTCGTCGGGCGCGTCGGCGAGACCTACACGCTCTTCCTCGAGTACGGTGGGGATGTGTACGAGGCATCGGCCCTGATGCGGGAAGTGCCGCCGATCGATTCGCTTTACTTCGTGTTCGAGGAGGAGTCGCTCTTCATCGAGGAGGAAGGCTATCGGGCCGCGATCGACTTCGCGGATCCGGCCGGAGTCCCGAACTACTACCTGTGGGAACAACTCGTGGAGGGCGTGAACGAGATCCCGCCGGACCCCGGAAACGCGATCAACCTCGTGAGCAGGGACGAACTGTACGACGGGCGGGACGTCATCGGCTTCCAGCCGAACGATGAGATCGCCATCGGGTCCGGCGAACACGCGGAGATCCGCCAGATCTCGCTCTCGAGGCTGGGCTACGACTACTACTACGCGATCTTCGAGCAGAACGCGCTCGGGTCGGCGAACCCCTTCTCGATCCCGCCCGCGAACGTGCGCGGGAACGTCACGAACCTGGACCGGCCGTCCCGGTTCGCGTTCGGCTTCTTCGGGGCGTCCGAAGTGAGCGTCGCGGAGGGGGTGGCGCCCGCCCGATAGAGGATCGCCGGCCCGTGCCCGAATCCGGCCCGCCGGGCTATGTTCGCTCCCGTGTTCGATGATCCCACCACTCTGAAGGCGGCGGGGGCCGCCCTGGCGCTCGCCATCCTGTGGCTGGTCGAGGGCGTCCTCCCGATGTTCGAGGGGCGGAGCGCGAGGACGGGGCACGGGGCGCGGAACCTCGCCCTCGGCGTTGGGAACGCGGCGGTGGCGGCCGTCATCTTCGCCGCGGCGACGCTGTTCGTGACGGAAGCGGCGCGGGAACGCGGTTTCGGCCTGCTTCACCTGCTCGACCTGCCGGCGTGGGCCAGGATCGGGCTCGCGGTCGTGATCTTCGATGCGTGGCAGTACCTGTGGCACCGGATGAACCACCGGGTCCCGTTCCTGTGGCGATTCCACCAGGTCCACCACTCGGACGCGGAACTGGACGCCACGTCGGGTCTCCGCTTTCACACGGGGGAGATCGTGCTCTCCTCGATCGCGCGGCTCGCCGTGCTTCCCCTCCTCGGGGTGACGGTGGCCGAACTCCTCGTCTACGAGGCGATCCTCCTCCCGATCATCCTCTTCCACCACAGCAACGTGCGGCTGCCCGGCCGCGTGGACCGGTGCCTGCGCTGGCTCATCGTCACGCCGTGGATGCACTGGGTCCATCATTCCGACTACCGGCCCGAGACCGACTCGAACTACTCGAGCATCTTCTCGTGCTGGGACCGGGCGTTCGGGAGCTTCCGGCTCCGGTCCGAGCCGCGCGAGATCCGTCTCGGGCTCGAGAACGTGGAGCGCTCGGAGTGGGGGACGCTGCGCGGGATGCTCTCGATGCCTTTCCGGCGGGATCGCCGCGGATAGGCGGCGGGCTTTGCGGGGACGAGGTCGCAAGGAGTGCGCTCTCCGTCTGACGGGCACTCTCCGTGCGGCGGCACTGGCGGGGCTGGCGGCGTGCGGCGACCCGGTTGCGCCGGCGGATCCGGAGGATCCCGGGGCCGGACCCGATCCGGCGCCCGCGCCGATCGACCTGTCGCGCGCGTGGGCGACGTCGACACCCGAAGCGGAGGGGTTCGATCCGGAGTTGCTGGGGGACGCGTTCGCGGACGCGGCGGGCGCCGTGCCGAACATCCGGTCGCTCGTCGCGGTCCGGAACGGGCGGCTCGTCGAGGAGGCGTACTTCGGCGGCATGCACCGGGACTCGGCCTTCGACATGCGGTCCGTCACGAAGACGGTCACGGCGCTGCTCGTCGGCCTCGCCTCGGACCGGGGGCTCCTGGCGCCGGAAGACATGATGACGGACTGGCTGCGGCATCCGTCGCTGCGGTCCGAGCATGGCGGCATCCGCGTGCGCGACCTCCTTACGATGACGAGCGGCATGCAGTGGTCCGACGAGGAGGACTTCGGTCCGTGGGTCCGTTCCGGCCGGCCGGTCGGGTACGTCCTCGATCTGCCCATCGTCGCCCCGCCGGGCCGGCGGTTCATCTACAACACCGGCGGGTCGCACCTGCTCACGGTGATCGTGGAGAAGGCCGTCGAGGGCAGCGCGCTGGAGTTCGCCGAGCGGGAGTTGCTGGGCCCGCTGGGGATCGGGAACAATCGCTGGCCGGTGATGCAGGACAGCGTGATCGTGGGCGGCGCCGCGCTGGCGCTCCGTCCGCGGGACGCCGCGAAGGTCGGACAGCTTCTGCTGCAGGGCGGACGTTCCGGCTCGCGGCAGATCGTTTCCCGGAGCTGGGTGGAGGCACAGATCGGGCGGCGCGTCGAGGTGGGCGACATCGGTTACGTCCTGCGCGACGCGGGGTACGGCTATCAGACGTGGAGCGACCGCCGGGGCGGCGGCGACGACGTGTCCGCGTTCGTGATGTGGGGCTACGGGGGCCAGTTCGTGTGGGTCGTGCCGGATCGGCAGCTCGTCGTCGTGGCCCAGACCCACTGGCGCGGCACCGGCGACCACGACGGCAGACAGGCCGACGCGGTGGCCGATCTCATCGTGCACCGCGTGATCGAGGCCGCGCGCCCCATCCGCCGCTAGCGGTCCGCGCGCGACCGCCGCTGGCGTCGCGCCGTGCCGCGACGGAACGTGAGGGCCTATGTTCCACGGGTTCTCTCGACCCCGTTCCGGAGAAACGCCCGATGCGCATCGTTGCCGCTGCCTTCGCCGCCGTACTTGCCGGGAGTGCCCTGGCCACCGGAGCCGGGCCGGCCGCCGCCCAGGAGCCGGCGCGGGGGCTGCTCGACCCGCCCCCCATGGATGGCAGTCCCGGCATGCGCGTGTACGCCGCCTCGTGCGCGGAGTGTCATTCCGGCCAGCGCACGGTGCGCGCTCCCGGCCTCACCACGCTGGGAGCGATGACGCCCCGGGCGGTCCTCAGTTCGCTGGAGGGCGGCCGCATGCGCCGGCACGGCGAGGATCTCACGGCGGACGAGCGCCGCGCCGTGGCGGAGTGGCTCACCGGCGAGACGCTGGTCGAGACCCGTCTCGCGTCTTCCGCCTTCTGCGCGAGCGCGCCCGGTGCCGAGGGCGTCGTGCACTGGTCGGGCTGGGGTGGCGGCGGCGGCGAGACGGGCTTCGCGGATGCGGCCCGCGCGGGACTCACGGCCGCGGACCTTCCGAACCTCGAACTCGCCTGGGCCTTCGGCTTCCCGGACGTGAGCCAGGTGCGCTCGAAACCGGCGGTGATCGACGACCGGATCATCGTCGGCTCGGCGTACGGCGAGGTGTATTCCATCGACCTGGAGAGCGGTTGCGTGCACTGGGTGTTCTCGGGCGACGCCGCCGTGCGCGGCGCGATCGCGATCGGCGACGGTCCCGACGGCGGGCAGTCCGCCTTCTTCGCCGACTTCGCCACGAACGTGTACGCGATCGATGCGACGACCGGCGCCCTCCACTGGCGCGCCGCCGCCGGGACCCACGCGGATCACGTCGTCACGGGGAGCGTGGCCGTCCACGAGGGCCGCGTCTTCGTCCCCCTCTCCTCGATGGAGATCATCAGCGCCGGCGATCCGGCCTACGAGTGCTGCACGTCCAGCGGAGGCGTCGCCGCCTTCTCGGCGGAGACGGGCGAGCCGCTGTGGGAGTTCCGGACCGTGGCCGAGGAACCGAGACACACCGGAGAGAACGAGGCCGGGACCCGGCTCTTCGCACCTTCCGGGGCGCCGGTGTGGTCGAGCCCGACGGTCGACGCCGCGCGCGGCCTCCTCTACATCGGGACCGGAGAGAACTATACCCGGCCGGCGACGGGCGGGAGCGACGCGATCACCGCGCTCGACATGGAGACGGGCGAAGCCCGCTGGACCTTCCAGGGGCGGGAAGACGACGCCTGGAACATGTCCTGCCTTTCGCGCCGGTTCCAGAACTGTCCGGCGCCGACGGGGCCGGATCACGACTTCGGGATGGCCCCGATCATCGTCACTGCCGAGGACGGGTCCCAGCTCCTCGTCGCCGGCCAGAAATCCGGCATGGTGTGGGCCCTGGATCCCGAGTCGGAGGGGGAACTCGTGTGGGCGCGCCGGGTCGGGCGCGGGAGCTCCCTCGGCGGCATCCACTGGGGCCTCGCGTCCGACGGACGCCGCGCCTACGTGCCGAACGTCGACAACCCGTTCGCCATCATCTCGGACCCGCGGTCCGGCGCCTCCACGCAGATGAACGCGGAGGATCCGCCCACGCCCGGCGTCTATGCCCTGGAACTCTCCGGCGGGGAAGTCCTGTGGCACGTTCCCCCCGATCCGTCCGCGTGCGGAGATCGCGCGGGTTGCATGCCCTTCTTCTCCGCGGCCCCCACCGCGATCGAAGGGGCCGTGTTCGCCGGGAGCCTGGACGGCCACCTGCGCGCCTTTTCCACGGAGGATGGCTCGCTTCTCTGGGATGTCGACACCGCGCGCGAATTCGAGACCGTGAACGGCGTGCCGGGCCGTGGCGGCGCCCTCGACGGACCCGGACCCGTCGTCGCGCGCGGCTATGTCCTCGTCAACTCGGGATACGACATGTTCAGCCAGATGCCCGGAAACCTTCTTCTCGCCTACCGGCTGCCTCGCTAGGCAGCCGGGTCCGCCCCAGGAGGCTCGCGATGCGCGTTCGCTTCTCGTCCCTGTTCTCGTCGGTCGCGGCGGTCGCGGCCTTCACTGTCCACAGCGCCGTCGTACCGGCCCCGCTCGCCTCGCAGGAGGGACGGCCGCTCGAACTCGCGGACTACTACCGGTTGAAGGACGCGGGGAGCCCGGCCCTTTCGCCCGATGGATCGCGCGTGGCCTACGTCGTGACGTGGGTCCTCGAGGAGGAGAACCGTCGCCACAGCGAGATCCGGCTCGCAAACGCGGACGGCTCCGGGGAGGCGACGCGGGTGACGAGTCCGAGCTTCAGCGCCTCCTCGCCCCGCTGGACCCCGGACGGCCGCCACCTCGTCTTCACGTCGAACCGGCCGGACCCGGGCGGGTCGGGCACCGGGAGCACGTGGTTCCTCCGCATGGACCGGCCGGCCGGCGAGGCGTTCCGGCTCGAGGGGCTGCGGGGCTCGCCCGTCTTCAGTCCGGACGGCCGCTGGATCGCGTTCACGCGGTCGACGCCCCCCGGGCCGCCGCCGGAGCCGTCCTACGCCTCCGACTTCGAGCGCCGCACGGTGGAGCGGTTCGACGGACGCGAGTACGACTGGATGAACTATCGCTTCGACCGGCGGGGCTACCTGCCGGACCCGCGCGACCCGAACGCGACGCCTCCCCGCGAGGTGTACCTGCTGCCGGCGGAAGGAGGCGAAGCGCGCCAGCTCACGGAACTCGGCTTCGATGCCTCCGGGCTCGCCTGGAGTCCGGATGGCCGCCGGCTCGCGTTCACCGCCGACGCCCACCAGCGCGATGAACACTCGTACGAGCGGTCGGACCTCTGGGTCGTCGACCTCGACGGCGACGTGAACCGGCTCACGGACGACGGATACAACTACTCCTCCCCGGCCTGGTCCGCCGACGGCGAGCGGCTCGTCGTCCGGGGCAACGAAGGCCTCGACATCATCATCGCGGAGGCGCGCGACCGCGGGGCGCCGAACGACCTGTTCGTATTCGACGCGCAGAACGGGGCGCGGCTCCGCAATCTCACCGCGGAGTGGGACCTCATCCCCGGCGGACCCATCGTGAGCGCGGACGGCGGACACGTCTACTTCTCAGCCGGGATTCGCGGCAACACGCACCTCTTCCGCGTCGCCGAGGGAGGGGGACCGGTCGAGCAGGTGACGGAGGGGGACCGCCGGCTCGGGAGCTTCTCCTTCTCGGAGGATTTCTCGAGCGTCGCGTTCCGGGCCACGGCGCCGACGGAACCGGGCGACATCCGGGTCGCGAACGTGGGGGCGGACGCGGACGACGAGGTGCGGCTGAGCGAGGTGAATTGCGACCTGCTCGCCGAGATCGAACTGTCCAGCCCGGAACGGCTCTCGTTCCGGAGTCCCGACGGGACGGAGGTCGAGGGCTGGATGCTCCCCGCGCGCGGCTACGCCCCGGGGCAGGGCGGATTCCCGATGGTCCTCCAGATGCACGGCGGACCGCACGGGGCCTACGGAAACACCTTCTCGTTCGACCAGCAGCTCCTCGCGGGACAGGGCTACATGGTCCTGTTCACGAATCCGCGGGCCTCGACCGGCTACGGAGAGGACTTCCGCTGGGGGACGTGGGGCGGCTGGGGCTTCAACGACTACGACGATGTGATGGCGGGCGTCGACCACGCGATCGAGACCTACGACATCGACACCGCGCGCATGGGCGTGACCGGCTATTCCTACGGGGGATACCTGACGAACTGGGTCATCACGCAGACGGACCGCTTCGCGGCCGCCGTCGCGGGGGCATCGATCTCGAACTGGGTGAGCGACTACGCGGTGGCCGACATCCCGCGCACCAAGGAGAGCGAGTTCTATGGCCCGCCGTGGGAGGAGCGCGGGCTGGAGAACCTGCTGCGTTCCTCCCCCATCATCCACGCGAAGGGCGTGACGACGCCGACCCTCTTCGTCCACGGGGAATCGGACCACCGGGTGCCGATCGAGGAGGCGGAGCAGATGTACGTGGCGCTCCGGAAGCAGCAGGTGCCCGCGAAGTTCGTGCGCTACCCCGACTCCTACCACGGGGGATGGACCCCGTGGCGCATGGTGCACCGGATGTGGGTCCAGCTCGAATGGTGGGAGCAGTGGCTCCGTTCCTCCGCGACCTCCGATCAATGAGCCCGGCCGCGAGCGGCCCCGCGGGCCGGTCCGTGTGCGGCCTCCTCGCGTGCGTCGCCTCCCTGGCGGTGCTCGCGGCGTGTCAGGCGGAGCCGGATCTCTCGCCGGAGCGCTGGGCCGTCGACTACGAGCGGTTCATGGAGGCGCAGCTCGTGGACCGGACGGAAGCCGGCGTCGCGGCGGGGGAGCGCGGAGCGGTCGCCGTCGCCTACAACGGGCTCGCGGCGCGTGCCGGACTGGAGGCGCTGAAGCAGGGAGGGAACGCGATCGACGCGGCGATGACGACCTCGCTCATGCAGGTCGCGCTCACCGCCGGGGCGCCGATCAGCTACTTCGGCATCATGTCGCTCGTGTACTACGACGCGGGCACGGATCGCGTCCACACGATGAACGCCGAGTGGAACACGGTGCTCGGAGAGGACGATCCGGCGAACATTCCCGGCGGGATCGACCTCTCTTCTCCCGACGGGATGTACGGCACCGAGGTGAGCGGGCGGACCGCGCTCGTCGGCGGGTTCATGAAGGGCGTCGGGGCCGCGCACGAGCGGTTCGGGCGGCTCCCGTGGGCGGAGATCTTCAAGCCCTCGATCCACGTGGCAGAGCAGGGCTTCCCGATCTCGAAGAAGGTGGAGGGCTACTGGGAGGGGCGCGCGGCCGATCTCGCCCGGCTTCCCGAGACGAAGGCGACCTTCCTGAAGGAGGACGGCTCGGCGTACGTCGAGGGGGATGTGCTGCGCCAGCCCGCGCTGGCGGCGACGCTGCGCGCGGTGGCGGAGCAGGGGATCGGCTACATGTACGGCGGCCCGTGGGCCGGGAAGGCGGCGGCCGCGATCCAGGCCGACGGGGGCCGGATGACGGTCGAGGACCTCGCGGCCTACGAGGTCATCTGGGACGAGCCGCTCGTGGCGGGCCTGGGAGACGGCTGGGAGCTGTACACGAACCCTCCGCCGAACGCGGGCGGGGTGGCGATGATCGAAGCGCAGCGGCTCGCGGCGGCTTCCGGGCTGCTCGATGCGGGCCACTGGACGGTATCGCCGGAGGCCCTGCGGACCGCGCTCGACGTGACCCGCGCCTCGCTGCTCGACTTCCTGCCGCCGGAAATGGCCGCGTCGCTCGTCGGCGGCGAGTTCACCCCGGAGGCGCGCGTCACGCCGGACCACGCCGACCGGCTCTGGAACGTCATGCAGGCCGGGCTGCCCTTCGGCAACTGGGCGCCGCGCGGCCCCGGCCACTCCGATGACGTGGTCGCCATCGACGCCGAGGGCAACATCGCCGCGATCACGCACAGCATCAACGCGGTCCTCTGGGGCAAGACGGCGATCGTCGTGGACGGGATCACGATCGGGGATCCGGCCTCCTTCCAGCAGGCGCAGATCGCCCGCCTCGAACCGGGATCGCGGCTGCCGGCTCCCACTCAGACGGGCATCCTGTTCCGCGACGGGCGGCCCGTGCTCGGCTTCGCCTCGATGGGGTCGGGCCTCCACCAGCGGACCTTCCAGGGGTTGCTGAATTTCATGCGCTTCGGGATGACGGTGGACGAGGCGATCGATACACCCGACTTCTTCCTGCCGAATACCGATCCGGCGACGGGCCTGATGACCTTCCGCGTGCCGGGCGGGAAGTTCCCGCGCGAAGTCCTCGACGGGACGGGATACGCGTACGAGGAGATCTTCCCGATGGAGGCCCGTTTCGGCGGCGAGGGACTGTGGGTCGCGATCTCGCGGGATCCGGAGACGGGCGAGCTGCGCGCCGCCTCCCACAACCGCAACAACAGCGCCGCGGTGGCGTTTTGAGCCCCCTCGCCGCGAGCCGGGCCGGACGCGTACTGGCGGCGGCCGTGCTCCTGGCGGCCTGCGCGACCGGGCGCGGTCCCGGTGCGACGCCGTCGGCGGTCGCATCGCCGTCCGCCGCGCCCGCCACCCCGTCCCCGGCCGTCGCCGCGACCTCTACCGCCGAAACGGGCGCGTCGCAGCCAGCCACGACCGTGGGGCCGGCGGCCCGAGCCGTACTCTTCAACGATTCCCACTTCCATCTCCTGAACTACATCCAGCGCGGCCCGGCGGCGCGCGAGTTCCTGGACATGACGGCCGGGCGGGTGGGGCGCGTGGCCATGTTCGGCATCCCGCTGCAGCAGAAGTGGGACTACTTCCTGTCGGGCGACCATGCGCCGGACTACTACCTGGGTACGAACGCAGATCTCTACTACTACTCGTTCGTGGACGCCGTGATCGCGCGGGAGTACCTGTCGCTGTCCGAGGAGGGCCGCCGCCGCGTCGACCCCATGATCACGGGCTTCAACCCGGCGGACATGTACGCCCCCGACCACATCGAGCGCGTCCTGCTCACCTTCCCCGGCGTGTTCGCCGGCATCGGCGAGTTCAGCATCCACAAGGAGTTCGTGTCGTCCAAGGTCTCCGGGCACGCGGCGAGCCTGCGCAACCCGGCGCTGGACCGGATCCTGACCACGGCGGGGGAGATCGGCCTCGTCGTCATCTTCCACAACGACATCGACCACGTGCGCCCGAGCGACCCGCCGCATCACGCGGAGGAAGTGCTGGACCTGTTCGCCCGCCACGCCGAGACCACGATCATCTGGGCCCACACCGGCCTGGGCCGCTTCATCGCGCCCGCGGAAGGGCACGTCGCCTGGCTCGAGCGCTGGCTGTCCGACCCGCGCTACGACCACATCGCCCTCGACATCTCGTGGGACGAGGTGGCGAAGTACGTAATCCACGACGACGCGACCCTCGAAGCGTGGACCACGCTCATCGAACGCCATCCTACGCGGTTCCTCTTCGGCACCGACGCCGTGGCCCCCGCCGACTGGGAGGGCTACGTCGCCAACTACACGGTGTACCAGCCGCTGTGGGAGCGCCTCGACCCCGAGGCCCGAGCCCAGGTCGAACGGCTCAACTACGAGCGCATCTTCGACGCCGCGATCCCCCGCGTCCGCGCCTGGGAACAACGCCAACTGGCCGGCCGTAACGGAGGCTGAGCCGCAGATCCCTCCGAGTATTGCAACATGGGCCCCTGAGTATGTTGCAAATACCCTATTTCGTATCGTTGCAAATAGCCCGGTTCATTGCGTTGCAAATCCCATCGTGAAAACGTTGCAAATCCACGATCGAAGAGTTAGGGTGTGACATGATGATGAGCGTCACGACCCACACCTATGTCCCGCGGATCGCGGAACGGGAGCTGCAGTCATGCCTCAAAGCCGCAGGCGCCGTCCTGATCGAAGGCGCGCGCGCCTGCGGCAAGACGGAACTGGCCAAACACGTAGCGGCAAGCGCTGTGTTCCTCGACGTAGATCATGCGATGCGGGAGGCGATCGACTTCGATCCGGCGTTGGCCCTCGACGGCGAGACGCCTCGTCTGATCGACGAGTGGCAGACAGCGCCTGCCGTGTGGAACCATGTACGCCGAGCTGTCGACGCACGCGCCGGTCGCGGACACTTCATCCTCACCGGATCGGCCGTGCCGCCCGATGACATTACGCGACACACCGGGGCCGGGCGGATCATCCGCCTGCACCTCCGTCCCATGTCGTTGTTCGAACTGGGCCGGTCGACGGGCAACATATCGTTGCGCGACACACTCAAGGGTGTCCCCGCACGAAGTCTCGCTGCGGAGTTGTCCGCCCGCACGCTCGCGGAACTCATCTGCATCGGCGGATGGCCCGAATACCGCCGGTCCCCTCCCAACCAGGCGCAGCGCGCGAACTGGAACCATGTGCAGGACATATGCCGGACCGACCTCCAGCGCGTGGACGGCCTCCGCCGGGACCCGGATCGTGTTCTCCGGTTGCTGCGTTCCCTCGCCCGGAACGTCGCTACGTGCGCTTCCCTGGCCACCATCGTTCGAGATACCGCCGGACCGGGAGGCATACTGGGTGAAGAAACTGCTCGCGGTTACCTGACGGCCCTGGAACGCCTCATGGTCGTGGAGAACCAGCCGCCGTGGTCACCCCGGCTGCGGTCGCGGTCGCGACTGCGGCGTGCGCCGAAGCGACATTTCGTCGACCCTTCCCTCGCGGTGGCGGCATTGCGCGCCGGCCCCGAGCACCTCCTCCGCGACTTCGAGTGGTTCGGGTTCCTGTTCGAATCGATGGTCGTGCGGGATCTCCGGGTCTATGCGCAGGCCATGGACGCCGATGTGTACCACTACCGCGACAACACCGGCCTCGAAGTCGATGCGATCGTGGACGCCGGTCCGGATCGGTGGGCCGCGTTCGAGATCAAGCTTGGGACGGGCCGGATCGACGACGCCGCGCGCAGCCTGCTCAAGTTCGCGGACCGCGTCGACACGGACCGCTGCGGGGAGCCGGCCGCGCTCGGCGTCATCGTCGGGACCGGATACGGGTACAAGCGGCGAGACGGCGTCTCCGTGATTCCCATCGGCGCGCTCGGACCCTGAGGCGATGGCTACCCGACTTTGGGCCGCGCCTTGACGTGCGGGGCTGCATCCGTGCGATTTCGGAATCGCGAATTCCATTTTGCGACGCAAATCGGAATCTGCGGATTGATTCTTCGACTTCGGTGGATCACGCCGACCGGGTGGACAACCCCGACCGGGAGCCGCTGGTGGCTATGAAGACAGAGGTCCGCTGGCGCCGCTGGCTGCGGGAGGCGCGCGACATCTACGAAGGGCTGTATATCGCCCCCTACCGCGCGACGATCCACCGCGAGTACCTGCGCCAGCACGACGCGTTCATGCTGATGGGCTTCTCCGACCTCCTCGGCGTGCCGAACCCGGTCCAGTTCTACATGCTTGAAATCTATCCGTCGCTCATCGAGGAGTTTCACGAGTGGCACGTCCGGGTCGGGATGGAGCGCGGGCCCGAGGGCGGCTTCCGCTGTTGCTGAGCGACGACGGTTCGCGGCGGGCCGCGACGCCGTCCGGGGCGGCACCGCGCGGGCGTACGCGGGCCCCGCTGCCGTTCCCCGACCGGCCGATCCTTTTCTTCGGCGGCAAGGGCGGCGTGGGGAAGACGACGATGGCGGCGACGGCCGCGCTCGACATGGCGGCGCGCGGGCACCGGACGCTCCTCGTGTCCACGGATCCGGCGCATTCCACCGGGGACGTGCTCCAGGCGAAGCTGGGGGACCGGCCGCGCCGAGTGGCCGAGGGTTGCTGGGCCATGGAGGTCGATCCGGAGCGGGAAGCGGACCGCTACATCGAGGGCGTCAAGTCGCGCGTGGAGTCGGCGGCCCCCCCGCGGCTCCTGGGCGAGGTCTACCGGCAGATCGACATCGCACGCGTCTCCCCCGGAGCGGCGGAGTCCGCGCTCTTCGACCGCTTCACGCGGATCCTCGAGGAGGAGGGGAAGGACTACGACCGGATCGTGTTCGACACCGCGCCCACCGGCCAGACGCTGCGGCTGCTCTCCCTGCCGGAACTGATGACGGCGTGGATCGGCGGACTCATCAAGCGGCGGAAGAAGGTGGGAGCCCTCTCGCAGATGTGGAAGAACGTGGCCGGGTCCGAGGCGGAGGATCTCGATCATGACCCCCTCCTGCAGGCGCTGGAGGAACGCCGGGACCGGTTTCAGGAAGCGCGGCGGGTCCTCACCGACCCGGCCCGGACGGCGTTCGTCTTCGTCGTGATCCCGGAGCGCCTGCCGATCTGGGAGACGGAGAAGGCGGTCGAGGCCCTGTCGAAGCACGGCGTGCCGGTGGGGGCCATCGTCGTGAACCAGGTGCTCCCGGCGCCGGCCGCCGGGGCCGGAGACGACCCGTTGTTCGCCGCCAGGCGCGAACGCCAGGCCGCCTATCTTGCGAGAATCTCACAGTCTCTCGGAGATTGGCCTGTCCTCCGCGTCGACCTCCAGGACGCCGATCCGGTGGGGGTGGACGCACTTGGAAGGATTCCCGTAGTCGAACCTGCGGAGGAGGTTGTCCGATGAGCGCGATCGTCCTGCTGGTGATTGGTCTGTCGGCCTTCCTCACGGGAGTCCTCATCTACTCGCGCTTCATCGCGGGCAAGGTCTTCAAGCTCGACCCCGACTTCGTCACGCCGGCGCACGAGTTCAAGGACGGCGTCGACTACGTGCCGACGAACAAGCACGTGCTCTTCGGACACCACTTCACGTCGGTGGCGGGGGCGGCGCCGATCGTGGGACCCGCGATCGCGGTGATCTGGGGCTGGCTGCCCGCCTTCCTGTGGGTCGTGCTCGGGACGGTCTTCGCCGGCGCGGTGCACGACTTCAGCGCACTGTGGATCTCGAGCCGCCACAAGGGCCGCTCGATCGGGACGCTCACGGAGTCGATCCTCGGCCAGCGCGCCCGGGTTCTCTTCCTTCTCATCATCTTCTTCCTGCTGCTGATGGTGAACGCGGTGTTCGCCGTGATCATCGCGAACCTGTTCATGGCGAACCCCGGCGCCGTGGTCCCGGTGTGGGGCTCGCTCGTCATCGCGCTCATCGTCGGCTTCCTCATCTACCGCACGGGGACGGGGATTCTCATTCCGTCGCTCGGGGCGCTGGCGACGCTGTACGTGCTGATCTGGTTCGGGCAGGACATGCCCTTCACGCTGCCCGACTTCATCGGCTTCGGCCCGACCGAGGCGCAAATGGCCGCTGCGGGAGGCGATGCGGCTGCGGCGGGAGAGGCGGCAGCCGCCGATGGGCGACGCGTGGGATGGATCGCGATCCTCTTCGCCTACACCTTCGTCGCCTCGGTGCTGCCGGTGTGGCTGCTCCTGCAGCCGCGCGACTACGTGAACGGGCACCAGCTCTTCGTCGCGCTCGGCCTCATCAGCCTCGGCGTGCTCGTCGTGAACCCGGAAGTCGTCGCGCCGACGGTGAATACCAGCCTGCCGGCGGATACGCCGAGTTGGCTGCCGCTCCTCTTCATCACCATCGCGTGCGGGGCGATTTCCGGCTTCCACGGTCTGGTCGGGTCCGGCACCTCCTCGAAACAGCTCGCCAAGGAGACAGACGCCCGCTACGTGGGCTATGGCGGAGCGATCGGGGAAGGAACGCTCGCCGTCACCTCGATCATCGCGTGTACGGCGGGCTTCGCGATTTACCTGAGCCGGGATGTAGGAGCGACGCAGGGGCTCGTCCTCTGGCAGGAGCACTACGGGAGCTTCGAAGCGGCGACGGCCGGCGCCACGACTGCCTTCGTGAACGGGGTGGGCGTGCTCGCCGGCGGACTGGGGATCCCGGAGAGCGTGGCCGTGATCTTCGCTTCCGTCG
Organism: Gemmatimonadota bacterium; assembly: GCA_022820995.1. GTDB lineage: Bacteria > Gemmatimonadota > Gemmatimonadetes > Palauibacterales > Palauibacteraceae > Palauibacter. Next base: position 113,448 of record JAJEEM010000064.1, on the reverse strand, counting down.
TCGTGATCAGCTTTGCGGCGACGACGCTCGACACGGCGATCCGGCTCCAGCGCTACATCATCAGCGAACTCGGCGTCGAGTACAACGTGAAGGCGATCCAGAACCGCTGGGTTGCGACCGCGATCGCCGTCATCAGTTGCGCGCTCCTGGCGCTCTCGGCGGACCGCGGCGCCGGCGGCATGATGATCTGGCCGCTGTTCGGCACGACGAACCAGCTCCTGGCCGGCCTCACGCTGCTCATCGTGTCGCTTTACCTGATGCGGAAGGGGCGCCCCTTCTGGGTGACGATGATCCCGATGGGCTTCCTGCTCCTGATGACGACGTGGGCGATGGTCATCAACCTCGACCGCTTCTTCGGCACGAACCAGTGGATGCTGCTCGTGATCGGCGCCGCGATCTTCATCCTCGAGATCTGGCTCCTCCTCGAGGGCGCCGCGGCCATCCGCAGAGTCCGCGCAGCGAGGGCGTCTGGAACGTGAGGATCAGACCTTCATAGCTTCCTCGGCCAGGGTTCCATCAGCCAGGATAGTTGGGGCTCTGAGGATACGTGCGTCTTGGTAACCCACTCGACGGAGCGTGAACTTTGAGAGTCGCTGATGCGATCGAGCTGATGACGAAGGCGATGCTGCAACGCGTTGTCGACAGCTTTACAAAGGACTTTCCGAAGTCGGACGAGGAGCGGGCGAGAGAGATTATTCTGCGGAACACGGATGAACTAACCGATCCGCAGAGGATCGAGGCGGTACTGAGCTTTGATGGCCGCCTTCAAGATCAGATCCGCCAGACCTGCGTGCTTGAGGCTCTGATAGGTTCACCAGACTGCAGTGCCTCGGAGTTGACCGTTGTGGAGAACGTCACGCAACTCCAGCAACAAGTGCTTGACACGGCGGCTTCTCCCGATGCGCTCCGTTACGAAGACGCGCGGTCCGTGGAGGTGTTTCGGACCGTCATGAAGGTCGCGCTGCAGGACGCAGTCGTGACCAACCAGGAACTGGAACTCTTGAGGGTGCTGCGCGAGAGCCTGGGTTTATCGCCTCTGGCAATGCGGATCATCCAGGCCCAGTTGGATCATTTCCCTCGGAAGGGGAACCTCCTGCATACGGCGGCGGAGTGCCGGGAGTCCCTGCTCAATCTCCAGCGCTGCGGCATCGTGTTCTACTGCAACCGCGCGAACGGAGGTCTGTATGTGATTCCCGAGGAGGTGGCTCCGTCGGTTCGGCGCGTCCTGGGCATCGAATTGGGGCCTCAGGCTTGGGAAAAACTGCTCTCCAACCTCACGGTGGCCCAACTGGCGACGATCCTCCGCGCGGAAGGCATGCCCGAGTACGGTACGAAAGAAACGCGGATCGAGAGAGTTGTTCTGGCTGGCGTCAAGCCAAGTGAGGCGTTGGGGCGTCTCGCCAACGACGACCTGTATCAGCTCTGCGGGTCGCTACCGGGCGTGAAAGTTACGGGAAGCAAGTCCACGAGGATCACTCGAATCGTCCGCCATTTCGCCAACCTGATCGTGCGGGATGTGGCTGACGAGACACCGCCCGGCGAACGATACTACCGGTATCTGATCGAGCTGGCGGCCCGTGATCGTGCGAACCTCTTGGCGAATCGAGTCATCTCCAAGGATCGTGAGATTGAAGGGGCCTTTGAGGAGGGCACGCGCTATCTCTTCCGTGAAAGACTCGGTCTTGAACTACAGCACATGGAAGGGACCGATCACGCGGATGGGTGCATCGTGTTCGGGAAGAACAAGGAACTGCTTCTCTGGGACAATAAGAGCAAGGAGACCGTGTACTCGTTTCCCCCGAGCCACCTGAGACAGTTCAAACGGTACATCCGTGATTCGGAGAAGAGAGTCTCCTGCTTCCTCATCATCGCCCCCTCCGTGGATGACGATGCCTTGGGTAACGCCCTTCGCTTGAAGTCCGAGTCAGGATCGGACACGGATGTCGCGCTCATCGCCGCCGAGGATCTTGTATGGCTGGCGGAAGAATGGCGGGGGCGTAGCTCGCGAGAGTCGTTCAATCTGGAGGTCTTGAACGCGACCGGCATCCTCACGCGCCCCATTCTTGATCAACGCATGCGGCTCTTCCTGTAACATCCGGACTTGTCCCACACACAACGTGTACTTGCTTCCGGATTGCCGTGGCCTCTGAACACTCCCCAAACGGTTTCGCCCGGCTCAGGCGTTGAGGATGTCGCGGATGATCGCTTCGTGATGGCGGTGGTGGAGGTGGAGGAAGCGTAGCCATTCGGCGGGCGTGAAGTAGCCTAGGACGTGATGCGGGAGCGTGTGCCGGCACGCCTCCAGTTCCGCCAGTTGCGGATCGAGACCCGACGCCAGCGCGCGCAGCGCCTCGAAACCCTCCCGGACGTCGGTTGATGGCAGGCCGTCCGGTAGCGTGAAGTCCGGGGCGGGTCCGCGGCCGCGCGGGATCGAACCACGCGCCAGGAGAGCCACTCCAATCTCCCTCGGGAACTGCTCTCTCGTCCCGGGGTTCGGTGCGGCCAGAGCCTCAACCACCCAGCCCAGCACCTTCCGGTCGGAGAAGAGCAGGTGCTCGAGGTGGTCCTGCACGCTCCATGCAGAGACTCCGGATGCGGAGACGGCCAGGCGGTCAACGTCGGCGGCTCGTTCAAGGCAGCCCCGGATGCCGACGCGGACTCCGGCGAGGGAATCTCCCGCGGTGTAGGGATCCGGCCCCTCCAACCCCGGGCCTACCAGTTCATGGAGAGGCTGAGCATCAGGCTGTTCGCCGGATCCGGACCGGCGCCGTAGGCGTTCCGGCCTCCCTCGACGTTCAGCCGGAGGCCCGAACCGACGTTGAGACGTCCGCCCATGTGGTAGCCATGGAGGCTCCGCCCCGGTGTCTGGAGCGGCATCAGCGCCACCGGACCCTGGAAGTGGCCCCCGCCGAACTGTCCCGGACCCGGCTGTTCGGAAAGCACGAGCCTCGCGTAGGGCGTGAAGACGCCGCGGCCCGCCAGCGCGTCGATCCCGTATCCGACCTCCGCATCGACTCGCCGGCTGCCGAAACCGTACCCGTACCCGTTCGGCGTCAACCCGGTGGCCCCCTGCGCCCACAGCCGCGCCAGGCCGCTCGCCGTCGATCCCCACGACGGGCTCACGCCGAGCGACAACCCCCGGCCCCCGCCCTGCGGGTTGAGGGTGAGGGATCCGCCGAGCCCCCACTCGTCGTAGTCGCTCTGTTCGTGGGCCACGAGCTTGCGGCCGTGCACGGCGATCGTGAGACCCCGCTCGAGATCGAGGAAGGTCAGGCCGCCGCCCAGTTCCATGCCGAACCCGGTCTCCACGTCGCCCCCGTCGCGGCGCATGCCGACGCGAAGCTGCGGCTGGACCACTTCTCCCCCGGTGAGCGTGTATCCCTTCGAGGTTTCGAGCATCAGCCGAACGCGGCTCACATCGGCGGTGAGTTCGCTCCGCCCCTCGACCTCCTCCGAGTTCATCTGCGCCACGAAGCCGTCCGACCGCAGGGCGAGCGCGAAATCGCGCGGATCGCCGGTCCCCACAAGCTCCCCGCGCGCCCCCAGGCCGACCATGCGCATCGAAACATCGCTCGAGGGATCCTCCTCTCCGCCGCCCGAGAGGTCCAGCCGGCCGAACCCGTACCCGAGCACGCCCCAGAGCGAGAGCCGTTCGCCGAGCGCGAACCGCGCATACGGGAAAGCGCTGGTCAGCGACGTCGCCACGTCGCCGACATCATCTTCCCCGGCCCGCCCCAGTTCGAAGCCGCCCGATCCCATGCTGTGGGACAGGGCGAACCCCGCGAGGACCGATCCGAACCGGTAGTCGGCCCCCAACGCGGCCGTGACGACTTCGCCGTCGTGGAATCCGCCGTCACCGCCGCTGGAGAACCGCATCATCTCGCCGGCGCCCCAGAGCGAGTAGTTGCCTCCGCCCCCTGCGTCCTGTCCGGGGGAAAGCTGGAAGGATGTCTCGCCCAGAAGGCCGCCGAAGGATGCGGGCAGGAATGCGGTGGGCGCCACGCGGCCCATGCCGACCGAGCCCGAGCTCCCCTGGCCCAGCCCTGCCGGCGCGAGGGCGCCGAACAGGCCGCCCTGAGCGTTCAGCGCGGCGAGATCGATCGTGCGCCCGCCGACCGTGACGTGGTCGGATCCCCGATGTGAAGGCGAGACCCGGTTGCCGATGATCTCCATGGCCTGGCTCGCAACAGAGCGGCCGAACCGGTCGAGCCAGTCCGCCGCCGCCATCTCCGCCTCGGCGGTCGAGAAGTTGCGGTAGAACCCGGCGCCGACGATGAACTCGACGCCCTGGAAGACGGGCAGGTCGCTCCGCAGCGAGACGGCGTAGCTCACCTTGGGGGTTCCGGTGTCCTCATCCCCCTGAACCGTCGGATCGTCCCAGAAGTACTCGACGAACCCCCCGCCCCCCTGGGCGACGGCGATGACTTCCCTGACGAAGGGTCTCCCCTGGAGGTCCGTGTTGTCGATCACCGTGCGACCTTCACGCCAGGGGTCGGCGCCGTGGAAGATGACATACCCTTCGGGAGTGAAGATGAAGAGATAGATGGGGCCGGACTTGAAGTGTCCGCCCTCTTCCCTCAGCACGCCCTTCCATTCGTTCGCGCGCTCGAACCCGACCTGCCCGATGAGGTCCCGCAGCCAGACGACCGACCCGTCCACGAACTGCTGGAGCGTCTCCCTGTCGACCACGTCGGCGGCGGAGACTTCGGGAAGCGGAATGGGCGGCAGCGGCTGCCCGGCGCCCGACAGATCCTGGTAGTACCCCCCCACCACGACCAGATCCACTCCGGCCACCGGGGAGAAGTGCTGGAGCGCGTAGCTGTCCTTGCAGCGGGGGTCGTTCGGGTCGGCCGGATCGTCCCAGCACCACTCCACGAACCCGCCGCCCGCCGCCGCGGCGAGAATCTGCTGGACGACAGGGTTCCCGTTGTCGTCGAGCACCCCGTGCACGTTGACGCCGTCCAGGTTGGGGTCTTCGCCGTGGATGAACACCTGACCGTCGGTGGTCAGGAAAATCAGGTACATGTTCCCGACGTTATAGTCGCCGCCCTCCGTCCTCACCGCCTGGATGAGTTGGGATCCCTGGTTGATGTCGGTGATGGCGGCGGCGACGGATGCCGCGTAGGTCACGAACCCCTGCAGGGTCTCGCGGTCCACCACCTCACCGGCGGTGACCCTCGGCACCTGCGCGTTGACGGCGGGCGCCCGGAGTGCGGCGGTGGTCAGACAGAGCAGCGCAAACAGCAGCGCGGGGGCGCTGGTGGCTCGCATGGCGTCTTTCCTCGGCTCCGGAAAACGGACTCCGGCGGGCTGTCCGAGCGAGTCGCGCCTGGCGTCAGGGGTCGAGGTCGACCTCGATCTCCACGGCGTCCATGTCGTCGGTCGCGAGTTCGTCCTCGCCCGTGGGCATGCCGTTAATCTTGAACATGTACGTGACGACGTCCAGATACTGCTCCACGGGCATCCCGCCCGGATTGTCCTCCGGCATCGTGGCCACGATCTCGTCCACGAGGTCCTTCACCGAGGCGCCGACCCAGGACTGGATGAACGGTCCCCCGAAGTCCTCCTCGAAGTGGCATTCGGCGCAGATGTTCCAGAAGACGTCCTCGCCCCGCGTGGCCTGTTCCTCGCTGAACACGCCCTGGGTGGTGTTGAGCGTGGCCGCCGCCTCCTCGGCCTCACCGTCCTCGCCGCCCTCTTCCTGGCCCTGGAGGCTCGATGCGCCGAGAACGATCGCAGCAGCCGCCATCCAGATCGCCCCGCGCATCCCTCTCCACGGGGCTTCGTTCGGAAGGCGGTTCGAGATGTGGTTCGATATGTGCATCGGGATTCCTCTGTTTGAACGGGTCCGGGAACGCCCCCAACCTGAATTCCGAAGCCGGGGTGGAGCAAGTACGCGCCCCTACGAGCTTCCGCCGTCCGTGGTGACGGCCTCCTCCTCTTCCGATTCGTCGTCGTCCTCGGGCGGCCGGGGGCGGTTCATCCGCAGCGACACGCCGCCGAAGAAGGAGGAGCCGGACCGCTTCACCTCGTGCTCTCCCTCGTACAGGTAGTCGAGCAGCGCCTGGTCCCACGAAAGCCCGGCCTTCGCGACGAGTTCCATCCACGGCCCGTACGCCGTCTCATCCGGGGCTTCCGTCGTGCCGGACCAGATCGTGATGCGGGAATCGAAGCCGAAGCGGGACTCGCCGCTCGATCCCTTGAGCGGCATCTCGATGAGCACGCTGTCCGTCATCGGCAGGCGAAACACGTCCGGGTCGTATGCGGCGCCGTAGCGGCGGTAGCGTTCATAGGTGCGCTGGTTCATCTCGAACACGTCGCGGTTGGAGTTGATCCCTCGCGTGATGTAATCGCGGATCTCGAACGCCGCGTCCCGGTGCCGGGGATACTCGGGGCTGTCGACGTACCCGAACCCCGGCATGAACCAGCCCTTGTTGAAGCCCCAGTTGCGTTCGGTCACGCGGCCGCGCCGCACGAGCCCGGAGAACTCGCTGAACAGCTGCACGACCTGGTGGGAGGGATACCCGTGCGGATTCAGGAAGATGTCGGGCAGCCAGCGGCCCCACAGGCGGCTTCGGACGGGCGCCTCTGGATAGATGGGGTGGTCATCGCGGGATCCCGTCATCACGTCGATCCCCAGCGACGCCAGGTAGCCGGCGTGCAGTATGTAGTCCGGCGTGATCCGGTACAGGTCGTAGGCGAGCTGGGCGCCGTCGGGGTTCGTGAACGGGTGGATGATGACGTTCACGTCGTCGAGCTTCGCCCGCTGAGCGGGGTCGGTGAGGAGGAGTTCCGCGTGCCGGAGGACGTGACTCGTCGAGGAAACCTCGTTCGCGTGCTGCCGAGCGGAGTAGATGACCGTGGGCTTGAAGGTCGTCGCCTTCACGCGCGACCAGTGTGAGGCCGCGATCGGAGGCATGAGATCCGCCGCCCAGATGTCCCGGCCCAGGTAGGACTCGCCGGCCTTGTACATCGTCACTTCCTCGAAGGCCTCCGCCATCCTGGCGAGGATCCCGTGGCCTTCGGGGGGCGGGATGGGCGTCTCCCACTGGACGAGGCGCTCGCCTCCGTAGCGCCAGCCTTCGGGCAGGAGACTGCGCCAGTCGGGTGCCGCCGCCGGCGTCCCGTTCGCCGCGAGTCGCGCGGTGCGGCGGGACTCCGGGTCCTCTTCGTGCGTCCATTCGGCCCGGACTTCGAGGGAACCGAGCCCGGCCCAGGCCAGCGAGGAGGCGTAGAGGCCGGCCGCGCGCAGGGCCTCGATCTCGCGGACGGTCGCCTCGACCTGTGCGGCGGAGACCATGCTCCGGTCGACCTGCCGCGGCGAGGCGTAGGTGAGGAGGCTGTCGCGCATGTCGGCGTCCGTGTCGACGCGGACGCGCAGCCCGAGGTGCGCGATTCCGGGCTCGCCCGCGCGCACCACGGCGAGCCGCGCGGAAGGCCGTTCGAGGCCCGTCTTCGGAATGTCGAGCCGCATCGTGTCCGCCGCGCCCGCCGCATCCTCGAAGGCGACGACGACCGCTGGCCGCGAGGTGGCGAACCCCGTGAAGCTCACCCGGAGTTCCGCCGGCCGCCCGTCGCCGCGCGGCCGCATGACCGGGAGGATGCGCCCGGGGAAGGTGAGCCCCTGCCCGCGCGAGTTGCGGCCGAGGACGTCGAAGAACTCGATCGTCCCGAAGTAGATTTCCTCGTGGAGGGCGTCCATCGGGGCGTGAATCTCGTTGTCGATCTCGAGCCGGTAGTTGGGCTCGCTCATCTCGAGTTCGACCGTCAGTTCGCCGAAGTAGGGCGCGTCCGCGTTCCCGCCGTCGGGGATCCCGTCGTGCCGGTCCATCACGTAGTCGTAGATCGCCGGCAGAACGACGCTCTGGTAATGGTCCCAGAAGGCCTCGGGGTCGGTGACGATGCGTTCGTCGGCGAGCGTGCGGTCTCCCGCCGCCGCGTGGATCCAGCCCGTCGTCACGCGGACGTGCTCGTAGTCCCGGAAGCGGTCGAAGTACGGACGCATCACCCGGCGGGGCTCGAAATCGCCCGACAGGATCTCGGCGCCGCCGGAATCGGTGACCCTCACCTCGTAGATCGGGCCCTCGGTCGTCTGCTCGAAGCGGACCTTCGCCGGTTCGAGCCCGAGTTCGCGGGCGAAGATCTCGTCGATGGGGAAGATCTCGTGCAGCCAGCGGACGGGGGTGTGAATCGCCTGCTGGGGCCAGTCCTCCGGCGGATCGTTACGGCGGAAGCGGATGACGATCTCTCCGATCTCACCGGGGCTGCGGCCCGCGAGTTGCGGCAGGACCACCTCTTCGAGCCAGGAATAGCCCTGCTTGAAGGCGGAGAGGACGCGGACCTCGACGGCGTCGGCCGGAGCCCCCGCTTCGAGGAGGGCGTCCCGGGCCTCCTCCTCCAGTTGGCGGCGGATTTCCGGCGGCTCGCTCAGGCGGGCCTCCACCCGGATCGGCGCGGCGGATCCGGCGGATGACGCCGCCGGCAGCACCCGGTCGCGGAACAGTTCCCGAAAGCGGTCGACTTCCGACGGCAGGGCGAGCGTGTCGGCGAAGATCGTGGCCGCCCGCCGGACATCGCGGTCGTCGATCGTGACGTCGACGGCGGCCGCGTCGGAGACGCCCAGCGCCTCCGCCGCGCGGGCCTGCACAAACGCTTGCAGGCCGGGGTCCGCCTTCTCGACGGACATCAGCACGTCCGCGCGGGCGATCTGCCGGTCCGCGAGCCTGTCGGCGATGCGGCCGAGCTTGTAGAGGCCGGTCGCCGCCTGGCCCACGGGCGAGTGGCCGGACAGCGCATCCCACAGGCCGCGCTCGACGTCGTCGATGGTCGGGCGGTCGTCGCCGCGCTCCGCGAGGTGCGGGAACGTCCGGGCCAGCTGATCGAGCGCGCGCTCGGCCCCGGCGGCGTCCGCGCCGGAGACGACGAGGGCCGGTTTGGACCCGAAGGCCGCGGGGACCACCTGGATGAGCCCTTCGCCGGGGGCGAGCGCTTCGAGGTCGACCTTCGCGCTGTCGGCGAGCTGCCGGGTCAGTGCGTTGTCCACCCCGGCCAGGACCAGCGTGGGCCGGGCGGCGGCCCGTTCGATCGACGAAGCCGGGGCGACGAGCGGCACGGTGATCCCGGTCGATTCGAGTCCGAGCCGTCCGGCCAGATCGGGCAGGCCGTCGATGCCTCCCTCGCCGGGCGCGAGCATCGCGTCCACGCGGTTCGGGAGCACCCCGCCGCCGAGCAGCCCGTCGGAGGTATAGAGGTTGGAGAGGTCCATGTCGTTCTTGCCGCCACTGCCCGGCCGGCCGGCGATGGGCCCCGGCGCATCCGGCGCCGCGCGCCCGGCGATCCGGATCGTGGGACCGCCCGCCAGCCGCGCCTCCACGGATTCGAGCCCCGGGTACGCCAGGCGCGTCCGGGGAGTCTCCGCGTCGGTCGATTCGTCCTCGTCCCCGGTCTCCGCCTCGTCCTCCGCCTCTTCCGGTTCGCCGGCCTCGGCGGTCGCGTCGCCGGCGGCGAGTCCGCGGAGGAGTTCCGCGGCGGCGCCCAGGTTCGCCTCATCCACCTCGATCTCGGCGATGACGCGTCCCACACCGGCCTGTCCCGCCCTGACCCTCGCCTGGGTCAGGCGCACGGTCGCGTCCGGCACGCCCCCGGCCTCCAGCGTCTCGGCGAGATCGTCCCGGACGCGGCTCAGCTTCGCCGTCGAAAGCGTTCGCGTATGCGGCAGGACTCCGGCGAACAGGCGGGCCGCGGCCTGCAGCCCTTCGTCGTCCCCGCCGACCACGAGGACCCACGTGCGCCCGTCCTCCTCGCGCACCGCCACGGCGCCTTCCCCCGAATCGAGGGAGGCGGGGTCGATGCCCGGCGAACGCAGGCCGGCGCCCGCGAGTCCGCTCCGTCCCACGACGATCCCGACCTGGCCGCCTTCCGGGTTCCGGGAGAGCGGCAGGTCCATCGCCATCGTCTCGAACCCCAGCCGGGCGGCGACCTCGGCGCCCGCCGCCTGGACGATGGACGAGGGGTCGTCCCCCATCACGAGCGCGGCGTTCACGAGATCGGGCACGCTGTCGCCGTTCGTATCGAGCACGAGCGTCCCCAGCTCGAACAGCGTCGCGAGATCCGCTGCCTGCTGGGCGGCAAGCCCGCGGGAGGCCGGGGACGCCGCGAACACGACCGCCAACGCAAGAGCAACGGACACGGCTCTCGCCGCCGACGCAGGGTCTTGCCGCGGGCTGCCGAACGACTGCGTGCGGGGCTGCATCATGTCCCGTCCTTCCGTGATTCGACCTTCACGTCGTTCGCCAGCACGCCGACCCCCTCCACCTCCACCTCCACCCGGTCGCCGGGAGAGAGCGCCGACGTCTTCCCGGGGGTTCCCGTATAGATCACGTCGCCGGGAAGCAGCGTGAAGTAGCGGCTCGCGTAGGCGATGATCTCGGGGATGGAGAAGATGAGATCGGAGGTGCGCGCGTCCTGTACGACCTCGCCGTTGAGGCGCGTGCGCAGGCGCAGGTCCTCCCACGCCGCGCCGGTCACGATCCGCGGCCCGAGCGGCCCGAACGAGTCGCTCCCCTTGGCCCTGAGCCATTGAAGATCGTCGCGCTGCCAGGTGCGCTCGCTCACATCGTTGCCCGCGGTCACCCCGAAGATGTGCTCGCCGGCCTCTTCCGGACCGACGTGACGCGCCGCCCGGCCGATCACGACGACGACTTCTCCTTCCGCGTGGACGACTTCCGCGTCCGGGGGAATCTCGATCGCGGCGCCCGGCCCGACGATCGAACTCGGCAGCTTCGCGAACAGGGGGGGTTCCGCGGGCTCCGGGCGGGTCCCGATCGGGCTGTTGTCGAGGTGGCTCCGGTAGTTCAGGCCCACCGCGATGACCTTCGACGGCGTCGCCGGCGCGAGGAGGTGAAGCTCATCGAGCGGCATCCGCTTCCCGGTGCGGATCTCCCCGCCGAAGGGAGGCGCCGCCAGTTCCTCCACCATGCTTTCCTCGATGATTCCGTCCGCGAGGACCTCGTCCTCCACGACCCCCCAGCGGGCGCCGTCGTCCCCGGCGGTCTCGGCGCCCGTGTGGTCGGTGGCGTCAGGTGCGAGAAAGCGGACGTACGCGGTCACCGCCCCGGCCCGATCGCCCCGGTCCGGATCACGATCAGCCTTCCCCGGTGGGAATGTGCTCCGCGAGTTCGACCTCGAACACGAGCGGCGAGTAGGCGGGGATCGCCGGTGGCCGCCCCTCGGTTCCATAGGCGAGATCGTACGGCAGCACGAGCTTCCGGCGCTCGCCCATCCGCATGCCGGTCACTCCTTCCACCCAGCCGTCGATGAGGGCGGTCGAGCCGAGGATCATTTCGAGCGGCTCGGGCGGGTTGTGATCGTGGCTCGAGTCCACCTTGCTCCCGTTCGGCAGCCAGACGGTGTAGTGCACATGCATCTCGTCGCCGTAGCCGGCCGGCGGGCCGCTCCCATCCTGCAACACCTGAATGAAGAGACCGCTCTCGGTCTCCTCCATCGCGTCGAGTGCGACCGCGAGTTCGTCGGCGAAGGCGATTTCCCGGAGATCCGTGATCACACCCTCGGGCACGCCTGAGGTCATGGCGGCCGCCGGCGCCTCCTCGGCGCTCTCCGCACCGTCCGCCGCGTCACCCGCCGCGTCCTCCGTCCCGTCGCCGGCGCAGGCGATGGCGAGCGGCGCCAGCAGCAAGGTCGCCGCGGCCCGAATCCCGTTCGATGTTCTGTCACGCCGCATGAAAAAGCCTCCGAGTGTGGAAAGTGGCGAATCGCCCGAATGTAGCGGCGTTTCAACGCGGACTGCTAGTATTGAGAGATGAAAACTCTCTGGTGCTGTCTCGTCCTGTTCGCCGTCGCCTGCGGCCCTCGTCCTCCGGCGGAGGAGGACGCCTCCGGTTCGGTCGCGGAAGTCGATCTCACCCCCTCGCAGGAACTCGTGGCCAGATCCGTGGCCTTCCACGATGCGGATGGGGTCTGGGGGAGCCGGTCCATCTCGATGTCGTGGGTCGGGACGGACGGAGAGGGCGGGGAACGCGTCGCCGTCGACCTGGAGTTCGGCGCGGACGAGCGCGACTTCGCCCTGTCGGGCCGCTATCGCGGGTCCTCGATCGAGTACGAGACGACGGCCGATGGCTGGTCCGCGACCGTGGACGGCGTCGCGCAGGCGGACCTTCCCGACGCGGACCGCGAGCGCATGCGCCTTCATCGCGAGGACGGGATGTTCTGGCGCAGCTACTACGGGTTCCTGGCGGGTCTTCCGATGAAGATCTCCGACCCCGGCTCCCACCTCGACCCCGACGTCATCGAGACCACCTTCCTGGACCGGGAGGTCCACGCCGTCCGGGTCACCTACGACCCCGATACCGGCGGCGATACATGGTACTTCTACTTCGATCCCCGTACCGCACAACTCGTGGGCTGCCGCTTCTACCACGACGAGGATGCGAACGATGGCGAGTACATCACGTTCGAGGGCCTGATCGGGGACGGCGGACTGCGTCTGCCCCGACTGCGGGGATGGTACGTGAACGCCGATGGCCGCCATCTGGGAACCGATCAGGTGGGGACGCTCCGGGTCGGCCCGTGACCCGGTCCGGTCCATAGCAGCCTGTGGCAGGATCGCGGGGCCGCGCCGGGCGGGGCGCCGGTCAGGCATCGCGGCCGCGGTCGTCCTCGCCGCCCTCGCGGTGGCGCGGTGCTCGGAGTCGACGCCGCCCCCGCCCCCGCCGCCCCCCATGCCGAGCGGGGACTGCGTCCTGTCCTTCGTGATCGACGGAGATTCCGTCCGCTGCGCCGATGGCCGGGAAATCCGGGTTCTCTCCATCGACGCCCCGGAAATGGCGCAGGAACCGTGGGGCGCCCGCGCCCGCGAGGAACTGCTCCGGGTCGCCCCGGTGAACACGGCGCTCGGAGTCGAGTACGACGCCGTCCGGGTCGACACCTTCGACCGGGACCTCGCCTACCTCTTCCTCCCGGGCGGGGACATGCTGAACGAGCACATGGTCGCGAGCGGGTACGCGCTCGCGTTCGTCATCCCGCCCAATCGGCGCTACGAAGACCGGATCTTGGCGGCGGAGGCCGCCGCATCCGCGGCCGGAAGCGGGCTGTGGGGTGAGTGGGGGTTCACATGCCGTCCGGCCGATTTCAGACGAGAGCGCTGCTGAGGCCGGGGGCCCACGGGAAGGTTGCCATCATGTACGCCGTACCCGGCGGAAGACGAGGGCGGCGACGAGGCCGATGGCGCCGAAGCCGGCCACGGCGGCGAACACGTGCTGGTGTCCGGCGAGCCCCGGTGAGTTGTCGAGCAGAACGCCCATCAGCGGCCCCATGAAGACGTCGGGCGTGAAGCCGAGGACGGAGACGACGCCGGCCGCGCTCCCGGTGTAGGCAAGCGGCACGTCGGCTTCGGCCAGGAGGGCGAAATAGACGCCGCGGAGGGCGTAGATGCCGACGCTGGCGGTGACGATGGTGGCGATGAGCATCCAGGCCGGCCCCGGTACGAGGACCCCGGACGAGATGAGCAGGCAGCCGCCGATGAGGATCGCGAACCCCCACACGATGACGCGGGAGGCGTCGATTCGGTCTCCGAGGTAGCCCGCCGCAATGGCCGCCGCGGCCCGGATCCAGAACGCGAGCGTGCCGATCCCGGAGGCCTGGACGTCGTCGAACCCGAGCGCGTCCCGCGACAGGAGCGAGAAGTCGTCCGTCGCCTTGTACCCCGTGTAGGCGCAGATGACGATGACGGCCTGCAGCCACACGGCCGGCATGCGGCACGCGGCTCGCACCCCCTCCAGCGACAGCTTCGGGCGGTCGTCGGTGTCGGCGCCCGGAGTGCTGTCGGGCACGACGAGCCACACGAAGGCCGCGCTGGCGAGGGTGATGCCGGTGAAGACCCGGATCACGCCGCGGAAGGCCGCGGCCCGTTCCTCGGGCGTGGCCGCGGACGCCTCTCCCGGCAGAAGCCAGGCGAAGACGGCCACCGAGAGGGTCGCAACGAGCGCCGCCAGGAGACCTCGGCCCCCGTCGAGGAGCCCGTAGGCGCGGCCCTGAGCCGACTGTCCGCCCCATTCGCGCGCGGCCCGGATCATCGCGGCCCAGAAGAGGAGGACCGTCGTCATCCCCCAGAAGGCCCAAAGCAGGTTCATCGTCCGCGGCGGAGGAAAGTCGGCCAGCACGATCCCGCCGAGTCCCGTCGTGAGCAGCGCGAGCGCCATGAGCCGCCGGGCCGAATACCGATCCGCGAGCGGGCCGCCCGCGAAGTAGGCCGCCATCGCCACGATCCCGTACAGTGAGAAGGCGGTCCCCAGTTCGAGGTTCGTGATGCCGAACGCGTCGAGCAGCGTCGGCCGGAAGACGCGCGCGAGGACGAAGGGGAGGAGGAAGACGCCCTCCCCCGCCGCGATGAGCGCGACGAGGACGAGCCCTCGCCTCACCGGGCGCCCCTGCGGCCGTGGGTCAGCGGTCGGGCTGGCGCCGCGGCCACGGGCGCGCTTCGACGCGTCCGAGAGGCGTCAGGGTGCGGGCCGGACGATAGGCCTGACGCTCCGCCATGTCGTACTGGTCGCCGGGCGCGAGGAAGTAGAACAGGCCGCCGCTGTCGAGCATGCTCCGGTTGTCGTAGATGACGACGTAGGACTCTCCGATGACCTCGAAGCGGTCTCCCTGCACGACGATCGCGGTGTTCTCGTCGATGCCGATGCCGAGGAGTTCGGGCCGGGCCTCGATGATCTCCAGCATGTCGAACTGGCGGTTCCGGTACAGGAGGTGCTGGTCGATCGCCGTGTTTCGGACGAACCCGAACCCCTCCTCGTGACTCCCCATCATGATCGTGTTCGTCGCCGTGTCCCCGCGCGCCAGGTACGATCCCTGGATCGTCGCGCCGGCCGACGAGCCGCCGATCACCCCGCCGCGCTCGAGGAGCGCCCACAACTCCTCCTCGGTCCGCGTCCCCGCGTAGGAATCGACCAGGCGCCACTGGCGTCCCCCGGTGAACCAGACGCCGGTCGCCTCGCGGATGGCGGCCACGAAGGCGTCGCTGTCCGCCTCTGCGCGGTCGTTCGTGTGGCGAACCGTGAGGTGCTCGACCCCCGCCGCCTGGAAGGGCCTCACGCCGCCGAACGACGGCCCGTAGGACTCGGCCCCGCCCGCCGTGGGGATGACGACGATCCGCGCGTCCGTTCCGCCGGCCAGTTGCACGAACCGGTTCGCGATCTCCTGGCTTCGCATGGCTCCGCCCACGATCACGAGCGACCCGTTCGGCGGGCCGACCTCCTGGGCTCCGACTGCGGCCGGAGCCGCGAGCGCGGCCCCGTACGCCGTCACCGCCAAGGTCAGGATTGCACCGGCCACGCTCAACGCTCCCCGTTCTGTTCGCATCGCTCGACCTCTCGATCCGGTTGCGCCCATCGTCGTCGGGCGGACGATCTCACGGTACGCGGATCGCGAAGACCCGGCGACCCCGGCGGTCCGCGGCTGCCGGGCCGCCGCTTGTCGCTCGCCGCGGGCCGCGTCACGTTGCGGGACGAACGATCCCCGGCGACCCGGAGACGCAGCCCATGTCCACACCGCCCCTTGTTCTCCTCGGCTCCACGCTCTGCCTAGCCGCGCTGGCGGGGAGTTCCCCCGGCTTCCCGCCACCCGACGCGGACGAGCCGCCGTCGCCTCGCGCCGATGCCCTCGCGGGGGCCTGGGCCGCGAACGAATACGTCCTCTCGAGCGGCGAGCGGCATCCCGTGCGCGGGCGCATCATCTTCACGGACGGCGAGTGGCAGGTCCTCTTCTTCGTCATGGATGGCGACGAGCCGAGGCGCGGGTCCGGCGAGGGCGGACGCTACACGTATGACGGAGAGACGCTCACCTTCGAGCACCTTCACCACCTTTCGTACGGACGCACGATGGCGGGACTTCCGGCGAGCCCGCTTGCGATGACCGCGCGGGATGGGGAGGGGCCGCTCGAGCCGACCGGGGTCGAGATCGACGGCGACGCGTTGACGCTGCGCTTCCCCAGCGGAAACTCGATGTCGTTCACGCGCAGTTCCGCGTGCTGTCCATGACCGGTGCGCGTGCCGGAAACGATCGCCGCGGCCTGATGGACCGGAGGGAGTGGCTCCGCCTCGGAGCGACCGGCGCCGCCGCCCTCGGCCTCCCGGCCTGCGCCGCCCGGGAGGGGGACGCGTCGGCGGAACTCCCGCCGCTCCGGGCCCCGGCCGGGACGGGCGACGCGGACTGGGACGACGTGCGCGCGAACTTCCTCGTCGAACCCGGCACGGCCTATCTGAACAACGCGAGCATCGGCATGCCGCCGAGGCAGGTCGTGGATGCGGTCGCCGCGGGGTATCGGGCCATGGCCGAACTTCCCGCCCGGGGCCGCTCGGATCTGGGCGCCCGGATCGCGGAACATGTCGTGCCCGGACTCGCGGACCTGTTCTCGGTACAGCCGGACGAACTCACGCTAACGCGAAACGCTTCGGAGGCGCTCCATCTCCAGAGCATCGGCGTCGCGCTGAGCTCCGGCGATGAAGTCCTGATCACGAGCCAGGAACACCCGGCGGGCCGTCGTCCGTGGGAGTTCCGGCAGGTGCGCGAGGGCGTCCGCGTGAACGAGGTCTTCATCCCCAGTCCCCTGCCCCCGGAGGAGGAGATCCTCTCCCGGTTCGAGGACGCGATCACGCCCCGGACGCGGGCGGTGGCCTTCTGTCACGTCACTCGCGGCGGGCACCTCTATCCGGTGG
Organism: Gemmatimonadota bacterium; assembly: GCA_022820995.1. Classification (GTDB taxonomy): domain Bacteria; phylum Gemmatimonadota; class Gemmatimonadetes; order Palauibacterales; family Palauibacteraceae; genus Palauibacter. Next base: position 96,715 of record JAJEEM010000064.1, on the reverse strand, counting down.
AGGCGATCTGCGGGCTCGCGAGAGAGAGGGGACTCGTGAGCCTCGTGGACGGCGCGCAGGCGGTGGGCCAGTTCCCCGTCGACCTGACCTCCCTGGGCTGCGACGCGTACAGCGTGAGCCTGCACAAGTGGATGCTGGCCCCGGCGGGGACGGGCTTCCTCTTCGTGCGGCGCGATGCGCGCGACCGCATCCGGACGGCTTTCGCGCCCGACGCCACCCCGGAGCAGCCGCAGTTCGGCCCTCCGGGCACCGCGGCCTTTCCCGTGCGCGCCGCGATCGGGACGGCGGTCGATTTCGTTGCGACGCTCGGACTCGAGGCCGTGGAGGCCCGCTGCCGCTTCCTCTCGGACCACCTCAAGTCCCGCCTCGCGGAGGTGAACGGCGTCACGCTCCTCAGCGGCGCCCGCGACCGGAGCGCGCCCGGGTCGACGATCTTCGAGAAGGAGGACCTTGACGCGGTGGCCGCGGTGGGTGCGATCGAGGCGAGCATCTCGTCCCACATCGACGAACACCAGCGCGACGGCCACAACGCGATCCGCATCTCCACGCACATCTACAACACGACGGAGCAGGTGGACCGCTTCGTCGAGGCCCTGGCCCGCACGACGGGCTGACCGCCCCCATCCCCGGAGGCACGAATGACCGGTTCCAGACGAACTCCGAAGACCCTCGCGATCGCCGCGCTCGGCGCCATCCTCCTCATCGGTGTCGCCTCCGCGGGGTCGAGCGCCGGGCCCGCGCAGGACGGCGCGATCTACGAGGTCCGGACCTATCACTTCGACCCGGCCCGTTTCGAGGAGTACGCGGAGGTCGCGAGTGGCGAGTATATCCGCTATCTGCGCGAGCACCTGGACATCGCCGGGTTCTGGATCGACTCGGGGATTCCCGCCGAGGTGCGGGGCGCCGAGCAGGACGAACTCGGGCCGGGGAACGTCACGTGGGTCATCCGCTGGGCGTCGAAGGCAGAGCGCGACGAGAAGCTCCCCCAGGTGCTCGGCACCCCGGAATGGGGCGAGATCTTCGCCGACGTCCCGGGCGGGGGCGCGAGCTACCTGCGGATCGAGGTGCGCTTCATGGAGTCGCTCGACTGACGGGCGTCGCGGAAGTGCTTGACGCAATCCAACTGGTCATCAATACTGGTCACATGGAAACGATCAACGCATCCGACTTCAAGGCGCGCTGCCTCGCCATCCTCGATCGCGTCTGCGAGACCGGCGAACGCGTAGTCATCCTCAAGCGTGGGAAGGCAGTGGCCGAACTCTGGCCACCAAGCCGCGCGCAGGCCGAGTACCCGCAGGGGGAACTGAAGGGCACGGTGACCATCGTCGGCGACATCGTGGCGCCTGCCGTCCCCGAGGATCACTGGGAGAGCCTCGGCGATGACGGCGCTGCTTGACACTCACATCCTGATCTGGTGGCTGAACGATGTCTCGCAGCTCTCGCCGGAGCAGCGGGAGGTCATCGAGTCTGCGAGCGCAGATCGTCCGTTGCTCGTGTCGGACATCTCGCTCTGGGAGATTGCCACCCTCTGCGATCTGGGCCGGATCCGGTTGACCGTCCCGCTGCGAGAGTGGCTGGATAAGGCGGTCGCCCCTCCGCTCGTCAGGCGGCAGGGGATCTCGCCGGCCATCGCGACGGAACTGGCCGCCCTCCCCGACTCCTTCCACCGGGATCCCGCGGACCGCATCCTCGTCGCCACCGCCCGCGTATTCGGCGCGACCCTGCTGACGCATGACCGCAGGATCGTCGATGCCGATCTGGTGGAGACCCTGTCGTGAGCGGTGAGGGGGCCGCGGATCGCTACGGCACCAGGGCGGTCTCCCGCTTCCTGAGCACGAACAGCCCCTCGCGCATGCTCGACACGAGGATGTTCCCGGAGGGGAAGAACGGATAGTTGCTGAAGGACCCGGCGAACCCCGGCGCGTCCGGGCTCCCCCCCACCGTGTCGAAGAAGCCGGCCGGCACGGGGTTCTCCGGGTCGGAGATGTCGAAGATCCGGAGTCCGGCCACGTAGTTCGACTGGTACATGTAATCGCCGTGGACGTAGAGGTTGTGGTCCGACGCCTCGTTGTCCTGCACGAACTCCCGCACGAGGACCGGATCGTCCAGGTCCGCCACGTCCCACACGAGCGTCCGCGTCCCGGTCACCCCGCCCGACAACTCGTCGAGTTCGTCGTTGAGGTAGAAGTAGCGCTGGTCCTCGGTGAGCCATCCCTGGTGCGAGTAGGCCACGTTGGGGTAGGCGGCGTTCGAGATCGGCGTGGGGTTCTCCTTGTCGGTCACATCGCCGATGCCGAGCTTCGTCGCGCTCGCGTTGAAGCACACCTCCCGGCCCGCGTAGTCGGCGTCGGGCCCCTCGTAGATGACGCACTGCGCGTCGTGCGTGTAGCCGCCCGATCCCGCGTTCCCCGTCTCCGGGTCCGCGAAACAGCCGGCGAACGTCGGGTTCAGAGGGTCGCGGATGTCCACCATGTGAAGCGCCCCGCCGCAGGTCTCGCCGCCCCCGCTGCCACCCACGACGTAGGCGAAACCCGAGGCCTCGTTGATGACGATGTTGTGCGCGGAGTGGAAGTCGGAGTAGAGCACGTCCTCGTCGAACTCGACCGGCGGGCTGCTCACGTCCCGCAGCCGGGTGAGGTCGAATACCTGCATCCCGTGTTCGCCCGCGTTGTCCGCCACGATGAAGGTGTGGTCGGCGTAGACCTTCATGTCCCGCCACAGGTTCGGCATCGCGCCCTCGGTGAGGGGAAGATTCCCCAGATAGACCGGATTTCCCGCGTCCGTGACGTCGACGAACGAGGTGCCGTCGAAGCGCCCCAGGATCGCGTACTCGCGGCCCGTCTGCGGGTCCACCCAGCCCCAGACGTCACTGACCATGATGCCGCGTGAGCCCCCGACCTCGCGGGCCGGGAGGAAGGCGACGAGGTCCACCTCGGAGCAGTCGAAGCCGGCCACGGCGCCGTCGTCGGAACAGCGGCGCTCCTCTCCGGTGACGGCGGCGAGTCCCGACTCGGCCTCGTGGATGGAGGAGGCCTCGTTCCACCCCCCGCCGCCATCGCGCTCGAACACGAAACCGATGCCTTCGAAGAACTCCGAGCCGGGAGCGCCGACCACGGCAAAGCTCTCCCCGCCGGCCACGGAGTTGCCCATGAAGCCCATCAGCCCCCGGGTCTCGGCCTCCAGGAACGCTTCCTCGCTCCACTCCCCGCTGTCCCCGACGCCAAGGACGTGGGCCGCGCCCGAGAAGGCGTTGGTGCCCGGGGCGCCGACCACGAGTCGCTCACCCGCCCGGGCGAGGGAGTAACCGAAGAAGGCCGCGGGGGCGGGCGATGCGGCCGCGATCGTGCCCGCCTGCGACCACGCCCCGTCGGCGTCGGCGCCGAAGCGGAAGATGGCGCCCTGCGCCTGATTGCCGAGGGGCGACCCGAGGTATGCCTCTCCGCCCAGGAGCACGGCGGACAGGCCTGCCACCATGCCACCGGCCGGCGCCAGGCGGGCGATCTCGTCCCATTCCGTCCCGGTGCGGCGGAACACGTAACCGCCCCCGGCCTGCGGCGGAGCGGGCGGCGTGAACTGGCTCAGCGAGAACGGCCCCGGTGCGCCCACGAGGGCCAGATCGCCCTCGATGCTGACGGAGGCGCCGAAACGGGCGTCCGCGGCCGCGCCGGAACCGGTGAGTTCGACGGAAGTCAGGCCCATGTCGGACTGGACGTAGGCGAACACCGAGCCGCTGGCCCCCCGTCCCGGCGCGCCGATGACGCCGAACTGCGCGCCGTTCCCTATGGCCACCGAGGAACCGAAGGCGTCTCCCGGCATCCCGTCCGGCGCCTCCAGCCTCTCCCAGAAGCTCCACATGCTGCCCTCGCGGACGAAGACATACGCGGCCCCCCGGCTCTCGTTCTCCTTCGGAGCGCCCACCACGAGAACGTCGCCCTCGACGGCGAGCGCCTCCCCGAAACCGTCTCCGTACACGCCGCTCGGCGCCGGGATCGCGGCGACCTCCGCCCATCCCTCCGTCCCGCGGCGAAACACGTGCACGCTCCCCGGCCCGGAGCCCGGCATGGGAAAGAGCGCGACCTCGCCCGGCCGGGAGACGAAGATCTCGTCACCCGAGACGGCCGTCGCCACGCCGAAGCCGATGATCGGGGCCCCGGCGGCGGGGTCCAGGCTGCCGGCATGCGTCTGCGCAGCCGCCGGCGCCGACAATCCGGGGGTGAGGAGCAGGATGACCGCACCTGCGTGAAGGCAAGCTCGTTTGTGGGATCGCATGATGCCGGGCTCCTGGTGATGACGACTGCCGCGCGGCAGACTGCGCGGCGGTTTTGCGGTGGGGAAGGTAGGACAACCGCCGGCCCGGCGTAACTGTCGGATCGGGCGACACCGCCGGCGTCGTTATCCTCCCGGGCTCCGGGCTGAGGACGCCGCCGCCCGGATTGCACGCGAGCCTGGCGCACAGCCGCCGAGGGGGAGTGTGGATGCGACGACACGGATCAGCCTGTTCAGTCGGATTCGTCCCCGTTGCCCTGATCCTGGCAGCTTCCGGTTCCTCGGCGCAGGAGGCGTCCACGCGGGACGTCCGGATCGACACGCTGCCCACCGGTCGGATCGTCATCTCCAATCCGGACTCGATGGGTCGGGGCCCCGCGCCCTCGCTCGTGGAGGAACTGCGCGTCGGGTCTCTCGATGACGACTGCTCCGCCTTCGGCGACGTTAATTCGCTTACCGTCGACGATGCGGGCCTGATCTACGCGGCAGACGCCCAAACGAACGAGATTCGGGTGTTCTCGCCGGCGGGAGACTGCCTTCGGACGTTCGGAGGCGCCGGCGACGGGCCGGGGGAGTTCGCCATGCTCGCGGGCATCGCCTGGCGGGAACCGGGCCACGTCTGGGCCCTGGATGCGCTCCGCAATCGGCTCACCGTGTTCGATACTCTCGGGAGCGCACTCGCAACGCACTCCCTTGGGCGGTCGAGGAGCGCCAGCCTGCCCTGGCCCATGTGGGTCGACAGGGGCGCCCACCTGCACATCTGGAATCCCGGTGAGCGGCGGATAGACAGGTACGCACCGGGTCCCGAACTCACGGCAGTGGACGCGTTCCCGATACCGGAGGTCGAACGCGAGTACTATACGTCCACGTTCGGGGACGCCGGTTTCCGAATGAGCGCGCGATCACCCATCCCCCACTCGCCGGACATCGAGTTCACGGTGGATCGCGACGGAGAGGTCTGGCTGGCGAACGAAGCGACCTTCGACCTCCACGAACTCTCCTATGCGGGAGACACGCTCCGCACGGTAACCCTGCGGAGGCCGGCGCCCGGGCTGGAAGGGCGAGAGCGGGACAGTCTGGCGGCGGCTACGGGGCTCGACGATGCGCGGCTCCCCCAGCGAAAGCCGGTCCTTGAAGAGATCAGCGTGGGCGCGGACGGCTGGATCTGGGTCGACACCGGCGAACGCCCGATCCGGGCGTGGGAGGTGTTCGACGCGCAGGGCATCTATCGAGGGAAGCTCGCGTCGCCTGTTCCGATCGAACCGGAGCCGTTCCCTGTTTTCGGCGCGGGCACGATTACGGCGGTCACGAAGGGCGCGCTGGACGTGCAATACGTGGTGCGCCTGCGCGTGGTTCGGTGATCGCCGGCCGGGATCCGGCGCCCATCTAGCGGAAGCGGATGGCGATGCCGAACTGGGCCTGCCACTGCGAGGCGCCGATCTGCGGCAGGTAGGGCACGGAGGCGCGCACGCCGCCCGTGTCGCTCGTCTGGAGCGGTCCGGCGTAGCGGGCGCGGAGCGGGTCGTCCGGTTCGGGCAGCATGTTCTGAAGATCGAAGTCGTCTTCGATCCGATCCTCGACGGTCAGCAACTGCACGACGGGGTTCACGGTCTGGACGTGCCCCCAATCGCGATTCACCAGGTTGAGGACGTTCAGCACGTCGAGCGTCACCGTGACTTCCGCGCCTCCCAGCGGGATGGGCTGGCTGAAGCGGAAGTCCAGTTGGTGCGACCACGGCGTCCGGCAGGCGTTCCGGTGCAGAATCCGCAGCCGGTTCTCCTGCAGGCAGGGCTCCTGCGCGACGAGTTGCTCGAAGAGGATGCCGCTCACCGGGGTTCGTCCTCCTCCGGGGAAGTCGAACGCCGCGCCGGTCACGAAGATGAGGTCGTTCGCGAGGTCGAGCGCCCGGCCGTACCCCGGATAGGCGTCCCCGTTGATGTCGTCCGCATACACGTAGGAGTAGGGTCGCCCCGACTGTCCCACGTAAAGCACGGACAGGCGGCCGCCCCCCACCAGCTCCGGCAGGGCGGCCGTCGCGCTCGCCACGAGGCGGTGCGGCCGGTCGAAGAGAGAGGCCTGCCGCTGGGGATCGTTCGGATCGCCCTCGACCGCGGTGTAGCCGAAGTTCGCGATCGCATCGAGCGAAGACAGGCTGCGTACGTCCGCGGAGCGGTTGAATGCGTAGCCCACGTCGACGGAAAGCCGGTCGCCGAACTGCTTCCGGAGCCGCGCGCTCAGGGCGTACGAGAAGTTCACGGGCCGATCGCCGATCTTGATGACCTGTCCGAAGCGCGGGTCGACGCGACGGGGGAGGAAGATCGGCTCCCGCGCGCCCGGCGGCTCGCCCGGCGGGGGATCGACGAACTGGCTCCCGGCGCCGGGGTCCGCGAAGGTCTCGCGCGTCCCGAAGCCGAAGCCGTAGGTGAACCCGTTCGCCTCCGTGCGGTCGCCCGCGGGGAAGGCGGGACCGATGTTCAGGTCCCGGAACGCGATCTGGTTCACGGAGCGGGTGTAGATGCCCTCGAGCGAGAGGACGAATCCCCCCGGCAGGCGCTGGTCGACGGCGAGCGACGCCTTGAAATCGCGCGGAAAGCGGAAGTCGGGGTCGAACAGCGTGACGATGGGGACCGCGGACTCGCCGCCCGTGCCGTCGACGCAGAGGGTCGGGGGAGGCGCGAGAGGATCGAACGCGGGGACGATCTCCGGATCGGGAACGCCGAAATTCCGCCGCCGGCAGGTCATGAAAACGGACGAGAGCCCCGTGTTCTGATAGGCATTCGCGAGCCACGCGAAGGGCGGCCGGCCGGTGAACAGCCCCATCCCGCCCCGGATCTGCGTCGTGCGGTCCCCGCCGAGACCGAGGTTGAAGCCCGCCCGCGGGGAGAAGAGGACGGCGCCGCCCGGCAGGTCGCTCGTGCTGAAGCCGAAGGACCGCTCCACGTCCGGGTTGTGCGCCGGTGCGTCGGGCATCAGCGGCACGTCCATGCGCAGACCGACCCGAACGTTCAGCCGATCCCCGATCCGGGCTTCCTCCTGCACGAAGGCCGAGAACTGGTGCACGTCGAAGTCCGAGGTGCCGGCGTCCTCCGAGAGCGGAACGTGGACGACGTATTCCTCGGGGGCGTTCGCTTCGAGGTCCGCCAGCGTCCGGAAGTAGTAGCTGCCGAGGCTGCCCGGCAGATATTCGCGCCGGATGGAAAAGCGCTCGAACCCGGCCCCCAGCGTGAGATGGTGGTCTCCGAGCGAGAAGGTGAGCGCGTTCGTGATCTGCAGGATGTTCTGGTCGAGTTCGCCGTCGGGCCCGGAGTAGTTGGACCCGAGGCGCAACTCGCGCCGGAACCCCGCCCCCGGCACGCCCGCCTGGAGGCCGACCTCGACACGGGGATAGAGGGCGTTCGCGGTCTCGCGGTCGCGCAGGAACTGCGCGTTCACCATGAGGTCGTTCGAGAGCCGTGGACTGAGCGTCGCGAGCCACTGGGCTCCGAACGACTGGTTCCGTGATTCGATCTCCCGTCCCGTGGAAGACATCTCGTAGGCGTCGCCGGGAAGCCGGTTCGTGGCCGGATCGTCGGCGGCGTAGGCGAGGTTGTAGCGGAACATGAGGGAGTGGTCCGCGTTGGGTCGTGCGTCGACGCGGGCGAACAGGTTGGCGAGGCTGTTCTCCAGCGTGTAGAGGCCGGCCTCGCCCGCTTCCGCGCCGTAGCCCCGGAGGATCCTGGCCACGCGGCTGACCGAATCGGGGTCCAGCTTCGTCCGCACGATCTCGTCGATGCCGACCGTGAAGCCATCGGGCGGACGCGTCCGGTTCTCGAGTTCGCCCGCGACGAAGAAGTGCAGGCGGTCGCGCAGAATCGGCCCCCCGAGATCGAAGCCCGCGAATGCGTTCTCCAGGTCGCCGGGCGCCCGCGGGATTCCGCCGATGACCGCGTCGCCGACGAGCGCGTCGTTGCGGAAGAAGCCGAACGCGGCGCCGCGGAAGTCGTTGCCCCCCGTACGCGTGACCGCGTTGAGAACGCCGCCGGTGAACCCGGACTGGCGCACGTCGTAGGGCGCGGTGAGGACCTGAAGTTCCTCGATCGCCGCGAGCGGGATGACGCGCCCCCGCGCCTGTCCGCCGGCCACCCCCGTCGGCGAGAGGCCGAAGACGTCCTGGTTGAGGGCGCCGTCCACCTGGATGTTGTTGAAGCGGATGTTCGATCCGGCCACGGACGTCCCCATCTCGTCCACGGCCACGAGCGGGGAGAGTCGGGCGAATCCCGTGAAATCCCTCGAGATCGTGGGGAGCGTCTCGAGCGCCTCCCGGTCGACGACCGTCGTCGAGCCCATCCGGGTGGGGTCGAACTCGGGATCGGTCTCGACGCGAACGGAGAGTTCGGGCAGGGGAACCGCCGTCTCGGAGAGTTGAACCTCGAGTCGCAGCCGCTGTCCGGCGATGAGCGTCAGACCCTCCCGTGTCGCCGGGTTGAGCCCGATGCGCGCGACCTCCAGCGTGTAGGGCCCGCCGGGCCGCAGATTCGCGAGGCTGAAACGGCCCAGGTCGTCGCTCAGGACGGTGTGGGTCGCGCCGGTCTGGGTGTGGCGGAACTCGACCCGGGCTCCGGCCACGGGGGCCCCGTCGGCGTCGATCACGCGTCCGGCCACGCCGGCGGTCGTCACCCCCTGAGCGGAGACGACGGACGGGTGGGCCGCGAGGCCCGCGAGAAGGCCGATCAACACGACGCCGAGAAGGCGACTCAAGGTGTTCTCCTTTCCGAAGGCCCTGGCAGCCTGTGGCAAGGCCCTGCCAAGAGATAACGCGCGGAGGGCGGATGATGTATCGGTGGGCTACCCGCGCCGGCCGACCGCCGTGTATTGTCGGAGCCGTGAGTACCGAGAGCCGTACGCTGAGGTTTCGCGCGATCCTGGGCCCCGGAGGCCTCGAGCGGGACCGGTCGATCGAGATCGCTCCGGACGGGACGATCCTGGCGATTCGAGCGGTTCGCGACGGCGATGGCCCCTGCGGCGGCGGACTCGCGGTCCCCGGCATGCCGAACGCGCACTCGCACATCTTCCAGTGCGCGCTGGCCGGCTTCGGCGAAGCGGCGCGAGGGGACGACTCCTTCTGGAGCTGGCGTCGCGCCATGTACCGGTTCGCCAACTCCATCACTCCGGAGCAACTGTTCGACATCGCCCGGCACGGGTACGCCCGCATGTTGCGCGCGGGCTTCACCCACGTGGTGGAGTTCCATTATCTGCATCACGGTCAGAACGGCGTGCGCGGGCCCCAGACGACGCAGGCCGTGCTCGCGGCGGCCGCGGACGTCGGCCTTCCCATCAGCCTGCTGCCCGTCTACTACCGGACCGCCGGTTTCGACGGGGCCGCGCCTCACGCGGGACAGCGACGCTTCGCGCACGATTCGGTGGACGATTTCATGGCCACCGTCGAGGCGCTGGGCCCGGCGGCGGCCGGCGTGGCGCCGCACTCTCTCCGGGCGGTCCCCGCGGCCGACCTTGCGGAACTCGTGGCGGGAGTCGATGCGACGCTGGGCCGCGAGGCGCCGCTGCACATCCACATCAGCGAGCAGGAACGCGAGGTCGAGGAATGCCTCGCGGCGCGCGGCCGCACGCCGGTCGATCTCCTCGCCGACACGGTCGAACTGGGCTCGCGCTGGAGTCTCGTGCATGCGACGCACGCCACGCAGGCGGAGCGCGCCCGGCTGCGGAGCGCGGGGGCGAGGGTCGTCCTGTGTCCGATCACGGAAGCGCACCTGGGGGACGGGATCTTTCCCGCCCGCGAGCACTTTCTCGCCGGTGGCGCGGCCGCGGCGGGCTCCGACGCGAACGTCCGCATCTCCCCCATCGAGGAGGCGCGGCAACTCGAATACGGGCAGCGGCTGCGGGATCGGCGCAGGGCCCGTCTGGCCACCGAAGCGGGCGCCGGATCCGTCGTCTGGTCGTGGCTCGCGGAGGGTGGTGGCGAGGCGGCGGCGACCCCCGCCGGCCCGGCCGGGCCCCGACGGATGGGGCGCATCGAACCCGGCTACCGAGCCGACTTCGTCGTCCTGGACCGGGAGGGCCCCCACACCCGGGGACACGACTGGGAGACGCTCATGGACGCGTGGCTCGTAGGGGGGGACGAGCGCGACATCGAGGCCGTGTACGTCGGCGGGGAACGGCGCGTCGAGCGCGGATCGCCGGCGGGCGAAGCAGAGATCCGATCCGCCTTCGGGAAGGCGATGCGAGAGATCCGGCGAGTCCTCTGACCCCGGCCGTCGCGCCGGGGCCGCCCGCGCGGGGTCAGGCGGCCGCCCGCTCCAACTCCATCGACCACTGGCCGCGCGTCGCGAGACCGTTCATGCGCGCGCGGTGCGCGAACGCCGCCTGTGCCGCCGGCCCGTTGTCCGCGGCGCCCCCCCAGGCCTGCAGCGGGGCTGCCTGCAGCGCCCGCCCGTACGAGAAGCTCAGATTCCACGGCGTATCGAACCCCGCGTTCATCGCGTTCAGGTGGGCGGTGGCCTCGATGTCCGACTGCCCTCCGGACAGAAAGACGATGCTCGGAACCGACGAGGGAACCGCCCGCTTCAGGCAGCGCACCGTCTTCTCGGCCACCTCGTCGACCCCCGCCTGATCGGCGCAGAGCTTGCCCGACAAAACCATGTTGGGCTTGAGCACCGAGCCCTCCAGCAGCACCCGCTGGTGGAAGAGGGCCATGTAGACCTGCTTCAGCGTGGCCTCCGTGACCTCGAAGCAGCGGTCGATGTCGTGGTCGCCGTCCATCAGCACTTCCGGCTCCACGATCGGCACGAGTCCCTGCTCCTGGCTGAGCGCCGCCATCCGGGCGAGGGCGTGGGCATTCGCCCCGATGCAGTAGGCGCTCGGGATGGCGCGGTCTCCGCCCCGTCCGATGTCGATGACGGCGCGCCACTTCGTGAAGCGGGCCCCGAGTTCGTAGTACTCCGCCAGCCGCTCGCGCAGCCCGTCGAGGCCCTCGGTCACCTTCTCGCCCGGCGCCCCCGCGAGGTCATGCGCCCCCTTGTCGATCTTGATCCCCGGGATCGATCCCGCATCGGAGAGGAGCTGGACGAGCGGCGTGCCGTCGGCCGCCGACTGCCGCAGCGTCTCGTCGAAGAGGATGACGCCCGAGATGCACTCGCTCAGCGCATCGCTCGTCCGGAAGAGCAGTTCCCGATAATCGCGCCGGTTCTCCTCCGTCGACTCGACGCCGATCCCGTCGAACCGCTTCATGATGGTGCCCGAGCTTTCGTCGGCGGCCAGGATCCCCTTGCCCCTGGCCCCCATGTCTTCCGCCACCTGGACGAGCTGCTGCCTCATTATGGTTCCTCCGCCCTCATTCCGGGCCGGATTTCAGTGTTGGACGGGCTGCGGCTCAGGTCGGATCCACGGGTTCGTCCTCGAGCGTCCAGACCACCGGGGTGACCGGCGACGCCGCCTGGTTGAAGAGCATCTTCTCGAGCGCGGGCCCCGGCTCGGTGGTCTCCAGGTGCACGGCCCGGAAGTCGTAGCAGCCGGCCTCGACCGTGAAGTCCCGCTGTCCGCCGGGCTGGATCGTCCCCTCGACGGGATGGTCCGTGCCGAAGAGATCCGCGCCCCAGTCGGACGTCCCGCACGGTCGCGCGAAGAAGTAGATCACGGGGCCGAGCAGCCGGTTGACCACGCGCACCGTGGACGGGCTCTCGAACGTGGGCTCCGGCACTACGGGGTCGTCTTCACCGCAGGCCGCGATGGAAAGCCCGATCGCCACGATGGCGAAGATTGCGTACCGCTTCTGTTTCAGGCACCACATCTTGCATTCCTCCATGGCCGCCGTGCCGGGCCGCGCGGCGACGTTCGGGTCCGCACGCGATCCGCACCTGCTCTCGGCCGGATAATAAGTCTCTGGGAAAGATACAGCGGAGCGGGGTGCAGTCCACCCGACACATGGCGTCTCATTCGCGCTGCACCGATCTTACATTGGAGAACGTGCAAACCCCTCCGTGAGCGACACGACCCGGCGACGTGAACGACGTGAACGACAAGCCTTCCGTCTGGTTCCACACTTTCGGGTGCAAGGCGAACCAATACGATACCGAGCGGATTCGCCAGGAGCTTGAACTCCGCGGGGCGGAGACGGCGCTCCACGCGGACGCGGCGGACATTGCCGTCATCAACACGTGCACCGTGACGAACCAGGCGGACGCGAACGCGAGGCGACTCGTGCGCCGGCTGCGCCGCCAACGTCCGGATCTCCGCATCGTCGTCGCCGGCTGTTCGACCTCCTTTCGTGAAGCCGAGTATCACGCGCTGGAAGAGGTGGATGGCGTCGTGCCCGGACACGATCCGTCCGCGGTCGCGCGACTCGTACCGCAACTGGGAGACTTCGCCGCGGCCGGTCCGGTCACCAAGGCCGGCGTTCCGGACGCTTCGTCCGTCCCGCTGCAGCGGAATGCGCGCGGCACCCGGGCCTGGCTCAAGATCCAGGACGGGTGCGACCGGAAATGCTCGTTCTGCGCGACGCGGATCGCGCGCGGCGCCTCGGTCTCGCGCCCGGCAGACGAAGTCGTGGCGGAGGCCGCGACCCTCGCCCGCGCGCACCCGGAACTCGTGATCACCGGGATTCACATCGGCCACTACGGGAAGGATCTCGATGCCGACTCCGCGGGCACGTCCCCCGGGCTCGCGACGCTGTGCGAACGGCTGCTCGAGGAAGTTCCCGTCCGCCTGCGCCTCTCCTCCATCGAGGCGACGGAAATCGACGACCGGCTCGTGGATCTGCTCGCGGCATCGGCTGGGCGTCTGGCCCCCCACCTGCACGTGCCGATGCAGAGCGGGTCCGACCGCGTGCTTCGCCTCATGCGCCGCTGGCATACGCGCGAGGCGTATCGGGCCCGGGTACTCGCGATCGCCGAGCGTCTGGCCGCCGTCGGCTCCGGCGCGTTCGGTCTCGGCGCGGACATCATCGTCGGGTTCCCCGGCGAGGGGGAGGAGGAGTTCGGGGAGACGCGGGCGCTCGTGGAGGAGTTGCCCTACACCTACCTGCACGTGTTCCCCTGGTCGGTGCGGGATGGAACCGTGGCGGCGAGTCTCCCGGACCGGGTACGCGGCGACGTGGCGGCCGCCCGCTCCCGAACGTTGCGGGAGATCGGCCTCCGCAAGGGCCAGGCCTATTCGGAAACGCGCGCCGGCACCATGGCCGACATCGTCGTGGAGGGCCGGGTCGACCGCGTCGCCGGCGTGACGGGCGACTACCTGCGGGTCGAACTCCTCGGCGATGCGACCCCCGGCGACCGCTTCTCGGCGCGGTTGCGGGCGCGCGGCGGGCGTCTGACGGCCGAGGTGCCCGCCAACGAACCGGCGGCGGCCGCGGTCTGAGGCGTCAGCTTTCGGAGCGTCCGGGGGGGACGGTACGCGGGCTCACGAGCGACTCCCCGCCGTCGACGACGATCACCGCGCCCGTGATCCAGTCTCCGCCCGGCGAGCAGAGGAAGGCGATCATCCGCCCGATGTCGTGAGGGTGCCCCAGCCGCCCGGCGGGAATGAACCGCTCCGCGAACCCGGCGCCGGAGCGCACGCCGAACATGTCGACCTCCTCGCTCGGAGGAGCCTCGAACGCCTTCTTCACGCCCTCCGTGGGGATCGGCCCCGGCGCCACGGCGTTCACGTTGATCCCGTCCCGCGCCCACTCGATGGCGAGCGTACGCGTGAGCGCGTCCACCCCCGCCTTGGCCGCCGTCGCGTGGGCCATGAGGGGCCAGCCCCGGTAATGCAGCGTCATCGAGATCGAGACGATGCGGCCGTAGCCCTGCTCGGCCATGACGGGGTAGACCGCGCGACAGGCGTGGAAGGTGCCGAACAGATCGATCTCCACCACGGCGCGCCAACCGTTCGGCGACAGTTCCGCCGTCGGCGCATAGAAATTGCCCGCCGCGTTGTTCACGAGGATGTCGATGGATCCCAGCGCGTCCCGCGTCTCCCGCACCGCGCGTTCGAGAGCCGCCGGTTCGCGCACATCCCCGACGGTCGGAAGTGTCCGCACCCCGTGGGCCGAAGCCAGGCGTTCCGCCGCCTGCCCGACCCGCTCCTCGCTGCGGCTGAACACGCCCACGGAGGCACCGGCGGCCGCGAGGCACTCCGCGATTCCGTACCCGATGCCGCTGCCGCCGCCCGTGATCAACGCCGTGCGCCCTGCGAGGACCCCCGGTGCGAAGAGCGTGTCGGCTCCCGGTTTCCCGCCCATTCTCGCCCTCCTAGCGGAACATGCTGCGGGCGACGAACCAGATGTTCGCCGGCCGCTCGGCGAGGCGACGCATATACCAGGGGAACCACGCCCCCCCGTAGCTGATCAGCACCCGCAGCGGGGTTCCGTTGCGCACGAGCCTCCTCTGCTCGCGCCGTCCGATCCCGTACAGCATCTCGATCTCGAACCGGCTGCCGTCGAGGCCCGCCGCCCCGGCGTCCGCGGAGAGCGGCCCGATCATCGCCGGATCGTGGGTCCCGAGCCCGAGGAATCCGTCCCCGCCGTTCCCGAGGTGGTCCACGAGGCGCCGCGCGAGGGCGAGGTAGCTCTCATCCACGTCGCGCTTGTCGGGGAAGGCGATCTCGGCCGGTTCCGCGTACGCGCCCTTCACGAGCCGGATGCGGGGGCCGAATTCCATGAGCGATTCGAGGTCGTCCGCGGTCCGTCTGAGGTAGGACTGGATGCAGAGTCCGACGTTCACGTGCCGGCGCCGGACCGCGCGGTAGAGAGAGAGGGTCGCCTCCGTGTAGTACGACCCCTCCATGTCGATCCAGAGCGTGCCGCGACGCTCGGCGCGCGCCGCGAGTTCCCCCACGTTCTCGGCGGCGAGCTTCGGGTCCTGGTCGAGTCCGAGGTGAGTAGGCTTGATCGAAACCTCCAGATCGAGCCCCATCTCCTCCGCCAGATCCATCGCCCGCACGTACTCGGCGACGGATTCGCGGGTCTCCTCCGCGGTCTCGACGTTCTCGCCCAGCGTGGTGACGAGGGTGGGAACGCCTTCCCCGCCCAAACGGGCGGCCTCGCCGAGTGCGTCCTCCAGCTTCTCGCCCGGCATGAACTTGCGAACGGCGCGCCGCACGAAAGGACGCTCCGGGAGGCGCTGCGAGAGCCACCGGTTCGTGGAAGCCCAGAGCAGCGCCTTCCGCATCGTCTCCATTTCCGGGCCGCCCCCGCCCCGCTAGCTCCGCAACCCGGACTCGCCCGACCCGGAGACGTCGAACCCGATCCACATCCCCGTGACCGCGTGCGCCGGAACGGGGCACACGAGCGCGTACTCGCCGGCCGTGGAAGCCGTGAAGCTGATGCTCTCGGTGCCGCCGCCGGGGGCCGTGGCCTCCGTCATCGACGTCGCGTTCGTCGTGATCGCGCCATCGAACACGGGCGTGGCGTCATCGAAGATCGCGGGGTAGCTCGCCGCCCGCTCGAGGACACCGACGCTGTGATAGTTGACCGGGTCCCGGTTCTCGAAGTTGAGCGTGACGGTGTATCCGGCGGGTACGACGACCGTGGCCTCGCCGTTCGCGTGGCCGTTGAAGTTCCAGCGGTTGTTCGCGTCCGTCGAGCCCGCGACGAGGTCGATCGTGACGGTGCGTGCGCCGTCGTCCACCGAGATCCAGTCCACGGCCGTGGGCCCCGAAGCCGTCGCGGCGGCCTCTGCGGCGGGAGCCGGCGCGGGAGCCGGGGCCGGCGACGGCTGGTCGCTCTCGCCGCCGCCGCATCCGAAGAGGACGAAGGCGCCCAGGGTGAGTCGCGTCGATCGCTTCATCATTCTATTCACTCCAGAGTTCTTCCGATGAGATTCACAAGACATGCGTCGGAGGCGCGTCCCCCGGCCCGTCGCGTTCCCGCGGCGTTCGTGCCGGACGGAGCGCCCGGAATATACAGGATGTCGATCCTCCGGCTACGGCCTCCGGCGTCGGCGGAAGCGCCCTGAAACTGGCGCGAGCCACGGGTGCGCCCCATACTAGCCCATTCAGGCGATTCCGGGGGATCCCCGTCGATGGTCGCCACGACCCTTGCGCCGGCCAGATGTTCCGCAGGCGCGAGATCCGTTCTCCGGCCGACAACCCCTCGTTCCCGGCGCGGTCCACAAAGAGCTGGTGCCTTGACGAACAACACATCACAGCCCCGTGGCGGCTCCCCGCGGGGGGGCGGAGGCCAGTCCGGCGGCAAGGGGCAGCCCGGGGGTCGGGGCAAGGGGCCGGGCGGCCGCGGCGGAAAGGGCCGCAACCGGCGGCGCCGTTCGCGCGGACGCCGCAACCGGGGAGGACAGGGGGCCCGCCAGCAGCGGCCTGCCCAGCAGGATGCGGCCGCCGAAGTGCCGGAGGGTCCGAAGGACGGCTACCTGGGACTCATCGAACGGCTCGGCAACGGCACAGGGTTCATCCGCCGCCGGCACGCCGGATACACCCCGAGCGACGACGACATCTACGTGAGTCCAAAGATCGTTTCCCGCTACGATCTGCGGACGGGAGACGAGATCTGCGGCCAGGCCGGCCGCCCGCCCCGCCCCGGCAAGAGCCCCCCGCTCCGGTATCTTCACACCGTCAACGGCACCCCCCCGGACCAGCTCGGACGGCGCCGACAGTTCGACCGCCTGAGCGCGATGCACCCCGACCGGCGCCTGCGGCTGGAGTGCGGGCTCGAGCGCCGCGGACAGCCCGACTACACCAACCGGATCATCGATCTCATCTGCCCCATGGGGATGGGTCAGCGATCCCTCATCGTCGCGCCCGCCAAGGCCGGGAAGACGATGGTTCTGCAGGCGATCGCCGAGGGCATCTCGAAGAACCACCCCGACTCCACGATCCTCATCCTCCTCGTCGACGAGCGTCCGGAGGAAGTCACGGAGATGGAAGCGACGGGACTCGGCGAGGTCACCGCCTCGAGCTTCGACCACCGGGCCGAGCGTCACGTGCAGGTGGCCGAGATCACGCTCGAGCGCGCGCGGCGCCTCGCGGAGATGGGGCAGGACGTCGTCCTCATCCTCGATTCCATCACGCGGCTGGCGCGTGCGTACAACACGACGGAGGAGGGAAGCGGGCGCACGCTCACGGGCGGCATAGACGCGAACTCCCTCGAGAAGCCGAAACGCTTCTTCGGCAGCGCGCGCTGCGTCCCGGAGAGCAAGGGCGGCGGATCGCTCACGATCATCGCGACGGCGCTCGTCGACACCGGCTCCCGCATGGACCAGGTCATCTTCGAGGAGTTCAAGGGGACGGGAAACAGCGAACTCGTCCTTGACCGGGATATCTCCGACCGCCGGATCTTCCCGGCGATCGATCTCAACTCCAGCGCGACGCGACGGGAGGAACGTCTGATGAACGACGATGAACTCCTGGTCGCCCAGGCGATGCGGCGCGAACTCAGCACCTATCCGCCCGTCGAGGCCATGCAGGAAGTCCTCGGCCTCATGCGGCAGACGGACTCCAACGAAGAACTCGTTTCAAAGCTGCGCCAGCGAATCTAGCTAGCGGCTAGCCTTCCGTCTCCGCCTCCGCGCGCTCTCGGGCGCGCTTCTTCTCTCTCCGGGCGAAGTTCAGCACCTCGTACGCCACCGCGAGGATGAGGCCGAGTTCGCGCCGGTCGAGGTCCGCGCGCTGAAAGATGTTCCGGAAGCTCCGCATCTTCGGCGCCGGGTCGATGCCGTGGAAGAGGCCGACCTCCCCCATCGCCCGCTCCCAGATATCGAAGAACTCCTCCAGTTCGCCGTGCAGGGCCGGCGGGGTCCGGCGGCGTCTCTTGCCCTCAAGATCGCGCTCCTCCCAGTCGGCCGGGCCCAGCGCCGCCTTCCGCAGTTCGTACACGATGATGACGGCCGCGTGGGCGAGGTTCATCGACGTGTGGTCGGGGTTCGTCGGGATGCACACGAGGCCGTGGCAGAGATCGAGCGCCTCGTTGGAGAGCCCCCGATCCTCGCGGCCGAACACGACGGCGAGTCTGCCCTCGCGTCCGCCGGCGGGGCTCGCGAATTCCGTCGCGGCGCCCTCGGGGCTCCACCACTCGTGGCGGGTGGAACGGCGGCGGGCGGTCGCGCCGAGCACGTAGCTCGCATCGGCGAGGGCGGAGGGAAGATCGTCGAAGATGCGGATGCGCTCCACGACATCCTCCGTGTCGTGCGCGATGCCGGTGATGCGCCACGCATCGAACTCCGCGGGGTTCACGAGCCGAAGACGCGAGAGACCCATGTTCTTCATCGCGCGAATCACCAGCGCGACGTTGACGACATCCTGCGGCTCGTGGAGGACGATGCACGTCCGGTCGAGCCGTCCGCGTCCCTCGCTCACTTCCGGGTCAGGCCCTCCGGGCGCGAGCCCTTCCACTTGCGGCCGCGGCGCGGACGGAGCGCCGGATAGCCCGTCTCGCCGCAGGCGGGGCAGGTCTCGGTGTAGGCGCCGATCGCGTCGCCGCAGACCGCGCAGTGCACGCCCGTCTCGTTCGGTACGAACGAAAGCGGTTCGCCGCACTTCTGGCAGGTCTGGTCCGACCGCCCCACCGGACCGCCGCACTCCGGGCAGTCCATCCGGGCGTCGTTGCGCTGGTCGCCGATCGGATCCTCCTCTTCGCGTGTCTCTGGAGCGCCGTGCAGGAGCCGGCGCCCTGGTGCTCCGGGTAGTCGCGATTTTGCGGGACGCGACACTAGCTTGGTCCGGACCCGGCCGGGTCGCGGGACACAAAGCTACGGCGGAGAGCGGTTTGCGACAGGATCAGATCGACACACGCATCGGTCCGGCGGTCTGGATCTGCGGCGGGCTGATGATCGCGATCGGCGTTGCGACGTCGATCCTCCTCCTGCGCGACTTCGAGTCCGACAGCTACCTGTATCTCGCCTTCTACTCCATCCCGGCGAACACGGCGATTTCCGTCTTCCCCCACGAACCGGTCCTCATCTACTTCGGGAAGGTCGCGGACCTGTGGCTCGCCGCGGCGTGGGCCACGCTCGGCACCGCCATTGCGGGGGTCATGGACCACCTCGTCTTCGTTCCTCTCCTGAACCTGCAGAGCATCCGGGCATACAAGCGCAAGAGGTTCTACCGGAAGGCGATCTCCTGGTTCATGAAGTGGCCGTTCGCCACCATCGTGGCGACGGGCTTCGCGCCCATCCCCTTCTTCCCCTTCAAGTTTCTCGCGTTCTCGATCCGATATCCCATGTGGAAGTGGGTGGCGGCGCTGGTGGTCGCCCGTTTTCCCCGCTATTACCTTCTCGCGCTCCTCGGGGCGACGATTCCGATCCCGAACTGGGTGCTGATCGCATGCGTCGCCGTGGTCTTCGCGATGTACCTCGTGAAGGCCGTTCCCGCGGGGTACAAGCGTTGGAGGGGTTGATCGGATGCCGAACATCTCCGGAGCCATGGCCGCACGCATGCTCGCGCGGGGCATCCGCAACCGGCTTCAGAACAAGCCGCTCTCCGTCTCGTTCGAGATCACGCACGCCTGCACGGCGAACTGCTGGCACTGCAACTGGGGCGGACCGATCAAGGAGGAGCGCCTCGGGGCCGAGGAGTACGCGGCGATCTGCCGGGAGCTTCGGCCCGTCGTGTCGCACGCTTCAGGAGGGGAACCGCTCGCGCGCGGAGATGTGTACGACATCGTCGACGCGATGACGAACAAGGGCGGGCTGCCCTGGATGATCGTGGTCACGAACGCGTCGAACCTCACGCCTGAACGATTCTTCCGTCTCAAGGACAGCGGGATGCACCAGTTGTCCACCTCGCTCGACTTCCCGGACGAGAGGCACGACGAGTTCCGCCGGATTCCCGGACTGTTCGACCGCATGGCCCGCGTGGTTCCCGAGATCCGCCGCCAGAGCACGGACACCGACGACATCCTGCTCAACGTGTGCATCACCGCGTGGAACTACCGGGACATCGGAGACATGGTGCGCGTCGCGAAGGACTGGGGCGTGCCGATCAACTTCTCCGTTTATACGCACCTGCGGGTGCAGGATCGGGACGGGCTCATCGAGGGGGACGGGCTGGACGGCCTGGCGGACAGCCTGCAGGAGGTCATCGATCTCCGCAACGCCGGGTATCCGGTCTACACGACGCCTCGCGTACTGTGGAAATTCCACCGGTTCCTGACGGAGGGGGGGATCCCCGGCTGTCAGGCCGGCCGACGCTTCCTCGTCATCAACCCGGACGGAAGGCTCACGCCGTGCGCGATGGTGATGGCGTACTTCGACCGGCAGGAGGACATGCTGGAGAAGTTCACGAAACAGAACACCTGCGAGCAGTGCTACATCTCCACGCGCGCCAACACGGAGAAGAGCTTGAGGGAGTTGGTGCAGGACAACTCGGACGCCTTCCTCAAGCTGCTCACGCCCTGGCGCGCCTGACTTCCGGGGCGCGACCGCGTGCCGCGGCGGCTGCGGCTTTGACACGCGACGGGGTGGCGGGGTAACATCGCTGGCCCCGTGAGGGGACCGTCCGGGGCGGTAGCTCAGCTGGCCAGAGCGCTGCGTTCACATCGCAGAAGTCGGGGGTTCAAGTCCCTCCCGCCCCATCGGAAACACGGCAGCAGACACGGCAGCGCGCGGGCGTAGCTCAGTTGGTAGAGCGTCAGCTTCCCAAGCTGAAGGTCGCCGGTTCGAGACCGGTCGCCCGCTTCTCAGCCCGTCGCCGGGCTTCGCCTATCGGCGGGCTCCGTCTCCCTCGGCTCGGGCGCCGGAGAACGTCCCCGTGATCATGGCCGGCATTCCATCCGGGCGAACCTCGAAGGTCCCGCTGACCGCGCCTTCCGCCATCGTCCCCTCGAGGACGATTTCCCCTCCCTGCCCCTGCTCCTCGATGCGCACGGTGAAGCCGAAGGCGTCTCCGTCGACCGTGATATCGGACATCTCCCCAGTCCTGCTTTCTCCCTGCACCGCGCCCGTCCAGCTTCCCGTGAAGGCGCCGTCTTCCGCCGCCTCGACCGTCCAGGTCATGGAGATGACCGGGCCCGGCATTCCCGTGGCCTCCGCCGTGGCCTCCCACGTCCCGGCGAGCCACGACTCCTGGGCCTGCACGGCTCCGAAGGAAACGGCCATCGCCACGACCGCCGCGAACCCCGCCAATCCGACCCGGATGCGTCCGATCCTCGTCATCACTTCGCTCCCTTCGCGCGACCGCACGCAGCGCCGCCGCCCACCTGACGTTCTTCGTCGATTCGAAGCCCGAAGGTGCCGGTCGCCGCAGCCTCGGACAACCAACCCGCGACTTGTAGTTTCCACGGGAGGAGTTCCCGGACGTCCGGTCCCGGAGGGCATGCGATGAGAAATTCGTGGTTCGCGTTACTGTCGGCGGCGTTCGCCGCGTGCGGAGTGGGCACGGAGACGGCCCGGGGTCCGCAGGTGGTGACCGACAGGATCGGCGACACGGTGGTCGTCCGGACGCTGTCGGGGAGCGTGTGGGGCAGCGATGCGACGCTCGTTCCGGAACTGTCGATCGGCGAGATGGACGGCCCCGACGAATATCTCTTCGGCCGCATCGGATCCATCGCGGTGGATGACGACCACAACATCTACGTATTCGACCAGCAGGCCCGGGAAGTCCGCATATTCGACGCCCGGGGCGGCTACCTGCGGACTCTGGGGGGACCCGGGCAGGGTCCCGGCGAGCTCCAGCAGCCCGAGGCGATGGCTCTGCTTCCCGACCGCCGGATCGTGGTCCGCGATCCGGGCAATGCGCGCCTGCAGGTTTACGGCCCTGACGAAGAGTCGCTGGAGGAGTGGCCCTACACCACGGCCTTCTATTCGAACCGCCCGCTGTGGACGGACAATCAGGGGAGGGTGTACGTGGCGGCCCGCGACGCCTCCGGTTCGATCGTCTTCGGTCGGGGGCTCCTTGCCGTCTTCGACCCCGATGGAACGCCCCGCGACACGGTCGCACCGCCCCACGGCGACTTCGAGGCCGAGACCGTCACGGGAGAAACGGGGGACGGCGCCAGGGCGACCTACGGAGTCCCGTTCGCGCCCCGCGCGATCTGGGCGGTCCACCCGAGCGGACGCTTCGTCAGCGGAATCTCGTCGAGTTACGCGATCGATCTCGAGGTTGCGGACGGCGTGCTCCGAATCGAGCGGGCGTACGAACCCGCTCGAGTATTCCCTCGCGAGGCGGACCATGCACGCGACCGGACCGAGCGCGGCATCGGCATGACCGTCCCGGGCTGGAGGTGGGATGGACCGTCCATCCGGGACACGAAGCCGCCCTTCACGGGGTTCTACCCCGGACGGGACGGCCGGATATGGGTGCAGGTCTCCACCGAGGCGCAGGAGGTCGAGAACGAGGATCACGACCCCGACAGCCCGTTCTCCACGCCCTTCGTGTGGCGGTCTCCGCTCCGGTTCGATGTGTTCGAGCCCGACGGGACCTACCTGGGAGCCGTGAATCCGCCCGAGGACTTCTCCTCCAGCCCCTTCCCGGTCTTCGACGGCGACGACGTGTGGGCGGTCAGCCGGGACGACCTCGGCATCCAGCGCGTGGTCCGCTACCGAATCACCTTTGAACCCGGTACCTGACAGGCTCGGTTCTCTTGCCTGTCGCGCATCGTCGCGTGTCGGCCCGTCACCTTGATCGCTCCCGGTCGCGGGGACAGTTTCCGAGCCACAACCCGGAGGGGTGGCAGAGCGGCTGAATGCACCGGTCTTGAAAACCGGCGGGCGAAAGCCCACGTGGGTTCAAATCCCACCCCCTCCGTTCGCATCCCGCCCCCTCCGCACCCCGCGATCTTCGGGGGCCATGTCAGGCCCGCCGAGTCACCGTATAATCTCCCCCCGACGCGGTGAGGGGCGGAACGCGGTCTATCCCCGGAGAGAATCGGCTTGATCCACACCGATGCAACGAGGCGTGTCGCCATCACGGGCGTCGGGATGGTCACGCCCATCGGTCTCGATGTGGACTCCACCTGGGACGCGCTCCTACGAGGCGTGAGCGGAGCGGGTCCGATCACCCTCTTCGACGCCTCCGACCAGGCCGTCCGCTTCGCCTGCGAGGTGAAGGACTTCGACCCGCTGCGGTACCTGGACCGGAAGGGAGCGCGCCGCGCGGACCGGTTCCTGCAGTTCGCCATTGCCGCCGGCTCCCAGGCAATGGAACAGGCGGGGTTCGGCGACGGGCTCGCCCACCTGCCTCCGGATCGGACGGGGGTCGTCGTCGGTGTGGCGGTCGGCGGGCTCCCGCTGCTGGAGGCACAGCACAGGAAGCTCCTGTCGAAGGGGCCGAGATTCGTCTCCCCCCTGCTCATACCGATGTTCATCCCGGACATGACGGTCGGGCTCCTGTCCATCGTGTACGGGGCGCGCGGCCCGAACTACGCCACGGTGTCGGCCTGCGCCTCGAGCGGCCACTCGCTCGGACTCGCCTTCCGCTCGATCCGGAGGGGAGAGACGGATGTGATGATCGCCGGGGGCACGGAGTCCGCCATCACTCCGCTCGCGGTCGCGGGCTTCGCGTCGATGGGTTCGATGTCGACGCGCAACGACGATCCGGAGAGGGCCTGCCGCCCGTTCGACGCCCGTCGCGACGGCTTCGTGATCGGCGAAGGGTCGGGAATGCTGGTCCTCGAGGAAGTGGAACACGCGAAGGCGCGAGGGGCCCGGATCCTCGGGGAAATCGTGGGGTTCGGGCAGAGCGCGGATGCGTATCACATGACGGCCCCCGCCCCGGACGGAGTCGGCGCCCGGCTCGCGATGGAGCAGGCGCTCGAAGACGCGGGCCTCCTGCCCGGGGACATCGGCTACATCAACGCGAACGGGACCGCGACGCCGGCCGGAGACGCCTCCGAGACGAAGGCGATCAAGGAGGTGCTGGGCGAGCACGCGCACTCGCTGGTCGTGGGTTCGACAAAGTCGATGACGGGCCACACGCTCGGCGCGGCCGGCGCGATCGAAACCGTGATTTCGACGCTTGTCTGCCGGCGCGGCGTGATTCCGCCCACGATCAACTTCGAGGAGGCGGATCCCGAGTGCGATCTCGAGTACGCCCACGGAGGCGCGATCGAACGCCCCGTGGCCGCGGCCCTGTCGAACTCGTTCGCATTCGGCGGCCACAACGTCTCCCTCGCGATCCGCCGCTGGGACGATGGCGGACTCAAGACGGTGCGGGGGGATGCCCCGCCCAAGATCGACATCTCCGATCGAGAGGCGCTCTACGACGTCCTGGATGGCGCGTGATCGCCGACGAGGTGGGGAGCGGCTACTCGCCGAAGATGCGCTCGTGAAGCCGGACGTTGTGCTCCGCGATCAGCGCGGGAACCTGGATGGCGTTCACCACGAGCCAGGCGAAGGTGCCGATGCCCCAGACGACCGAGATCGCGTAGAAGGTCCACGCGCGCCGCACGAATGCGTCGAAGCCGCCCGATACATCTGCCATTTCGGCTGACGCGAAACCCACGAAGAGCCAGAGCATGGCGCCGGCCATGACGGCGGAGAACAGGAGCTGGGCCAGCGCCTGCCGGCGTCGTCCGAGATAGAAGTTGTGGGCGCCGACCACGCCGAACACCACGAGGAGGATGTACGCGACGAGCGGGTTCTGCTTCTTCGCTTCGTATTCCACCATCCGACGATCCATCTTCCGTCCTCCGTACTCGCAGGGATACCGCCAATGTCGCAGCACCGCCCGGGTCCGGCGACATCGGCGCGCCGCTCGAACGCCGCGCCTTGCGGGTTGTGCGGCCCGCGGGCGACAATGCGCCTCGCGCTGGCGGCAGCCCGCGGCAAGACCCCGCGTCAGCGGCGAGAGCCGATCACACTTCTGTAACACGCGAAGAGGCTTCGATATGCGCCACTCGAAATCGACCGCGATCCTGGGCGCGGGGAATATCGGGCGCGCCATCGCCGAGGGGCTCGTGGCCGCGGGCTCGCACGCTCCGGCCGAGGTCCACGTCACGCGCCGCCACGCGGAGCGGGTAGCGGATCTCGCGGAGCGGGGGTTCGCGGTGTCGTCCGACAATCCGGGCGCCGTGGCCGCCTGCGACACGGTGATCATCGCGGTGCAGCCACAGGCCCTCGACGCGGTACTGATCGAAATCGCCCCGCACGTGGACGCCGCGCGCCATCTCCTCGTGTCCGTCGTCTCCGGGGCGTCGATCGAGGCGATCCGCCGCCACGTGGGCCCCGACGTGGCGGTCGTTCGCGCCATGCCCAACACGGCGGTCGCGCTCCGCGAGTCGATGACGTGCCTCGCGGCGGAGCCTGCCCACGCAGGGGCGCTCGACCGGGCGGCGGAATTGTTCCGGACGGTTGGAGCCACGCTCGTCGTGGAGGAGGAGCACATGGTCCCCGCCACCGCACTCTGCGCCTGCGGCGTGGCGTTCTTCCTGCGGGCGGTGCGCGCCGCCTGCCAGGGCGGGATCGAGATCGGCTTCCACCCCGAGGAGGCGCTCCGGATGGCGGCCCAGACGGCGCTCGGAGCCGCGGCCCTCGTGCGGGACCAGGGCCGACATCCCGAACGCGAGATCGACAGCGTGACCACGCCGCGCGGCTGCACGATCGCGGGCCTCAACGAGATGGAGCACCGCGGCTTCTCCTCCGCCTTCATCAAGGGCATCACGACTTCCGCGGTGAAGGCCGAGTCGCTCTATGCCGATGACTGATCGGGTCCTGCCGTGACCGCACAGACGCTCTACATCGTCGCCGTCCTGTGCCTCGTCATCGCGGGGACGGAGTGGCTCGTGCGCCGGAGTTTCCTGCGGCACGGCGGGACCGCGCTGATGGTCATCATCTTCACCGCGATCATCGCGAACTTCGGCCTCCTCCCGACTTCCTCGACCGACCTGGATCCGGTCCCGGCCTACAACGCGATCTTCGGCACCGTCGCCCCGCTCGCGATCGTGTGGCTCCTCCTGAAGGTCAACCTGCGCGACATCCTCCGCGCCGGGCTGCCGATCATCACGCTCTTCCTCATCGGGTCGCTGGGGACCGTGGCGGGCGTGATCGCGGGCATGGTCCTCGTGGACGGGCCGGAGCGGATCGGCCCCCTGTTCGGGCCGCTGGGTGGCATGTTCACGGGCACCTACACGGGCGGCAGCGTGAACTTCAACGCGGTCGCGCTCGAATACGACGTCATGCGCGAGGGTGTGCTGTTCGGCGGCGCCTCGGCCGTGGATTCGATCATGACGACGGTGTGGATGGCCGCGACGATCGCGATTCCCCGCTGGCTGCGGCCGCACTGGCCGAAGTCCGGCTGGAACTGGGGTGGGCTGGCCGACGCGGCGCCGGGTTCCGCGGACCGGGGTCCGGACCTCGGAATCGACGAGGACACCGAGCGCGTGCATCCGGTCGACCTGGCCCTCGTCCTCGCGATCGGTTTCGGAACGCTGTGGGCGTCACAGCGGCTGGAGGCGTGGACCGCCGCAGTGGGGTTCCCGATCCCCGACATCCTGATCCTCACCGTGATCGCCCTCGTCCTCGCCCAGTTCCGGGCCATCACGGACCTCGCCGGCAGCCGGACGCTGGGCCTGTTCTCCGTCTACCTCTTTCTGTGCGTGATCGGGGCCCACTGCGACGTGCGGGCGCTGGCCGACATCGGCCCGCTCGGTCTCGCGCTCCTCGTCTTCACCTTCACGATCGTCGTCGTGCACGGATTCGTCACCTTCGGCGCCGCCCGCCTCCTACGGCTCGACGTGGACATCGCGGCCGTGGCGTCCCAGGCGAACGTCGGCGGCGGCACCTCCGCGCTCGCGCTGGCGCGCAGCCTCGGCCGCGGCGATCTCGTGCTTCCCGCCGTCCTGATCGGGTCGCTCGGCAATGCCGTGGGCACCTTCCTCGGACTCTGGGTCGCGCGCATGCTTCCCACGCTGCTCGGATGAAACGGACCCTCCCCATGAGATTCGGAACCTTGATCGCCGCCGCGACGATGGCGGCCTCGGCGGCCTCCGGGGCTGCGGCGCAGAGCTACGACCTCGTCCTCTCGGGCGGGCGGGTGATGGACCCCGAGTCAGGTCTCGACGCGGTGCGCCACGTCGGGATCCGCGACGGGACGGTCGCCGCGATTTCCGAGTCACCGCTCGACGGCGAGACGGAGGTCGACGTGTCCGGCCTCGTCGTTGCGCCGGGGTTCATCGACCTGCACGCCCACGGCCAGAATCGCTACTCGAGCCGGCTGCAGGCACGGGACGGGGTCACGACCGCGCTCGAACTGGAGGGCGGCACGGGCGATGTGGAGGAGTGGTACGCACGCCGGGAGGGACAGGCCGTCATTCACTACGGCGCCACGGCCTCGCATGGCGCGGCCCGGCGGCTCGCCCTCGGCGGACAAGAGGAAGCGGTCCGGCTGGCGGCCGGTCTCGAGCAGGTCGCGGTGATGGAGGACCGGCTGCGCGAGGAACTGGGACGCGGAGCGCTCGGGATCGGCTACGGCATCCAGTACACGCCCGCGGCCCGGCGCGAGGAAATCCACCGGATGTTCCAGCTCGCGGCGGAAGAAGGCGTGACGAACTTCGTCCACATCCGCTACGCCGGGATGGTCGAGCCGGGAAGCTCGATCGAGGCCGTACACGAGATGATCGCGAACGCGGCGTCGACCGGGGCCGGGGTCCACATCGTCCACATCGGATCGAGCGGCCTGGGGCAGGTGCCGACGCTCCTGGCCATGATCGAGGGCGCGCAGGGGCGGGGATTGGACGTGACGACCGAGGTCTACCCCTACACAGCCGCCTCCACCGACATCCGGGCCGCGATCTTCGACCCGGGTTGGCGCGAGCGGCTCGGGGGCGACTACGGCGACATCGAGTGGGACGCGACGGGCGAACGGTTGACGGAGGAGACGTTCAACGAGCGGCGCGAGACGGGCGGTCGGATCATCGCGCACATCATCCCGCAGGAGATGTTCGAACTTGCGCTCGCCCATCCCCTCGTGATGGTGGCGAGCGACGGCGTCCCGTTCGTCGATGGTCAGGGCCATCCGCGCGGGGCCGGCACCTTCGCCCGCGTTCTCGGCCGCTACGTGCGCGAGGAAGGCCTCCTCACCCTCATGGATGCGCTCCGAAAGATGACCCTGATGCCGGCGCAGCGGCTCGAGTCGTACGTGCCGCAGATGGCGAACAAGGGCCGGCTCCGGGTCGGGGCGGACGCGGACATCACCGTCTTCGACCCCGCCACGGTCATCGACAACGCGACCTTCGAGGCGCCCACGCAGCCGTCCGGCGGGATCGAGCACGTCATCGTCAGCGGCACGTTCGTCGTCCGCGATGCCGAACTCCTCGAGGACGCCCTCCCCGGCCAGGCCATCCGCCGCGACTGAGCTTGCCTCCGGCGCCGCAGCGGCCCCTGGGCAGGAGGGTCGCGAGCCCTTCTCCAATTGCGCACTACTTGCACCGTGCGGTACACACGAACCGTATCGCCCGGGGGCTCGAACGGTGGCCACGAAAGCCCGTCCAGTCCGACCACCGTGATGACGCCCGTCCCCTGGTGCCTGAATCGGATGTACACCTGTCGCATCTCGATTGCCAAATAATCCGGACAGTTCCGGCTGTACCGCCAA
This sequence comes from Gemmatimonadota bacterium, assembly GCA_022820995.1. Lineage (GTDB taxonomy): Bacteria > Gemmatimonadota > Gemmatimonadetes > Palauibacterales > Palauibacteraceae > Palauibacter. The sequence continues at coordinate 67,999 of JAJEEM010000064.1, read as the reverse complement.
TCCATGTGAGGTGTGATCGTCGAATTGAGGCGCGTCGTCTCGGTCTTCGTTCGTCCAGGCCGGACGTTGCAGCCGTAGACCGTTCGAATCGTCACGGGAAACAAGTGGTTCACGCCAACGGAGTCGGGGACGGAGACGAGGGGTGATTCACTGTCGATGTGGCCGGCCACGGTAGCTACGATCTCGCCCCCCCGTCGTTCCGATGACGTGAAGAGATCGCTGCAGCCGCTCAGGAGACCGGCTGCAGCGACCACGAGGAGCGAGAGTCTACCCGTCGTCATCGTCCCACCGCCTTTCGCGTGTCCGACCCAACAACGTCCCGCAGTCGACAAGATTGACAGGTGAGCCGGACCACGACCGGTTAGGCGACTGCCGTCGCCAACCGGCCGGAGATTTCGCGGAGGCGGAGCCACTGCTGGTAGTAGAGCGGGATCCCCAGCATCGACTCCACGAACTGGAACACGTACATGACGATGGCGAACACGGCGCCGTACTCGACCGTCTGCTCCGCCGCTGTGGCGACCGCGAATACCAGGAGCGCCATCATGAACAACCAGTTGACCCCGAAGTTGGCGGCCTCGAGGTCGGAAAGCCGGATGTTCCAGCGCATCATGGCGCGCAGGTGCTCGCGCAGCCGCCGGGGATCGCCGCTGTGCACGGCGTCGACCTGCCGCTCGTACTGGTCGTTGAACCCCTCGTTGTAGCGGGTGGTCAGCCGTCCGGTGAGGGCGTAGAGCGTCACCGTGGCGGCGGCGACCACGAGACACCCGAGGAAGACGGGGACGTTGAGCAGCCACAGGATCAGCACGGTGCCCGCGAGCCCGATCAGGCTGTTGACGAGAGCGGGCAGGGAGTTCTCGAAGAACTCGACGACCTCCCGAAGCATCCCGAGCCGGGCGGTGCGGGTCGACGTATCGCTCTCCTCATCGGCGCCGACCATCTCTTCGCCCAGGCCCACGTAGATCCTCGCGTACGCGCGGCTGTCGACGAGGCGCCGGACGATGGCGATGAGCATGGTCGCGATCCCGAGCGCGCCGAATTCGTAGAGACCCCGCGTCGAGTCCGCGAGCACGCTGTCGATGGCCCGCCCGATGAAGAGCGGGAACAGGATCCAGCCGGCGGCCTCCAGCACGACCAGCGACATCGTGAGGGCGAAACGCCCCGCGAAACGCTTCAGCAGCACGCGCATGCGTCCTCCGCTTCAGGGGGCGGGCGGCCCGCCCCCCGGCAGCCCGTGAGCCGCCGGGGGGTGCTGACGCGGGGTTTGTAACGGGCTTCTAGGGGTAGATGCCCGATCCGATCAGGATGCTCTCGCCCGCGACCGTCGCCAGCGTACCGTATCCGACCTTGGGGGAGCCATCTACCTCGTCGCCGGTCACGGCCGGGTTGTCCCACAGGTATTCGACGAAGCCGCCGCCGCTGTTGGCCTCGGCGATCAGATCCTGAACGATCTTGACCCCGTTCAGGTCCTCGAGATCCCAGAGATTCGTCCCCTCGATGCTTGGCTGGACCGCGTTGAACAGACTGATACCGTCGAGGGACACCACGTAAATGTAGACGGAGCCGTGCCTCCACTCGCCCTCCGGCCGGAAGGTCGCGTCGGCGAACGGGTACGCCTCCGCGGGACTCGAGACGGACTCCTCCACCGTCGTCGCCGCCCGCTCCACGAACGCCTTGAGCGTCTCCCGGTCCACGACCCGGTCGGCCGTGACGGGTTCATCCGGCGAGACCGGATCGTCCGAGCAGCCGCCCACGGCGGCCAGCGCCAGCAGGCAGAGCGCGCGTGTCATGAGTTTGCCGTGCATTATCTTCCACTCCTCCCAATCAATTGACTGTGACTGCATAAAAAAATTGCGTGGAACATCGTTGCGCCGAAACCTCCGGCTCGATCGGTTCCATACCGCCGAAACAATCCAAACGTTCCTGCGCCGGCGAGGTTCGGTCGTCCGCGAGATTCGATCGCTGCCGAGGAGGTTCACATTATGGTGTCCATCATGTGCGTCCCGTCGATCCCCACGTCTTCCCCGTCCCCGCGCCGCGCGCCTTCGCGCCGTCCGACGCTCCCGGCGCTGATCCTCGCCCTTGCGGCGGCAAGTGTCCCGGATGGGGCGGGCGCAGCCGTCCCGGGCGGAGCCGGAGCGATCCTCCCGCACTCGGCGCTTCACGCCCAGGCACAGGCGGCGGAGCGCGATCCCGAAACCGCGCTCTACCAGTCGATGCGCTGGCGCAACGTCGGCCCGTTCCGCGGCGGCCGAGCGGTGGCCGCGGCCGGGGTCCCCGGCGACCGGCTCACCTACTACATGGGGACGGCCGGCGGCGGCGTGTGGAAGACCTCCGATGGCGGGATCAGCTGGGGCCCCATCACGGACGGCTTCGTCGCCTCCTCCTCCGTCGGAGCCGTGGCCGTCTCCGAGTCGGATCCCAACGTCGTCTATGCCGGGATGGGCGAGCACTCCATCCGCGGCGTGACGACTTCCCACGGCGACGGCGTCTACCGCTCGACGGATGCCGGCCGAACCTGGACGCACATGGGCCTCGCCCCCACCCGCACGATCTCCCGCATCCGGATCCATCCGGAGAACCCGGATCTCGTCTACGTCGCCGCCCAGGGATCGCCCTTCGCGCCCACGCCGGAGCGCGGCATCTATCGTTCGGCGGACGGAGGGGAGAACTGGGAACTCGTCCTCCACGTGGACGAAAACACGGGAGCCTCGGACCTCGCGATGGACCGCACGAACCCGCGCATCCTCTACGCCTCCATGTGGGACCACGACCGCGAGCCGTGGTACATCCGCAGCGGCGGCCCCGGCTCCGGCTTCTGGAAGTCGACGGACGGCGGGGACACGTGGGAGGAGATCAACGCGGGACTCCCCGATCTCATGGGGAAGACGGCGATCGACGTCTCCCCCGCCGACGCGGACCGGGTGTGGGCGCTGGTCGAGGCGGACGAGGACGTGGACGGGGTGTACCGCTCCGATGACGCCGGGACGAGCTGGACGCTGGTGAGCTCCGAGCGCCAGCTCCGGGGACGGGCCTGGTACTACATCGAGATCTACGCCGATCCCCTGGACCGCGAGACCGTCTACGTGATGAACTCGCCCTTCCTCAAGTCGATCGACGGGGGCCGCACGTGGGAGACGATCCAGACGCCGCACGTCGACCACCACGACCTGTGGATCAACCCGTTCGACAGCCGGGTCATGCTCTCCGCCAACGACGGGGGAGGGACGGTCACCTTCAACGGGGGCGAGACCTGGTCCACGCAGGAGAACCAGCCCACGGCGCAGATCTACCGGCTCGCGGTGGACAACCGGTTCCCGTACCGCATGTACGGGGGACAGCAGGACAACACGAGCGTGGGCATGCTGGGCTGGGCCACGCACGGGGGCGGACTCGGCTGGAAGGACTGGATAGACGTGGGGGGCGGGGAATCGGCCTGGGTCGCCTTCGACCCCGACAACCCGCGCTACCTGTACGCGACCTCGATCCAGGGGATCATCACGGAGCTGGACACGGAACTCGGCTCGACGCGCAGCGTGCAGGCGTACCCGCAGTTCCAACTCGGGATGGACGCCGAGGACATGCGCTATCGCTGGAACTGGAACGGGCCGGTCGTCGTGTCGCCGCACGATCCGAGGGTGATCTACCACGGGGCGCAGCATCTGCTGAGGTCAAGCGACCGCGGAGTGACGTGGGAGGAGATCTCGCCCGATCTCACGCGGAACGAGCCGGAGAAGCACGTCGCGGCGGGCGGGCCGTTCACGAACGAGGCGGCCGGGGGCGAGGTCTACAACACGATCATGACGATGGCCGAATCCCCGCTGGAGGCCGGGACGATCTGGGTGGGCGCCGATGACGGCCTCGTCCACGTCACGCGCGACAACGGAGAAACGTGGACCGACGTCACGCCGGACGGGATGCCCGAGGGGATGGTGAACTCGCTCGATCCATCGCCGCACGAACCGGGTGGCGCCTACATCACGCTCAGCCGCTACAAGTTCAACGACTTCGCGCCCTACATCTACCGGACGACGGACTACGGGGAGAGCTGGGCGCGCATCGACGCCGGGATCGCGGCGGACAAGCCGGAGGCATGGGCCCGCGTCGTGCGCGAGGATCCCGAGCGGCGGGGCCTGCTGTACGCCGGGACCGAGCTCGGCATGTACGTGAGTTTCGATGACGGCGCGTCGTGGCGGAGTCTGGATCTGAACATGCCGCTCACGCAGATCACCGATCTGCAGGTACAGGCCGGGGACCTGGCCGTGGCGACGCAGGGACGCGGTTTCTGGGTGCTCGACGACCTTTCGCCGCTGCGCCAGCGGGCCGACGCGGAGGCCGCCGAGGCCGCGGGCGGAGACCACCTCTACGCGCCCGCCACCGCGTACCGCGTGAGTCAGGGGCTCGGAGGTCCGGTCGGTCCGACGACCACGGGGCAGAACAAGCCGCCGGGCGTCGCGATCGACTACGTGATCGCCGCGGCACCGGGAGCGGAGGCCCCGGAGGACGGTTCGGAAGCGTCTGCGGAATCTGCGGCGTCGGAGGGCGTCTCCCTCGTGCTGGAGATCCTCGACGCGGATGGCGAGGTGATCCGCACCTTCACGACGGACACGGCGATGACCGCCTCGGGGGTCCGCCGTTCGCGCGCGCCCGCCGCCCCCGGGCACAACCGTGTGTTCTGGGACCTGCGTGTGGAGAGCGGCCCGCGGGTCGCGGAATCCTACTCTTTCTTCGGGGACGCGCCGGGGTATCGGGTGATGCCCGGGACGTACGGTGCCCGGCTGACGGTGGGAGACGCGCCGCCGCAGACGCGGTCGTTCGAGGTGCGCGGGGACCCGCGCATCCCCGCCTCGGCGACGGACTTCGCAGCCAACGGACGCTTCCTGGAGTCCGTGTTCGGGGCGATCGTGGGGCTCCACAACGGCATGAACGACATTCGGGACGTGCGCGCGCAGGTGAACGCGGTCGTCGGGCAGGCGACGGAGGCCGGACTCTCGGGGGCCGAGGCGCTCGAAGCGGCGGGGACGGCCCTCGCGGATTCGATCACGGTGCTGGAGGACCGCCTGTTCCAGAAGCGGCGGGCCGCGCAGCAGGACATGGTCGCCTACGAGGGGCTGCTGAACATGCAGTTGACCGCGCTCATGGGAGAGGTGGACGGCTCCGACCTTCCCCCTCGCGCCGGCGTGCTCGAGCGATGGGGCGACCTCGAGGCTGAGTGGGAGGTGGAGGAGGCCGCGCTCGTCCGGGTGCTCGGCGAGATGCTCGACGCGTTCAACCAGCTCGCACGCGACTCGGGGGTCCCGGCCGTCATCACCCGAAGCCGCCCACGGGCCGTCTCCTAGCCTCTCTGGTCGAAACGCCAATGAAGCTGATCACCTGGAACGTCAACAAGGCGGGCAAATCACGGCGCGCGCTGTGGGAGATGATTCAGCGCGAGGACGCGGACATCGTACTGCTCCAGGAAGTCGCCGAGATTCCCACCTGCATTCGGAAGCGCTACCAGTGCCACGTGATGTCGCCACGCTACTTTGGGGGCCACAACGCTCCGTTCTCGTCGGCGATCCTCTCCAACGGGTTGATCGATGCCACGCCGTATCTGGAATCGGAGCTGCCCTGGATCAACAGGATTCACACGGACCGTTACGGCTGGATCATCGGATGTGAAACCACGCTTGGCTCCGGAGAGCGGTTCCGGGTCGTTACGGTTCACTCGCCGGCCTTTCCGATTCCGCGGGATGAGTGGATTGACGTGGATGTGTCTGGAATCAAGCTGACGAATAACCCCGACCTTTGGTTCACGGAAATCCTGTGGTCACTACTCCGTCGAGCGGACGTCTCGGACGACACGAACTGGATTGTCGGCGGCGACTTCAACAGTTCCGTGCTGTTCGATAAACCGAAGGACAGAGGGAACCGGCAGGTCATCGAACGCCTGAATACACTCGGTCTGACGGATTGCTTGAGCCACCATCATCGCAGTCCCGTGCCGACGTTCCAGCACTCGACGAAGACCGTCGACCATCAGCTCGACTACTGCTACGTGAACGCACCGATGCTGAATCGTCTGGCGGAGGCCCGTGTCCCGAGTCGGGAAGAGGTCTTCGACCGGAAGCCGAGACTCAGCGACCACCTGCCGATTCTGTGCGAGTTCGACTGAATCGCCGCGTCTGCCGGGCGAGTCCCGCGCGCTGCCCCGGAGTCGCGTGACCGGCCGGTTGGCGATCGACGGCGGCACCCCGGTCCGCACGGCGCCGTGGCCCGAGTGGCCGCGCTCCGGGGCGGCGGAACGGCGCGCGCTGAACGAAGTGCTCGAGTCCGGCCGGTGGGGGCTGGGCGGCGCGGCCGTCCCGGAGCTCGAGGCCCGCTTCGCCGCGCTGCACGGAGCCCGGTACGCCGTGGCCTGCTGCAACGGCACGATGGCGCTGCAGGCCGCCCTCGTCGCTGCCGGGGTGCAGCCCGGCGACGAGGTCGTCACGAGTCCGTACAGCTTCGCGGCGACGGCCCACGCCATCCGGTCGCTGGGCGCCGTCGCCGCGTTCGCCGACGTCGAGCCGGGCACGCACAACCTGGACCCGGAGCTGATCGAGGCCGCGATCACCGAGCGCACGACGGCCATCCTGCCGGTTCATATCGGCGGCCGCCCGGCCGACATGGACGGCGTGAACGCGATCGCGGCCCGTGGCGGCCTCCGGGTCGTCGAGGACGCCGCGCAGGCGTGGCTCGCGAGCTGGCGCGGCCGCGCGGTCGGCACGCTCGGCGACGTGGGCGCCTTCAGCTTCCAGTCGAGCAAGAACCTCACCGCGGGAGAGGGCGGGATGGTGCTCACCGACGACGAGGCGCCGTACCGCCGCGCGTGGTCCTGGCACGACTGCGGCCGCGAGCCGACGGGTTCCCCGCACACGCATGCGCCGGACGGCCTCAACCTCCGGATGACCGAATTCCAGGCGGCGCTGCTGCTATCCGGCCTGGAGCGGCTGCCCGCCGAGCAGGCCATCCGACGGCAGGCCATGGACGCGCTCTCTGCGGGCCTGGCCGAGGTCGAGGGCGTGAACACGCCGGATCCGGACGAGCGGATCACCGCCCACGGCTGTCACATCTTCATGGCCCGGCTCGACGAGTCGCGGCTCGGCGCGGATCCGCGCGACGGCCGGGACAAACGCCGGGTGATCGACGCGCTCCGCGCCGAGGGGATCCCCGCGCATCCGGGCTACACCACGCCGCTCGAGCGGGGGTTTCCGGTCTGCGAACAGCTCTGCCGCACGACGATCTGGATCAAGCACGAGGTCCTGCTCGCGGGAGCCGCTCAGATGCAGGATGTCGTGGCCGCATTCGCGAAGGTTCTGGACTCGTGACGTTCCCGCGGGAACGTGTACTGTCCACGGTGCCATGGGGGAAGCGATGAAGAGTTACCAGTTCAGCGAATACGGCGCGCCGCTCGAGTTGGCCGAGATGCCGACCCCCGAGCCGGTGGGCACCGAAGTGCTCGTCCGCATCCGTGCCTGCGGAGTCTGCCACAGCGACGTGCATCTGCGGGAGGGCTACTTCGAGATGGGCGGCGGCCGAAAGCTGGACGTGCGCGAGGTGCGCGAGCTGCCGTTCACGCTCGGACACGAGATCGTCGGCGAGGTCGCCGCAGCGGGACCGGAGGCTGAGAACGTCGACATCGGCGACCGGCGCGTCGTCTTCCCCTGGATCGGTTGCGGTGGCTGTGATTTCTGCGACAGCGCCCGCGAGCACCTCTGCAACCGCCCCCGTGCCCTCGGCACATACGTCGACGGAGGTTTCGCGGACTACGTCATCGTCCCGCACACCCGCTACCTGTTCGACTTCGGGGATGTCCCGCCCGAACTGGCCTGCACCTACGCGTGCTCGGGCCTCACCGCCTACAGCGCGCTCCGCAAGGCGGAACGGTGGCTGGAAGACCAGCTCGTCATCATCGGGGCCGGCGGCGTCGGCTTCGCCGGCATCCAGTTCGCGAAGGCGCTCTTCGACGCCGAAATCATCGTCGTCGAGGTCGATGACGCAAAGCTCGAGGCGGCGCGCCGGGCGGGGGTCGCGCACGTGGTCGACGCCCGTGACGAAGATGCCTCCCGGCAACTCAAGCGGCTGACTAAGGGCGGCTGTCCGGCGGTCGTCGACTTCGCGGGCTCCTCGGCGTCCGCCGCCCTCGGCTTCCGGACTGCCGCCAAGAGCGGCGGGCTCGTGGTCGTAGGCCTGCTGGGCGGTTCCCTCTCCGTGCCCATCCCGCTGCTCGTCCTCAAGGACCAGACCGTCGAGGGGTCGGACCTCGGAAGTCTCGCGGAGATGGGAGAGTTGATGGAACTGGTCCGGACAGGCCGCGTCGACCCGATTCCCTACGCGAGGAGGCCGATGGCGGAAGCGGAGTCGAGCCTGCGCGATCTGGAGGCGGGAAACGTCGTCGGAAGGATCATCCTGACCGCGTAGGCGAGAGCCGCGAGGGCTCAGCCTTCAGCAGTCGACGAGTTCGATCCTGTCGGGCTGGTTCGGCACCGCGCACAGGAACTCGAACGGCTCTTCCCCCACGGCATCGTAGGAGTGCGGCGTGCCCGCCGGAATATAGACGACATCCCCGGCCCTCACGTCGTGGGTTTCATCTCCGATCGACACCCGCGCCCGACCCCGCAGCACGTACTGTTCGTGTTCCACCGCGTTGGTGTGCCGCGGCATCCCGCCTCCGGGCTGCATGACGAACCGGCGCAACGCGAAGTTCGGTCCCTGGTCCGGACCGATGAGCACCTGCGTTTCGGTGCCCGACCCGGCGGCCACCGGCGTGAGTCCGAACTCCGATACATGTCGAACGCTCACTGGATCGTCCTCCTGATTCCTCGTCACGTGCGGGCGGAAAACTTGCCCGTCCACCGGCCGCGTCGCCAGATTCGACCGCCTCGCGGGCGTAGCTCAGTTGGCAGAGCGTCAGCCTTCCAAGCTGAAGGTCGCCGGTTCGACCCCGGTCGCCCGCTTTCTCGCGTCCTCCAAACATCTCCTCCCCGGGAGGGCATGAGATGAGCGACCGTTACACCTATGGCGTTACATGGTCCGACGAGGACGGTGAGCATGTTGGCCTCTGCGCCGAGTTCCCTTCGTTGAGTTGGCTGGCACCCACCCCGGCCAGGGCGCTGGCTGGTATCCGGCGTGTCGTGCGCGACTCGCTTTCGGACATGCGGTCCACCGGAGAGACGCCGCCCGAACCGAGGGTCGACGGCTATGTTCCCGATCGGGAATAATTCTGGCGATACATGGTGTTTGACCGTGTGAAATTCCCGTACGGGAATAATATACTTGACAGCCGGCGCGGACCCGGACGATATTCCCGATCGGGAATATCTCATGAAGAAGACAACCGTCACACCCGCCGATATCGGCAAGATCGTCCGAGCCGCGCGCAAGGACGCGGGGCTGCGCCAGCATGAGCTTGCGGGCACAGCAGGGGTGGGTCTGCGCTTCATCGTAGATCTTGAAGCGGGAAAACCGACCGCGCAGGTCGGAAAGGTTCTTCAGGTTCTGGCGGCGCTCGGCTGTTCGGTCGAGATCGTTCCCCCACCCGAAGCCGACGCGACGGCACCGGCCGCCGCCCACGATAGATGAGCCGCGTCCTCGACATCTGGTGGGATGGGCGCCTCGTCGGTCGTTTGATGCAGCCGCGGCCCGCCGCCCTCGAGTTTGCGTACGCGGACGACTGGCTGCGGGACGAGCGAGCCCCGGTGCTGTCCGCGTCGCTGCCCAAGCGCGCAGAGCGATACTCCCGCCGCGAATGCCGCCCCTTCTTCGCCGGCCTCCTGCCGGAGGAGGTTCAACGGGATCGAGTGGCAAGGGCGCTGGGTGTTTCCCCCCTGAACGACTTCGTCCTTCTCGATCGTCTCGGCGGCGACGTCGCGGGAGCGCTCCAACTGCTGCCGCCCGGAGAACCGCCGTCCGAGCCGGACTCGGACCATTCCCCTCAGCCGCTCGACGACGCGGCGCTGATCGACGTGCTCGACAAGCTGCCGTGGCGTCCGCTGCTCGCCGGCGACGAAGGCCTGCGCCTCTCGCTCGCCGGGGCCCAGTCGAAGCTGCCCGTCGTCATGGTCGACGACGCGATCGCCCTTCCGGCGTCGGGGCAGCCCACGACCCACATCCTCAAGCCGGCGATCCCCGATTTCCCCCACACGACGGAGAACGAAGCCTTCGCGATGCGGCTCGCGCGCGCGGTGGGCCTGGACGTCGCATCTGCGGAGCCTCGGCGAGCGGGGGATCGAACGTTCCTCCTGATCGAGCGATACGATCGATCGGTCGGTCCGGACGGTCGTGTGCGCCGCGTCCATCAGGAGGACTTCTGTCAGGCGCTCGCCATACCCCCGGCGGCCAAGTACGCAGGTGAGGGCGGTCCGGGCCTGAGGGATAGCTTCGACCTGCTGCGCCGCGTCGCGCGCCGCCCGGCCGTCGACGTTCTCGGGCTCCTCGACGCCGTGATCTTCAATCTCATCGCGGGCAACGCGGACGCGCACGGGAAGAACTTCTCGCTCCTGTATGATGCGGCCGGACCTCGTCTCGCACCGCTATATGACCTCGTGATGACGGTCGCCTACCCGGAGCTGTCGCCTACGCTCGCCATGCCCATCGGGGGCTGCGCGGAACTTGCGGCGATGGACGTGGGTCGTTGGGCCGCCTTTGCGGAAGAAGCGACGCTGGGACTCCCTCTCATCCGGAGAAGGGTCGCCGAAATCGGAGAGTCGGTGATCCGGCGGGCACACGACGTGACGGAGGAGTTGACGATGCCGGGGCTGGATACGGAGGCGCTCCGGCGGTTCCGCCGCACGGTCACGGTCCGGGCGGAGCAATGCATGGCGTCGACCGGAGCCGGGGTCGGCCGGCTCAGTGGCAATCCCACGGGTTCGTGACGGGCAGGTCGAATCCCTCGAAGTCCCTCACATTCCTCGTAGCCAGGGACAGGTCGTGCGCCCGGGCCGTGCCGGCGATCAGCGCATCTCCCAAGTCGAGAGGACACCCTTGTTCACGGGCCTCCGCGCGAAAACGGGCGGCCCAGACGGCGGCCTTCTCGTCCACGGGCAGAACCCGGTCCTCGTAGTGTCGGATGAACTCCGAAAGCACGCCGCGCAGCGCGTCTCGCCGGCGCCCGCGAGGCAGGAGGCGCAGGCCGAACTCCAGTTCGTGTAACACCAGCGCAGACAGCCAGAGGTCGTCTCGTTCGGACAGGAAGGCGATTACAGGCGGGGCGGGAGCCTTTCTCGTCAACTCCGAGACCACGTTGGTGTCCAAGAGGACGCCGCTCATTCGGCGTCATCCGAGACGTCGTCCACGGCGTCAGCCGAAGCGAAGGGGATCGGTCGTGCGGACCCTCGCTCCCGGGGAATCTCGAGATCCAGCCCGCGAGGCATGTGGTCGATCAGCCACCGACCGAGAGGCGGCCGGATCGGAGCCTTCTCACGCCACAGGCGTTCGGACACAACGACGAAGGGTTTTCGAACGCCGATACGCTGCGGCCCCTGTTCGTCCGCGAGGCGCAGGATCTCGGAGAGGCGCGCCTTCGCCTCGGCGACCCTCCATGTGCGAGCGAACCCGGAAGTGTCCACCGATATGCTCCCTTCATCCAATAAACTGGACCAATATGGACCATATTCGCATTCTGCAGCAAGATTCGGGTATCCGGAGCAACGCATCCATCGCCGTCTTGCGGGTTGCTGCCGTCCGCTTGAGCTTCGAGCGCGAAGCGTTCGGCATCTCCGTTACCCAACGATGGATGTGACCGATGGCGACAGAACCTCGCGACTTCAACAACGCGATCCAGTACCAGCCCGACGAGACGCCCCCGTACCGGATCGCCATCGGACTCGCGCTCCAGTACGTCGTGCTCACCATCGCGGCCATCGTCATCACGGTGGCCATCGTGGTGCGGGCGGCCGGAGGCTCCGAGCTCTACCTGTCGTGGGCGAGCTTCGCGGTCCTGATCGTGAGCGGCGTGACGACGGCCGTGCAGGCTGCGCGCATCGGGCGCGTGGGGGCGGGGTACGTCCTACTCATGGGGACATCGGGCGCATTCATCGCGGCCTCCGTGATGGCGCTCGTCCAGGGCGGCCCCGGTCTCCTCGCGGCGCTGGTCATCGCCTCCTCTCTCTTCCAGTTCGGGCTCTCGCGGCACCTCGCGCTCCTGAGGCGGATCATCACGCCGGTGGTCGCGGGGACGGTGATCATGCTGATCGCCGTTACGATCATGCCGCTCCTGTTCGAGCTTCTGCGCCAGGTCCCCGAGGGCGCCTCGACGTTTGCGGCGCCCGTGACGGCGGGCGCGACCGTGGTCGCGACGCTGCTCATCGTGCTCCGCGCCGGCGGCGTCATGCGGCTGTGGGGTCCCGTGATCGGCATCTTCGTCGGGTGCGTGGCGGCGGTGTCGTTCGGGATCTACGACTTCGAGCGCGTGGCGGCCGCGCAGTGGATCGGCCTCCCCGCAGCCGGCTGGCCGGGCTTCGGCTTCAGCTTCGGCCCCGCCTTCTGGGCGCTGCTGCCGACCTTCGTGTTCGTGACCCTGATCGGAGCGATCGAGACCGTGGGCGACGCCGTGGCCATTCAGCGCGTGTCCTGGCGGCGCAGCCGAGCCACGGACTTCGGAGCGGTTCAGGGCGCGGTCGCCGCCGACGGACTCGGAAACCTGCTCTCGGGGCTGCTGAGTACCGTTCCCAACACGACCTATTCGTCGAGCATCTCGCTGGCCGAGATCACCGGCGTCGCGGCACGCCGCGTGGGCGTGATCATCGGCGTGACCTTCTGCGCGCTGGCGTTCCTGCCCAAGATCGCGGCGATCGTTCTCGCCATCCCGGACCCTGTGATCGCCGCCTACGGGTTCGTTCTGATCGGGATCCTGTTCGTCATCGGCGCGCGGGTCGTCGTCCAGGATGGCATCGACTATCGCAAGGCGGCGATCGTCGGCGTGTCGTTCTGGGCCGGCGTCGCGTTCCAGGAGGGCGCCCTCTTCAACGAGTATCTGAGCCCCGGGCTGGCGCCGCTGCTCGAGAACGGGATGACGGCGGGCGGCCTGACCGCGATTTTCCTCACGGCGCTGCTCGAGTTCACGGGCTCGCGGCCCCTTCGCGTGGAGACGACGCTGAACGTGGAGGCGCTCCCGACCATCCGGAACCTCCTCGACAAGTTCTCCATACGGCGCAAGTGGCGCATGGAAATGAGCGACCGGCTGCTGCAGGCGGCGGAGGAGACGCTGCTGCTCCTGCTGGAGGAGGCGAAGGAAGGAGAAGACGCGGAAGACCGGCGTCTGCGCGTCGTCGCCCGCAAGTGGGGGAACGGGGCCGAACTGGAGTTCATCTCGGCCGGCGGCGCGGGGAACATCGAGGATCAGATCGCCGTTCTGGCCAGCCATGGCACGGCCGAGCCGCAGGAGCACGAGATCTCGCTCCGGATCCTGCAGCACCTGGCCACATCGGTAAGGCACCAGAAATACCACGACGCGGACATCGTGACGGTTCACATCGACGGCCCCGCACGGGGAGGCGGCTAGCTGTGCGCAGCCGGCCGGCGGCTCCGGCGAGCGGTGGAGGCTAGCGGCTCGAGATCTGGTGGGCCGCGATGAGCGGGAGGGGGTGCTCGATCGGGCCGGGCGTCTCGCAGACCGAGACCGACCCGCGGGCCCGCGAGATGAGGATTTCGCATGCCTCCATCACCGGCGCCCCGAGGATCAGCAGCGGGCGTCGTGAGAGGTCGAGCGCCTCGAACATGGCGAGTTCCGCAACGACCGCGTCGACTTCGGCGAAGCGGGTCGTGCCGAGGTCGAGCGAGGCCAGCCGGATCGGCGCCGCGGCAATCGTCGCGGAACCCACGCCCCGTGGGTACAGCGTAAAGGGTTCGCCCGTGAGTTCGACTCCGGCGAGCAGCGCCGCCGCCGTGTTGAGGACCGTGTACGGGGCGCCGGTGTCGAGGATGGCTCCCACCTCCCGGCCGTTGACCTGGATCGTGAAGTGCACCAGCGCGCGTCCGAGGTCATCCATCGGGATCGGCGGCCCGAGATCCTCGCCGCCGGCCCGGCCCGGTTCGTAGAGGCGAATCTCTCGGTCGGGGCCGTCGATGCGGACGTCGTAGCGCTCGAAGAGGCGGGTGCCGATGACGCCGTCGTAGCGGATTCCGGCCGGATCGGTGACGAAGTCGTCGTCCACGATGACACGGTGCCCCGGCCGGGCATTCGCGCCACCGAAGAAGATGTCCGGTCCCCGCACGAGCCAGGTCGCCTCGCTTCCGCTTCCGCCCTGCACGCGCGTCCATCCGACGCGCGGCAGGTCGAGGCGGCGTGCCACGCCCCGCGTGAGTCCGTGCGCGTTCGCGCCGGTGTCGAAGACGAAGCGAAGGGGTCCGCGCCGGGACCTGCCCTCGATCGTGAACCAGCCGTTGCGAGAGGCGAGCGGGATGACGGCAACGAGCGCTTCGTCGGACGCGGTGCGGTTCGCGGCTTCCTGCAGCTCCGGCCGCTCCTGGACGGGAGCCCGCCACGACGCCGCCGAGGCGGGCGCTGAGGCGGCGACCACGAGTCCGATTCCGACCAGGAACAGTTTCATGTAACCAGTTTGTAACGGTTACTGTTGCATAACTGTGACACACCACAATAGCCCCAAAGGTTCCCGTTGTCATGTAACAGTCAGATCAGGGGACCAGGCCCTCCGCCGTCGCGAGCAGTCGATCGCGGTCGAGCACCTGGCCGCCGAGGATCACGGCGTGCACGCGGCGGGCATTGGCGATGTCGTCGAGCGGGCTGGCGTCGAACAGCACGATGTCGGCCAGCATGCCGTGCGCCAGCGTGCCCCTGTCGGGCAGGCGCAACGCTTCGGCGCCCATCCGGGTCGCGGCGATCAGAGTTGCCGCCGGCGTCATGCCGGCCTCCACGTGAGTCTCCATCTCGCGCTGGTAGGCGAGTCCGGGCGGCGCATTGGCCACCAGGCCGTGCGACCCCATCGTGACGGGACCGCCCGCCTTCGCGTAGCGCACCGTGAACGCGGCCATGTTCCGCACCGCCTCCCACTGCACCTCGCGGCCCTCCTCGCTGAACTCCGGCTCGAAGACGGCCAGTGTGCCGTCGAGGTTGACGTTCCGTTCAAGCATGAGTTCGATGAGCGCGTCGGCGCGCGGCCCGGCGGGATCCAGCGCGGCCCACAGAGCCAGCCCGCCCTCCCCGCGGTGGTTGCTCTCGCGCAGCACCGCCTGCCGGAACTCCTCCGCCTGCTTGGGCGAGACGAGGGCCCTGCCCACCGATCTCGTGTGTTCGATCCCGTCCATCCCCAGCCGTATCGCGGCCACGGGGTCGACGATTTCGAGGTGGCCGTGGACGGGCACGTTGCGGCGGTCGGCCTCCTCGATGATGGCCGCGACCTGCGCGAGCGAGAGCCGGAAATACACCTTCAGGGACGTCGCGCCCGCATCCATGAGTTCGTTGGCGGCGAGCCGCGCGTCCATCTCATCGAGGAGAACCCGGGAGATGGTGGGATAGGCCGTGTCCCGCCCGTCGAGGATCGGACCGGAATAGAGGAGCCGCGGTGTCGGATAGCCCTGGGCGCGCACGTCCGCCAGCCACGCCTCGTTATCCGCGATCCACTGTCCCATCTCCCTCTGCGTCGTGACGCCGTTGGCCAGGAAGAGGAGCGGAAGTTCGGGATTCGCGTCGGTTCCCGTCCCGTCGATCGACGCATGCGGGCCGGGAGAGTAGTGGAAGTGGAGGTCGATGAACCCCGGCGTCAGGAACTTGCCGGACGCATCGATGCGCTCGGCCCCGGCGGGGATCTCGACCTGCCCCATCGGCCCGATTCGATCGACCCGATCCCCTCGGACGAGCACCGTCGCGTTCTCGTGAACCGCGCCCGTGCCGTCGAAGACCGTGCCCCCCTCGATCGCCAGCCACCGGTCCTGCGCCTGAACCGAAGCGGCTCCCGCCAACATCCCGCAGAGAACGAACGAAGCTCTTACAGCGCGCACGGCGAAGCTCCCTGGTCAAGTCCACTTCCGGTGTATCCGGGTCCAACCGTCCCGGACGATCGCATCTACGCTGACGGAGATCACCGTCCGAGACAAGGTGTGCATCGGGGTGGGACGGGTGATGGACGTGTCGCCGCTTGCTTGCTGGTGAACGCCGCGGCGATGCCGGATGGGTCGGGGTGCGGATCGTCGCGGGGTTGGCACATCGCCGGTCCGCGGATTCGAGGGCGTTCAAGGCTGGCGCAAGCGGCGACACGCCCATCACCCGCCCGTCGCCGATGAGATGAGGGCAGGCGATGGCCGGGCTTGCTTGCTGGTGGGCTGCGCTGCGCAGGGGTGCAGAGCGTGCGGTGCAGAAGGGGAGGAGGGGAGTGTCGGCGGCGGCGCCAGCCTTGAACGCCTGCCAATCGGCTCCGTGGCCCTGTGGCCCCCCCGCGGCGGTGTGTCCCGCAGGCGGCGGAGCATGGTCGCGGCGTTCACCAGCCAGCCGACGCCGACACTCCCCTCCTCACCGGGCCGATCTTTCCGTCTCGGACGACGGGATCTACGCTCAAACATTCCCGCCGAACACAAAGGAGCAAGACCATGGAGAAGAGAGTGCGCACCTGCCCACGGATTCTCGGTTCGATGGCCATTCTCTTTCTCGGCGGAGAACCCGCGAAGGGTCAGGATCGCGACGCTCTGTCCGGGGAGGTGAGGTCCTATCTCTCCGTCTCCTCGCCGGTGGTCGCGCTCGAGAACGTGCTCCTGTTCGACGGCACCGGCGGATCCGCGCGTCCGGGGCAAACGATCGTCATCCGCGGGAACCGGATCGAGAGCGTGGGCGCGACGGGCGAGGTCGAGATCCCGTCGGGCGCCGAACGGCTGGACCTGGAGGGCCATTCGGTCATGCCGGGGATGGTCGGGCTCCACAACCACATGTTCTACTATCAGTCCACGCCGCGCGCGTCGCAGATGCAGTACTCGGGTCCGCGACTCTATCTCGGGGCCGGGGTCACCACCGTACGAACGACAGGGAGCGTCTCCCCGTACCAGGACATCTCGCTCAAGGGCGCCATCGAGCGAGGAGAGACGCCCGGCCCCCGCATCCTTATCACCGCCCCCTACGTCATCAGCCCCGGACCGGACGAGCGCCTCCGGGATCTCGGGATGTATGCGATTCGGGACGAGGAGGCGGCGCGCCGGTACGTGCGCTACTGGGCCGCGGAGGGGGCGGAGTGGATCAAGGCCTACACGCAGATCACGCGCGAGGCGCTGGGCACGATCATCGACGAGGCGCACCGCCAGGGCATGAAGGTCACGGCGCATCTGTGCTCGGTAGGCTTTCGCGAGGCCACGGCGATGGGGATCGACAACCTCGAGCACGGCCTGTGGGCCAACTCCGAGTACGACACCACGCGGGAACCGGACAGATGCAGTCCCAACTACCAGCGAAGCATCGCGGAGCTGGACATGGAGGACCCCCGGGTGGCCGAGACGATCTCCGAGATGGTCGCCGCCGGCGTCGCCATGACCTCCACCGTGGCCGTCGCCGAGCAGGCCACGCCCCTCGTGCCCGACCTCACGGAGCGCGATCTGGACGCGCTCCCGGACCACGTTGTGGAGGCGGAGATGGAGCGGCGGTCGATCTTCCGGACGACGGAGATGCCGTGGATGATCGACCTGTTCGAGAACATGCTCGACTTCGAACTCGCCTTCGTGGAGGCGGGCGGTGTGCTGGCGGCGGGCGTGGATCCGGCGTGGGGCGCGCTGCCCGGCTACGGCGACCAGCGGAATTTCGAGATTCTCGTCGGGGCGGGTTTCGAACCGGCGGTCGCCGTCCGGATCGTGAGCGCAAACGGGGCGCGCATCCTCGGCCTCGATGAAGACCTGGGCACGGTCGCCCCGGGCAAGCTCGCCGACCTCATCGTGATCGAGGGCGACATCGAACTCCGGCCCTCGGACATCCGCAACGTGCGCCTCGTGTTCAAGGACGGTCTGGGCTACGACCCGGATCGGCTCACAGCCGCCGTCGCCGGCCAGGTCGGCGTCCGCTGAGGGGGCACGCCTGAAGTGCGCCGGTCGTCATCGCGCGAGGGTGGCCGCCACCTCGCCGACCCGCGACATGGGGAGGACCGAGATCCGGTCGTCGAGCGGGTAGGCTTCCTCTCCCGGATAGATGATCCAGAGGTGTGAGAGGCCAAGGTCTTCCAGCGCAACCCGCATGGATCGAGTGGTGCCGGGCGCATCGGCGAACTTGCACTCGAAGCCATACCTCTTCCCTCCGCGAAGGACGAGCAGATCCAGTTCCGCGCCGCCGTGCGTCGCCCAGAAATACGCGTCCCGCGTGTCGAGACCGGCGAGCAGTTGTTCCACCGCGAACCCCTCGAAGGACGCGCCGACCTTGTGGTGGCCCGCGAGTGCCAGCTCACCGGACAGATCCAGCAGTTCGTGCAGGAGTCCCGTGTCCCGGACGTAGACTTTCGGCGCCTTCACCTGCCGCTTCTTCAGGTTCTCGAACCACGGCGGGAGCGCACGGACCATGAAGGCGCCGGTCAGGACATCGAGATAGCTGCGCGCCGTGGCTTCGCTCGTGCCCAGCGCGCGGGCGAACTCCGCGCCGTTCCACGTCTGGCCGTGGTAATGGGCGATCATGGTCCAGAATCGCCTCAACCGTTCGGCTGGAATCGTGATCCCGAGTTGCGGGATGTCTCGCTCGAGGAAGGTGCGTACGAAGCTCCGGCGCCACAGGATGGAGCGGCGATCATCCGGCGCCAGGTAGCTGCGCGGGAAGCCGCCGCGCGTCCAGAGCGCCCGCCATCCCTGCGGGTCCACTTCGCCAAGATGGAACCCTCCCAGGTCGACGAGTCCCACCCGGCCCGCGAGCGATTCGGAAACGCCCCTGACGAGCCGCGGGGAAGCGCTGCCGAGAAGCAGGAACTGCGCGCGATTTTCGGGACGGTCCACGAGCACGCGGATCGTCTCGAACAGCGAGGGCTCACGCTGGATCTCGTCGATGACGACCAGCCCCTCGAGTCGGGAGAGCGTCTGCTCGGGCGTGGCCAACCGGCGTCGGCCGACTCCCGCCTCGAGATCGAAGTACGCGCTCGCCGAGTCCTCGGCCGCGATCCGCCCGGCCAGCGTGGACTTCCCGCACTGGCGCGGGCCGGTGAGCGCAACACAGGGATGCACCGTGAGTTCTTCCCGGATGCGACGCGCGGGTGTCGGCCGTTCAATGTACATGCCGCAAGATAATGCGTGAAAATCCGCAGTTCAACTGCGGATTTTCAAGAAACTCCGGCGCTGGACGGACAGCCGGTCGCGGCGAAGGTCAGCGGATTTCGACGTCGTCCAGTTCGAAGGTGAACGATCCGAGCGGGGCCTGGGCCACGAACGCGAGGCCGGCGATGATCGTCGGGTCGGCGGTGGAGAAGCTCTCAAGCGGGATCTCGACCACGGCCCACTCCGGCCCGGCCGTGAACGGCACCGCGGGCGGCACGGTCCCTGCAGCCCCGGCCCCGAACAGCATCACGGTGTAGGGACGTCCATCTCCCCGCGTCCGGAACCGGAGGGTGGTGCGGCCCGAGAAGTCGACGGCCTGCATGGGTTGCGGGCCGGTAAACCAGATGGCGCCCGCCCAGGGGAACGGGAACCCCGCCTTCGTCTCGCCGCGCACGACGAGGGCGCCGGCCTCCACCGCCAACTCGGCCGTGGAGGCGCCGCCGTTCATCGCATCCGTCGTCACCTGCCAGCCGGAACCGAAACCGGCGTCGATCCCGTCCTCGAAGTCGACAACGATCGGTCCGTCGGGCGCCGACGCGATCTCCGGGGCGGACCCCGTCGCCGCAGGCTCGCGCGCCACTGCGTAGCCGTCCTTCCAGATCGTGACGATGCCGGTCGTGTGTGACACGTCGCTCTCGACGTCGCCCCGCACGAGCACGAGGTCGGCCACGTGGCCCTCCGCGATGCGGCCGCGCTCGGGGATCCGGAACGCCTCCGCGGCCGCCGACGTCGCGGCGGCGAGCACCGCGTCGCTGGCCAGACCGGCCCGCGCCAGGAGGCGAAGCTCGCTGTGCATCGAGATCCCCGCCCCCGTCCCGGGATTGGGTGCATCCGTTCCGGCGACGATGCGGACGCCCGCCTCGTGCAGGCGCCGCACGTTCTCCAGCGCCGCCTCGCCTTCCGTCCCCGTGCGCAGATACGACCGATCGCCCAGCGTCCCCCACTGCATGGGCGAGATCAGTTCTTCGTCGGTCTCGTCGAGCACCCGCAGTCCGGTGGAGTCGCCGAACATGCTCGCGATGACGGACAGCGTCGGAACGACGAACACCCCCGCCTCCGCGACGCGACGGGCGTCCTCCTCGGCGATGACCTCGTCGATCCAGACGTGTACCAGACCGTCCGCACCCTGCGAGACCGCTTCGAGCGCCCGCTCGATCCCCGTGACGTGGACGACGGCCAGCAGTTCCTCCGCATGGGCCGCCGTAATCAGCGCGCCGATCGTCTCGCGGTCGAGAGCCGGGAATTGCAGCTCGCCGCCATGGGCCGCCCCATCCTCCGAGATGATCTTGATCCAGTCGGAGCCCTCGTCCTTCCGCGCCCGCACCCAGGCCGCGGCGCTCGCGGGCTCCGTGAGCGGCTCCACCGCCATCCCGAACTGCGTGCCGTGACCGCCCGGCGCCGTCGCCAGCATGCCCGCGGAGAAGAGGTCGGCTTCGGCCGTGCGCGCGATTTCGTCCCGGGCCGCTCTCGCTCCCGTCAGGAGAGCGGGATCGGTGAACTGGTCGAGTACGGAGGTCACGCCGAAGCGCAGCGCGTCGTTCAGCGTGCCGCCGAAGGTGTGGACGTGGCCGTCGATGAGGCCGGGCAGCAGCGTGTGGCCCCGCCCGTCGACGCGAGGCAGGTCCTCCGGCAGCCGGAGCCTCGGCCCGAGCCCGCGCACCCGGCCGTCCTCGATCCACACATCCTGGTTCCGCCGGAACGTTTCGCCATCGAACAGCGTCACATCCACGACCGCGAAGCGGCTCTCCGGCACCTCCTGCCCGGGAGCCGCCGCCGACTCGGGCACCGGAAGCGTCGCGAGGGCGGCGATGAATCCCGCGGCCGCGACGGCAAGAATCCACAGACTTCGGGTACCCGATCGGTTTCCCGCTTTCATGACGTTCCTCCCGGGCGCATCGAGACGGCGCCGGTCCCCGCCCGCCGGAAGCCGAAAGCGGCGACGGCGAGAAGGGCGAGCGATTGAACCCCGAGCACCGCGACGTGCAGGAGCGTGGCCTGTCCCCCGTCCATATCGATGATCTTGAGCGCAAGCTGCGCCTGGTGATAGGCCGGCAACGCGTTGGCGACGTCCTGCAGGGCCGCCGGAAAGATCGTGATCGGGATCCAGAGTCCGGACAGCATGGCCATGGGCAGGAACACGAGGTTGGTGATGGCCACGGCGCCGCGCCCCCTGGACCACGCACCGACGGCAAGCCCCAGTGCGCAGAAGGGGATCACTCCGGCGAGCACGACTCCGGCCAGGGCGAACCACTGCCAGCGGTACAGCACCACGCCGGCTCCATGGGCGCCGAGCAGGAAGATCCCCAGGATGACGGCCGCTCCGAAGGCGATCGCCATCGCGACCTTGGCGAGCAGATAGGCGGCCGCCGGCATCGGGGTGGTCCGTTTGAGGAGGAGAACGCCCGAATCGCGTTCCATGGCGAGCCCGGCGCCGAAACCGAACAGCGAAGGGCCCATGACCCCGAAGACGCTGTACGTCGCCAGCATGTACGTGGGCGCGGCGGCGGAAAAGCTCCTCGCGCCCAGGACCACGCCGAAGAACAGGTAGAAGATCAGGGGGAAGAGCAGCGTCGGGATCGCGAAGGCGGGCTCCCGCAGCACCATGAGGAACTGGTACCGGGCCTCCAGCACGTAGATGCGCCACCGATGGGCCCGTGTCGCCGCCGTCACCGGACCGGTTCCGGTTCGTCGGACTCTCGCGTGAGGGCGAGGAACGCTTCTTCCAATCCCGCGCCGACCACGGTCAGGTCGTGGAGGTCTGGATCCCGGTCGAAGAGTTCGCGGACCAGCGCCTCTGGGCGGGACGTCAGAACCTCGAGGTGTTGGCCCCTGGTCTCGGACCTGACGACGCCGGGCACGGACGCCACGGCGTCTACCGTCACGCGCGTCACGCAGCGCACCCTGCGCGCGGCGGTGCGGGACTTGATCGTCGACGGTGCGCCTTCCGCGATGACGCGCCCGCGATGGAGGACGACGATGCGATCCGCGAGCGCGTCCGCCTCTTCGAGATAGTGCGTCGTCAGAACCGTGGTCCGGCCGGACTCGCGGTGGCGACGAATCTCCTCCCACAGCCCGCGCCGGACTTCCACGTCGAGGCCCGCGGTGGGCTCATCGAGGAAAACGAGGTGCGGATCGCCACAGAGGGCGAGGGCGAACATGACGCGCTGCTTCTGTCCCCCGGAGAGCTTGCCGAACCTCCGCCCCTCGATTCCCTCGATCCCCGCCATGGCGAGCAGGTCGGCAGCCGCGAGGGGGGTGGGGTAATAGGCGCGAAAAAGGTCGATGTGTTCGCTCACCGTCAACGTATCGGGTACGCCGGAGATCTGGAGCATCGCGCCTCGGCGCGCTCGAACCCCGGGAGCGTCGGGTCGCTGTCCGAAGACGGTCGCCTTTCCGGTCTGCACGGGCAGGCTCCCGAGCAGCAGATGGATCGCCGTCGTCTTGCCCGCCCCGTTGGGACCCAGCACCGCCAGTACCTCGCCGCGCCGGACCTCGAGGTCCACCTCCTCCAGCGCGACCACGGATCCGTATCGATGGGTCACGCCTGAAAGACGGGCGATGTCGGGTTCCGACATGGGAATCCTGGAGTGAAGTTGGTTCGGTCGGCCGGGCACTCTACGTGCCATCACGCCTGAGGTTTCGAAGCTCAGAGTTCCATCACGCGCTCGACGTCGCGGGGGATGGGATCGGGCTTCGTGAGGAGGGAGATGGAGAGGAAGAGGACGAGGGAGACGAGGAGCGCCGCGGCTCCGTGGTCGACGCCGTACGGGAGGCGCACGGTGCCGAATCCGAAGCCGGACCGGAGCCCGAAGTTGACGAGCAGGCTGCTGGCGATGGCGACGTTGGCCGCGAGGGCGTTGGCCCGTTTCCAGTTGAGTCCGATCGCGATGACGGGGACGAGGCCCGCCGCGAACGTGCCCCAGCCGAACACGCCGAGAAGCGCCACGAGGTCGTCGGCGTAGAGCGCCACCAGCGCGGCCGAGATCGCGAGCAGGACCGTGATGATGCGGGCCCACGCGAGTTCGTTGCCGAGCGACCGGCCCCGGATGGCGTTCGGCAGATCGTGCATGATGGCGGCCGTCCCGATGTTCAGGAACGCGTCCGCCGTGGACATGATCGCGGCGAGCAGCGCGGCGAAGACGGCGCCGGCGAGCAGCGGGTGCGTGAAGGCCTGCAGAAACTCCGGCGAGGCGGCGTCCGGCGTCGCGAGCGCCGGGTGCCCGCCGGTAATGACCAGGGCCCGCATCGCGAAGCCGATCCCGATCCACAGCAGCGCCGCGAAGCTGTAGGCGAGGACGCCGACCGGTATCACGTAGCGCAGTTCCTTCATGCGCCGCAGCATCATGAACTTGGTGATGATGTGCGGCTGCCCGGCGACCCCGATGCCGAACACGAAGAACCACGCGAGCCCGCCCATGAGGCCGATCGTCCCCCACGGCCCGCCCGCCGCGCGGTCGTCGGCCGCCACGATCCGGCTGATCTCGGTGAGCCCGCCGTCGAATGTCCCGAGCACCGTGGCGAAGACGAGGACGGACGCGACGACCATGATGACGCCCTGGATCACATCCGTGTAGACGGAGGCCACGATCCCGCCGGTGACCGAGTAGAAGATCAGGACCGAGCACGAGATGGCGACGCAGAGCGCAAGGCTCGGGTGCTCCAGCACCCCGGCTTCCGCCAGCACTCCCTGCAGCACGATCGACATCGCCAGGATCTGCGTCGCGAGATAGCCCAGCACGCCGAGCAGGATCACGACGGCCACGGAAGCCCGCACCGACTGTTTCCCGTAACGGGCGGCCGCCACGTCCGGGAGCGATACGCACTCGCGAAGCTCGGACACCATGCGGATGCGTTTCGCCACCAGGTTGAGGACGATGATGTTGGAGATGACGATCGTACCGAGAATCCAGATCGAACTCGTCCCCATCGAGTACATGAGGCCGGGACCGCCCACGAACCCGAACCCGCTCATCGTGCTCGAGAAGATCGCGAACGCGGTCACGAACGTCCCGAGGGTGCGGCCGGCCACGAAGAAATCGCTCGTGGACTTCGTGCGCCGGAGCGACCAGAGTCCCACGCCGATGCAGAGCGCGAGATACGCGACCACGGCGAGCAGCGTGATCAGGGCGCGGTTCGCCTCCACGGACCGCTATCCCTCGCCGTCGTCGGAGTCGCCGCGGGCGTTGCGGGAAGGCTCCGGTCTCTCCCTCGACCGCCTCGATTCCGCGACGATCTCATCGAAGCGGGCCTGCTCGCGCGGGCCGAAGTAGGCGCTCTCGAACGCCCACGTGATGGCGAGGAGCGGGATCCACGGGGCGAGCGTGAGCCCGTACACCAGCAGGGCAGTCGGCGCGGTGAACCCCAGGATGATCGTGGTGTCGCCGGCGGCATAGGCGTCGAAGGACCACATGAGGACCACGAAGAGGAGGACGTAGCCCACCGTCCACGCGTTGACCGCCCGCCGGATCCAGTGTCCGTCCCGGAACCCGATCAGCATCGTGACCCACATGGTCCCGAGCATGGCGATGCCGGCGACATACGCCGCCCATGCCGGCGCGCCGAGTTCGCCCGCGTCGATCCCCACCTGCATCGGGGCGTGCTCGGGGTGCGGGAGCGGACCGGCGCGGCCGGCCCCCGCGACGACCGCCAGCACGAGCAGGCCGAGCAGGACTATGCAGAGCGCGAGCAGCACCGCCATCAGGCGCGTCATGTGGGCGTCGTCGCGGATGCGGATGGAGATCCCCCCGGGTTCGAGAAGCGCCGAAGTTGTCACGAGGTGAGCCCCGGCGCGAGACCGCGCCACGCCGCTTCCGCCACGCCTGCCCGGATGCGCGCTGGACTTGAGGTGTAGGTCCTGTGAGTTTGGCGCTTCCCCCGCGTTCGGCGCCGGGGACGGAATTCCACGGACACCCACCGACGCTCATTCACAGCGTTCACACACGACACTCACACACAGCGTTCACACACAGCGTTCACACACAACGCGCGGAGACGACATGACTGCACCAGCGCGGGTCGCCATCACCGGGGCCGCAGGAAATATCGGATACGCCCTCGCCTTCAGGATCGCGGCCGGGGACATGCTCGGGCCGGACCGGCCCGTCACGCTTCAACTGCTGGAGATTCCGCCCGCGCTCGACGCGCTGCGTGGCGTCGAGATGGAACTCAACGACTGCGCCTTTCCGCTCCTTCACGGGGTCGTCGGGACCGCGGACGTGAACGAAGGGTTCGACGGAGTCGACTACGCCCTGCTCGTGGGCGCCAAGCCACGGGGGCCGGGGATGGAACGCGGCGACCTGCTGGCCGACAACGGGAGGATCTTCGGCCCGCAGGGTCGCGCACTGAGCGACCATGCCTCGCGCGACGTGCGCGTCCTCGTGGTCGGGAACCCGGCGAACACGAACTGCCTGATCGCCGCGGCCAACGCGCCGAAGCTCGATCGCCGGCAGTTCGCGGCCATGACCCGCCTCGACCACAACCGCGCGATCAGCCAGCTCGCGGAGAAGACGGGCAGGCACGCGACGGAGATCCGGCGCATGACGATCTGGGGCAACCACTCCGCGACGCAGTACCCCGACATCAGCCAGTGTACGGTCGCGGGCGCTCCGGCCCCCGGTCTCGTCGACGAGGCCTGGTACCGGGACACCTTCATCCCGAAGGTCCAGAAGCGGGGCGCCGAGATCATCCAGGCGCGCGGCGCCTCATCCGCGGCCTCCGCGGCGTCGGCCGCCATCGACCACGTGCGGACGTGGGTACACGGCACGCCGGACGGCGACTGGACGAGCATGGCGGTGCACGCGGATGGACGCTACGGCGTGGCCGAGGGCGTGGTGTATTCGCAGCCGGTGACGTGCGCGGCGGGCGACTACTCCGTCGTCGATGGCCTCGACCTGAGCGAATTCAGCCGCGAGCGCATGGAAATCACCCACGCGGAGCTTCGGGCCGAACGCGCCGCCGTCGCGGACCTTCTCGGCTGACGGCGATGGACCGCGGGGACTGGGTCGCCAGGGGGCTGACGCCGATCCTGAACGTCTCGGACCTCCAGGAGAGTTTCGCCTGGTTCGAGCGGCTGGGATGGAAGAAGAGCTGGGACTGGGGCGATCCGCCGGACTTCGGAGGCGTCGTTTCCGGCGACAACCAGATCTTCCTCTGCCAGGACTGCCAGGGAGGAAGAGGCCGGGGCACGGTCGAGAAGACCTTCGGCCCCGGCGGCGACGACGCGGCCGACAAAGGCGTCTGGATGTCGGTGTGGGTGGACGATGTCGACGCCGTGCACGCGCGGTGCGTCGAGCAGGATCTCGAAGTCACATGGCCGCCCACGGACATGCCGTGGGGCGTGCGCGAAATGCACGTGCGGCACCCCGACGGCCACGTGTTCCGCATCAGCCGCGGGATCGACCTGGACTAGTCCTGCCGTCGCTTCCCGTCGCCGAGGATCCGGGCGGCGGCAAGGGCGCCGGGGCGGCCGTTGAGGCCGCCGCCCGGGTGGGTGCCGGCGCCGCACAGGTAGAGTCCGGCGATCGGGGTCCGGAATCGCGCCCAGCCTGCCACGGGGCGTCCGAAGAACACTTGATCGAGCGTCATCTCGCCGTGGTGGATGTTCCCCTCCGGGAGCGCGAAGCGGTCGGCGAGGTCGGCCGGCGTCAGCACGTGCCGGTGCAGGATCGCCTCTTCGAGGTTGGGGATGTGCTCCGCCAGCGCGCCGACGACCGCGTCGCCCAGCGCCTCGCGGCGTGCGTCCGCCCACGAACCATCGGCGAGTTGGAACGGCGCGTACTGCGCCGCTACGGACAGGACGTGACGCCCTTCCGGCGCGAGCGACGGATCGAGCGCGGTCGTGAGGACGGCATCGAGGACCGGCCGCGCCGAAGGCCGGCCGTACTTCGCGTCGTCGTAGGCGCGCTCGATGTAGTGGATGCTCGGCGCAATCGTGATTGCGGCGCCGGCAAGCACGGCGGCCTGGGCGGCGTCACCGCCGGACCGCAGGCGCGGAGGCTCGCCCAGCGCGAGATGCACCTTCGCGACGACGCCCCGGTATTTGATATTCTCGAGCGCGCGGACGAACTCGGGCGCCAGTTCGCCGGGGTCGACGAGGCCGAGCAGGGTCCGGCCGGGATCGGCGGACGAGACGACGCGGGGGGCCGCGACCTCGTCGCCCCCGGCGAGGACGACGCCCGTCGCCCGCCCGTCCTCGACGCGGATCGAGGCCACCTCGTGGCCGAGGCGGACCTCCGCTCCCGCGGCGACGGCGACGCGCTGCAGAGCGCCGCCCAGCCCGCCCATCCCGCCGCGCACCTGGCGCCTTCGCCGCACGACGCCGCCCGCGCCCACCATGTGGTGGAGGAACATGTAGCCGGTGCCCGAGGCCAGGGGCCCCTGGCAGATTCCCCTCACGCCATCCGCGGCGAGTGCGCCCTTGAGCGCCTCGCTCTCGAACCACTCGTACAACAGTTCCTCGATCGTCATCGGGATGAGGCGCAGGAGTTCGAGCGCTTCCCGCCGCCCCACCCGGCCCATCCGGACGCCGAGCCGAAGCAGTTCCCACAGGTCCCCCCGGCTCGCGCCCGCCAGTCGCGGAGGCCGGGTGCGGTAGAGGACGCCGAGCGCCCGGATCGCCCGCGACATCGCAGCGACAAAATCCGGCCAGCGGGCGGCGTCCCGCGCGGAGAAGGGGCGAATCCGATCCGCCGCCCGGGTCGGATCCGTCCCCAGGATGAGCGTTCCCCCGTCCGGTTGAGGCGACACGACGCAGGGAGCGGGAGACAGGATCTCCAGCCCGGCGCCCCCCGGTCCCGCCTCCACCAGACCGAGGTCGTTCATGACGCTCGGGTCGATCCCGGTCAGGCTGTGTGCGCCGGTGTCGACGCGGTACCCGGGCCAGAGTTCCTCCGTGGCGGCACACCCTCCGGGAGCCTCGCCCCGCTCGACCACGACCACGCGGAGCCCGGCCCGTGCCAGATACGCCGCCGCGATGAGACCGTTGTGGCCCGCCCCGATGACGACGGCGTCGTACGCGTTCGCCGGAGTCCCCGCGGCTGCCCTCACGGCTGGTGCCCCGGCCGTGGCCCCCGCGGACGCCGCCGCAGGTCCCGCAGAATCTCGAGCGCGGCGAGCCGCCCGGAGGCGCCGCACACCCCGCCGCCCGGATGGGTGCCCGAGCCGCACTGGTAGAACCCGCGCACGGGCGTCCGGTAATCGGCCCAGGCGGGAGAGGGACGGAAGAAGAAGAGCTGCTGCGGCGTCAGTTCTCCGTGGAAGATGTTGCCCTCGGTGAGCCCCAGCTCCTCCTGCATGTCCAGCGGCGTGAGCACCTGCCGGTGGAGGATGGAGTCCTTGAGGTTCGGCACGTACTCCGAGAGCGTGTCGACGACCGCGTCCCCGAACGCCTCCCGTTTCGCATCGTCCCAGCCGCCCTCGATGTCGAAGGCGGCGTACTGGACGAAGATCGACATCACGTGCCGCCCCGGCGGCGCCATCCCGGGGTCGATCATCGACGGGATGACGATGTCCATGTAGGGCCGGCGCGAGAATCCTCCGTACTTCGCGTCGTCGTAGGCGCGCTCCAGGTAGTCCATGCTCGGACTGATGGAGAAGGCGCCCCGAAGATGCGGACCCCCGCCCGGCAGGCAGGAAAACTCCGGCGCCGCCGACAGCGAGAGGTTGACCTTCCCGGAGGAGCCGCGGATCCGGAAGCGGCGGATCGCCTCCACGAGATCGTCCGGCAGCTCCTCCGGGTCGAGCAGGCCGAGGAAGGTGCGTTTCGGATCGATCCCCGACACGACCGTCTTCGCGCGCAACTCCTCGCCGTCCTCGAGGACGACGCCCGTCGCCCGCCCGTTCGCCGTGAGCACCCGCTCCACCGTGGCCCCGGTCCGGATCTCGGCCCCGTGGGACCTCGCCGAGGAGGCGATGGACTCGCTGACCATCCCGTTCCCGCCCCGGGCGAATCCCCACGCCCGGAAGACGCCGTCGATCTCCCCCATGTAGTGATGGAGAAGGACGTACGCCGTCCCCGGAGACCGGGGGCCGAGGAAGGTCCCGATGATTCCGCTCGCCGACATCGTCGCCTTCAGCGGATCCGACTCGAACCACTCGTCCAGATAGTCGGCCGCGCTCATCGTCCCCAGCTTGAAGAGCGCGTGGAACTGCTGCTCGTCGAGGCCGCGCGCGTGCCGTCCCAGCATGAGCAGCGTCTTCAGATCGCGCAGTCCGGGAGAGAGCGGGTCGGGCGGCACGATGCCGAGGAGGGGTTTCACGGCCCACGCGAGCCGGTACATGAGCGTCGCGAAGTCATCGTACGCCTCCGCGTCCTTCGGAGAATGGCGATAGAGGTCGCGCCGCGTCTGGTCGTGGTCGGCCCAGCGCCCGAGGTAGTCGCCGTTGGGGAGCGGGGTGACCGTGCTCTCGAGGGGGAGGATCTCCAGCCCGTGCCGCGCGAGTTGCAGGTCGCGGATGATCTCGGGCCTCAGCAGGCTCACGACGTAGGAGGCGACGGAATACTTGAAGCCCGGGAAGATCTCCTCCGTCACCGCGGCTCCGCCCACCAAATGCCGGCGCTCGAGCACGACCGTGCGCAGTCCGGCCCGGGCGAGGTAGGCGGCGTTGATGAGGCCGTTGTGGCCGCCCCCGACGATGATCGCGTCGTACGCATTCGTCGCACTCACGGCGTGGCCCGCTTCCTCTCGGGGTCGAAGAACGGGGTCTTCGCCACCGTGGCCCGGGCCCGGCGCCGCCGGTGCTCGACCGTCACCTCGATCTCGAGTTCGGTTCCGACGGCCGCGGATGCCGCTTCGAGGTGCGCCAGTCCCAGATAGGTCTTGAGGGTCGGCGACCAGCCCCGGCTCGTGGCGTAGCCCACCTGCCGTCCCCCCGCGTACAGCGGCACGCTGTCGCGCAGCGTCGTGCCCGGGAGCTGCGGGGGGAGGCCGACGGTCGCGTACGCCGCCTCGAGCGACTCCCAGTCGAGGACGATCCCCCGGAAACGCCACGCGGGCGGGCGGGCCCGTTCGGCCCGGAGGGCCGCCCGGCCCACGAAGTTCGACGCCTCGAGCGACACGGTCCAGCCGAGGCCGAGTTCGTACGGAGAGGATTTCCGGTCTTCGATGATCGCACGGTGGGCCGGAATGAAATCGACATCGACGAGGAGCAGGCCGGCCTCCAGGCGCGCCATGTCCAGGGCGAGCATGCCGGCCGGGGCGAGGCCGAACGGGCCACCCGCCTCCGTGAGGGCGTCCCACAGGGGAATCGCGTCCGCGGCGCCGACCCAGATCTCGTAGCCGAGATCGCCGGTATAGCCCGTGCGCGAGATTTCCGCGGCGATCCCGGCGATCCGCGCCGACATCACCCGGAAATAGGGGAGTCCGGCCACGTCGCCGTCGGTGATCCGCCGGAGCAGTTCGCGCGAACGGGGCCCCTGGAGGGCGAGCGCGGCCACCTGTTCCGTCTCCTCCTCGATTTCCACATCGAGTCCGCGGGCGTTCTCATGCAGCCACTTCAGCGTCGGCTCGGCGGACGTAAGGCGGAAATCGGACGCGCCGAGCCGGTGCAGGGTGCCGTCGTCCCGCACCTTCCCGGCCGCGTCGCACCAGGGCGTGTAGTACACCCGACCGATCTCCTGCCGGTCCACGTCCCGCGTCACCACCCGGTTGGCGAGCGCCGCCGCTCCCGGCCCCGAGAGCCGGTACTTGTGGAGCGGCGAGACATCGATGAGCGCGCACGCCGAGCGGATGGCCTGGTACTCGTGCTCGTGCGTCGGCTCGTACGAACTCGCCGAGAGATGCCCGGCCCAGCGCCGCCAGTTGCCGGCCTGGCAGAGCGGGCCGGTCCGTTCGTGAAAGGGCGTTCCCCGGACGACGGAAGGCGCTGGCACCGTGGCTTTCGGTTTTCGGCTGTCGGCGGGCGGCTGGCTGCCGGATCCGCCGGCTAGCCGGGGAGCCGCAGGGCGACGAGTTCCGCGGGCACGCCGCGCCCCGCCACGGCGGCGACGATGTACTGCTTTCCGTCGTGCATGTACGTCATCGGGACGCCGGTCTGGTGCGACGGCAGTTCGATTTCGGCCAGGATCTCGCCCGTCTCCTTGTCGTGTGCGCGCAGGAGACCGGTGAGGTCCGGCGACATCGTCCCCCCGCCCGTTCCCGCGAAGAGCAGTGTGCTCGTCGCGAGGAGGCCCGCCCGGCTGGGCCGGCCCGTGCGCGGGACGTCGACGCCTTCGAGCGCCGGGTGTTCCTCCACGAACGACGGCGTGTGGTCGTTCGCGACCTGCCACACCTTCCGGCCCGTGTTCATGTCGAGCGCCGTGATCCTCCCCCACGGCGGCTTCAGGAGGGGCAGTCCCTGCGGGCCGCCGACGCCGCGGGGACGGCCGGCGATGTAGCGCATGTTCGAGGACTCGGGGTCGTTCACGAGGCCGATCACCGTGCCCCGCGTCGCCGAGCCCACGAAGAGCCGCTGCGACTCGGGGTCGTACGCCGCGCCCGGCCAGTTCGCCCCGCCAAGGCTGCCGGGCGTGATGAGGGTCCCCTGGTTGCCACCCTCCACGAGGACGGTCGGCGGCGTGAACAACTCGCCGAGCGTGAGGTTCTCCGCGATCTCGAGCGCCTCCGCCTTCAGTTCCGGCGTGAGGTCGATGAGGTCATCCTCCGTCGCCCCCTGCATGTCGAACGGCTCGGGGAGCGTCGGAAAGGGCTGCGTAGGCGCGTACCATTCCCCCGGCACGTCGCCGGCGGGCACGGGGCGCTCCTCGATCGGCCACACCGGGTCGCCCGTTACGCGGTCGAAGACGTACGTGAAGGACTGCTTCGTCACCAGGGCCACAGCCTGGATCTCCCGCCCGTCCACCGTGATGTCCATCAGAACGGGCGCCGCCGGCGGATCGAAGTCCCAGATTCCGTGATGCACGGTCTGGAAATACCACACGACTTCGCCCGTGCCCGCGTCCACGCACACGAGGCTCTGCGAGTAGAGGTTGTTGCCCGGGCGATGGCCCCCGTAGTAGTCGCCCGTCCCCGCCTCCACCGGCAGATAGACGTAGCCCAGGTCGAGGTCCGCCGTGAACGGCGTCCACACGGCGGCGTTCCCGGTGTAGTCCCATGACCCGTCCTCCCACGTCTCGTGGCCGGGGTCGCCCGGCTGCGGGATGGTGTGGAAGGTCCAGAGCTGCTCGCCCGTCCGCGCGTCGAATCCACGCACGTGACCCGGTGGCATCTCCTTGGTCGGAGGACGTCCCCCCTGCGGGAGCGCGGCTCCCACGACGATCACATCTCCGACGACGACCGGGGGCGAACTCGAGCCGATGCGGTCGTTCACCAGGTCCAGTTCCCGTCCGAGTCCCAGCTTGAGGTCCACGATCCCGTCCTCGCCGAAGGCCGGGTCGGGGAGGCCCGTCTTCGCGTCCAGCGAGACCATGTGATAGGCGGGGGTGATGAGAAGCACTCTCTCCTCGGCGCCATCCGTCCAGTAGCCGACGCCGCGCCCGGAGTTGCCGCGCGGCGCGTTCCTGCCGCGTTCGCCCTCGTCGAGCCGGTACATCCAGAGCGTCTCCCCGGTGTCCGGATCGATCGCCACCGCCGCCCGCCGGAATCCCGCCGTCGCATAGAGGGTCCCGTTCGCGTACAGCGGGGTCACCCGGTAGTAGCCCTCGGGGGTCGGACCGAAGTTGCGCGCCTGCCAGCGCCACGCGATCTCCAGGTCCTCGACGTTCGAGGCGTCGATCTGATCGAGCGGCGCGTAGCGCGTGGAGCCGGCGTCTCCGGCCCAATAGCGCCATTCTCCGTCCGTCGTACCGCCCTGGGCGACGAGCGCGAAAGGCCCGCCGCCGAGTCCCGCGCCGAGTACGATCAGACTCCCCAGCCAGCTGGAACACCTGTTGCTTCCCTGCATCCGTTCCACTCCACGTGACTTGTGCGAAGCTCCAAGCGACCCCCGGGGTTTCCCCCGGCAACGCGTACAGTCCGATGCGACGCTCCGACGGGCAACACTTCACCTGTGCCGAAACCCTCCTCCGACTTTAGATTCGGCGTCATCGGAAGCGCGGGAGATCCATGAAGCTTCGAGGTCTGGCGGTACTGACGGCGGCGATTGCGCCCGCCCTGTCGTGCGGCGGGGGGGTGACCGGGCCCCGGGGCAGTCTGTGCGATACGCGGCACGGCGTCGAGGTGTGCGTCGACCGGCCCGAGTACCGGTCCAACGAGGCCGTCCTCATCACGACGCGCAACGCGTCCGACCGCCCGATCTTCAAGGATGCGTGCGGGACGACCGCGTTACCCGCGCCGGATTCCGAGGAGGATTTCAGGCCCAACTACAATCCGCAGCGGCACTGCGGCCAGGCGGTCACGCGAACCGTGGTCGTCGAACGCATGGTGAGGCTCGAACCCGGAGCATCGTCCCGTGATACCCTGCGGCTGGGTTACTCCCCGCAGGACTTCTTCCGCGCGATCGTGTGGCTTCTGACGCCGGACGGAGCCCTGGCCTTCGACACCCCGGCCGTGAGCGGCGTCTTCGTCATCTTCCCGGGAGCCGACAACTGAACCCTTCGTCCCATAGATTCCGAGGGATCACCCCGTGAACCTCCGGAGATCGAAGATGTCACGCAGGATCGCCATGCCCGTACTGGCCGCCGTCCTTGTCCTCTCATGCGGTGAGGACGTGACGGGACCGGCCGTTTCTCTCTGCGCGACGCAACACGGCCTCGAAGTCTGCGTGGAACGGGCAGAGTACCAACCTGCCCAGTCGATCGCCGTCACCACCCGGAACGTCTCGAGCAGCCCGATCTTCAAGGATGCCTGCGGGACGAAACCGGTCGGTGTGACGAACCTCGAGGTGGAGTTCGAGGCGGTCTACAACCCGCGGCTGCACTGCGGCCCCGACGTCACGCCTTCGGACATCGTCGAGCGCATGGTCGAACTCGCGCCGGGAGAATCGGTCGAGGAAACCGTGCGGCTTACTTCGTTCGCCTTCCAGGGCTGGTATCGCGTGAACGTCTGGATCCTGGATGCGCAGGGGGGCCTGGCGATCGAGACGCCGGCGACCAGCGGGATCTTCCAGGTGTTCCCCTCCGCTGGAGGATAGCCGGCATGCTCCGCGTCGACCCGTCACGCGTTTTTCTGACCGCCCTCGCTGCGTCGGGGATTCCGGCGGTCGCCCCTTCGGCGGGCCAGACGCCGGTTGCGCCGCGGGAATACGCCGCGCCGCCCGCCGCCTCCCCGCCCGCGATCGACGGGTCGCTGGACGATGCGGCCTGGCGCGCCGCGCCGTGGACCGAACCCTTCGTCGACATTCG
Source organism: Gemmatimonadota bacterium (assembly GCA_022820995.1). Classification (GTDB taxonomy): domain Bacteria; phylum Gemmatimonadota; class Gemmatimonadetes; order Palauibacterales; family Palauibacteraceae; genus Palauibacter. The sequence continues at coordinate 33,483 of JAJEEM010000064.1, read as the reverse complement.
CGGCCCCGGCTGGCCCGATCCCGATGTCGGGACGCGCGCGAAGATCGCGTGGGACGAACACTTCCTCTACGTGGGCGCCGAACTCGAGGAACCGCACCTCTGGGCCACGCTGGCCGAACGCGACGCGATCGTCTACCGGGAACACGACTTCGAGGTCTTTCTCGATCCGGACGGAGACGGTCTCGCCTACTATGAACTCGAGATCAACGCGCTCGGGACCGAGTTCGATCTCTTCCTCGACAAGCCCTACCGTCGAAAGGGAAGGGCGGACATCGCCTGGGACATCGAGGGCCTGCGCACCGCCGTGCGTCTCGAGGGCACGCTGAACGATCCCTCGGACGAAGACGCCGGCTGGTCGGTCGAGATCGCCATCCCCTGGTCGGCGCTGCGTCCGCCCGGCGCACCCGCGGACGCCGCGGTCCCGACCCCGCGGCCCGGAGACGCCTGGCGCGTGAACTTCTCCCGCGTACAGTGGCCGCTCATCGTCGTGGACGGACGGTACCGGAAGCGGCGGGAGCCCGTGGACTGGAACGACCATCCGGAAGAGAACTGGGTGTGGTCGCCGCAGGGGGAGATCGACATGCACATACCGGAAAAGTGGGGCGTCGTGCGCTTCGTCGCCGGTCGGGACGACTCCCGGTGAGGCGCAGGGAGTTCGTCCGGGCCGCCGGCAGCGCGGCGGCGCTCGGGGCGGCGCTCCCCGCCTGCGCGTTCCCGCCCGATCCGGAGGCGACCTTCACGCTGTGGACGTGGGTTCACGGGGACCGCGACCGCGACGCCGCCGCCTGGCGCGAACGGTTCGCCAGACTGCGCGAGGCCGGCTTCCACGCGGTCCTCGTGGGCGGGGGCGACGTCGATCTGGTCTCGGGAGCCGCCCGCGCGGAGGGACTCGAGTATCACCGCTGGTTCTGGACGATGAACCGCAACGGCGACGCCTTGGTGCAGGAGAACCACCCGGAGTGGTTCACGGTGAGCCGCAACCTCGAGAGTTCGCTCGACCATCCCCCTTACGTCGGGTACTACAAGTGGGTCTGCCCGTCGCGCGGACCCGTGCGCGAATACCTGCGCGGACGCATCGCGGACCTCGCCGCCCACCCGGCGGTGGACGGCGTCCATCTGGACTACGTGCGCCACTGCGACGTCATCCTCCCGCGCGCCCTGTGGGAGACCTATGACCTCGTGCAGGATGTCGAGCACCCGGAGTTCGACTTCTGCTACTGCGACGTCTGCCGCGAACAGTTCGCCGCTCTCGACGGGAGGGACCCGCTGGAGATCCCCGACCCGCCCGCCGACGAGGCCTGGCGCCGCTTCCGCTGGGACTCCGTCACGGGCGCCGTGCGCGAACTCGCCGAGGCGGCCCACGAGCACGGGAAACCCATCACCGCCGCCGTCTTCCCGACCCCCTCCATCGCCCGCACGCTGGTCCGCCAGGACTGGGACCGGTGGCCCCTCGACCGCTTCTTCCCGATGCTCTACCAGAGCTTCTATCTGGAGGACATCCCCTGGATCGGCGACGGGGTGCGCGAGGGCATCGCGGCGCTCGAGGCCGCGGCTGCCACCGCGGGCGCGCGAGACGCCCGGCCGCTGAACGCCGGACTCTACCTGCCCGCGCTCGATCCTCCCGCGCTGGCGGCGGCCGTCGTGACCGCGCGGGAGGCGGGTGCGGCCGGCGTGTCGACGTTCGAGATGGACGGTCTCACGGACGACCACCTCGCCGCCCTCCTCGACGTCACGGGCTGAAGCCGGCTCCGCATCCGGCGCCCGCCGGAATGGGGCGTCCGGCCCTTGTCACCCGGGGACGACCCTGTCAACATCGATGTACCGCGACGGGCCACCGCCAACCGCAGGAGTCTGCCATGTCTCGCCGCATCCTCGTCCTCGGAATCCTCGCCGTTCTCGTCTCCACCGTGCCCCTCTCCGGCCAGCGCCGCGCGATGACGATCGTGGACCTGATCGACATCCCCGGTCTCGCCGACCCGCGGATATCGCCGGACGGATCGGAAGTGCTCTACGTGAGGACGGACACCGACTGGGAAGCCAATGGCACGGTTTCCCACATCTGGCGCGTCGCGATGGACGGCTCCGGCACGACGCGCATGACGAACGGCGAGGGCGGTGAATCGAGCCCGCGCTGGTCGCCCGACGGCTCGCGCATCGCCTTCGTCGCGAACCGGCATGACACGGAGCACAACCAGGTGTTCGTGATGCCGGCCCGCGGCGGCGAGGCCGGCGCCGTGAGCGAGCACCCGACGCCCGTGAGTTCGATTTCGTGGTCCGGCGATGGCGCCTGGATCTACTTCATGGCGGTCGACGAGAAGTCGGAGGCGGAGAAGGCGCGCGAAGCGGTCAACGACAACGTGTTTCGCTATGAAGAGGACAAGCTCCCGACCGGGCTGTGGCGGGTCCCGAGCGAGGGCGGCGCCGCGGAGCGCGTAACGGAGGCCGGCCTGATGGTTCGAGGGTATTCGACCTCGCGCGACGGCACGCTCCTCCTCGTGCAGTTGGCGCCGACCGCCCTCTTCGACGACCTCCTCAACTCGGAACTGTGGGTGATGGGTCCCGATGGGACCGGTGGGCGCCGGATCACCGACAATCACGTGGGAGAGGTCGGTGCGTCCCTTTCTCCCGACAACCGCCATGCGCTCTTCGTCGCGAACACGAACGATGAACTGAGCGACTTCTACTTCAACCAGCGCCTGTTCGTCGTCCCGACCGACGGCGGCGATCCCGTCTCCGTGGTGCCGGGCGGAAGCTTCGACGTCAACGCCGCGGTGTGGTCGCGGGACGGCCGCTCCATCTACTTCCGCGCGAATACCGGCGTTCGCCAGCAGATCTACTCCGTGCCCGCCGATGCCTCGGATGCGGAGAGCGCCGAGGCGGTCACCGAGGGGGACCACTCGGTCGGCGCCTGGGACTACCACCCTTCATCCGGCATGCACCTCTATTCCGTCAGCAGTTCGACCAACGCCGGGGACCTGTGGGCGATGGCGGGAACGGGCCCGGCACGCCAGGTCACACACCTCTTCGACTATCTCGCCGAGGAGTTCCTCCTGCCGCGCATGGAAGCCGTGCAGTACGCCGGAGAGGACGGCGTCGAGGTGGAGGGTCTCATCTTCTATCCCATCGACTATCGGGAGGGCCAGCGGTACCCGCTCGTCGTGCAGACGCACGGAGGCCCCCCGTCCTCAGACAAGTTCCGCTTCGCGCGCTCGAGCAACTATGAGACCGTGCTCGCCGCCCGCGGATGGTTCGTTTTCAAGCCCAACTATCGCGGATCCACCGGATACGGCGACGACTTCCTCCGCAACATGATCGGAAACTACTTCGACCAGGCCCACAAGGACGTGATGGCCGGGGTGGATCATCTCATCGAGCGCGGACTCGTGGACGGCGACCGCATGGCGAAGATGGGCTGGAGCGCCGGCGGCCACATGACGAACAAGATCATCACCTGGACGGACCGCTTCAAGGCGGCGTCGTCGGGCGCGGGGGCCGTGAACTGGATGTCGATGTACGCGCAATCCGACGTCCGCATCTATCGCACGCCGTGGTTCGGGGGCACCCCGTGGTCCGAGGACGCCCCGATCGAGCAGTACATGGCCGATTCGCCGCTCTTCGACCTCCACAAGGTCGTGACCCCGACGCTTGTCCTCGTCGGGGAGAACGACGAGCGCGTGCCGATGCCGCAGTCCGTGGAACTGTACCAGGGACTGAAGCACAACGGCGTCCCGACCCACCTCTACGTGGCGCCCGAGCAGGGTCACGGCTGGGTGGAACTGCAACAGCGCCTGTTCAAGGCGAACGTCGAACTGGACTGGTACTACCGCTGGGTGCTCGGCGAGGAGTACGAGTGGGAAACGTCCCCGGTTCATCCGGACAAGAAGGAGGCGGTGACCACGGCTGGCGGGTAGCGTCCGGGCCTCGTATCCCGTGCGCGTCCCCGGCGGAATCTTGAACCTGTACAGATAGTTGTATAGGTTCATGTACATGATCAGGGTCAACATTGCCGAAGCTCGGGCCGACCTGGCCCGGTATCTCGCCCGCGTCGAGCGGGGCGAGACGGTCACGCTGTGCCGGCGCAACGTGCCCATCGCGGAGATCCGCCCCCTGCCCTCGACGCCGATCCGGGAACGGCCGATCGGAGTCGACCGGGGGATGAAAGTGCCGGCGAGCTTCTTCGAGCCCCTGCCGGAACCCCTGCTGCGGGCGTTCCAGGGTGACGCCGGCGAGCCGTGAGGCTGCTCGTCGACACGTGCACGTTCCTCTGGCTGGCGGCGGCGGATACCCGGCTGTCCCGGGCGGCGGAGGCGGCCTGCAGAGATCCGGGCAACACGGTGTACCTGAGTGCGCTCTCGGCTTGGGAAATCGCGATCAAGCACCGTCTCGGACGGTTGCCGCTCCCCGAATCGCCCGTCCGCTACGTTCCGAGTCGGCGAGAGTGGCTGGAACTCGAACCGCTCACCTTCGATGAAGCATCGGCGGCCCATGAAGTGCTCCTGCCGATCCTGCATGCGGACCCTTTCGACCGCGGGCTCGTCTCGCAGGCGATCGTGAACGGATTGACGATCGTTACGCCCGACGAGGCGATCTCCTCGTATCCCGCGCCCGTCCTCTGGTGACCGTCCGCCTCCGGAGCCGATTCAGAAGGCGAGCATGCGGGTCAGCTTGAGGGTCAGGCTGCGGCCCGGAGGCGTTCCGTCGCCGGTCGTGATCCGCTGTTCGTTCCAGACGAGGTAGAGGTCGCTCAGCGGTGCGTGGATGAGGTTGAAGCGCACGTTCGAGTTGAAGACGTCGTACGCCGGGTCGTACTGGACCAGCGCGTCGACGAACATGTCCGCGTTGAACGAGTAGTTCGTCCGCACGGTCCACAGCGTCCGCACGAAGCTCGCGTCAGGCAGGTCCAGCGTCGCGTCCGTGCGCGTCATCCCCACCGAAGTTCGGAAGTGATACGACGGCTTGAAGTTCATCGTCAGCGACACCGACTTCTGCGTGCCGCTCCAGAGTTCGCCCAGCGTGCCCCGCCAGCGGAACGAGAACATGCGGCTCGCGTCCGTGCCGCCGGTGAGCGACCACGGGGCCCAGCTGTAGGATCCCGGCGGGATCGGATCGATCCGGCGATCGAGCCTGAACGGTCTGTCGATGCGCTCGAAGCGCGGGTCCACCTGGATCTGGACGTTGCCCCCGTTGTTCATGAAGAAGGTGACGCCCGTGTGGAGCCACTTGGCGAGCATCCGGTTGTCGAGATCGTCGTAGTAGTGCCACTCGAGATGTGGATGGATTTCACGCACCCCCAGCCGGCGCGCGAACTCGTAGCGGGGCCGGATCCCCCAGTCGACGAAGTACTTCCGGAATCCGGTGCGGCGGAGGAAGCCGAGGTCGTTCTGGAAGTCCGGGGACATCTCCATGTACGCGAGCTTGAAGTGCAGGAAGTTGCCGTCGTGGCCGATCGACGCGCGCACGGTGCCGCCGCCCCGCTCGCCGGCGGATGACGGCGCGGCCCCCGCGTCGCCCCGGACTGCGCCTCCCGGCCCCTTGGCGTCCGACGCCAGGTAGTACACGCTGAGATCGACCTCGCGGGGAAAGCGGATGTTGGTGTCGGCCCCGTAGATCCGATTGAAGTCCTGCGCGCCTCCGTCGATCGCGCGCCGGAACATGAAGATCCCGCCGACCTCGGACGACCGGAACACGTTCCTCCGCGCCCGGAAGACGCCGAAATCGCTGCCCGGCGTCCCCGCCACGTCGCCCGTCCGCATCGCCATCGCGCCGAGCTGGAGCCCCGCCGCGTTGCCCGTGAGGCGCGCGCCGCCGTGGATCGGCTGGGTCCTGCCATCCTCCGTGAGCCCGATGCGCCGGCTGAAGAAGGGAAGGAGATCCTCATCCACGCGCGGCAGCAGGTTGCCGCGGGTGTTCCGGGCCTGGTCGCCCATGAAGAAGAGCCCCGAATTCTCAAGGAAGAAACGCCGCTTCTCCGGGAAGAAGAGGCTGAACTGGGTGAGGTTCACGCGCTGTTCATCCGCTTCGACCTGGGCGAAGTCCGGGTTCACGGTGACGTCCAGGGCGAGGCCGCGCGTGAGGCCCCATTTCACGTCGACGCCTCCCTGCAAATCCTGGTCGAACGAAGGACCGCCCGTCCCGCGGACGGTGTTGGCGAGACCGTACGGAGTCACGCGGAGGTCGCGCCCGGCGCTCCGCGTCCCGGGGAGGCCGGTGAGCGTGCCGGCGAGCGACAGCCGCGTCAGGCCGTAGGCGCGGGGCACCGGGGACCAGAAGGCGATCTGGTTGTTGCGCCGGATCCGGCGGCTGAAGTTGATCCCCCACACGTCCCCCGCGGCGGCGGAGCGGATCGATCGGAAGGGGATCTCCATCTCCACGGTCCAGCCTTCGTCGTCCCGGCGGGCCGCCACGCGCCAGATGGCATCCCAGCTCGCGTTGATCTCCCGGCCTTCGTTGGCGATCTGGCGGTCGGCCCGGGCGCCGGCGGGGTTCGTCACGAAGGCGTACCCGTTCCTGCGGTCGTGGAACGTGTCGAGGATGACGGCGAACGCATCCTGCACGCGGTCGTCGAAATCCTTGCGGATGTCGTTCACGACGAGCCGGTCGGGCCGTGCATCGTGCAGGCGGGCGGCCACGTACAGGTTGCCGTCGCCGTGCGCCACCCAGACGTGCGTATGCTCGGTGGCCGGCATCCCTTCGTCGGGCTCCGCCTGAATGAAGCCGGTCGCCGGTTCGGCCTGCCAGGCGGGCTCGTCGAGAATCCCGTCGAGCCGAATGGGGGCCGTGATCGCCCGAGCGACCAGTGTGGGACGGGGCAGGGACGCCACGCCGGACTCCGCCTCCGACGCGGCCGGCGGCTCCTGCGCCGCGACGGGCAGCGCCGCGAACGCGACTGGGACGAAGGCGCTTCGAGGCCAGATCATCGGATCTCCGGCGAAACCACCCGGCCCGGCGCCGGGACAGCACCATCCTACGTTGCTGGACGAGTTCCGGGGAGGTCGGTACCGTCCCTGCCGGTGACGGGCCGGATCCCGCCGGTGGCCGGCCGGACCCTCGATGATGGGGAGCATGAGATGAAGAGCGCGTGGAACGATCGCGAGGCGGCGGAAGTCGTCGAGCGGTACGCGGCCGAGGGCGTGGGGGAGGACCTCGCGCTGCGGGTGTACACGACGCGGCTCCTCGGGTCCGAGCCGCGACTCGTGCTGCACGGGGGCGGGAACACCTCGGTCAAGTCCAGGGTCCGCGACGTGACGGGGGCGGAACTGGATGTCCTGTACGTGAAGGGGAGCGGGTGGGACATGGGGACGATCGAGCCGCCCGGGCTTCCCGCGGTCCAGCTCGATCCGCTCCTCGCGTTGGCCGGGGTCGACGCCCTGTCCGACGAGGACATGGTGAACCTGCAGCGCCGCAACCTGCTCGACAGCACGGCGCCCAACCCGTCGGTCGAGACGCTGCTGCACGCGTGGGTGCCGCGCACGTTCATCGACCATACGCACGCCAACGCGGCGCTCGTGCTGACGGACCAGCCGCACGGGGAGGAGATCTGCCGGGAGGTCTACGGCGACCGCGCCGCGATCGTCCCCTACATCATGCCGGGGTTCGATCTCGCGAAGGCCGCGAAGTCCGCCGCGGACGCCCATCCGGAGGCGGAAGGCCTGGTGCTGCTGAAGCACGGGCTCTTCACCTTCGGGGACACGGCGCACGAGGCGTACGAACTCATGATCGAGTGGGTGAGCCTGGCCGAGGCGCGCATCGAAGGCGGTCGGCGGAAGGTCTTCGCCGCTGCGGAGCCGCCATCGGCGACCGCCTCCGCGGGCGAGATCGCGCCGGCCATCCGCGGCATGCTCGCCAACCGGCGGGGCAGCGAGGCGCAGGAGGGCGGGGCGGGGGATTTCGAGCGCTTCATCCTCGAGCACCGGACAAGCCCGGACATCCAGGCGTACGTCGGCGGCGCCGAACTGACGCGCTACAGCCAGATCGGCACCGTGACGCCGGATCACGCGATCCGCACGAAGCCGCTCCCCGTCGTGCTGCCCGCGCCGCCCGCCGGCGATCTCGCCGCCTGGACCCGGGAGGCGCGGGCCGCCGTCGAAGCCTACCGAACCGCGTACACGGCCTACTTCGAGCGCCACAACCCCCGCTACGGCGGGACGAAGCGCATGCTCGACCCGAGTCCGCGCGTGGTCCTGGTGCCGGGGGTGGGGCTGTTCGCGAGCGGACGGGACGCCCGGGCCGCGGCCGCGGCGGCCGACCTCGCCGAGACCACCGTCGACGTCATCGCCGACGTTGAAAGCATGGACCGCTTCGAGAGCATCACCGAGGACGAGCTGTTCGACATCGAATATTGGTCGCTCGAACAGGCGAAACTGGCCGGCGCGAAAGAGAAGGCGCTGGCCCGCCACGTCGTGGTCGTCACGGGCGGCGCCGGCGCGATCGGCCGGGCCACGGCCGCCGCGTTCCGGGACGCCGGCGCCGAGGTGGCCCTCTTCGACCTGCCGGGCGCCTCGCTCGACGACGCCGCCGAGGCCGGAGCGGGGCTCGCCGTCCCGTGCGACGTGACGGACGACACCTCCGTCGGCCGCGCGTTCGCCACCGTCGCCGCCCGCTTCGGGGGCGTCGACATCCTCGTCTCGAACGCCGGAGCGGCCTGGCGCGGCCCGATGGCGGACGTCTCCGACGACGTGCTGCGGGAGAGCTTCGAGTTGAACTTCTTCGCCCACCAGCGCGTGACGCGCGCGGCCCTGCGCATGATGCGCGCCCAGGGGACGGGCGGCTGCCTCCTCTTCAACGTCTCGAAGCAGGCTGTCAACCCGGGCCCGGACTTCGGTCCGTACGGATTGCCGAAGGCGGCGACCCTCGGACTCGTGCGCCAGTACGCCATCGAACACGGGTGGGAGGGGATCCGGTCGAACGGAGTGAACGCCGACCGCATCCGAAGCGGCGTGCTCACCGACGAGATGATCGCGTCCCGTTCCGAAGCGCGCGGCGTGACCGAGGACGCCTACATGCGCGGCAACCTCCTCGGCCGCGAGGTCCGAGCAGCGGATGTCGCGCAGGCGTTCGTCTCCCTGGCCCTCGCCCGCGCGACGACCGGCGCGATCCTCACTGTGGATGGCGGCAACGTCGCCGCCGCCCTCCGCTGACCCTCGCAGCCTATGGCAACGTTTACCGTCAGTTCCAGTCCTTCTCCAGCATGCGGTTCCACGGCACGACGTCCGCGCCGCCGCGCCGGTGAAGAAGGTCGCCCCCGTAGATGAGCCGGCGGTCGACGGCCAGCCCCGCCCGCTCCAGCGACGCCCCGAGGGTGCGCATGCCGGAGAAGAAGCGCGGGGCGACCGTGCCGCCGGACTTCGCCTCGGCCAGGATGAGCCGCGTTCCCTGATCGACGACGAGATCGACTTCGGTACCCGCCGCGCGAAAATGCCGCAGGCGGGGCTCTTCGGCGCAGTGTGTGATCGCCTTGAAGACCTCCGCCGCCACCCAGCTCTCGAAGATCTGTCCTCGTAACGGGTGATGACGGAGTTCCTCCGGCGACCGGATGCCGAGCAGGTGGCAGACGAGTCCTGAATCCAGAAAGTGAAGCTTGGGCGCCTTGATCTGGCGCTTCCGCACGTTGCGGCGGTACGCGGGGGCGCGAAAAACGAGGAAGCTGGCTTCCAGGACCGACAGCCAGGCCCTGACCGTGTTGTGTCGGATCCCGGCATCGGCCGCCAGCGCAGACAGGTTCACCTCCGTTGCCGTCCGTCCCGCCGCCAGCCTCAGCAAGGTGGAGAACGCATCGAGGTCCGTAACGTTCCGGAGGGATCGTACATCGCGCTCCACGTACGTCAGGGCGTAGTCGCGCAGCCAGGTATCTGCCGGGATGCCACGGTCGTGGATCCGCGGATACGCTCCCGTCCACAGCGTCTCCAGCAGACTCGGAGGCGGCTCGCCGAAGCGCCCGAGCTCATCGAACCCGGGAGGGAGCAAGTGAAGGACGCCGACCCGCCCGGCGAGCGACTGGCTCACCGCATCGGTCAGTCCGAAGTGCTGCGATCCCGTCAGCACGAACCGGCCAGGCGTGGGATCTTCGTCCACTTCTCCCTGCAAGTAGGACGTGAGGTCCGGCGCACGCTGTACTTCATCGATCACCGCGCCGCGTCGATACTCCCCCAGGAAGCCGCGAGGGTCCTCCCGGGCGTACGTGCGCACGTCGAGCCCTTCGAGCGACACGTAGGGCCGGTCCGGAAGGACGGTGCGGCACAGGGTGGTCTTGCCGGACTGCCTCGGGCCGGTGACCGTGACCACCGGATAGTGGCGCAGCCGCCGGCGCAAAGACCAGGCGAGATTTCGATCGATGATGGGCACGGTCCGGCGCTTCCGGCGCTGTCGTGAACGAGGATTCGGGATCGATATGATCCGCTTTCAACCTGACCGTGTCGTATGCAGATTGTCAATCCGAATGACAATCGGCGACATGGGTCGAATTACCTTGCTGTCGACGCTCGTCGTTCTCGCCGCGTGTGCGCCGCAGTCGGCGGCGCCCGGATGGCCGGGTGAGGCGTGGCCCGTGTCCACGGCGGAGGCCGAGGGCGTCGACCCGGCCGCGCTCGACTCGCTCATCACCGACATCGACGCCGGCCGCTACGGCCTCATCGACCAGTTCCTCCTCATCCGCAACGGGCGGGTGATCGCGGACCGCCGCTGGGACCACGGCGCGCGGTACGCCGAACTCCTCACCGCGCAGGAGGACACGGCGGATCACCAGTACAACTACGATCATCCGTCGTGGCACCCTTACTACCGGGACACCGACCTGCACTCGCTCCAGTCCGTGACCAAGAGCGTGACCTCGGCCGCGTTCGGCATCGCGGTGGACGAGGGTCACATCTCCGGCGTGGAGGCGCCGGCGTGGCCGTACTTCGAGCCATACGGCGTCGACCTCGCGGACCCACGCCGCGCCGCCGCCTCGCTGGAGGACTTCCTCACCATGCAGAGCGGGATCGACTGGGCGGTGCCCGGCCAGACGTACGACGACGGTACCCACCCCACGGTCGTACTGGAGGCGAGCGATGCGTGGATCGACTACGTCGTCGCGCGGCCCGTCGGGACGGATCCCGGCACCCGCTTCGACTACAACGACGGGGTGAGCGTCCTGTTGGGGAAGATCGTGCGCGAGGCCACCGGCCGGCGGCTCGACGCATGGGCGGAGGAACGCCTGTTCCGCCCCATCGGGATCGACGAGTACTACTGGAAGATCACCCCCGACGGCGAAGTCGACAGCGAAGGCGGCCTCTACCTCTCCACCCACGACCTCGCCCGCATCGGATACCTCATGCTCCGCGGCGGGGAATGGGACGGCCGGCAGGTCGTCTCCCGGGAATGGGTCGAGGCCTCGACCTCACCCGTCGTCCCCGACGTGGCGCCGGACAACGACCGGCCCGACTCGGGGTACGGATACCAGTGGTGGGTGCCGATGCACGAGAACGGCGAGACCCGGGTGTTCGCCGGAAACGGGTACGGGGGCCAGTTCCTCCACGTCGTACCCGAATACGATCTAATCTCGGTATTCAACGGCTGGACGCTCCACGAGCAACCCGAACTCTTCAGCTGGACCGCCCTCCAGGATCGCATCCTCCCCGCCGTGGGCCCGCCCCGCCAGGATCCCCCGTAAGGGGTTTTTCTCCCGGACTCAGGCGGGTTCGAGGCGGGCGGCGTGACGCTCGATCTCGGCAGCCAGCTCCCCCATCCCGGCGAGGACGGCGGCCTCGTCGATCGTCTGGAGCGTCCGGTCGCGCAGGACCCAGCGGCCATCGATCATGACCGAGCGAACGTCGTCGCGGCCCACCGTGTAGACGAGGTGTCCGTAGACATCGTACATCGGCGTCAGGTGCGGGCGGTCGAGGTCGATGAGGATGAGATCGGCGCGGTAGCCTTCCGCGAGCCGTCCCACCCGGTCTCCCAGCCCGAGGGCCTCGGCCCCCACCCTCGTCACCATGCGGACGATGTCGTGGGCGGGCGTGAGGACCGGATCCATGTGAACGCCCCGCTGCAACAGCCCCGCGAAACGCATGGCGGTCCACATGTCGAGATCGTTCGAACTCACGGGCCCGTCCGTGCCGAGGGCGACGGGAATCCCCTCCTCCATCAGGCGCGCGACCGGCGCGATCCCGGACCCGAGCTTGAGGTTCGAGAGCGGGTTGTGGAGGACCGCCGCCCCGGTGCGCCGGAGACGCGCGAAATCGTCGTCCGCCAGGTGGACGCAGTGCGCGAGTACCGTGTGCCCGTCGAGGATCCCGAGGTCATCGAGATGCGCGACCGGCGTGCGCCCGAAGCGTTCCATCGTTTGCCGCACCTCGGTCGCCGTCTCGGAGCAGTGCGTATGGAAGAGGGCGCCGGCGCGGTCCGCGAGAGCGCGCGCCGCCCGGAAACCGTCCGGCGACACCGTGAGCGCATTGTGCGGCTGCACGCACGGGGTGATCAGCGGTTCCTCCGCGTAGCGTTCCAGCCAGCGCTCGCCCACGGCGACCCTGTCCTCCACCGGGACGCCGTCCGGTCCGTCGAAATCGAAGAAGATCGGACCGGTGAGGAGGCGGAAGCCCGCGCCGAGTGCCGCGTCGGCCGCGGCCTCCGGGAACCAGAACATGTCGAGGGCGCACGTCGTGCCGCTCCGGATCATCTCCGCCAGCGAGAGCCGCGCCCCCAGTTCGACGCTCTCGCGGCTGACGAACGCGCGCTCGGAGATCCACAACCGCTCCAGCCACGCCTCGAGCGGCAGCTCCTCCACGAGACTCCGGAAGAGGGAATCGCCCATGTGCGTATGCGCGTTCACGAGCCCGGGCATGACCAGCATCCCGGCGGCGTCGATCGTCTCCGCGGCCTCGCAGCCCTCGAGTTCGGCGGCGTGCCCCACCGCGACGATCTCCCCGTCCCTGATTGCGATGGCGCCCGAGTCGAGTATCCGCTCGCCGGCATCCATGGTGACGACCAGGGGGCCGAGGATGAGCGTGTCCACAGGTTGCATGTGACAGTCCGGGAGGTTGACGGTTCAGCGGCCGGGAGGGCGCAATCTTCCTCCCCTCCGGCCCGGCCGCTAGTTTCCCGGCGCGGTTACCGAGGCCCGGTCCATGCGCGCTGGCGACTCGGTGCCGCTCCGGCCCCGTAGCTCAGGTGGATAGAGCGCGGGATTCCTAATCCCGAGGCCGCTGGTTCGAGTCCAGCCGGGGTCATCGCCGCACGTCGGGCTCAGTTTCCGACCACGTTGACCCGCGCGTACCAGATCCGTCCCGCCACGCCGTAGGGTGACTCGGAGGGGTACTGCATCGCCCAGAGCTGCGCGACCGCGTCGTCCGGGAGCCGGTTCGGCAGGCGGTCGAGCAGGTTGTTCGCTCCGACGCCCACCTGGATGCGGTCGCCCACCCTGAAGCTGACCTCCAGGCCGGCGATGGTCGCCGCGTCGATCGTGACGTTCTCCTCGAAGATGAACGGGGTCGTGACGGAACCGATGCGGTTCAACCCGAGCCTCGCACCGACACCCCGAGCGAAACGAAGGTCGGCGCTCACGCCGATCCGCTGTCCCGGCTGGGAGTCCTCGATGAGGGTCTGCTGGGTGTCTCCGATGAAGTTCTCGTTGCGGTTGGCGGTGATCTCCGTGCTGTTCCGGTGCAGGCTGGCCGACAGATCCGCGGTCCCCCAATCCATGCCGCGGAAGCGCCAGGTCGCCGCCAGGTCGAATCCCTGCGTGCGCGTGTCGATCGCGTTGGTCCAGAACGCCACGGCGTCCACCGGCCGACCCTGGAACTGCGCGCCGGGCCGGAGTCCGTGGCTCGGATCGAGACTCCGGGTCAGGGCGATCGCGTCGCTGACGGCGACGCGGTAATAGTCTGCCGTCACGAGCAGGCCGGCGTCGGTGGAATAGACGAGTCCGCCCGTGAAGCTGAGCGATGTCTCGTGGCTCAGCGAACAGGCCCCGAAGTCGGAGCACGCGATCTCATCGCCTTCGGGCAGGAACCCCGCGCTCACCAGACCCTCGCTGCCGCCCACGAAACCGATCGTGTTGAACCCCCGCTGCGGGAGTCGCGGCGCCCGGAAGCCCGTGGAGACCGCGGCGCGGAGCGCGGCGCCCGTTTCGCCCAGTTCCAGGCGGCCGGCCAGCTTGCCGGTCAGCGAACTTCCGGCGTCGGTGTAGTGCTCATAACGAAGGGCGCCACCCAGCGTGCGCCCGCTCGGCGAGCGCAACTCCATGTCCGCGTACGCTCCGACGCTGCTGCGATCCAGTTCGCTCAGCCGCGCCGATGCCGGGCTGTAGCCGGGGTAGCCCTGTATCCCGCAGCTCGCGTAGACCGTCCCGTCGTTCTGGTGGTGGGCCGCCGGAAAGCTGCCGGGCGTATCGCTCGGCCCGCACGCCCACGAGGCCCGGTCGCCGGCTTCCATCCAGTACGAGTCCCGCCGGAAAGCTCCGCCGACGGCGAGAAACGCCGGGGTCGAACCCACCTCGATCTCCCGCGTCGCGTCGGCGTTCAGCGTCCACTGGCGCACGTTGAGCCCGCCGCTGAACGTGTTCCGGGGTCCGGCGTTGGCGGCGATGGAGGCTCCATCGGCCCCGGGGTTCCGCGCCAGGAACTCCGCCGCGTACGACGGGTTGATCGAGTTCGCGGCGCCGAAGGCGAACCGGCCGTGCCCGAACCCGAGGCTGAGATCTCCCGCCCAGGCGCCCACATCGCCGCGGAGGCCCGCCACGGCGGACTTGTCCATGAGGTCCGACTCCTCGATGGGGAAGAAGCCGTCCGGATAGACGTAGCTGACCGAGCGAGGGACCCAGTCCGCCTTGCGGTACAGGCCGTCGGAGACCGCTTCACGCCCGGAGTATCCCCCGAATGCATAGAATCCAGCCGATTCGCCGACGGGGACTGCGGCATTGGCCATGAAGGCCGCGCCCTTGTAGTCGGGCTCGCCGTTTCGCTGCAGCTGGATGACCTTCCCGCCATCCGCGCAGGGGCCGTAGGACGGGTCGGGACCGAAACAGGTGGGAGCCTCGCCCGCCCGGTTCGTGACCTCCTGCCGCGCGACCTCCATCGTGATGTTGAAGAAGCCGTCTCCGAGCGGAACCCCGGCGTTGGCCGAAGTGAACAGCCTCATTCCGTCGCCGCGCGAGGTCCGGCCGAGGAGGGTGGCCGCGCTGACGCCGCTGGCGTCGTCCTTGAGCACGATGTTGATCACGCCGGCGATGGCATCCGAGCCGTACTGCGAAGCCGCGCCCTCGCGCAGGACTTCGATCCGCTTGATGGCGTGGACCGGAATGGCGCGCAGGTCCGTACCCGTCGTCCCCTGCCCGGCCGCCGCAAGCAACTTCGCGAATGCGACTCCGTGGCGTCGCTTGCCGTTGACCAGGACGAGCACCTGGTCGCCGTTCATTCCGCGCAGCGTCGCAACGTGGAGTGCCGCGCCATCACCGGCGGACAGCCGCGTGGAATTGAAGGAGGGCGCGATGCTGCCCAGCACCTCCGCCAGGTCGACTTCGCCGAGCCGGGCGATTTCCTCCGCGCTGTAGATGTCCACGGGGACGGAAAGCGTCGCGGGATCCGCGACACCCGCCCGTGACCCCACCACGACCTCGAGTTCCTGGACCACGACGACGGTGTCCGGCGGTTCCTGGGCCGCTGTCGAACCGGTCGAAGCCAGCGTTGCAAGGACCACCGCGGCGAAGAATGCCGAAGCTCTCATGATCTTTCGTCCTTCGTCGGAGCGCCTTTCCCCGGGGGGCATACGGACCCGGTGCCTCGGCGCTCTCGACAGCTCGCGGATTTCCTGGAAACCTCCTCTGGTATCATTATGCGTCAAACGATCCGCGGGTTACACCCTCCAGGAGGCACCATGGCACGCAGCCGACTCCGACCATCGTTCATCCTTACGGGAATCGCGGTTCTCGCCCTCGTCATCCTTCTCGTGCAGGTGGCGCCGGATCCGGTGGATTCGGTTGCGGCGGCGGGTCCGGACTCCCACGCCGACCTCGTGAATCTGTTCGACGAGTGGCGGGCATTCGAACGCCCCGAGTTCGTGGATGGCGTGCCGGACTACTCGGCGGCGGCCATGGCGGGGCAGCAGCAGGAACTCCCGCAGTGGCAGGCGCGGCTGGGCAGCGCTGCCCCGGAGGATTGGTCCGTGGCGGAACGGATCGACTGGCACCTGGTCCGCGCCGAGATGAACGGACTCGACTTCGATCACCGCGTGCGCCGCCCCTGGGCGCGGGACCCCGGCTTCTACGTGACGATCTTCGCGGCGGAGAGCGACGTGCCGGCCCACGAGGGGCCGGTCATCCACGGCTGGATCGACCTCTGGACCTACGATTACCCGCTCTCGGAGGCGGATGCCGCCGAACTCGCCGGTCGCATCGGCGCGATCCCGGCGCTCCTCGGACAGGCCCGCGAAAACCTCGCGGACTCGAACGCCCGGGACCTCTGGTTGGGCGGCGTCCGCGCCTTTCGGGGTCAGGTGCGGGACCTCGACGACCTCGCGGCGCGGGTCGCCGGAACGAGCGCCGCGCTCGACGGGTCCATCGCCGACGCGCGCGCCGCCTCGGAGGCGTTCATCGCGTGGGTGGAGGAGGAGGCGCCCTCCCGCACCGGACCCTCCGGCGTGGGGCGGGAGAACTACACGTGGTACATGCAGAACGTGCACCTCGTCCCGTATTCGTGGGAGGAACAGGTCACGATCATGCGGCGCGAACTCGCCCGCGCCCACGCTTCGATGCGGCTGGAGGAGAACCGCAACCGGGATCTGCCGGAACTCGAGCGCATCGCTTCGGCCGAGGAATACGACCGGAGGCTGAACGAGTCCGTCGACCGCTACATGCGCTTCCTGGACGAGGAGGAGGTGGAGACGACGGAAGAGTGGATGGACCCGGCCCTCCGCGCCGTGAACGGGAGCTTCACGCCCGCCGAGCCCGGCGAGATCCGGAACTTCTTCTCCGAGGTGAACTACCGCGATCCGGACTCCTTCCGGCCGCACATGCACCACTGGATCGAACTCGCGCGTCTGCGGGTGGACCCTCACGCCAGTCCCATCCGGGCCACGCCATCCCTCTACAACATCTTCGACGCCCGTTCGGAGGGCCTCGCGACGGGCGTGGAGGAGATGTTCATGCACCTCGGGCTGCTCGAAGGCTCGCCCCGCTCCCGCGAGCTCACGTGGATCATGCTGGCGCAGCGGGCCGCGCGGGCGCTGAGCGGTCTCTACCTGCACGGCGGCGTGTTCGACATGGAGGAGGCGGTGGCCCACGCGATGAAATGGACGCCGCGGGGGTGGCTGCCGGACGGCGCCCTCGTGCGCGGCGAGCAGAGCCTCTACCTGCGGCAGCCGGGGTACGGGACGAGCTACGTGACCGGGAAGATCCAGATCGAGGAACTGATCGCGGAGTACGCCATCCAGGAAGGCGAGGATTTCAGCGTGAAGCGATTCTTCGATGCCTTCTACGACGCCGGCGTCATCCCCATCGTCCTCACCCGCTGGGAGATGACGGGCGAGAAGGATCCCATCCTGGGGGCGGACTGACGCGGCCGACCGCACGGGACGCCACTGTGAGGGCGACCCGATGAGTGCGACCTGGATGCAGACGGCGCGGCGCCTCCTCCCGCGTCTCGCGGGACTCCTGCGGGAAATCCGCCCGACGTTCCACCTCGGTTCGGTGAAGGATCTGAATGCCGGACGCCTGCGCGAGCTGGGCGTCGAGGCCGTCCTGTGGGATGTGGATGGGACGCTGATGGCCCACCACGCGGGGGGGGTGGATCCGGCGCTCGCAGCCGGGTTCGAGGATCTGCTCCGAACTCCGGGGCTGCGGCACGCGATCGTCTCCAACTGCCAGGAGGCACGCTTCGCCGAGCTGGGGGAGATCTTCCCGGCGACCCCGGTCATGCTGGGATACGAGACCGGGGCGGGGGCGGCGTTCCGGGTCCGCCGCGGACCGCGCGAGTCGTGGCGCGGCCCCGGCGCGGCGGCGGCTTCGTCCGATGGCGGCCGGCCTCCGCCCGAGTTGCGGCCGATTCGCAAGCCGAGCCGCGGGCTCGTGCAGGCCGCGCTCGAGGAACTGAACGTCGCGGACCGTCCGGCGGCCGCGCTGATGGTGGGGGACCAGTACTTCACGGACATCGCGTCGGCGAACCTGGCGGGCGTCCGGTCGGTGAAGGTGCCCACGCTGCACCGGGCGAGCTTTCCGGCCCCGGTCCGCTGGTCGCAGCGGCTCGAGACCGTGCTCTACCGGCTGAAGTACGGCCGTCCGCGGCCGGGCGGCGCTTGACGGACACGGCCCTCGCCGCGATCGAACGGGAGGTCACGGCCTGCCGGCTGTGTCCGCGGCTCGTCGAGTGGCGCGAGCGGGTGGCGCGGGAACGCCGGGCCGCCTTCCGCGACGACACCTACTGGGGTCGTCCGGTGCCGGGCTTCGGCGATCCGGCCGCGCGCCTCCTCATCGTCGGACTCGCCCCGGCCGCGCACGGCGCCAACCGGACCGGGCGCATGTTCACCGGTGACCGGTCGGGCGACTGGCTCTATCGCGCCCTGCACCGCGCGGGGTTCGCCTCGCAGCCCGACTCGACCGGCCGCGACGACGGGCTGGTGCTCCGGAACGCCTGGGTGACCGCCGCCGTGCGCTGCGCTCCGCCCGCGAACAAGCCGACCGCGGGGGAGCGCGAACGGTGCCGCGCCTACCTCGAGCGCGAACTGGACTTCTTCGCCGACGCCCGCGCGATCGTCGCGCTGGGCGGGTTCTCGTTCTCGGCGCTGCTCAGGATCTTCCGCGAACGCGGGGAAGCGGTCCCGCGGCCGGCGCCGCGATTCGGCCACGGGGTGGAGGTCGCGGTCGGGCGCCGTCTGCTCATCGGCTCCTACCACCCGAGCCAGCAGAACACCTTCACGGGCACGCTCACCGAGCCCATGTTCGACGCCATCTGGACCCGCGCCGCCGAACTCGTCAGACCGTGAGCCGCCCCGGTGGGGACGGGGCTACCCTTCGGAAGGATCCAGCACGCGCACGCCCGTCGGCTCGAAGTGCCGGACGTTCCGCGTGACCACGGTCAAGCCGTGCTCCAGGGCCGTGGCCGCGATGAGCAGATCCGATCCTTCATGGCCGATCGAAGCCGAGAGCTGCCCCCAGCGCCGCGCCGTCGCCGCGTCGATGCCGATGAGCCGATCACCATGCAGCAGGAGCAAACGATCCAGCCACCTGGCGAGAGCCCGAGCGAAGTCAGGGTCCCGGAGACGCTGCAAAGCGATCCCGCGCTCGATCTCGCCGATCGATATGACGCTGAGGTGGAGGTCCACCGCCCGCTGGCGGGCCAGCCAGTCCGCGATGGCGGGCGCCCGTTCCGGCCTGCGGTGAGCCGAGAGCACGTCCGTGTCCAGGAGGAACACTAGAACTCTACACGCCGGGGTCTCACTCGGGGCCGCTCCAGCGTGTCCCCGCCGTCGGGCATTGAGAGCAGCAGTTCGGCGAACCCGGGAGCCGTCGCCTTCTCGAGCCGACAAAGCCGTTCGTACTCTCCGACGGCGACTACGACCACGGCCGGCTTGCCCCGGCGCGTTACGCGCTGCGGCTCGCCCGCGACCGCGGCGTCGACCACGGCGCTGAATCGGTTCTTCGCATCGTAAAGCGGCCAATCCGTCATCTCTACTCCCGGATTCAAGAGGTCAGTATCTATCTAGATATTATGTCTAGCTATATCCATGATCAAGACCACCGCCAACGCGGGCGTCGTCGGGTGGGGCAGCACCCGCGGCCGGGGGTCGCCCTACGCCGCTTCGATATCTGTGAGCGCGAAACCCCGGCCCTTGAAGAGCAGGGGCTCCCCCGCCGTTCGCGCCAGGGCGTATGCGAAGCAATCGCCGAGGTTAAGTCCGGCTCGGTAATTCCCCTTGCCGAAGGAGCGCCAGGCGTCCCGCGCCGCCGAGGCTTGCTCGCGAGTGACGGGGACGATCTCGATCTGCGCCCGATCCATCAGCCGATCGAGCTGATGTCCCGCGCGGATCCCGCCCTTGCTCTCGGCGACGATGGCGGTCTCAAGGAGTGTCGCCGCCGAGATCCGGCACGCGGCCGCCTCCGCAATGGCCCGGCGATAGCGAGGTCCATCGGGTTCATCCAGCAAAACCGCCATGATGGCGGAGGTATCGATGATCACTTGGGCAGTCCATGCTCGTCGTAGAGCCACTCGCCGTGATCCGTGGAAGAGACGCCCGGTCCGATCAGCTTCGCGCAACGCTCGCCGATGGCGCGGAGGTCGCGCATGAGCGCCTCGGCGTCTCGCTGTCGTTTCTCGCGTTCCAGGCGTTCCCGCAGGGCCACGGTGATCGCTCCCGTCTTCGTTTCTCCGGTCAGCCGGGCCAGTTCGTCGGCCAGCCGGCACGTCTCCTCGTTCTTGATGTTCAGGCTCATCATCCACTTCTCAACGCTCCCCTCAACTCCCTCAACGCCTCTCACGACGCCTCCCTCAAGGTATCTCCCGAAGACCGATGGTAGAAAGAAGCTCAACGATTCTACCCTCGCCCCGCGCCGAGGTTCGGCACGACCGGAACCGCGCCCAGCCCTTGCCCCGGGTGGCGGCGGGCGGCGCATGTTGAAGCATCGCGCACCCACAGGAGGAGACACTGAAATGAGGAGCATCACCCCCCGGCTCGCACCGGCTCCCGCCCCGATCCTCGGCGCAGCCCTGATCCTCGGCACGGCGCTGGCCTCGCCCCAGGGCGCGACCGCGCAGGCGAAGCCGACGCTCGCACCGGACGACTACGACAAGTGGGAGCGCCTGGGGCAGGCCACGCTCTCGCCCGATGGGCTCTGGCTCGCCGTCGTGGTCCGGCGCGTTGACGAGAGTTCGGAGCTTCGCATCCACCGGACGGACTCCGATTCGGTCGTCGCGGTGGCCGAGGGTTCGCGTCCCGAGTTCGGAGGCGATGGCGGCTGGCTCGCCTTCACTGTGGGCGTGTCCCCCGACGAGCGCGACGCCATGCGCGAGCGCGGCGATCCGGTCCGCAACGACGTTGGACTCCTCAACCTCGAGACCGGGGAACGCGAGAACATCGACGAGATCCAGTCGTTTTCGTTCTCCGACGGTGGCGGCTATCTCGCCCTTCGCCGCTACGCCCCGAACGAGGCCGAGACCGCCGGCGTTGACCTGCTGGTTCGGGACCTCGCCGGAGGCGGGACGATGAGTTTCGGAAACGTGTCCGGCCTCGCGTGGCAGGACGGGGGAAACCTGCTCGCCATGACGCTCGACGCGGCGGACCGGGTCGGGAACGGGGTTCGCCTCTACGACCCCGGTACGGGCCGCATCCGGTCGCTCGACGCGGACGAAGCGACCTACCGGGAACTGACCTGGCGGGAGGACGCCCCGGACCTCGCGGTCCTCAAGACCTTCGATGACGAGGCGTACGAGGACACGGCGCACGTGGCGCTGGCCTGGCGCGGCCTGGACTCCGGGACGCCGGCGGCGTTCACGCTCGATCCTCGCCAGCCCTCCGAGCTTCCCTCGGGCACCCGGATCGTCGAGCATCGCACCCCCGTGTGGTCGGACGATGGGGCCACACTCTTCCTCGGCACCCGGGAGCGGATCCCGTCCGACGTCCCGTCCGGTGGAGCGGGGGAAGACGGCGCCGCGGCCGACGGGAGCGGCAGCGGGGAGGGCCCCGCAGACGGCGACGGCGAGGGCGCGGGCGGCGGCGATGGAGAGGATGCGGACGGCGACGAGGACGATGCAGCGGAGGACGAGGAGCGCGCCGGAGTCGAGATCTGGCATTCTCTCGACGTGGACCCGGTGCCCCAGCAGCGCGTACGCGAGCAGCAGTTGCGACGTGAGCACGACCTCGGGGCCTGGAACCTCGAGGCGGACGAATTCATCCTCCTGGGCGGCGATCACGCGGATCGGGCCGAGATCGCGGAGGGCGGACGGCATGTGCTGGCCCGCGACGAGACGCCCTACGACGTCGAGGCGATGTTCCGACAGCAGTTCCACGACCTCTACGCCGTGGACGCGCGGACCGGGAGCCGGGCCGTCGTCCGGGAGCGGGTCACGCTCGACATGGGGGGCAGCCCCGGCGGCCGCTACGCGGTCTGGTTCGAGGGCGACGACTACTGGACCCACGATCTGAGGACGGGCGAGACCCGCAACGTGACGGCCGGGCTCGGCGGGACGTTCGTCGACCTCGACCGGACGCCCACGCGCGAACAGATGTCGGGCTTCGGGATCGCCGGCTGGCTGGATGACGACGCCGCCATGCTCGTGAACGACCGCTTCGACGTATGGGAGGTGAACCCCGACGGATCCGGCGGCCGGCGCCTCACCGACGGCGCCGAGGACTCGAACCGGCACCGCATCGTGCGGCTCGACCCCGAGGCCGACGCCTTCGATCCCGACGAGCCGCTCTACTATTCCACCTACAGCGAGTGGACGAAGGAAGCCGGGTTCTCGCGCGCCCGGCGCGGCGACACGCCGGAGCCGCTCATCCGGGAAGACGCCCGCTTCGGAGGGCTGCTCAAGGCGGAGGACGCCGACGTGTACGCCTTCCGCCGGGAGAGGTTCGAGGATTCCCCCGACTATTTCGTCGCCGGGCCCGATCTCGACGACGCGCGGCAGGTCACGGCCACGAACCCCTTCCAGGACGACTACGCGTGGGGCCGGGCCCAACTCGTCGAATACGAGAACGAATGGGGACGCCGGCTCCAGGGCGCGCTCATCTATCCGGCCAACTACGAGCCGGGCCGCGAATATCCGATGATCGTTAACCACTACGAGTTGCTGTCGCAGACGCTCCACCAATACCAGGTGCCCGATCCCACGCAGTACTACAACGTCCAGATCTGGAGCCAGGAGGGGTACTTCGTGTTCAGGCCGGATGTCGTGTACCGCGACCGGCGGCCGGGACAGTCCAACGTCGAGACGCTCCGCCCGGCCGTCGCCGCCGCCGTCGCCACCGGCATGATCGACGCCGAGCGCGTGGGCCTCATCGGCCACTCCTGGGGCGGGTATCAGACGACGTTCTTCGTCACCCAGGACGACCTGTTCGCGGCGGCGGTGGCCGGCGCGCCGCTCACGAACCTGATGAGCATGTACCTCTCGTTCTACTGGAACTCGGGAGGGACGGACGCCCGCATCTTCGAGATCAGCCAGGGGCGGATGCAGGTCCCGTGGTGGGAGGACTGGGATTCCTACTTCAACAACTCGCCGATTCATCACATCGAGAATCTGAACACGCCGCTCCTCATCGAGTTCGGGACCGACGACGGTGCCGTCGAGTTCAACCAGGGAGTCGAGTTCTACAACGCCGCGCGGCGCGCCGGGAAACAGCTTGTGATGCTCGTCTACGAGGGCGAGAACCACGGACTCGCGGAGGAGCCGAACCAGCGCGACTACCAGCGCCGCATCCTGGAGTGGTTCGGGCACTACCTGAAGGGCGAGCCGGCGCCGGCGTGGATCACGACCGGCGTCCCGTTCCTGGAACAGAAGGACGGGCCCCGAAAGAAGAAGGTGAGCTGACGATGATGATTCGCGCGCTGCTCTCGCTGGGAGCGCTTCAACTCGGGTTCGCGGCGGCACCCCCTCTCGCGGAAGCCCAGTCTTCCGAACGAATCGCGGCAGGATTCACGTGGCGCCTGATCGGGCCCGCCGTTTCCGGGGGCCGCATCAACGATCTCGAAATCGTGCCCGGCACGCAGTCCCACATCTACGTGGGGGCGGCTTCCGGCGGTGTGTGGAAGAGCGTGAACCACGGGACGACCTGGGAATCGATCTTCGACGACGCGGGGAACCTCTCGATCGGGGATATCGCGCTCGCCCCGTCCGATCCACTGGAAGTGTGGGTCGGGACGGGGGAACCGAACAACCGCAACAGCACGCCGTGGGGCGAGGGCGTGTATCACTCCTCGGACGGCGGCAAGACGTGGCGGCTCACGGGGCTGGAGGAGGCCCGGCACATCGGGCGCATCGCCGTCCACCCCACGAACCCCGACATCGTGTGGGTGGCGGCGCTGGGGCACCTGTTCGGCCCCAACCCCGAGCGCGGCGTGTACCGGACGACGGATCGCGGCGAGACGTGGACGAAGGTCCTCCACATCGACGACGACACGGGGTTCGTGGACCTCGCCCTCAACCCGGCGGATCCATCCGTCATCTACGTGGCCGCGTACCAGCGGCGGCGGCGCGCGTGGGGGTTCTCGGGCGGCGGGCCGGGGAGCGGCATCTACAGGTCGACGGACGGCGGCGACTCGTGGCACAAGGTGACCGAGGGCCTGCCCGCGGGAGACAAGGGACGGATCGGGCTCGCCGTCTCCGGTCGTGATCCGGCCCTGGTGATGGCCGTGGTGGAGGCCGAGGAGGGCGGGATCTTCAAGTCCCGCGACCACGGAGAGACGTGGACGCGCGTGAACGAACTGAACCAGCGTCCGATGTACTACAGCCAGCTCCGGATCGACCCCAACGACGAAGAGCGTGTGTGGCTCGTGGCGGGGAGCCTGCACCGTTCGGAGGACGGCGGCGACAGCTTTGAGGCGCTGCCCATGGAGATCGAATACAACACCGGCGTCCACGTGGACCACCACGACCTGTGGATCGACCCCGAGGACTCGCGTCACATGATCCTCGGGAACGACGGGGGGCTCTACTCGACGTGGGACGACGGCGACAACTGGACGTTCATCGGGAATATCCCCATCGCCCAGTTCTACGACATCGACCTGGACCTGGCGGACCCGTACAACGTCTACGGGGGACTGCAGGACAACAACTCCTACCGGGGCCCGAGCCGGACGCGCCGCTACCAGGGGATCATGAACCGCGACTGGCAGGTCCTCGACTACGGCGACGGGATGTACGCGGAGACGGACTGGTCGGATCCCGGCACCGTCTACGTCACGTCGCAGAACGCCGGGATCGTGCGCGTGAACCTCGCCACCGGAGACCGGAAGGCGCTCAAACCCTTCCCGCCGGACACGACGGTCTCGTATCGCTTCGACTGGAAGTCGCCGATTCTGGTGTCCCCGCACGACGCGAACCGGGTCTATCTGGGCGGCAACCGGCTCTTCGTCTCGGACGACCGCGGGGAGAGCTGGCGCGCGACGGAGGATCTCACCCGCCAGATTCACCAGGACAGCCTGGAGCTGATGGGCGCGCGTCCGGACTCGACGACGCTCTCGAAGCACGATGGCGCCTCCGGCTACGGGGAGATCACGGCCGTGGCGGAGTCGCCGGTCGAGGCGGGGGTGCTGTGGATCGGGGCGGACGACGGCTCGGTGCGCGTGAGCCGCGACGATGGGGCGAACTGGGCGGATCTGACCGAGCGGGTGGCCGCGGCGGCGGGGCTCCCCTTCCCGTACTACGTGAGCTGGGTCGAGGCTTCGCACGCGGAAGCGGGCCGCGCGTACGTGAGCCTGGACGGGCACTGGGACGACGACTACCGGCCGCTCGCCGTGGTGACGGAGGACTACGGGGAGAGCTGGCGGTCGCTCGCGGATGGGCTGAACGGGGCGGTGGCGGTGACGGCCACGGGACGGGCGACGGGCGGCGGCATGGCGAGCGTGAACGTGATTCGCGAACACCCGGAGAATCCGGACCTGCTCATCGTCGGCGCGGAGAACGGCGCTTTCGCCTCCGTGGACCGGGGAGCGACTTGGGCCGCGCTCGGCTCGGGCCTCCCCGCCGTTCCGGTCGACGACGTCGAGATTCACCCGCGCGAGAACGACATCGTCCTCGGCACGCACGGCCGGGCCATCTGGATTCTCGACGACATCACGCCGCTGTCTCAGGGGTCGGCCGCGCCCGGAGATGACCAGCAGTTGTTCGCCCCGCGCCCGGCGACCCTCTTCCTGTACCGGAACGACGTGCCCTCGATGGGGCAGGGAACGTTCCGCGCGGAAAACCCCGCTTTCGGCGCGAACCTCGACTACCGGCTCTCCGCGGAGATGCCGGGTGGCGTCACGATCGACGTGCTGGATCAGGCCGGACGGGAAATCCGGCGGCTCGAGGGCCCGGGCGCGGCCGGGCTCAACCGGGTCACGTGGGATCTGCGGCACGATCCGCTGCCGCACGACACGACCCGGTACGAGGTGCCGAGCCTGGACGCGGGCCCCGAGGGTCCGCTGGTCCTGGCGGGGACGTTCACGGTGCGTCTGACCGCCGGAGGCGAGACGCGCGAGCAGTCGCTGGAGGTCCGTCCCGACCCCGAGCTGCCGGTGTCCGCCGAGGAGCGACTGGCTCGCTACGAGTTCACGATGGACCTGTTCGACTTGCAGCGGTTGGCCTACGAACGGGGTATCGAGGCGTACGACCTGGAGCGCCGGGCTTCGGACGTGCTTGAGGTGCTGGAAGGCGGGGAGGGGGTTGCCGCCGAGGATCTCGAACGGGCGCGCGAACTGGTGGGCGAGATCGAGGAACTCGCCGACGAGTGGCGCTCGATCAATGGTGACATCCGCAACTGGTGGACCGGCCTGCGCGGCAAGTTCGACGGCGGGGTGTCGACGACCGGCTCACTGACGGGGCCGTCGGATGATCACCGGCGGCGACTGGAGCAGATCCGCGCGGAGGCCGAGGCTGCATCGGCCCGGCTGGACGCCACGCTGGAGGAGACCGCTCCGCAACTCGACGCGCTGCGCGAGGCCGGGAGCCCGCCGCAGCCATGAGAAACTCGATCCGGGCCAACGGAGTACTACGCCAACGGAGTGCTACGTCAGTGACATACGACGATTGGAGCGGAGCATGAACATGGCAGCCCCGACTCGCCGATTCGTCTGGCTCGTCCTGCCTCTGGCCGCGGCGCCGGCCGCGCTCGAGGCGCAGGCCTGCCTCGGCTTCAGCGGCAGCGGGTTCCTCAGCGGCTCGGGCGCCGTGTGGCGCGAATCATCGGAAGATGTCAGAGGCCTCGGAGGAGCCGCCGGGTTCGATCTGGGCCCGGTGGCCGCGACGGGTCATTACCTGAAGTTCTCCCGCGCGGACGAGTTCGATCAGGAGTTCGACTTCGAAGACGCGCGCGCGAGCGTCGCCCTCAAACTTCCGCTGCCCGTGCTGTCGGTTTGTCCCGTCGCCACCGTGGGGATTGGCGGCGTGCTGTGGAGGAACGCGAACGATCTCCCCGACAGGAGCGAGACCGTTTACGGGGTCGGTGTCGCCGTGGGGCAACGCTTCGGCGCGCCCGGCTCCGGCCTCGCAATCATCCCCTCGGCGACCGTGAGCATCGAGAACTACTCGGTCGACCGGCTCTACGACGACATCGTGGAGGGGGACAGGGAAGTCAGCCCCGTCATCCGCGGCGGCGTCACGGTCGAGATCGGCAGCATTCACGTCCGGCCGTACGTCGTGTTCACGACCGCCGAGGACAGTTACCTGATCGCGGGAGCCCAGCTGGGAGTCACCTTCTGACGCCATCCGCCACGATTCTGTTTCCGCGGTGGCGGCCCGGATAGCTTCCGCGCCATGAGCGAATCGAGTCACGGCGGGCCCGAGCGACGGGCCCGGGAACTGCGCAGGGCGCTGCGGCACCATTCGTATCTCTACTACGTCCGCAATCAGCCCGAGATCTCCGACGGACGGTTCGACGAACTGTTCCGCGAACTGAAGGCCCTGGAGGCGTCGCACCCGGAGCTCGTCACCCCCGATTCGCCGACCCAGCGCGTGGGGGCGGAGCCACTCGATGCCTTCGAGACGATCGAGCACACCGCGCCGATGCTCAGCCTCGATTCATCCGCCGACGTGCAGCCGCTCGAAAGGTTCGACGAACGGATGCGCAAGGCGCTCGGAGATGACATCGGATACGTCGTCGAGCCGAAGCTGGACGGCGCCTCGATCGAACTCGTCTACGAATCCGGCAGGCTCTCGCGGGCCGTAACCCGGGGAGACGGAGTGCGCGGCGAAGGCGTGACCGGGAACATCCGCACGATCCATTCGGTACCCCTCCGGCTGCGGGCCGCGGATCGCGCGGTGCCGCCGCTCCTGGCGTTGCGGGCCGAAGTCATCATGAGGGTGGGTGATTTCGAGGCGCTGAACGCCCGGCTTCTCGAGAGCGACCGCCCTCCGTTCGCGAACCCGCGCAACGCGGCGGCCGGATCGCTGCGGCAACTCGACCCGCGCATCACCGCCGCGCGCCCCCTGGATATCTACGTCTACGACATCCTCGCGATCGACGGGCGGCCGCCCCCTACCCAGCGCGCGACGCTCGAGGCGCTGCGGGAGTGGGGGCTGCCCGTGAACGAGCGCTGCCGGCCCGCGGCCGACGTCGGAGAGATCCTCGCGTTCCAGGCGGAGATCGAGGAGGGCCGCGACGACCTCGAGTACGAGATCGACGGCATCGTCATCAAACTCGACGACATCGCCGCGCGCGACGAAGTCGGCGAGACCTCGCACCACCCGCGCTGGGCGTTCGCATTCAAGTTCCCGCCGCGGAAGGAGGTCACCCGGCTCCTTCACATCTTCCCCAGCGTGGGGAGGACCGGCGTCGTGACCCCCATCGCCTTCATGCGGCCGGTGGAGCTGGGCGGCGTGACGGTGAGCCGTGCGAACCTGCACAACCGGGAAGAGGTCGCTCGCAAGGACATTCGCGAGGGGGACCGGGTGCGGGTGCAGAGGGCGGGGGATGTGATTCCACAGGTCCTGGAGCGGATCGAGGAGCCGGGCCGCGAGCGCGCGGAACCGTGGGTCATGCCCGGCGAGTGTCCCTCGTGCGGGACCCTCCTGGAGCCACGCGGCCCCTACACGTTCTGCCCGAACCTGTTCGCCTGCCCCGCGCAGCTGGCCGGGCGGATTCAACATCTCGGGTCGCGGCATGCCCTCGACATCGAAGGACTGGGAGAAGAAACCGCGAACCTCCTCGTCCGGCAGGGCGTGATCGGCCGCGTCCCCGAACTGTTCGAACTCGAGGCGGCGAAGCTCATGGAACTGGAGGGCTTCGCCGAGAGGTCCGCCACGAACCTCGTCACGGCGATCTCCGAAGCGCGGACGACCGAACTCGCGCGCTTCATCTACGGCCTCGGGATCCCCGAGATCGGGGTGACCGTGGCGCGGGAACTCGCATCGCACTTCCTCTCCTTCGAAGCGTTCCGGGAAGCGGCGGCACCGAGGGAGGAGGCGCCCGCGGGGGAGGAGGCGCCCGCGGGGGAGGCGCTTCAGGAAGTGGACGGGATCGGACCCAGGATGGCGGAGCAGATTACCGCCTTTCTGGCCCGCCCCGAGGTGTCGGCGGTCGTGGACGAACTGCGTTCGTGGATCGAGCCCGTCCCCCCGCCGCGCGCGGGCGACACCCTGGCCGGACTCCGCATCGTCCTCACCGGCGGGCTCGAGTCCATGAGCCGCTCCGAGGCCGCGAAGAAGCTCGAGGCCCTGGGCGCGAAGGTCACGTCATCGGTGAGCAAACAGACAAGCTACGTCGTCGCGGGCGAGAACCCCGGCCGCAAGCTGGAGCGGGCGGAGACGCTCGGCGTCGAGACTCTGGATGAGGCGGGTCTCTTCGAACTCCTGAGCGGCGGACCCGACGCCCTCTCCCCGCCCGAGGACGTGCCCGCACCCGGGGCAGCCGGCGACGCTCCCGAAACCGACGCTCCCGAAACCGACGCGCCCTGATGGAGAACATCGAGATCGTCCGCGTCCTGAACGAGGTGGCCGATCTGCTCGAGATCCAGCAGGCGAACCCGTTCCGCGTCCGCGCCTACCGCAATGCGGTCCGCACGATCAACGCGCACGCATCCCCCCTGCGCAAACTGGTCGAGCAGGGCGCCGACCTCACCGAGCTGCCGTCGATCGGCAAAGGGATGGCGGAGAACATTCGCGAACTCGTGGAAAGCGGGCGCCTCGCGATGCTCGAGGAGATGGCGGCCGAGATCCCGCCGGGGCTCGTCGAGTTGATGCGGCTCCCCGGAGTCGGCCCCAGGAAGGCGCGCAAGCTGTGGGACGAACTGGGCGTCGAATCGATCGACGATCTGGAGGAGGTCGCGAGCGAGGGGCGCGTGGCGGAACTGCCCGGTTTCGGGCTCAAGACGCAGGACCGGATCCTCCGCGGCATTCGCAACTATCGCACGAACACGACCCGCTTCCGCCTCGGAGAGGTCGACGAGCTTCTGCCGCCGTTGATCGAACACCTGCAGGCGATACCCGGCATCACCCGCCTGGAAGTCGCGGGGAGCTATCGACGCCGGAGGGAGACGGTCGGCGACATCGACATCCTGGTCCTCGCCGACGACGCGCGCGCCGCTTCCGACGCCCTCAGCGGGTTCTCCGGCGTGGAGAGCGTGATCGGGGCCGGCGGAACGAAGACCTCGGTGCGTCTCCGCAGCGGGTTGCAGATCGACCTCCGGGTCGTACCGCCCGAGAGCTGGGGAGCCGCGCTCATCTATTTCACCGGGTCGAAGGAACACAACATTCGCCTGCGACGCCGCGCACTCGAACGAAAACTCAGGGTTTCCGAGTACGGCGTGTTCACGATCCCCGAGGAGTCTCTCGGCGACACGCTCGGCGAGCGGGGCATCGCCTCCGAGGGAGAGATGGTGGCGGGAGCGACGGAAGAGGAGGTCTACCGGGCACTCGATCTCTCATGGCTTCCGCCGGAGATACGGCGCGACCGGGGAGAGTTCCCGGCTTCCGACGCCGGGGAGTTGCCTCGGCTGGTCGAGAGCGCCGACCTGCGCGGGGATGTCCACATGCACAGCACCTGGTCCGATGGCCGCGTTTCCCTGGAGGAGATGGTCAGGGCGTGCGTGGCGCGCGGCTACGAGTACATGGCGATCACCGACCACTCGAAAGCGCTGGCGATGGTCGAGGGTCTCGATGCCGCCAAGCTTCGACGCCAGTGGGAGGAGATCGCGGAAGTGCAGGCCGCGCACCCCGAGATCCGGATCCTGCGCGGGATGGAAGTCGACATCCTCCGCGACGGATCGCTGGACCTCGAGGACGAGATGCTCGATCAACTCGACGTCGTGATCATCTCGGTTCATTCCTTCTTCGGAATGGAGCGGGCGCAGCAGACGTCACGCGTCCTGAAGGCGCTCGCACACTCCCGCTCGATGATCTTCGGGCACCCGACCGGAAGGATCATCAACCGCCGCGGCCCGATCGACGTGGACATCGACGAGATTCTGCACGCCTGCGCCGAGTTCGGCGTCGCCGTCGAAGTCAACTCGCACCCCCACCGCCTGGACCTGAAGGACAGCCACCTCTGGCGCGCGCGCGAACTGGGCGTACCCGTCGTGGTCGCGACCGACGCGCACCGGCCGGACGATCTGGACCTGGCGCACTACGGCATCGAACAGGCGCGCCGCGCGTGGCTCACCCCGGAACACGTCCTGAATACGCGTGCCGTGGGCGACTTCCTCGCGGCCCTTCGCAGAAAGCCGGCGATTTGATCCCCCGTTGAGAGCCCGTCCCCATACTCCCGTCGACAAGCGCCGGCACAGGGGACCCCGGGGTACGGAGGCTCGGACACATGACGCGTCGATGCGGACTCTCACCGCTGTCGCGGGATCACGACATACCGCTCCGCCGGCAGCTCGCGGCGGATCTGGAGGCCGGGATTCGGGACGGACACGTGCGGCCCGGGGCCCCGCTTCCGTCGTCCCGGGACCTGGCGCGTCGGCTCGGCGTCGACCGGGGGACGGTCGGGGCCGCGCTCGCGCGACTCAGGGAAAGGAACCTCATCGAACTCGGGAAGGGACAGCGCCCCCGCGCATCGATGCGCCCGCGACCGCTCCGCCCACCGTCCGGCGTGGAGGTGGCGCCGAGGACGGCGGCGCTGGATCTGCTGAGGCGCGCACACGCGGGGGGCTTCTCCCGTTGGCGGTTGCTCAACGAACTGGAGCGGATCGTGCATCGGGCGCGGCGCCCGGATCCGCGTTCCGTGATGCTGTGCGAACCTCGTCCGGGGTTGCGGGCCGTGCTCGCCGCGGAACTGGAAGATGCGTGCGGATTCGTCGTTCACGCCGTCGACTCCGCACGCAAGCTGCCGGAAGACGCCCCGGTGATCCTGCGGCGTGAGTTGCTGTCACGGATGCGCCGAACCGGCACCGTCGAGTGCGTGCCGATTTCGCTCGCCGGGGGCACCCGCGAACGCGAACTCGTCCGCCGCCGAATACGCCGCGGATTCGTCGTGCTTCTCTCCGGCAGCGAGACCGTGCGCGTCTTCGCCGCAGAACTCGCCGCCAGGGACTTCGCGCTCGGAATCCACTTCAAGGCCCTCGACCCGTACCTCGACGCGCAGGCCGCGCGGCGAGCCGTGACCGCGGCAACGATCATCTTTCATGACCGCCTCGTTCCGATGTCCCGGTGTGCCGGCGGAACGGCTCCGGCGGTGCCGATTACACTCCTCCCTCCCGAAGAGATCGACCGGCTCCGCGCCTACCTGTCCGGCACGGACCGGCCCGAGCGTGGTCGCAGCGGATCCGCTTCTTACGGGCCGTCACGCCCCGGGAGGATGTAGCCCATGCGCGCATACCTCCCTAAATTGAGGAAGTCTCTGCCGTCCCCCGCTACGGAGTTGTCGGGATCGTGAAGAACAGATTGCATCCGGCCGACTATTCGGAAAATGAACCGTATACTATGACTACTGACTGCCGGAAGGACCATTCATCCGAAAGTCGCGCGAGGCGCGAATCGAGAATGGGTCCATGGACTCCGGCTCCGCGCAGGGATCATGTCTAAAGCCGGCTTCGACCCCGGTGTGGTCGTGAGGGCGCTCCGCTTCCGGGCGGAACTCGATGGATTCAGGCTCGAGCGCGGCCACTACATGGATCGGTCCGACGATCGCGCGGACCGCTGGTACGTCGTTCCGTTGGGAGACAGCGACGCCTCGCGCTCCGGAGACGGTTTCCCGACGATCAGAAAGGCGGCCGACGAAGTAGAGCGCCTCCGCAAGCTCCGCGAAGCTTCCGCGCCCCGGGACTAGCTTGAAGCGCCGACCCCCCTCAAGTATTATCGACGGCCCAACCCATTGGGACGGTGGCCCGTGGTGGAATTGGCAACACGTCTGGCTCTGGACCAGAAGATTCCAGGTTCGAGTCCTGGCGGGCCAATCAGGACAGCAGGACCCTGCGGAGGGGTGGCCGAGTGGCTTAAGGCGGCGCCCTGCTAAGGCGTTGACTCGAAAGAGTCTCGTGGGTTCGAATCCCACCCCCTCCGCCTCGGAAGGAAGGTGTGGACGGCTCGAAAGAGTCTCGAGCCAATCCCACCCCCTCCGCCTCTCTACCTCCGGCCTCACCCCGGGGGCTTCCGGACGGGTGGCCGAGCGGACTAAGGCGCACGCCTGGAGAGCGTGTGGGCAGCAACCCTGCCTCGTGGGTTCGAATCCCACCCCGTCCGTTATAGCAGTTTCCCACGAGGCAGGTCGAAGATGCCT
The DNA here is from genome assembly GCA_022820995.1 of Gemmatimonadota bacterium. Taxonomy (GTDB): domain Bacteria; phylum Gemmatimonadota; class Gemmatimonadetes; order Palauibacterales; family Palauibacteraceae; genus Palauibacter. Next base: position 168 of record JAJEEM010000064.1, on the reverse strand, counting down.
GCCCTCGTGGGTTCGAACCGAGCGACCTCTGGTCGCGAGCTCGGCGAGTCCCGCGTAGCGGGAGGAAGCCAATCCCACCCCGTCCGTTATAGCAGTTTCCCACGAGGCAGGTCGAAGATGCCTGCCCTCGTGGGTTCGAACCGAGCGACCTCTGGTCGCGAGCTCGGC